>JAAZAV010000001.1 GCA_012514145.1 Clostridiales bacterium | reverse complement strand
TTCCATTGAGTTACCTCCAGTTGCTTTTGTTCGCAGCCTAAGTATAACTGGTTTCATTCCTCAATGGAACCCCTTTTTTATTCTCTTGGGCAATTCATTTTACAACTTGCCGCCGGTTCGCACCAGGCGGCGTTTTTTCTTAGCATTAATTTACCCAATTTCCTTGTAGGTATCTAAAACCGTTTGAAAGCCGGCTTCGTATGCCTGAGCGTTTGCGGCGTAAAAGGAGGCGAAATCGCTGTTGCCGCTTCCTATCATTGTTGAAAGTGCTGCGCCGATTGTGGCGATTGAGATGCTGTGCACCCACCCGAAGTCGAAGGAGATGCGACTTATAATAAAGTCGAGCATCGCCTCCGATTCGGCGTCGCGGGTACCCTTGGACTTCAGCGAGTATTCATAGTATACAGGCAGAATACTGTTGTTTCCGGCGGCGCAGAGAGCCTCGGTGACAATACCGCTCATATCCTCGTTTTTCAGGTATATGGGGAAGAGCACCACCGAACAGCCGTTTGCCACGGCAACACGGTAATCCTTCTGCTTCTCGTCGAACTTAGGCTGCAGAATGATGCCGTAGTCGCTTTCCATGCTGCGCAGAATCTGCGCTTTGCTCAGGAAGCCCGCCATGAAAAGCGCCCGATCCGAGGCGAACATCTCGGGCATGTTGAAGTTTACCGGAGACGATGTATCCTTTGCGGTGCGGAAGACACAGTCCTCCCAGAAAAAGGAGCAGACGGTGTTGATAACATTGACATTATGCTCATTGTAGAAATCCAGAACGGGATAGCTGTCGCTGCCCTGAGCTGCAATATGTGCGTCCGCCGATATACAGTACTGTCTGAGATGATTGCTGCTGTCCGACATATAGCCGTAGAGGTCGGCTTCGGTATAGCTGTTGTCGCCGTCAAGATCAGCCGATACACCGCGCACCAGCGAGGTGAATCGGTCGAATGTCCAGTCACCGTCACTGACGATTTTATAAAGATTGTCGTCGATTCCGTGATTCTCTTTGACGGTTTTATTGAAGTACAGCACATAGACCGAATTCCACATCGATGTGCCTATGTTCCCCATCAGAAAATAGTACTTACCGTTTATGGTCAAATCCTTCTTCGCTATCTGATACCACCACTCGCGGGTAGTGTCGATATAGGGCATCTCAAGCGAGTTGCGAACCATGCCTGCCATGGAGAGAGGACAGGAATATGCCTGATATCCCATAACCAGGTCATAGGCTGCATCTCCGGCCTGATAAGCATTCATGTAGGCGGTGTTGAATTCACTGTTGGACGCCCCGGTGTTGCCGACCTTCTCGATGAAACCGAGCTTTATGTTAAATCGTTCCTCGGCTGTGCGGTTGCGTGCGAATATTTCATCCTCCAGGATGTCGCCGCTCTGCTCCGCCACGAATTCGTAGTTGTATTCAGTGCGTATGAGAACCGTGAAATCGGTGCCGCCGAAGTCGCTGTCCGGCAGTCCGTCGCCCCACGGGTCGGGAGCCTCGGTTTTGGCGACGGTATAATCAGGCTGTGCCGATGTATAGGCATCCTTTATCGGTGTCTTGTCACCGCCGCTCCCGCAGCTCGTGACCGTCGACAGACAGAGTACTGCCAACAATATCAATGCTGCAATGCGAAGTTTGTACATGTCGCAATCCCCGTTCGATGCACAACTATTCAGTTTTAAGTCACTTCGTTTTCCTTCTCCGTGTCCTCGGCAGCGTCCTGAGCCCTGATCGCGTCCCAGTCCACGCTCCACTGAGGTCTGCGGCGGAAGGGTTTATCGAATTTGTTCGAAATCACTCCCCGGGCTTCCAGAGAGATCATACAGGCGCGCATGCATCCGCGGCCGCCGCAGATTGCCTGACCGGTGGAATACTGATTAGCCGGTTTCCGGTAGTAGGGTGAAATGAAGGAGGGCTTGAACTGCTTGCCGGCGCGGGGATTGAGGTAATTGCCCTCCTCGCCCTCTTCGCAAACTTCGGCGCCCACAAAGGCAGTGTTGCAGCCCGATTCGTCAATCTTTGCCCACTCTAAGTCATAGCCGGCGATGTTGACCTTGACGGTCTCGGTCTTTGAAATCGAATGTCCGGGGCACTGGTTCGCGCATGCCATGCAGCGGTTGCATAGGGTGCCCGGCTGCATAATCGGGTCGGGCTCAAGCTCAAGATCGGTCATCATACATGCAAAGCGCAGACGCGGTCCATATATGGGATTGAGAAATACTTTGCTGTAACCTATCTCGCCGAGGCCGGCTAAAAAGGCGGCTATGCGCATGCTCATGTAGGTATCCGGGCGGGGAAGACCTTCGGCAACAGGCACCGAATAACCGGTGGCGTCGTCCTTCCAGCCTTTGCCGGTTGTCGTGTTGAGAGCCCCGTAATAGAAGTGGTAGCCCAACGGCATGGTCTCGTAGCCCTCATCCTCAATAATACGGGCAAGCTGCCGCGCCGTCCAGGGGATGAGCTTCTGATTTATGTAGCCGTAACACATGGTGGAGTAGCTGCCGAAGAAAGTACCCTCCTCGACTCCGCGAAGCGCGCCGCGGAAAATACGGTATCCGAACACCACCATTGATTTTGCCCGCGGCATGGCATACCGAGGGTCCATCTGCTGCGGCGCACCCTCGAAGCGATCCATAGAGGTAATACCTACCACATCCGCACCGTAGGCGAGCGCCAGCTCCTTTATTTTTTCGGAATTAAGCATGGGTCACTTCACCTCCGGGCGGTTATTCGTTGATATCGTTGGCGTTTGCTTCGGCGATTGGTTTGGGTGCGTTGGGCGGCAGGGTTTTGTTGACAATTCGGCCGCTGTTGTATCCCTCCCAGTCAACCTCCCATGCGGGATGACGTCGGAAAGGAACGTCGAACAGATTGGTAATGCGTTTGCCTTCCTCTAACTGAATCATGCACTCGCGCATACAGCCGCGGCCGGCGCAGATGTCGTTGCTCTCGAAGGGCAGCATCGCGGGCTTTTTGCGGAAGGGTGAATATTTGGAGGGCTTGTAGCTGCCGTCCTCGGTCTCCTCCGCGCCGATTTTGCCAAGCTCACAGCGTTTGCGGTCGAATTTGCCGATTTCAAAGGTGTAGCCGCCGAGGCTGACAGTCTCGCTTTCGTCCGCCGAGATGGCGCCGCCGGTACAGGCTGAAGCGCAGGATTTACAGCGGGTACAGACCGTGCCGGGGGCAACAATCTCGCTGGCGGGCAGTTCAAGCTCGGTGAGCACACAGCCGAATATCAGGCGAGGGCCGTACTTCGGATTGAGCAGTTTGCCGCTCCAGCCTATCTCACCCAGACCGGCGAGATAAGCAAGTTTCGTGAGGTTAAGACGCACGTCGGGCGCCGGCTGTCCAGGGCGCGCAGGTACCGAGTAACGCTGGCGAAGCTGACCGTATTCATCGGTTGCTGCCCAGGCAAAGTGATCGCCGATGGGCATAGCTTCCTTGCCGAGATCCTCGATGAAGCGGCAGACCGCCCGGGCAGTCAGAGGAACAATGTCAATATTGACATAGCCCAGTCCCAAAGCGGGGTAGTGGCTGAAGAATGTGCCTTCCTCGGTGCCGCGCAGGGAACCCCGCATGGTACGGTGGCCAAGAACGATCATCGACTTGGCTTCAGGCATGATCCAGATCGGGTTCTCCTGAGCCGGAAAGTCTTTAAAGCGCTCAATGGGCGCCACTCCGATTACGTCGGCTCCGGTGGACAGTGCAAGCTCCTTTAACTGTTCAAACAGTTCCATAGCGTTCACTCCTTTTTTAGTTTGGCTGTCAGGTGAAGATTCGTTCCCACTCGGCGCGGCAGACACCGCATCGGGTGCATTTCTTGTCGCAGGCGAGGGCCTTTTCGAACCAGTCGGGCGAGAATTTGTTGTTGTCGACTATGCGGGGCTCAAGAAGCGAGCCGAAGCCCGGCTCAAAAAGATCGAGCAGATTGCCGGTGAAGCGCCGGGAAACGTAAGCTTCCAGCACCATATAGGGCGAGGGATGCATTCGGGTCGCCAGCTTGACAGTATCGAAATACGGGTCGTAGTGATGCAGATCCTCGGGCCGTATCCAGGTGGCGCGCAGCAATGAAAGAAGATTTTCGGTAGAACGCGCCAGATAGTTCCAGCAGGTATATAGTGAGAAATCCTCTATGGGGTAGCGCATATCGGCGCCCTCGCCGTGGGCGACGAGATTATCGTGGAAGGTCTGACCCGAGCAGAAGCGGAGACAGCCGCTGTTCACCAGTATTGATGCGGCTTTGCCGTTGGCGGAGCACCAATCGGTCAGCTCCCTGATACGTTCAATGTCGCGGTTATAGTCGCGCTGCAGTATAAACTCGTCGAAGCGATCGCTCATGTAGTCGAGTCCTTCGACCGTTCCGATGCGCATATTTACCGAGGCGCGGGTTTTGATCGACGGGAAGTGTTTTTTAACAACAAAGGCAATCGCGGGAGACGCCGCGGTTACCGTCTCGGGCAGTCCCACTGTCCGCGCCATATACGCCAGCACAGAGCAGACCCGGCATTCGAGTGCATAGGACATTGAGTCCTCGCCGTAGCAGTTTCCGTTGAAGAGCAGCGCCAGCTTCACACCGGCTGAGCGGAAGGCAGCCAGTTCGTCAAGCAGTTCATCAGGTGCTCCGTAATCAATTATGCCGAAATCACTTCCCGCAGCCGAACGTGCCGACGGTGCGCCGGGCCAGGCGAAATACAATTCCGCGATATGCCCGAGCAGAGGTGACATTCGCTCAAAAAACGACGAGCCGCTGACGGGATTCAGTGGATAGCCTATCGAAAATTTCATAACTCCTGCATCATTCTATACATCGACAATCAAATTCTACCTAATATATCATTATTATACACTCGGCGGCGTGGAGTGTCAACGTGAATTTTGTTTTTTACTGCGGGTATCTTCACCCTTGCCGGTCACATTACTTACAGGCAAGAAAATCCCCGACATATTGCCATTCACCTTTCTTGACAGGTATTATAATCCGTGATATAATACAAAAAATGTTACGGAGGCTGTAATAATGGATAGCAATGCAACAGTGAATTTCGCGGAATACCGCGTTGAAAAGAAGAGAGAGGGTACTCATCAACTAAAACGCATAGGTATATTCCTGGGCTGGAGCCTTGTCCCGCTCATCACCATGGTTATCGGACTTGCGTTTTTCAAGCCGCTGCTCTGGCTTACTCCCGTTGTGGTTATGATGGTGTTATATACCGGACGCTATACACTGAATCTCATGAACATCGACTACGAGTACTGTGTGGTGAGCGGTGAGTTTCGTGTCGACGCGATTCACGGAAACGCCATCCGCAAATCACTGGCGGCGGTACGGCTCAGCGACATGAACGCCATAGCTCCCTACCGCGACGAGTACAAGGCTGCCGCCGATGACCCCGCAATACAGAAGCGCATAGAAGCGGTTTCTACCATGTCAAGTCCAGATATTTATTACGGACTTTACACCAATGAAGACGGCTTGAGTACCGTTGTATTCTTCGAAGCGACCGCCAAGATTCTTAAGCTCGCCAAGCTGTTTAATCCCTCAACCGTGGTTACCGAAGTCACATTTTAGCGACTGAAGAATTGTATACATCAAGACTTATAATTTCCCTGCCGCGGCTCTGCGAAAACTACAGGCTTGCCGCGGCAATGGTTCCCGATGCGGAGCCGATATGCGTTGTGAAGGCAAACGCATACGGTCACGGCGCGGTTGAATGTACCGAAGCACTTCTGAATGCCGGCGCGGAATGGTTTGCAGTCGCAAATATCAAGGAGGCGGAGCAGCTGCGCGAGGCGCTGGGCTTTGGCTTCGAACTGATGATTCTCGGACATACCCCTGCCGAGTGTGCCGAAAAGTTGGTTAAGCTGAACATAACCCAGACGGTATATTCGGCGGAATACGCAAACGCTCTCGCCGATTCGCTGGCTGTCTCCGGAGTTTCCGGACGCATAAGAGCGCATCTCAAAATAGACAGCGGAATGAACCGGCTCGGCTTCGAAGCCTCCGAGAAGGGTGTTGCCGATGCGCTGGGTGTCTGCTCGAACACAGCCTTCGACATCCTGGGAGCTTTTTCTCACTTTGCCCGTGCGGACGAACCGGAGGATGAATCGGCGGTCTCTGCCACCGAAGGGCAGGCGAGACGGTTTATCTCCTTTACCGATGAGCTTGGAAGCTGCGGATATGAAATTCCTTTCCGTCATATCTGCGCAAGCTCGGGCATTATAAACTATCCGAAGTTCGCCCTTGACGGCGTGCGTCCGGGAATAATACTCTATGGCATTAAACCTTCTGACAGTATGCCGGACATGAGAGTTCACGGTTTCAGGCATGTTATGAGTCTTTCGACCCGTATCTCACACCTGCACACGGTCAGAGCAGGGGAGCGTGTCAGCTACGGCGGCACCTGGACGGCGGAGAGGGATACGCTTGTCGCCACAATGCCGATTGGCTACGGTGACGGCTTTATCCGCGCATACCGCGGCTGCGGCGTAATGATCCGCGGCGTGCGCTGCCCGATAATCGGGCGCATCTGTATGGATCAGTGCATTGCGGATGTCAGCGGCGTCGAGGGTGTTAAGCTCTTTGATGAAGTGGGCGTTTGGACCGACGAGAATCCTGTTGACCTTTTCGCCCGGGCTGCTTCAACCATCCCATATGAGAGCGTATGCATAATCGGCGGACGTTCGGAGCGAGTTTATATTAAATAGATAATAGTATTCATATCGGAGGAATATATGTTTTTTGACAATTTCAAGCCGTGGATGAGAACGGCAGATGGCGATATCATAAAACTGAACAGAACCGAAAGCGAGGACATCGGAATCCGCAGTTTCGCGTCGGATGACGGCAAGGCAAAGCTCATCCTGAGGGTTGAGAGCAACGGCGAAACCTCCGCGCTGTATGTAAAAGCTCAGCTGGACGGCAAGTGTTTTGCCGCCGATTATGCAGCCGGCGTCAGCTGCGAGGCTATTGAGGGTCTGCGCGGCTGGATGGCTGACGCGATGCGCGGATCCTTCTGGATGCAGCCGGCTTTCGGCAGCGACCTTAAGACGGTTCCGGCGGACACGCAGGCGCTGCTCTGGGAGACCGAGGAGGATCGCTTCGGCCTGATACTTCCTGTGTGCGATAAGGTTTTCAAGTGCAATATGTTCGGCAGCGATGACGGACTGAACATCGGTGTCACCGCATACTATGACAAGCTCTCCGAGTGCGATACCCTCGCCTTTATCTATGCCGAGGGCAGCGATCCGACCGAGCTCTGCGAGCGCTGCGTCACCAGGGGTTTTGAGCTGTTGGGTACAAACGGAAAACTGCGGGAGGATCGCCGTTACCCCGAGCTGTTCGAGTATCTGGGCTGGTGCTCCTGGGATGCGCTGGAAATCCGTGTCAATACAAATGATCTGATAAAGAAGTGCGCCGAATTCAAGGTCAAGGATATACCTGTCAGATGGGCTATCATCGATGACATGTGGGCTGAGGTCAAGGGTCTCAACGACTGCCCGAAGGACGCTCCCCGCTCCGAGATGTTCAAGGTCATGCATTCAAGCAAGCTCTACGACTTCGAGGCGGATCACGTCCGCTTCCCGGACGGGCTTCGCGACTGCATAACCCGCATGAAGGAAGACTTCGACATAATGGTGGGTATGTGGCACCCCACCACCGGCTACTGGCGAGGCATAGATCCCGAAGGCAAGATTGCGAAGGAATACGGCGATCTTCTGTTCAAGCATCCCGACGGCTGGCTGCTGCCCGATCTCGGGAGTCTTGAGAAATCCTATCTCTTCTACAACGCCTTCCATTCCTTCCTGCGCAGCTGCGGCGCCGATTTTGTCAAGGTCGATAATCAGAGCTTCATACGCAATTACTACAAAAACATCCTGCCGGTGGGCGAAGCCGCCCGTACCCTGCATCGGGCGGTTGAGAGCTCGGTTGGCGTCAACTTTGACGGCACTATCATCAACTGCATGGGTATGGCTAACGAGAATCTCTGGAACCGCCCCAACTCGGCGGTGTCCCGCTGCTCCGATGACTTCCAGCCCGAGAACCGCGCCTGGTTCATCAAGCATCTGCTTCAGTGCAGCTACAACTCGCTGATTCAGGGCACCTTCCTCTGGTGCGATTGGGATATGTGGTGGACCGACGACGAGCAGGCTGTGAAAAACTCGGTACTCCGCGCAATTTCCGGCGGCCCGATTTATGTATCGGACAAGCTGGATCGCTCCGATGCCAAGATTTTTAAACCTCTCTGTTTCTCGGACGGACGCATCCTCCGCTGCGACAAACCGGCAATCCCCACCACCGACTGCATCATACGCAATGCGGAGACCGATGAGACCGCATTCAAAATATGGAACACCTGCGGCGACAGCGGCGTGGTCGCGGCATTCAACATCCACGGCGAAGAAAAACCGGTCACCGGCAGCGTATCAGCCGATGACTGCGAGCTGTCGGGCGACCGTTTCGCGGTTTACGAGCGCTTCACGGAACAGGTCTGGATCATCGACGGCAACGAGAGCATCGACTTTACACTAAAGGATCACGACGACTTCCGCCTCTTCCTCATTGTGCCCTTCGACGGCGATATCGCCATCCTCGGCAACATCGATAAATTCATTGCGCCCATAGCCGTTGTCGACTCTCACGAACGTTCAGCGACTCTCTACGAGGGCGGTACCTTCGCTTTTGTCACCGACGTGGGCAGGAAGCACAAGGTCACCTCCGAGTCGGGAACTCAACGCGCCTCATCCGACGGATATCTCTTCACCGTTAAACTGCCCATTGAAGACAGACACGTGACCATTGATTGACCCGCGGCAGGCTGTTCCGCAGGCGGTGCATAAAATCCGATTAACGCCGATATCAATTCAAATATAGCTTGTATACGGGATTGTCGAACTGACACAATCGCAATAATAAAGACGACCGGGTTTTCCGAAAAAGGAAGTCCGGTCGTTTCTGTATGCTTTTTTGCATGATGCCGGCGACTGTTAATTGAAATATCTCTGCCAACCGGCGTCAGCTTATATTTTCAAGCACTTCTTCCAGCTTGGCGATTTTCTGACTCTCGACAGACGCGAAGGTTGAGGCAAGCGAGCCGCCGCTGCGTGCGGTTCGAATGATATAGTAATCAATCGATCCAAGCAGTTTGCTCATTTGAACGGTAGGATTGAACACCGCGCCGCTGTGGATGAGGTCAATAATCTGCGATACAGTGTTGTCGCGGGTATACTTGACCTTCAATGCGCTCTCATAATAAGCCGGTGTGACGGTGCGGTAGCTCTCGGACGCCAGCGCCTCCATTACGGCGCCGATACGGTCGATCTTGCTGCTGTTCACCGGAACACCGAAGGTCGACTCGCTGCCGCATATGGTGACTTCGTAGCCGTCCTGGGATTCCTCCCACTTGGGCATGGGCAGTATGCCGAAGTCGTCTTCCATCTCGCGGTAAGCCGTCTCACAGTCGATGAAGCGGCCAAGCACGAAGGCGGCGCGGTTCTCGGTGAAAATCTTATAAGTGCTCTCGTTGCCCTCGCCCATACGGGTGTCTGGATTGCCGGCTGAGAGCAGTTCGGCAAAAAAGTCGCATACCTCAAAAGAACGCGGATCGGCAAAGTTGAATTCAGGCAGTCCGGTCTTCGGGCTGATGTAAAGATAATTCACATCCAGTGAATCGATATATGCGCGCCAGAGATTTTCGTTTGTTATGATGTAGCCGAATCGGTCGCTGTTAAGATCAACCGAGTCGTTTCCGTTCAGGTCGTCATACATGCCGGTACACAGTTCATTCATGCGGGTGATTGTCCATGAACCGTCAAACACTTCGTCATACAGCTCGTCTATGCCGTAGCTGTCGGTGACCGTCTGGTTGAAGTAGAGACAGTGGATGTAGCGAATCATGCCCATGGAGATATCGCCGCTGACCAAGAATAACTTGTCGCCGAAGGCAGTGGTTTCAGCGAGGTTCTGCGTCCACCAGGGCTTGTCAAAATCGAGATATGGTATCTCGTTGAGATTATACAGACAGCCTTCGATTATCAGCGTGGGAATGTGGAACGAAGGTCCGGAAATTATGTCATATGCCTCGTCGCCCGCCAGCACGCTGTTCGAAATCATTGACTGATAGCCGCCGTCCCAGTTCATACTGGGATTCGGTATATATTCGATCGTTATGTTAAGCCGTGTTTCAACGGCGAGGTTCTTTGCGAAGACAGCGTCGTTTACCACCTCGCCGTTCATCTCGTCGGCGGTGAACTCGTCCTTCATCGCCTCGCGGTAGAGGTGGGTTATCTTCTCGCCCCCGAGATCAAGTGAGGGCAGGGAATCCTCCATAAAGAGGGTTGTTGTCTCATCCGCCGCGGTTTCGGCGGTATCTGCCGCAGTAGCGGTATCACCGGTATTTCCGTTTTCTGCGGCAGCATTGTTCGACTGGTCGGAACAGGCTGTTGCGAACAAACCGAACATGAGAGTGAGCGACAGCAGAAGCGCTGCTGCGGCTATTGCTTTGTGTGACATAACGAATACCTTCCTGCGTTATTTGTTGTTATATGCCATAAGAATTTCGAGTTTTGCCTGCCAGGTTGGAAGCTTAGAAGCGAAATAGGAGCCGATATCCTCTCCCGACCATGCCTTGTTGAATATGTCGTTTGCCGAATGGCCGAAAGTTGACGCAAACTCAAATTCGAGATTGGTAGACGCGGAGGAGCGTATGATGTTTATCATCTCGACAGTATCCTTGTCGCGGGAATACTTCTCCCCCAGCGCCACATCGAAATAGGTGGGAACTACGTTGAGATAGCTGTAATATCCGAGCGATTCGCCCACAAGACCGCAAAGCCTTGTGTCGGATGCAGTGGCGGGGAGGTAGAGCGCCGACGCCGAGGTGGCTATCTGCGAGTAGTATTCCTCCTGCGCCTCATCATACTTTGGCAGCGGAACAATGCCGAAGTCATTCTCCATGTCGCGCATGCCCTCGATGGCACCCATGCAGTTTACAAGAAAGAAAGCCTGCTGATTGGTGAACGGCTTGGAAAGCAGGAAAATGTCGTCCTGACTGTCAACAAAGACCTGACTCTTATCCGAAAGATAGGGCTTGAGCTTGTCATAGGCGGTGACAAGACGCTCGCTGAGTGCATCGGCTTCGACAGTGCCATCATCGTGGTAGGTGAATACGGTACAGTCGCAGGAGCGCAGATATCCGCGTCCGGCGGCATGTTTTGCCACATAGGACACGATGTCCTTGTTCAGCTCAATGGTACCGTTTCCGTCAACATCAACCGAGGCATCGGACGCCATACCTAAAAAGGCGTCAAGAGACCAGCCACCCTCCTTGACCAGCGAATAAGGGTCGCCCAGCTTATACTGCTCCGTGAGGAACTTGTTAAAGAACATGACATATATGTCCTTATACATCGAGAAGGAGGACTCATTAAAGGCAAAGCCGTTAAAGCCGTTGAGAGGTGTGCCGGGAGTCCACCAGGGATTTTCAAGATTGCAGCCTTCAATGTTGTTCCAGTTTAGAAAGCAGTCGTCGATGATAAGCGATGTGACGAAAACGTTAAGACCGTTTACCATGTCGTAAGCTTCGTCGCCGGCGAGAACGCTGTTTTTGATGATATTGTTAAAATTCGCGGTGTCGGCGCCGCTGTAGCCGGCTACCGAGTTGAAATTGAAGGTTATATTGAGAAGCTCCTCAACATAACGGTTTCGGGCGAATACAGTGTCTTCTACCACATCTCCTGACTCCTCCACCACCACATATTCGTAATCGGCGTGCTTTACTACCAGCATACTGAATTCCCTGCCGCCGAAGTCCTCATCCTCAATGTTATACTCATAACCGAGTTGTTGGGTAGTCACTTCGGCTGCCGATGTGGTTTCGGCTGAGGTTTCAGCGGTAACTGGTGTGTCCTCCCCGCCGGAACCGCACGCTGAGAGTAATAACAATACCACGATCAGCACCGCTGTGGTGCGCATTATGATTGTGTGTGATATTCTCATTCTAAACTCCTATTATCTTGAAATCATTCAACGGAAATGTTTATTGTCGCCGCATCACATGGCGCAGCTTATCACGCCGTTTATATGATTGTACCCGGTTCCCATCATATGCTGATTGCGCTCATGGAAGGGTGACGCATGCCGCGCTTTATAAACATCGCTTTCGACCGCGTCCGGACATCCCCATACTCGCACAACACGTTCCTTCGGATAGAACTGCATTATCTGGTCTCCGGGGATATCTTGGAAAATCTTGCCGGAACGAACCTGCTTCCCGCCGATATATCCGCAGTCGTTCCCGAAGCGATCGATAACGCGCCCGCGTTTGGAATTCTCTGTTATCGGGTTGGTTGAACGTTCATCGTTTTTAACGAAAAACTCATGGTATCCGTCTCCGTCAAAGTCGAGAGGGATCAGGTCGGAGGCGAGATCACCTTCTCCGCAGAAGGGCAGTTCGGCAGGCTCTCCGGTCATGGCGTCAAAAAGGAAGACATCCGGCTCCGCTTCCCGCATTAGCCCGTTTTCCACGACAACGCGGTTCAGGCGCATTGCCATGGCGATTTTACGATAGTTTTCGCCTGAATTCGCGATCCATCCGAAATGCATGTGCCCCTTGTCCACCGCATGCCACACCGGTTCGCCCTTGTCATCGTAGAGCCACACCCGATCCTCGCCCGGCACATCATGACCTTCACGGCAGGAATATATATACATGCGGCCGTCAGCGGCGTTTCTGAAGGGGATGATAATGTCGGAATGCCCCCGGAACTTTTCACGGTCGCAGCAGAACACCTCATGACCGTCATCCAGGCTTATGAGCCGTTCGCCCCAGAAAATCTCGTCGATACCGTCATCGTTGAAGTCGATTACCGGACAGACATGGCTTGACCGCGCTCCCGGGTCGCCCGCCGCGATTTTTATGCTCCAACGCTGCTCCATGCCGGGATTATAACACTGTAAGAACATGTCTCCGTAGGTACCCTGGCAGGTGAGAAGAACCGGCTGTCCGTGCACATAACCGCCGGCGATGAAGAACCTGTAGACATGAGACATTGATTCATGTGCGGTGCCCTTTGGCCATGGCCGGCGTCCGGTGGTTTCACCGGTGAGAGGGTCAATTCGCTCCAGAACTCTGCCGTTGAGGCTGAAGGGCGCCTCGTTGTTCAGGTTGTTGACAAACCAGATTTCGTCGACATTGTCGCCGTCCAGGTCAAAGGACAGAAAGGGAGTAAACCATATGCCCGGAATGACCGACCCGCCCAGATCGCGTGTCCAGAGCCGCTCTCCGCCTCGTGTGAAGAGGGCGAATTTCAGCGTGTCGGTTGGAAAATTGAACGCCTCCTCCCATGGATCGATTCCCGGATGCGAGCTGTAGCAGAACAACACTGCTTCCCCCTTGTCGCCCAGAGAGACGGGAACCGAACGTACCTGACCGAGAGTTATACCCAGGTCAAATTCAGCAATACACTTTAATTCCACAAATATCACCTCAGAACTTATATCAATATGTTTATACTATCGTCTTATGATGATTTTACCACAACCGCCGCTATTGTCAATACACGAATTAGCAAATATCACAAAACGGAGCGCCGGCTATTGTCAGAGGCGGATTTGTGTGATATAATAAGGCAAATTAAATATGCGAGGAGAGTTTCCTATGAAGAAGACAATTGCAATACTGTTATTATTCCTTATCGCATTCGGTGCGGTTTCATGCGGCGGCAAAACAGATGCGCCGGTGGTTACCGGCACATTGTCGGCTGCTGACGAAAATGACACAACAGCCGAAACAGAATGGTCGTATGACTACGCAGACCTTGACTATAAGGGCAAGACCTTTACCGTCCTCAACGCCACAACCACCTGGGGTTTTTACACTACCATGGTTCTGGATGAGCTTACCGGCGAAGCGCTGGATGACGCAGTTTTTACCCGCAACCGCGGTATAGAGGAGCGTTACAACCTTGTGCTGACAACAGCCGAGTATGATATACAGACGAATTACAACAACTACAAGACCGCCGTTCTTGCGGGCGACAATATTTACGATGTCGGATATATACGCTGTGACAAGATGGCACCCTTCATGGCAGAGGGATATGTATACAACCTGCTTGAAATACCTACCATCGCTCTTGATATGGAATGGTGGGATCAGACTGTTGTAAAGCGTTCGCTTATCGGCGACGGCAGAAAACTGTATTTTGCCTCAAATGACTTCTCGCTCGTAGGCTTTGATGGTACCCTCTGTGTATATTTCAATGAGAATATCGCAGAGAATCTGGGATTGGAGCGCCCTTATCAGCTGGTACATGACGGTAAGTGGACGACCGATATCTTCCTCGGCATGATGAAGAGCGGCTCTGCGCTCAACAGCGACGATTCATTTGCCTGGGATGAGGGCGGCACCTGCGTATATGGTCTGGTAACCTACCAAGATATGCTTAACGGATTCCTTACCGGAGCGGGTGAAAGCTATGTCAGTGTGGGCGCGGACGGCGTGCCCTCTCTCGTTGGCGACAACAAGCGTTTTTACGGTGTATTCGATAAGATTTACAAGATTGTCAGCGACGATACCTTCCTGATTCTCAACGGTTCCGGGAACAGCCATTATGAGATGGTGTTTAAGCACGGGCGCTCATTCTTTACCGTCGCCGAGATCAAGGCAAGCTCCAAGTACCGCGATATGGATGCCACCTTCGGTATTGTTCCCATACCCAAGTATGACGAGGCTCAGGAGGGCTATTACAGTCACCGCACTCATGTCTGCCTGACAATGAGTATTCCGGTTACCAATCCCGACCCCGACAGCACCGGAATTATCATGGATGCTCTTGCATATGAGAGCTATACGGATGTTCTGCCGGTCTATTATGATGTTAAGGTGTCTCAGAAGGGTCTTCGCAATGTGGAGTCCATCGAGATGCTTGGCATAATCAGCAAAGGCCGCAGCTTTGATATCGGCGAAGCATACGGCTGGACCGAGGAGCTGTCAGAAACTTTAAACACGATGTATGTTAAGAACAAGCAGCACAATGTAGCATCCACCGTTGAGGCAAACAGGTCAAAGATTGAAAGTCTCATCGCCGCAACCATGGAGTATATGCGCTGAGGAAAACCACAGGCTGGTTAACAGGCTAGTTATAATTTTAGAATAAAGGAAACGGTAAAACAAACAACCGGAAACGGAGGGTTACAGTAGAAATGAAAAAGGGGATTTCATTGCTTCTCGCACTCCTGATACTGACGTTGACACCTGTGTTTACATACTGCGGAAGCGCGGAGACACAGACGGACGTTACCGAACAGAGTACAACCGAGTTAACCGAGGCGGAGACCACGGTTGACTACCTTGAAACTCTGCCCAAGGAAGATTTCAACGGAGCGGTATATACTATTGCGGCTCAGTCAACCGAGCAGCGTCCCAACCTGCCCGCCGAGGAGGAAAACGGCGAAATACTCAACGATTCGCTGATACAGCGCAACAGAGCGGTCAGCGAGCGCTACAATATCGAAATTGCAAGTATCATCTATCCCGGCAAGACCGACCCGGCTAACGCGGTTCAGAAGGCGGTACTGGCAAACGATTATCTCTGCGATCTCGTAATATGCTATATCGCGTCCGGCGGCATGAGCACAATAGCACAGGGCGGATATCTATACGACCTTGCCGATATCGACATGCTGTCACTGGGTGAAAACTGGTGGTGCGCTTCCTTTTATGACGACGTAAATATCAACGGTTCACTTTACTTCACCACCGGTCCGCTTTCGCCATCATTCTACTACGCGCCGCATCTGTTTGTCTATAACCTTACACTGGCTGAAGCCTACAATCTCCCGGACATGGTGAGCGTGGTACTGGACGGCGATTACACCTTTGACTACTTCACTTCGCTGACCAAGGACGTTTCCGCGGATATCGACGGCGACGGTGCCATGACCGCGGCAGATCTTTTCGCGGTGACGCATACCGGCGACGGCAGAGGTCCGCTCTACGGTCTGGGCGGCAGCTTCAGCAGCAGAGCGTCGGACGGCTCGCTGGTTCTCGACCTGGAGAACAGCGCCCTTGTCGGTAAGATCCAGCTGCTCTATGATTTCATGTCGGACAAAATTACCTGTTTCTCAGACAATACCACTGTCAAGGCGCTGACAATGTTCCAGTCGGATCGCGCATTATTCTTCTTGAGTGCCGCCAACAACATTATCACAGGTTACAGCGATGTACCCTCCTGCCGCGAGATGGAATCAGATTACGGCTTCCTGCCCATGCCAAAGCAAACCGAGTCCCAGGAGGGTTACTACACCTGTTCGTCGGTACATATGCCCACGGGTATCGGTATTCCGCTCGTGATAGAGGATCCGCACAGAACCGGTCTGGTTACCGAGACTCTCGCCTACCTCTCCTATAACAGCTATGTCCGCGAAGCTGCATACGAAAAGGTAGTCAAGGCGAAGGTGGCGCGCGAACAGCGCCATGAGGAGGTTCTCGATCTTATCTACGCCGGAGTCCGCTTTGACAATAACTATATAATGGACTTCGGATGCACCTGCGTGCTCATGGCTGACTGTTCGGGCGGCGCAAATCCAAACTATGTGTCATCCATAGCCGCCAAACTGCCGGCAGCCGAAAAGGCCATGAATGACTACATTGCGCTTTTCAGTAAATAGTCTGACAATCGAAAGGAAGCTGATTAAATGTCCCCGAAGATCAAGAATGATCATGTTCGCCGTATTGCGCTTGCAGGCATGATGGCTGCGCTCAGTTATATCGGCTTCTGGATACAGATTCCCATCGCGGTGGGGGGAGAAAAGACAGCATTTCATCTTGGAAACACATTTTGCGTGCTGGCATCTCTGCTGCTGGGGGGTCCGCTTGGCGGACTCTCGGGCGCGGTGGGCATGACAATCGCGGATCTTACCACCGATTATGTGACATACGCGCCAATGACCTTTGTTCTTAAGCTCTGCATAGGTCTGATAGTCGGATTTGTGGCTCACAGGGTCTTCAAAATCAACACAATAACCGAGCGCAGGAAACTGTTTGTGCCGGCTTTGGTATCCTCAGCCTGCGGCATGGCATTCAATGTCATTGCCGATCCGGTGGTGGGTTACTTCTACAAGAAATATGTATTCGGCATTCCTCAGGATGTGGCAAATATGCTGGCGAAAATGAGCGCTATCACTACCTTTGTCAATGCGATACTTGCCGTGGCTATAGCAGCGAACCTTTATGTATTGCTGCGTCCGATCATCGATAAACGGAGCGGCAGAGCAAACTGACAAATCGGACAAGATAAGGATTACTTAAACGAGGTGCTTTATGAAGGTCAGGAATGCAGTATGTATATTTCTCGCTGCCTTGGTGTCGGTGTCGCTGCTTGTGTCCTGCGGCGGTGCGGATGATGTGGTGAACCCGGCTGCCGACACCACAGCCGATGCGGCAGAATCCTCGGAAACGGTGACCGAGACCACCGAGCCGCCAAGTTATGTTCCGGAGGGATTGGATTTCGAGGGAGCAACGGTGACGCTGCTTGGCGGCGACGCGGTTTTCAAGCATTATACCATGTGCACCGAGCAGACCGGCGACGGACTGAACGACGCTCTTTGGGATCGTTATCACAAGGTTGGCGAGCAGCTCAACGTGACATTTGATTTCCTCAGCGAGAACTCAACCGGTGCGGTAAACAAGATTACCTCAACCGTTCTTGCAGGTGACGATGTCTATCAGCTTGCCATAGTGCAGCGTGCGACTTCCATCGGTACCATGGTCGGTCAGAAGATGCTCACCAACTGGAACGACATGCCCTACATCAATCTCGACGGCTCCTACTGGTACGAGGACGCAATTGACAGCCTGCGCGTCGGCAAATTCGTTTACTACACATACGGCGATATCTATCCGCTGTCAACTCACGTCATGTATTATAACAAGGACATACGAGAGGCATACAGTCTCGACAACCCCCATGAGCTGGTGCTAGGCGGCGGATGGACAATCGACAGGCTTATCGAAATGGCGACGGCGGTGCCGAAGGATCTGAACGGCGACGGTCAGATGAACGAGAATGATCAGTACGGTATATCCTTCGGAAACACCGACCAGATAAACACGCTGATGTACGGCTGCGGACTCACAATAACAACCAAGGATTCGGACAGTGTGACGCTGTCTCCCCGCACGGAGAAGATGGTGGATGTCTTTGAACATATCGTCAATCTTTTCCACACGGACAATGCGACCTACTATAAACAGCTTAACAAGGTAACGCTTGTAACCGGTCAGGTGCTGTTCTACACTGGTACCATTCACGGCGCCCGTACATACAGGGACGCCGAGGTGGAGTTCGGCATGCTGCCATATCCGAAGTATAATGAAGAGCAGGAAAAATATGTTTCGTTCCTTAATACGGAGCTGATGTGCATACCCTCCATCGCCGATCGTGAGCTGTCCGGGGCTGTGATACAGCTTATGGCAGAGAACTCAGCCGGCGTGAAGGAAGCATATTATGATTATCTGCTAAAGGAAAAAGTTGCCCGCGATCCCGAGTCCAAGCAGGTGCTCGATATCATTTTCGGCAACGCAATCAACGACTTTATAATTTCATACTGCGGCGGCATGTCAAACAGCAAGAGCATGTATAACATACCGGCAAACCTTGCCATAGCAGGCAACAGCGAATTTGCGTCAGCCTATGATCGTATAGCCGAGGCTGTGCAGGCGGAGATTGACAGTGTTTACGAGACAATAATGCAGAGCGACAAATAAAACGGAGAGAACACATGCTTCATTGTATCATCGTAAAATGGAAAGACGGCGTCAAGCCCGACTATGACTGCATAGCCTCGCTTTTTGAGGGCGTTCTGAACATTGACGGAATACACAAGGTACGCCTCGTGCCAAATGTGACAGATCGCCCGAACCGATATGATCTGACAATAATCGTTGACATGGAGCCTTCAGCGCTGCCGCTCTATGATGAAAGCGAACCGCATCATCTCTGGAAGAGCCGTTACGGAGAAATGATAGCCTCAAAGGCAATCTTTGACGCCGACGGACATCTCCCTTCAGAGCTATAATGTAGCAATTAACTGTATATAAACCGGTGAGTTCGCAACCATCCTCACCCGGGGCGCCGGCTGTCCGTTTTAACGGGCATTCCGGCGGGACCCGAAATCAAAACTATAAGGTGCCTCTGATAAAATAATCTCCCGCAAAAGCTTGAATGTAATGCTTTTTCGCGGCGTTTTTCAAGACGGAGGTGTCCTGAGGAGCGTATTTCCCCAATGGAACAAAAGAACAAAAATATATCATCCCGTTACTCAGCCGTCAGAAATCCCGCCGGCTATATTGTCCGCGCGGCGGCTATAGCAGCCCTCTACGCTGCGCTGACCGCGGTACTATGGGAGTTTTCGGCTTTCGCGATTCAGCTCAGACTTTCGGAGGCGCTCTGTGTGCTGACGGCCTTCACACCGGCTGCGGTCCCCGGATTATATATAGGCTGTCTGATCGCCAATCTGTTCGGCGGTTCATGGGCAGATATAATATTCGGTTCGCTTGCCACTCTGGCTGCCGCCGTATGCGGCAGATTCATCGCCAAAAGATTCGGTGCGGGCACATCGGAATTTAAGTATACACCGGCAGCCTGTATACTTGTGCCTCTGCCGACCGTCCTGTTTAACGCGTTGGTCATACCCTTTGTTCTGTTCTTCGGCTACGGACTGACAACCTTTGGAGGGGTCAGCGGGGCGGCTGTGCTGGGCATCTACGCCTTTTCGGTAGGCGCCGGCGAGGCGATCGTATGCTACGCTATCGGTGTGCCGTTGATGCTGATGCTGTCAAAACTGAATGGAAAAAGCCGGTTTCTGTAAAGCCCAAAACACAGGAAAGAAAACAAAGAAAAAGCCTGCGGAAAATCCACAGGCTAAATCTTAATATTTTGGAGCGGGTGATGGGAATCGAACCCACGCAGCCAGCTTGGAAGGCTGGAATTCTACCATTGAACAACACCCGCATGTATCAATGAAACGGCAGTATTATACCAAAATGCGCCGCCATTGTCAAGTATATAAACATAATTTCGTGAAAATATATTGTTATGTTACAATTGATGTGAGACATACATAAAAGGAGTAGAAAAAGTGATCGAGTCGTGTTAAAATAATGTTGCCCCCAACAAAATTCAACAGAAAGGACTCAATCACCCATGAAGAATTATAAC
>JAAZAV010000008.1 GCA_012514145.1 Clostridiales bacterium | reverse complement strand
GCTCGAAAATTCTCGATGAAATTCTTGCAATGTCTGAAAAATCAGCCCCCTTCAAATGCGAAAAATGCGGTGGAGATGTCTATCCCGAACAGAATTATTGCGTCACCTGCGGCGAGAAATTAAAAGCCTGACCCTGAAGCAGCGCGATCGGAGAAAACACGTAGTCATATGACCCGCTCCCTGCCAGGCAGACAAATAAAAAGAATAAAATCTTTCTGAATCTCGCCCCGGGCGAGGTTCAGTTTTTTATGCCGCTTTCTCTACACCGGCGTTTAAGATATCTCGGAAAACCATCCATTAACCGTTTTGAGCGTCCATACTAAATTCAATGCTGTCTGCATTATTAAAAGCGGACTATCAAAACCATGGGGGGCAGCCTTATTTCGGTGATCCTGCGAAGCGACAGAAAACGCACTGCTAAGTATGTTTAGTCGGTTGACAAGACTTGTGCCGGCAATTAGGATGTAAGCAACAGGCGCGGATATAGAATCGGCGGAAATTATTCAAATACGAAGCGCAGTAGGAGGCGCGAAAATGAAGCGGATTATATCACTATTACTCATCGCTTTACTCTTCGTTTCGTTGGCGGCGTGCGCCGCGCAGCCTGCGGAGCAGTCCTGGCAGACCGTGCAGCCTACGCAACCGTCCGAGCAGACCGCATCGCCGCAGGAGACCGACACGCCGGAGCCCGAAAAGGTCGTTGTATTCGCCGACCCGGCGCTCGAGGCGATGGTGCGCGGAGCCATAGGCAAGCCGGAAGGTGCCATAACCTTGGCGGAGGCTGAGGCGGTAACAAGGCTGGACGTCAGCTTCGATTGGCAGCAGTATGTTGCCGATGCGAAACCCATCGAGGAGATAAGCGGCCTTGAGAACTTCAAAAACCTCGAAAGCCTCGACCTGTCCCAGAACGCTATAGCCGACATCACACCGCTGGCGGGTCTTACCAAGCTCACGCTGCTGGTACTGGACGGAAACCCCGTCGCCGATATCGCGCCGCTGGGAGCCCTGACAAACCTCAAGGTGCTGGCGATGTCCGGCTGCGCCGCGCAGGACTACAGCCCGCTTGCAAATCTCACCGGCCTTGAGTGCCTCATGCTGAAGAACTCGACGCTGTACGACGCTTCGCCGCTGGCAGGCCTTAAGAGTCTCAAGCGGCTGTATCTGGAAGGCTGTTCGCTCAGCTATTCCCCCTTGGCGGATATATACGACAACCTCGAAGAAAAGGATTTTATCATTGCATCGACTCTTGCCGATCTTGGTTTTTATATGGACCCCGGCATAAAGCAGGCATGCTATGATGATGAACAAGTATCTGTGCACATAAACCACGGCGAATGGGGCGAGCCCAATGTAGAGTGGGGACTGAACTGCGTCCGAACGGTTTTCATGGCAGACAGCTACAAGGCAGACATCGGATATTATCCGATTCACGACGTATATGTGGTTATGGCAAGCAATGAGGAAGGCGGGGCGCTAAACTACCTGTTTTTTGTCGCGGACGGCGGCTTCGGCTTCGGCATAGGGGACAGAGCGAGCTCAGAGCGGCACATTCGCGCTATATTCCCGGATGCCGACTCGGAGGACTTGCTGCTCGCGCCCATCGAATTTCACGCCGCCGCACTTGAAGATATCTTTGGCATGACCGCAGCAGAGCTGTTCGAGCTGCCGTATTCGCCGCCGTCGCTCACGAGCCTGGGATTTGTTGAAAGCGAGGAGGTTAGCGGCTATCTGTACGTTCATAATGGAGCGGGCGATTATTTCGACCTTTCGATACATGATCCCAAACAAGAGGCATGGGAGAGCGGCGGCGAGGTGTGCTTTTTTATGCCGCTGAGCGAGGAATACCGTATCGCAGTTACTTATCATGTCAATGAAAAACGCTTTGCCGTAGGAGCGGACGACAACGGCGGCGGCGGTGCGAAGTATGATTATTTCATCGACTCAGACAAGCACATCGACGAATGGTGCAGCGATAGGAACATGACGGTTGAACAGTATTTCATGAAGGCTATAAACGATCCGTCGATCACAGAAACTGCGGATGTTTATAAGTATTCGGTTAAGCGG
>JAAZAV010000007.1 GCA_012514145.1 Clostridiales bacterium | reverse complement strand
AGTGGGTCACCCATTTTACTGAGCCTGTCAAGGCGATTATCTTCGGCAAAAAAATTTATCTGTTTCATAGGTATATTATATCATATTTGGGCGAATATTGCATGAGGTTTTTAGAGATGCCCTTAACCTTTCGTCGCGGGCTGAACCTGAAGGCGGCTGTGATTCCGGCCTGTCAGGTTCAGCGTTTTATAGTTCAGATATGCATTTATATACGGGTTTAAGCGCGTCGTGGATTTGTCTATACACCGTGAAGTGTTTTTCATATACCTCATGGCGTTCGGGATTGGGAGTCACCTCGGCAACGATGCGGACGCATTTCGCCGCGGCGTCGGCGTGGGATGAGAACACCCCCGCGCCTATGCCCGCCAGCATGGCCGAGGCATATGAGGAATCGGAGCGCTCGGGTACGGTGAGCGGAATTCCTAAGATATCGGCGGTTATCTGTCGCCAGAGGGGGCTTGAAGCGCCTCCGCCGATAATGGCGGCGCGGGTCAGGTCAATTCCCTCTCCCGTAAGCACATCCAGCCCGTCGCGGAGGCTGAATGCCACACCCTCCAGCACAGCTCTAGTGAAGTGGGCTTTGGTGTGCTTCATGGTCGCGCCGACGAATGAGGCGCGGAGGGTGTCGTCATTGTAGGGTGACAGCTCGCCCATGAGATAGGGATTGAAGAAGAGTCCCTCGCAGCCGGGTGCTATCTCAGCGGCGCCCTCGTCCAGTATCTTATACTTTTCACAGCCTATGGTGTCCCGGTACCAGCGGAAGGCGGAGGCGGCGGAACGGGTGGCGGTGCCGGGATACCACAGCCCCTCCACCACATGGGGATAGCAGACGAGGTAGGGGTTTGGATGGGGTCCCTCGGTGACAACGCAGACCCTGCCGGCGGTCGCCAGCTTGACGGTCGCGTCACCGGGAGCAATAGCGCCGGCTCCGAAGACCTCAAGGGCGGTGTCGGTGGTGCCTGTCAGCACCGGGGTGCCTGCCACAAGCCCCAGGTCGGCGGCGGCTGAGGGAGTGAGCCCTCCCGCCATGTCCAGAGGACGGAAGATCGGAGGCATGACCGAGGTGTCAAGACCGCAGAGAGAGCATAACTCCTCATCCCATACGCCCCGGGTGGTGTCGTAGAGCATTGAGCCCACGGCTTCGATATAGTCGGTCGCCAGTTTTCCCGTCATCAGATAGCGCACATAGTCTTTTTCGAAAAGGACATGGGCTATTTTCGCATGGATATCCGGCTGATTGCGCCACACCCAGAGCAGCTGGGGCAGCGTCCAGATAGTAGAAGGCTTGTGCAGGCTCTTGCGCCATATGGTGTCAAAGTGTTCGGCGGCAAGCTCTGCGGCCTCGGCGGAACAGCGCAGGTCGGTCCAGAATATGGCGTTCTGAAGAGGGCGGCAGTCCTTATCCAGCAGCACGGCGGTGTGGGTAGCCGAATCCACCGAAATCGCCTCAAGTTCAGAGGGGATAAGTGCCCCGCTGTCAACGGCGTCCTTTACGGCGCGGCGCAGGGTCGACCACCAAACGGCGGGATCCTGCTCGGCGTAGCCAAGCGCCGGATATATGGTTGGATATTCGCTGGAGGATTCGCCGCGGACGGCGCCGTCCTTCGCCATAACGGTCAGCTTGACGCCGCCGCTGCCGAAATCAATTCCTAAAAGCATGTTATATACCGTTTAATAATCAGCCGATATCCTCGCCGTAGGAGCGCAGGAAGGCGGTGACCTCGTCATAGGTGGGGATGCCCGCCCTGCCCCCCGGCTTGGTGCATTTCATGGATGACACGCCCGACGAGAAGCGGCAGGCGGCGGGATAATCGAAGCCCCGCAGCATGGCGGCGACAAAAGCGCCGTGGAACACATCGCCGCAGCCGGTTGAGTCCACCACCGGAACGTCGTAGATGGGGTATTCGCCGTATTCCTTTCCGTCGTACCACATCCCCCCGCGCTTGCCGCAGGTTATGACAACAATCTCGGGGCTGTTCTCATCATACATGAGCTTTGCGGCGGCGCGCAGGTCGTCTGTGCCGGAATATTCAAAAGCGAACGACTCGGCGGCGACGAACCAGTCGACGTATTTGACCAGCTCCCGGACACCGTCGTAGAGCTTGCCCGCGTCGATAGACACCTTCACGCCCTTTTCACGGGCGAATTTCGCGGCTGCCAGAGCCGCGTCGATGTGGTTGCCGTCAAGGTGGAGCACCTTCGCCTTTTCGATAAGCCCGTAGGGCACTTCCTCCGGCTGAGTGGTTTTAAGAGTGCCCCGATTCCAGACTATGGTTCGGGTGCCCTTGTCGGCGGCGGTCAGAATCACCGAGAAGGGCGATTTCGCTCCCTTCCGCACGACAAGAGACGAACAGTCGACGCCGAATTCGGCGAATTCCGCTCTCATGGCGGCGGCATAACCGTCGTCGGCTATGGCGCCCGTATATGCAGCCGATACGCCCAATTTTGCCATGGCGGCAAGAGCGGTGGCGCAGGGACCTCCGCAGCGGTAGGTCACGCTGTCCACGCGAACTTTAGTATCTTCTTCGGGATAGGTTTCGGCGCCGAATATAATGTCATACAGCGAGGCGCCGATGCCGATTACATCAATGTTTTTCATATATTTTATTATATCTGAGTTTGACTGCCGGCAGTCTTATGCGCGGTATCGCGCACATTGCCGCCGCCTTTCACGCATTATGCTCTGCCCGCACAGCCGCAGAGGTTCATGCGGTCGATTATGAACTCCTTTGCCGACTTTATCGGCTCGATGACGAAGTTGTCGGGAGCCATCACCCATATGGGATCGTCATAGGCTTTGCCCCTGAAGGGTTCATAGTAGGCGCTTATAACGTCGGTGGCGTAGTTTATCTTGCGTATGCCGGCTTTTATGGCGAGTTTAATCTGGTCGTCCGGGATGCCCGAGCCGCCGTGGAGCACTAAGGGAACGCCTGCCGCCTCCTTGATTTCCGCTATGCGGCCGATGTTTAACTTCGGGGGCAGCTTGTAGCGACCGTGAGCCGAACCCACCATGACCGCCAGAGCATATACGCCGGTGAGGCGGACGAATTCCGCAGCCTCCTCGGGAACGGTGAGCGCTCCGGTAGCCTCGTCGCCCGAACGCGCCGAGCCAACGTGCCCCAGCTCGCCCTCCACGGGCAGACCGCCGGCAGTATTGCACATGGACACCACCTGTTTCGTCAGAGCCACATTGCCCTCAAAGTCCAGGGTCGAGCCGTCTATCATCGCCGAGGTGTAGCCCCAGCGTATGGCGCGGAGAATCGTGTCTGTGCCTGTGCCGTGGTCGACATGCAGCGCCACCGGCAGGTCGGTATCGGCGGCAAGTTCTCGGGTTATGGCTGCCACCGCGCGGGCGTTGTGAAGCACTCCGTATTCCTTATCGGAATCAAAGAGGCGGTCATAAGCCTGCACTATTATCGGCGAACGCGCCTCCCGCGCCGCCTCCAGCATGGCTATAACCGTGTCGGCGTTGTAGGCGTTGACTGCGGGCACGGCATATCCGCCCCGGTCGGCAGCGTCGAGTATTTCGTTCAGTTTTACAAGTGACATTTTTGTCCTTTCGCTTCGCACCGCACCCCGATATCCTTGTCATGTATGAAGGGGTGTGATGTTTATTATAATGAAGGTTTTGCTGTTTTTATGCCAGGTCTATGCGGATATTCGGCTCGAAGCGGGTGAATTCCTCGAGAGCGGCGACATAATCGCCCTCGATTTCAGCCATATGGTGGATGTAGGGGCCGTAGATGAGCTTCTTCTCCCACTTGGCGTAGGAATCGAATTCCGCCCAGATGTATGTGCCTATGACCTTGGGACCGTCGCAGGTCTTGAGCTTGCCGGCAAGCAGCTGATAATCGCCCGCCAGAGAGTCGAGGCGGCATATCGTGTATTTGCCGTCCTTAAGCCGGAAGTTGGGGCGGTTGTTGGGAAGGTTGGCGGGATAGCCCGGCTTCTTGAGCGAATAGGGGAAGGGACCGCAGTGCCAGAGCAGCTCGGAGTTGGTGTTCTGGGGATTGCGGACGGTGAACTCGCCGAAGAAGGGACGGGATTTGCCTCTCGACGCGCAGGAGAGAAGAGCCATTGAAATGGCGCCCATAATGTCGGTCTCGCAGGTGACGATAAGTCCCTCGTCCGCCAGAAGCGACATTGCGGTGCAGGGCATGGCGTTGACGGCTATGAGCATTGAAGTCCAGCACTCGGTGGCTATGAGGCTGAGATTATACTGCTCCGCCAGGCTCTTATACATATACTTGAAGGTCATCATGCGCTCAAGCATATCCTGCTCGATGCCCTCGGTGTCGAACTTGGATTTAAGATCCTCAATGTCTCCCGCAAGCCTGTCATGATATTCCTTGAAGCAGCGGTTGAACTCCTGGGTGACAATCGCCATGTTGATCGGAACTATCTCGATGCCGAACTTCTCGATAAGCTCGCCCTCGTTGCAGATGACCGAGTTGAAGGGCTTGGGACGGGTGCCAATCTGACCGATGCGCAGGCTGCGGAAATTTTTGAGCATTGTGACAACCGACAGGAACTTCCTGAAGTCGGTGTCGAATACATCCGCCTCGATGTCGCAGTTCTCAATGTATGAGAAGGGGATGCCGAAGCGCTGCAGACCCTTGGAGATGGCGAAAAGACCGCACTGAGCATCGGTGTAGCGGGTGCCGTCCACCTCGAATATGTCGTCACGGGGACCCCAGAGCAGAGTGGGTTTGTTCACCAGCTTTGCCACCTTGCAGGCGACCTCCTCGCTGCCGAAGTTGCAGTTGATTATAAAGAGGGCGTCAACCTTCTCGGCGGCAAAGCGGTCAGCTATCTCCTGCGCCTGATTGATGTCAAACATCATCCCTTCCTCGTTGAGGAAGTCAAGGTTGACAAACTCTACGTCCTCGGCGGCGTAGTTGGCGTCAAGGAAGGCAAGCACCTTTGTTTTGTTCATCCTGGCGTACTCGGGATTGAATATGCCGGTGCGCTTGCCGGGCAGCCAGCGGCGGCAGGGTGCAAGCCCGATTTTGATCTTGTAGTTGAGCATATTGGGCAACCTCCTTTTGAAAATAATTTTCACCTGTATTTTAGCATCCCGAACAACCGTTGTCAAGGGTTTTTGACTTATTATATAGCCGCCGCTCCGCCGCGCGGCAATTATTGTCTATTAACACAATAGCGCGGTGTAAAATTCACAAAAACTTAACATACGGCGTAAAGGGGGGCGTTATAATGCGAATGAAGGTTTCACAATGTGACGGAGGGTGTAAAAGCTGCAATCGAGCGTTAAAGGCGTTATACGGCGACTTGCTGTAAAATAATACCACATAATACAGGTGTTACGGAAGCACATATGAATAACGTGTGAAGCATATTCGGGTAACATGAATCAACACACCGGCCGAGTACCGGGTTATTTAAGATTTATACAATAAATCAGGGAGATAGTTTATGAATATGAAAAAGATATTAACGATTATTCTGATTCTTGCGATGATTCTGCCTGCCGTTATATCATGCGTTGATGGAAGCAAATCGTCCGGCACCTCTGAAACGAACACCGGCAGTGTTGTACAATCTAACGGCCCGGCTGATGACTCAAGCCTGACAAACGACCAAATGCTCATGAAAATATCCTCCGAATTGCCGGCACGCGATTTCGAAGGTTATGAGTATATCGTGTTGACACGAGATGAGGCGGCAAGCCCATATTGGTTTACACGGGATGTTTTCAGCGAAGGTCTTAACGGCGAGCCTATAAACGACGCTGTTTACGACCGAAACCGTATACTCGAAGAAAAATTTAATATCAAGGTACTTGCCAGGCAGTCTACCGCGACACCGGCGACTCCCGCGAAAGCGGCGATTTTGGCAGGAGAGGATTCTTTTGCCGCCTTCACCGACGGGCTTAACGCTCTTTCCGCTCTCGCGACCGCAAATTTACTCCTTGATTATAACGAGCTTCCCGGAATAAAGCTTGAAAACAATTGGTGGGATCAAGCCATGAACAGCGGAATGTCGATTCAAAACAGGTTGTATTTTGTTACGGGCGACATTTCCATAATGGATAATGAAGGAACATGGCATGTATTGTTCAACAAGGACATTGCCGAAGGACTGAACTTCGGTAATCTCTATGATGTGGTAAACGATGGCAAATGGACACTCGATACCATGTATGATATAGCTAAAAAATCTGTGGCCGACCTTGACGGCGACGGTGTTATGACACCGTGGAATGACCGTTTCGGACTTGCGTCAGAGCCTTATAATACCTATTCGCTTTGGGTAGGCAGCGGCATGAAGATAGCAACCAAGAACAGCGACGACCTGCCCGAGCTTACCATGTACAGTGACAGAAGCGTTCAGGTTATTGATAAAGCTCTGAAGTTACAGCTTGATAAGGAAATTTTTATAGACCACAATACCAACATGGACATATTTATGTCCTCGACTGTCATGTTCCAGCTTGTGGGAATGCGCGTTCTGCCCGTATATCGTCAATCGGACATAAACTTCGGAATATTACCCATACCGAAATTTGACGAAATTCAAGAAAATCATTACACGTCGTTCAGCACTTACAACCTTACCGCGTATTCGGTGCCGATAACAACAAGCGATCCGGAGCGTACCGGCATACTTCTTGAGGCGACGGCAGCTCTGTCAAAATATACGCTGACCCCGGCATATTACGAGATAAGCCTTAAAGGCAAAGCTCTCCGCGATAACGAGTCGGAAACTATGATTGATATCATCCTCGAAAACCGTTTGTATGATATCGGTGTCGTTTTTAACTGGGGAGGACTGCTCGGAATATTTACGGCGATGACCACCGGCGGCACAAACGACTTCGCATCCCGCTATTCATCGCTCGAAAGCAAAGCCGAGGCCGATATGCAGAAATTCATTGATTCTCTTGAATAATAAGGTAAATACAGGGTCTGCTGAAAAAGATGTAAATCGGAATGTTATACTATAAGCACAGCCGACAAACACCCTGAAACATGATATGATAAACGGAATCAGAAAGAATGGAAAAATGTCGACTTACAGTAAAGAATCTAAATAGTAAGCAATCAGGCTGTCGGACGAGACAGGCAACAGGATAGCACAGGGAGCGTTATAATGCGGATAAAGATTATTTACAATATGACGGAGGATTTTCAGATGAAAAAGCGGATTCTTGCGCTGACGCTGGCGCTGATGTTGATCCTGCTTTCTGCGGGCATCATGTCGGCATGCGGCGGCGAGAGCAGGGGCACGGATGACGACGGCGGAGGTAAGCCGGCGGTCGATACCACAGAAGCCCTGACTTCCGCGGAGACGACCGATTATCTCGCAAGCCTGCCAAATACCGACCTGGGCGGCATGGAGCTGCGGATTCTGGGCGTGGACTACGACACCCGGCGCAACTTCCCGCTGGAAAGCGAGAACGGCGAGCTGGTGAACGACGCTCTTTACGCCCGCAACCGGGCGGTGGAGGAGCGGCACAATGTGACTATATCCTGCACATCGGAGGCCTCGGACGGGCCGGTGAACACCAAGGTCAAAGCCTCCGTGTCGGCGGGCGACGATGCGTATGACATAATAATCTCAACCATCTCCGGCTCCATGGCTGACCTGGGCACCGGAAAATGCCTCTATAACCTGCTTGACGTGCCCTATATAGCCCTTGAAGAGGGCTGGTGGAGCCGTGAGTTCGCCGCTAACCTGACCTTGGGCGGCAAACTCTACTACACCCTCAGCGACTTCGCCCCGATGAAGTTCTACGCCCCCTATGTCATGTGTTTCAACTCAAAGCTTGCCGCCGACCGCAATTCAGGCGACATCTACGGCATGGTTATCGACGGCAAGTGGACAAACGACGTGCTGTCTAAGATGACGAAGGACGTCGCGTATGACCTTGACGGCGACGGCGAGATGACCTCCGCCGACTTCTGGGCATACGCTCATGTGAAGACCGCTATCACCACATATGCCCACTACACCGGCTCGGGCATGCAGTTAAACACCCTGGACGGCGGTCTGCCCGTGGTGGAGCTTGACACCGACAAGTCGGTTAAGGTTATCGAAGCCATCTCCCAATATCTCGGCTCCGACTGCATCGCCTATAAAGACATGGCGGAGACCTACAATATGTTCGTCGAGGGACGCGCCCTCTTCTTCGGCAACTCCACCTCCAACGTCATCGCCTACTTCCGCAGCATGGAGGACGATTTCGGCATCATACCGGTTCCGAAATACGACGAATCCCAGGATAAATATTACAGCTACATAAACACCTGGGTGCGCGGCGGCGTGGGCGTGCCGGCAACCTGCACGAAGATCGAGGAAGTGGGGCTGCTGCTGGAGGTGCTGTCCTACATGTCCTACGGCGAGGTGCGCGACGCCCTGTTCGAGACCACCATGAAGCAGAAGGTGGCGCGGGACGATACCGCCGGCGTTATCCTGGACATGGTTTTCGACAACAGCTATATCGACCTTAACGGCGTATACGACTTTGGCGGCTCGGCGAGCACCATATACAAGGCAGTCATGGAGGGCGCCGAGTTCATGTCGGGCTATGCCGCGGCTAAGGATAAGATTTCCGCAGCGGTGGACAAGCTGATTGAGCAGATGAGCTGATACCGATACACTCACACATAGCAGCACAACAAGGGCAGCCCGCGGAATCCGCGGGCTACCCTTGAATTATATGTCTTATTGTCAAATCCGGAAAAATGCCGTCAGCCTTCCTTGTAATATTCGTAGATCTTGGGAATGGAGGTGGCGAGGGCGGTCTCCTTGTTGGCGTACTCGGAGGCGATGTCCAGCTTCTTGCCGTTGATGCAGTCGCGGAAGATGTAGGGGATGCGCTGCATGTCGGTCTCGCCGAACATGAAGGAGAAGTCCATGTTGGAGCCTTCCATGACAATATCGACCATGGCGGCGGAGTCGGCGTCGGTGGTATACTTGTCCTTCAGCGCAATGTCATAATAGGCGGGGTAAACGTCCTTATAGCTCACCGCGTTGAGACCTTCAAGCATGACGCCTACGAACTCATAAGCATCGTCGCCGTAGACCGTTTTGGGGATAGAGAATACCGAATACTGGTCGTAGATATTGGTGAGGAACATCTCCTGGTTCTCGTCCCACTTGGGATAGGGCAGAACGGCGTAGTTGTCATCCATGTCGCGAATCTTGTCGTAGCAGACCTTGAAGGGCATGGGAGCAATTGCCACCTTGCCGTAGGCGAACTGGTCGAATTCCTTGTACTCGGCGGGGCTGTAGTAGGCGGAGGGATTGTTGTAGGTCAGGTCGTAAATCTTTTCAAGCGCCTGAACCGTCTTCTCGCTCATTACGTTGATTACGATCTCGTCGTTTGAGTCGCGGCTGGTGATATTCTGGTCGAAGGCGGGGAGCCAGGCGTCCAGCGGATGGGTGTTGCCGGTCATATAGCCGTATACATCGTCGATATCCTTCTTGCCGTCGCCGTTGACGTCGGTATATACCGTGGACACTATCTCGAGGAACTTGTCATATACCCACTCGTTGTCGTATACCATGCCGTAGATGTCGGTCACCGGGTAGCCGTGAGCCTCCACAAGGCGCTGGTTGGCAAACATGGCATAAGTGTACTGCATCGCCGAGATGCCGAGTGAACAGGTGGCGGCAAAGAGCTTGCCGTAGAAGGTGGCGGCGTCGTTCGTAATCTGATTGTACCAGGGCTTCTCAAGGTTTATATAGGGCAGGTCGTAGAAGTTTGTCACCACTTTTGCCTGAACCGACTTGTAAACAAGATAAGCCTTGTAGCCGATGATGTCATAGGCGTCGTCGCCGGCAAGCACGGTGGTTACCACATGGTCATGGGCGTTTGTTACTACAACGTTCTTGATGGCGGAGTCAAAGCGCTCGCATATCTCCACATTCCGGTCATAGATTACGTCGTTTGTGACCTCGCCGATAAGCTCTTCAGAGAGAATCTCGTAGGACTTGGCTTCCTCGCAGGCGACGCGGAATTCTCTGCCCGCGAACTTTATCTCGGGCAGTTCGTCGGGAATGCGCCGGCGCTTGTCAAGCTCGGAAAGACCGGCTTCCTCATCAATTGCTGTGGTGTCGGCGGTCTGTTTTTCGGTGACCGTCGCAATATCGTCAGAGGTGCCGCCGCAGCCCGCAAAAAAAGACAGACCGAGACAGAGAAGCAGAAGAGTTGCGGTTATTTTTTTCAACATGTTTACCCCCGTAAAGGAAATTATTTTTAGTGATGAAATTCTTCAAAACCTTTAACATTATACACCTTGTGCATAAAAAGTTCAAGTATATTCCCTGCGCGTTTCGGTATTGTTTACATACTGTTAACTGTATTGCGAGCGCAACTGTTATTTAATTAGCTGTCACACATTCATGCGCCGCACGAAGCGGGTTGCATTCTGACTTATCACACCGGATACCATACGCCGAAAAGACGCCGGAATTTTCGTTGCGCCGGAGGCGGTGATGTGCTATAATGCAGGCGGACGCAAATTAACACCGATGAGACCACGCGCAAATTCACATCGAGGAGTTATTGAAATGAGCAAAACACTCTGCGGAATCGACTGCTCTGACTGTCTGTATGACGGCAGCTGCGGCGGCTGTATCGAAACCGGCGGAAGACCCCTGGGCGGCGACTGTATGCTTTTCCGGGCATGTTCCCGCAAGGGCGCAAACCTGTGCGGCGGTAATGAGAGGTACCTTGACATCATAGCAAAACTCAAGGCAGAGGTCATCGCCGAATTCAACGCCCTCGGCATATCCGGAATGCCCGAGGTGACCGAGCTTTTCCCTCTCGTCGGCGATATCGTGAATTTTGAATACATCCTGCCGGGCGGAGCCAAAGCAAAATTCTTCGACGATACCCGTATATATCTGGCGGCGCAGCTTGAGAAATCCGGGCAGCCGGCGGATGACGTCCCGCCTGCCTGCTTCGGACTTGTCGCCGACGAGGATTATCTCATGGTCTGCGAATACGTCGAGGGTGGCGGCGACCCGAAAATCCTTGCCTTCCTGCGGCGGGATATCGTCAGACGAAAGGAGTGCTTAAAAGACAAGTGAAATTCTATCTTTTCGCGAAATTCTTCACACAGATGAGCGTACCCGAACTGATGGAGTACTGCGCCTCGGCGGGCATCGACGGCCCCACGGCGCTGGTTCGGGAGGGCTATCCTCTGCCGCCCGATATGCTCGCCGAAGGGCTGCCCGGCTATATCGCCGAAGCCGAGGCAAACGGGCTTGAGGTGAAGTACGCCGATACGCCAATCGACTTTAACGATCCCGCCCTCTCCGACCGCATGTTCGGAATCCTGGCGCAGAACGGCATAGAACTAATACGACTGCAATATATAAGCAAAAACTCCCCCGACGGTCCCCGCGCCCTCGCCGGTCTGGGGCGCAGATTCGCCGAGACCGCCGCCGAATACGGCAGACGCCACTCGGTGCGTTCGGTGATACAGCTCCACGGCGGCTTTTATCCCCACAACGCCACTGCCGCCTGGCCGATGGTGAAGGATCTCGACCCGCGCTATGTCGGCATTAAAATCGACCCGGGCAACAACCTGGCGCAGGAGGGTTATGAGCACTGGGATTATCAGGTAGGTCTGCTTGGCGAATATATCGCCGCTCTGGGAGCCAAGGACGCCGCACATCTGCGAAACGGCGACCCCGACTCCCCCTCCAAGGGTTGGAGCCGCCCCTTCGTCCCGGCATATGAGGGCATGGCCGACTATCGCCGGATATATTCTCTGCTTCACGCCGCCGGCTTTGCCTCGGGCGAATCGGCGATTCCTTCGATACTCATGCCCTTCTACCATGAGAAGGAGCCGGAGCTGCTGATGCGGTGCCTTGAAAAAGAGATAAAATATCTGAAAACCTGCGCTTCGGGAGGCAAGAATAATGGCTGAGATTATTGAACGCGGCTTTGTATTTAACTATGACAGACGGCCTACGCCCTCCTGTCACGCTTCAACCGTCTGCGCGGCGGGGGGAGGATATCTCTGCGCCTGGTTCGGCGGAACCCGCGAGAGCGCTCCCGATGTGGGAATATGGCTCTCCCGGTACCGTGACGGCGTATGGAGCGTCCCCCGACTCATGTCGGGGGACGAGGGAGACGCGACCCGTGACATCGCGCACTGGAACCCCGTGCTTTTCGCCGACGGCGGAAAGGTATATCTTTTCTACAAAGTCGGTGTCACTATACCCGGATGGAAGACCTGTTTGCGGACAGCACCCGACTGCCCGTCGCCCGACGGTGAGTTTGACTTCTCCCCCGAGCGGGAGCTTGTGCCCGGCGACAATGACGGCGGACGGGGACCGGTAAAGAACAAGCCCCTGCGGCTGCGTGACGGAACCATACTCTGCCCCGCCTCCCGGGAATACGCGAAGGAGGACGCGGAGGCGACTGCCGGCGGCTCGCCCTGGCGCGTCTTTTTCGACCTCGCTTTACGCGGCGATTTTTCAGCCCTTGAACGTACCGAATTTGTAGCCGCCCCGCCCGATGTGAGGCTGATTCAGCCCTCCCTCTGGGAGGACGGCGGCGGTGTGCACGCTCTCATGCGCAGCGCGAACGGCTGTCTGTACCGCACCGACTCATCAGACGGCGGCAGAAGCTGGTGCACAGCCTATCCCACCGACATGCCCAACAACAACAGCGGCTTTGACCTCTGCGCCCTGCCGGACGGGAGGATTTGTCTTATCTCGAACCCGGTCCGCGGCAACTGGGGCAAGCGAACCCCGCTGACCCTGTCTCTTTCCGCCGACGGAGGAAAGAGCTTTGAGAAACTGCTTGATCTCGAAACCGAGGACGGCGAATTCTCCTATCCGTCGGTCATATATGAGGACGGTCTTCTGCGCATCGTATACACCCACCGACGCGAACGCATAGCCTATGCCTTTGTGCGGGTGTGACCTGTAATTAAAAAATATACCGGCGGAGGATTTCACACCCTCCGCCGGTTATGCTTATGGGGCAGTGTTTTTCATGGCTGATGGCTGCCCGAAACGTTCTGCCAATGCATATGCTAATATTGCCATGTTCAGAGTTCTGCCGTCATGCCGGGGTATGTGACAAGCAGTCTTTCGCCCATGCGCTCATTCAGCAGTTCCAGCGCCGTCTCGCCGGTGCAGTGGCCGGTTACAAGCAGCTTCAAATCCGAGTTCGCAAGCCGCTCAGCTACACGCATCGCTTCCTTCTCGTCCGAGCGGAAGAGGTGCAGACCGCCGACAAAGGCGTATATCCTGCTGCCGCCCAATGCCGCCGACACCAGGCGAAGCACATTGTCCGCGCCGATGTGCGAACAGCTTGAGAATACGACAGGTCCCCGTTCGGTCACGAATATAAGGCTCATCTCGTGGGAGAAGTCGTCGTATATCCTGCCTTCATCGGTCTCGCGGTACATCGCCGCTCCTCTGCCCAGCTCCCCGGCGTCCGGAAGGATATGGGGAAAAAGATATATTCCCTCGCCTGTCGGATATAATTCATTTCCCGGCACCCTTATCAGACGGGGCGCGTATTTTTCCAGCATGCCCGGCTTTATGCCGATATAGTGATATCCGCCCGACGCGCTGTAACAGTCCTCACCGCAGCCGGCGGCGATATAGACCGGCGCGCTGCCGTTCAGCTCGAAAAATCTGTCCATACCGTCCGAGTGGTCGTAATGGGCGTGGGAGAGCGCCGCCGTGTCGACCGACGCAAGATCAATGCCAAGTTTGGCGGCGTTTTCGGCAAAGATGCCCGACGCGCCGAAATCAAGCAGGATTTTCCGCTCCCCGTATTCGATATAAACCGACAGCCCCCATTCCGGGGCAAGTTCATTATCCGAACATGTTTTTCCCGTCGGTATGGCGGTATTGTCGCTGAGTATGGTTATCTTCATTTCACACCTCGATTTCATTTTACACCTCGATTTTGCTGTCATTATTATATCCTGAACCGAAGACGGAGCCCCCGCGACACCGCCGGATAAATGATAAATGATAAATAATGCCGCTGAGATAAATATTCATAGATATTCATTCGCCTTCGAATTCGAAAAAGTTAAGCCGGTCGTTGCACACGGCGTTTCTCTGTGGTATAATCTCCATGTAAGCGGATTTTCCGCCCTGCTGTTTTATCGTATTGAGCGGATTTCCCGCGCACGACACATGACACATAAAGACGAGGTGATTACCATTACTACCAGGGAACTTGCCGCCCTCGCATATGACAGACTCGACCTGCCCGATGAAGCCCGCGAGAAAATAGATTCATATATCAGACTGATTCTCGGCGACGCAGAAGCCTTCGCCGCCTGCCGCCGCGCCGCCGCCCTTGCCTTCGGAAGCGGGGACAATGCCGGCAGTGAGATATCGGCGATATCCGCCCGCACGGGGCTCGGAAAGCTGGAAGTGCAGCTGGCGCTTGTGATTCTCTATATGCCCGAATCTGCCGCCCGCTACCGTGAGCGGGGGATTGACGACTGGATATACATACAGTCAATGACCGATCTGGCAATCTGGGCGAAGTCTACCTTCAAGAACCTGAACGTCTGGGGAAACACCGAATACAGCTGGAACCTGACAGGGCTGCGGGGCGATATCGTCCGCCTCGGACGGCTCCAGTTTCATCAGATAAAATACAGGCATGAGGATGTCACAGTCGGCTCACTGACTGTCAAAAACGGGGACACCGTCATCAATATCCATGTTCCCGAGGACGGTCCTCTCCCCGCCGCCGAGTGCTTCGACGCCTACCGCCGCGCCTACAGATATTTCGGCTGCGGCGGGGAGGCCGCCTTTGTCTGCGACTCCTGGCTTCTCTGGCCGGGACATGAGGATATCCTGCCCGAAACTTCAAACATACTGCGCTTCAAGCGTGATTTCCGGATAGTCTCTTCCGCCGAAAGCACGGGCAACCTCTGGCGCGTATTCGGACGCAAAGCCGATTTCTCAAAGCCCGAGGCGCTGCCCCGGGAGACCGGTCTGCAGCGCGCCTACGCCGACGCCCTCTGCCGCTCGGTCACCCCCGGCACCGGCTATGGGATCTTCGCATACGACGGAGAAGGGGAAGAAACGCGGCGTTAGACACGCGGAATTTGTCCGGATATCGACCCGATTACATGCAAGACAATACAAAAGAGGAGGATTGATTTTTATGTTCATGAAGTACGCCCTTGCCGGATGGCACTATCCCTACCGCACGCTCACCGGAAACATCCGCTTCTTCGGAGCCGCGGGGTTTGATATATTCAGCGCCCTGGGCAACGATTTCCGCGCCGCCATACGCGACGAGAAAACGGCGGAGGATATCGCCCTGGCGCTCAGCGAAAACAGCACCGGGCTCAGCGTTCACTACGGACTGCCCGACCCGAAAAAGCCCGAGGCGGTCGAGGACTTCCGGCGATCGATGGACGACATTCACGCCTGGCAGGAGAAATACGGCCTGCTTGAAATCCTCTCCTTTGACGTCTGGTTCGAGGGCATCTTCCCCGAACTGAAGCGCTCGGTGGAGCTGTTCGCCGACACAAAAGTCAGGCTGGCATTCGAGGATTACGCCCTCGAGGGGTTGAGCGACGAGGCGGCGGCACTGTATGCCGAACACCCGTTCTATCTGCTGGTGGACGCTGGGCATATGAACATACGGCTTATCAAAAAGGGCTGCGGCAACAGCGCCGGGGACTTCGGAGCCGAACTGAGCCGGGTGGGGCTGCCGATTATCGAGAGCCACATACACAACAACAACGGTCTGCGCGACATGCACGCTCCCCTGCTGGAGCCGCGCCTTTTAGCCGAGCGGGTGAACACCTTTGACGCTAAGGAATACCTGACCGCCATTGTAAACGCGGGCATTGAGGACATCGTGATAACGATAGAGACTATCCCCCACCTCTACGGCTTCAAGGAAAGCGACAGCGACTGTTCGATACTGACCGACTTAAAATATGTAAAAGAAATCATAAACATACTTAAAAAGGAGTAAAAAATGGCAGAACTTACCTATTCAACAAAGCTTGACATACGCTATGACGTGGATGTGTTCATAGCGGGCGGCGGACCATCGGGCGTAGCCGCCGCGGTGGCTGCCGCGCGTCAGGGCGCGTCGGTATTCATCGCCGAGAGCTTCGGAGCCTTCGGCGGAGCCGCCACCACAATGCTGGTACCCGCCTACATGACCTTCGGCAACGGTCCCTTCTTAGCCGCCGGCATCGGCAGCGAAATCTACAACTACATCAAGGAAAACGCACCGGGGAGCTATAAGAAATACTGCCCCATGAGCATCCCGGTCGAGACCCTGAAACTCTGCTGCGACAAGCTGGTCACCGACAGCGGCGCGAAATTCCTGTTCCACACCACCCTCATAGACGTGATAGTCGAGGACGGCACCATAAAATACGCCATCTGCGCCTCCAAGGGCTCAAACTTCGCCGTGAAGGCAAAGGTGTTCATCGACTGCACCGGCGACGCCGACATGTCGGCCTTCGCGGGCGCAGAATACGAATTCGGCGACGAACAGGGGAGGGTCATGGCTACCACCCTCTGCGGCATCTGGGCGGGCATCAACTGGGATGAGACCTTCGGTCCCGACTCGAGAGAACTTGACCGCGCCTTTGCAGACGGGGTGTTCACCAACGAGGACCGCCATCTGCCGGGCATCTGGAAGTTAGCCGACGGCGTGGGCGGCTCCAACGCCGGTCACGTCTACGATGTGGACGGAGGTGACGCCGCTTCGCTCACCGAGGGAATAATGAAGGGACGCCGCCAGCTGCTGGAGTACCGCAAGTATTTCCGCGAGTACCTCAACGGCTACGAGAACGCCGAACTTGTCTGGTCGGGCGCATATCTCGGCATCCGGGAAGGGCGGCGGGTCACCTGCGAATACCGGCTGGTGATCGATGACTTCCGCCGTCAGGCGGTCTTTGAGGACGAGATCGGACGCTACTGCTACAATATCGACATCCACTCGCCTACCAACGACAAGGAGGGCTATGAGACCTTCATCAAGGATCATACCACCCTGCGCTATAAGAAGGGCGAGAGCTACGGAATTCCTTACCGCACTCTCACCGCCAAGGGCTTTACAAACCTGCTGGTTGCCGGCCGCGCGATATGCACCGACCGCTACATGCAGTCCTCGGTGCGCGTCATGCCCGGCTGCTACATCACCGGTCAGGCTGCCGGCATAGCCGCCCACCTCGCCGCTTCGGGACGCACCGCCGTCAACGCCATCGACGTTCACGAGCTGCAGGCGAGACTGGTGAAGTTAGGCGCATACCTACCGAATTTCAAGGCGTGACGGGTATGAGGACGAGGCATAAATTGTCTGCCGCGCTTTCGGCTCTGCTTGCCGCGCTGGTAATACTCTCTGCACTTGTCTCCTGCGGAAGGGAGAGCAGACCGACTGCCGAGAGTACCGGCGATAACGCAGGCGACAGCTCCGCTGTTACCGAACCGGTTGAAACAGCGAGACTCACAGCCGATGTGCCTGCGGCTGATTACAACGGTTATACCTTCAAAATACTCACCTGCGGCAACTGGGGCGCCGACTGGACGGAAATCTATGAGTTCACCGCCGATGAGCTGAACGGCGAGGCGCTGAACGATGCCGTCTATGCCCGCAACATGGCGATTGAGGAGCGGTTCAATATTGATATCAATGAACTGCACCACATGGGCACCACAGGCGCCACCGGCAAGGGCAAGGATTTCATACAGCGCAGCGTGGCTGCGGGGGACAATGCCTACGACCTGGTGCTCATGGGCACCTACGACGCGGCGGATCTGGCTGCCGGCGGCTATCTGCTTGAGATGAACACCGAAGTGCCCCACATTGACCTCACAAAGCCCTGGTGGGATCAGAAAGCGCTCGTTGATCTGGCGCTGGGTGGACGCAACTACTACATCACCGGCGACATAACGATGATCGACAACGAATGCACCTTCTGCCTTCTTTTCAACAAACGGCTCATCGAGGATTACGGTCTTGACGATCCCTACAAGCATGTGCTGGAGGGCAGCTGGACAATTGACGAGTTTGTCGGCATGGCGTCGGGCATATCGGTGGATGTAGACGGCGACGGAGAGTTCACCGACGCCGACAAATACGGCTACTGCATCTGGCACGAGGCTATGCGCGGCATGGTCAGCGCCTGCGGAGGCAGGTTCTGCAGCGTGAACAGCGACGGCGAGCTTGAACTCACCTTCAACACCGAGCGCAACATTAACATGCTCACTAAGTTCATGGCGCTTGCCTATGACCGAACAACCTCCTACTCCATCTATCACAGCCCCGACAGCATTGAGAAGATGTTCGCAAACGACCAGGTTCTCTTCTACTCGCGCTATCTCTGCATAATAAAGAAATACCGCAACATGGAGACCGACTTCGGCATACTGCCCTACCCGAAGTATGATGAGATTCAGGACGACTACTATTCGTCGGTATCACCCTATGGCTGTTCCTTCATCTGTATGCCCACCGTGCTTGAGGACGCGGACATGTCGGGTGCGGTGCTGGAGAGCATGGCATGCGAATCTATGTATACCGTGACCGGTGCCTACTATGATATCACTCTGCAGGGCAAGATTCTGCGGGATGAGGAGTCCTCCGAAATGCTGGACATCATACTTGGCAGCCGTATCTTCGATCTCGGCTGGATATACGGTGTCGGCAATTACCACACCGAGCTGCTAAAATTATTCTACAACAGCAGCTATGACTTCGCTTCCATGTATCAGAAAAATGAGGCGGCGGCGCTGGCAAAGATTGCCGAAATCAACGAAACCTTCACCGGCTGAGCTATATTAACCCTCTTCATCCGAAGTAATTCTTCTCGAGGGTGCGCAGCTGGACGGCTTCGGCTACGTGCTGAGCTTCTATGAGCTCCGACCGGCTGAGATCTGCGGCGGTTCGCGCCACCCGAAGGATTCTGTCGTGTCCCCGGGCTGACAGCCCGAGACGTTCGAAGGCGCCCTGCAGCAGCTTTTCGGCGTCGTCGGTCATAACACAATATTTTCGCACCTGAGCGGGTGAGAGGCGGGCATTGCTGAATGCGGGCTCCTTCTCACCCGCCATTCTTTCGGCGGCGAACTCCCTTGCGGCTATGACCCGGGCGCGGATATCGGCCGAACTTTCGCATGCCGAGCCGTCCCGCAGTTCGGAGAAGCTGACCGAGGGCACTTCAAGCTGTATGTCTATGCGGTCAAGGAGAGGACCGCTGATTTTCGAAACATATGCCGCCACATCTCTATCGCTGCAGGTGCAGCGCCCCGAGGGATGACCTCTATACCCGCAGCGGCAGGGATTCATGGCGCACACCAGCATAAAGCTGCTCTGAAAGGTATATTTCCCCGATGCGCGGATTATGGTTATGCTGCCGTCCTCAAGGGGCTGGCGCAGCACTTCGGTGACGTCTCTGCGGAACTCGGGCAGCTCGTCGAGGAAAAGTATGCCGTTGTGGGCGAGGGAGATTTCCCCCGGCTCCACATATTTGCCGCCGCCGCATAGCCCGGCTGACGACACCGAGTGGTGGGGCGAGCGGAAGGGGCGGCGGGATATAAGCTGTTCGTCCGCCGATTGCGTTCCGCCGTCACCGTGGGGAACGCCCGCCACCGAATAGAGCCGGGTAGTCTCCAGCGACTCCTCGAAGGTCAGCGGCGGCATTATGGAGGGCAGGCGCTTTGCCATCATCGATTTGCCAGAACCCGGGGCGCCGATGAGCAGGACGTTGTGTCCACCGGCGGCAGCCACTTCAAGGGCGTGCTTCACATGCTGCTGCCCGCGAACGTCGGCGAAGTCCAGCGGGTAATCATACAGCGCCGACTCGAATCGCTCCCTGTCGAAGCGCACCGGTATTAAGGCTGCCTTGCCGTTCAGGTGGTCGACAATTTCGGTGACCGACGACACGCCGTATATTTTTACGCTGTCGTCATACGCCGAGGCCGCGGACGCCTCGGCTGCGTTCGCGGCGGGCACGAATATCTCACTGAAACCCGCGTCTCTCGCCGCCAGCGCCATTGGAAGCACGCCGCGGATCCCGCGAACGTCGCCCGACAGGGAGAGCTCGCCTAAGAAACACATTCCCCCCAGCTCCACCGGGAAACTGCCTAATCCTCCGTATGTGTCCGCCGAACCTCCGCCCGCGGCGGCCGCGCACTTTATGCGCCCGAAAGCCGCCAGTAATCCCATAACCATGGCAAGGTCGTATGCCGAGCCGTATTTGCGCACGTCCGCCGGAGCCAGATTCACCGTCACCGAGCAGTCGTCAAGCGGGAAGCCCAGGCATGCCGCCGCGGCGCGCACCCGCTCCCTCGCTTCCCGCACCGGTGCGTCGGGCAGACCTACAATATCAAAATGCGACATTCGCATATCGACGGCGCACTCCACCGTCACTATAAACCCGTCCGCTCCCGACGTTCCCGCCGAATATACCCTTGCCGTCATTGCTTCCTCCCGGGGGTGTTGAATTTTCCTGTTTATTATAACCCCGCCGAACGGCTTTTGCAAGGGGCGGTTATTATAATTCGCGGGGAATATACAGGGGAGATGTGTTGGGCTGCGGGAAAAATGGCGACAGGGCTATTTTATATAAGCTATACATAAAAATAAACCTGATAGTTCTCCTGCTTATCCATTTCAATGATTGCTGTAAATCTCCCGGTGTCACGTTAACGACGGTTGATGTAAATATCGAAATCATCCCATTGACATAAAACAAAGAACAGGTATAATAATTGTGAGTACTTTTCTGCGATTTTAAGTACTTTCTTGCGCATAAACACATATATGCCGATAGCAGAGGAGGTTACCGCAATGAAGCACTATAAGAGAATCCTGTCGCTGCTCCTTATCTTCGCCGTTTCAGCAGGCATATTTGCCTGCGGCTCAGGCGGCTGGAATAACGAAGTCAGCACGCCCGGCAGTACCGCAGCAGATGAGGCAACAACCGAATCCGTGACCGGAACACAGCCCGAATACACCAATCCCGGAGTCAACTACAACGGCGAAAGTTACAATTTTTACGCATATCAGCCTTCGTCCAACTGGATCATAGCGCAGTACAACGGCATTGTCTCCACTGCCGGCTCCGAGACGGGCGAGCCGGTAAACGATGCCATATTCCGCAGAACCTCGCAGGTTGAGGAACTGCTTAACATCAAAATTACGGCATCCACAAATGTCAACGGTCAAACCGCTGAATCGGTCAAAACCGCCGTACTTGCGGGGGATGACGCATATGATGCGGCTATTATACGCATCTCCGATATGAAATCGATGGTTGCCGAGCCGGGGATGCTTATCGAGCTGGGCACAATTGAGAATCTGGATCTGTCAAACAGCTGGTGGAACCAAAACGCCAACAAGGAATACTCCATATTCGACAGTCAGTACATCGCCACCGGTGATATCTGCATGTACACCGTTTCCAGCGTCGGAACGCTGTATACAAACCTCAAGATGATAGGCGATTTGTCGCTGGACAATCCCTATCAGCTGGTTTATAATGACAAATGGGTCATTGACAAGTTCGTCTCCATGTGCCGCGAAGCCGCCGCAGACCTGAACGGCAACTCCGAGGTTGATATATCCGACCGCTTCGGACTCGGGTGCTCCAACACCGTTGCACAGCAGCTCATAATCTGCAGTGGCATCCGCGTATCAACGAGAAACGCCGACGGATTGCCGGAAATAACGCTTAACAACGCAAAAACCTCGGATATTATCGACTCGGCGATCAGTGTAATCCGCGACCGGAGCGTCGCCCTGTACCAGCCCGACTATGCAAGCATGTTCACAAACGTCTACAATGAATTGCTGCTGCCCACATTCCTTGAAGACCGGCTGCTCTTCAACTTTAACTGGATCAACATAGCCTTTGAGATGCGGTCGATGGAGGCGGATTTCGCGATTTTGCCCTTCCCGAAATATGATGAGACGCAGGACCAGTACTGGTCTGCTCCCTCCACCGCCTGGACCACGCTGCTCACGATACCCGCCTCCGCATCAAAGACAGATACCCTCGGCAATGTCCTGCAGGCTATGGGATATTACTCGCAGGAGATGGTGACTCCCGCCTTCATTGACAACATCGTCACAACCAAGACTTTGCGTGACGATGATTCGGCGTATATGATGCAGCTTATGTATGACAACATAGTCCTCGACCTCTACGATATCTACCGCTGGGGCAATATCCTGAGCTCGGTCAACAACAGCATCTCAAAGGCAAGCAACACCTTCGCCTCGGATTTCGCTTCCATGCTTGCCGCCGCGGAAACCGATATTGCAAACACCTTCAAGCAGATCGGATAGATTACAGCTTCAGCAGCGGGAGTTGAGTTAAATAAACAACGGGGTTTTATAAAACTACCAACAAAAAAACAGAGCCTTTTGCACTTCTTTCCGTGCTTTCGGCTCTGTTTTTTTCAGGGCTGTTTTGATACAGTCCATTTTTATTTTATCGGCAGTTAAGCAAGAGGTATTTCCGCCGTAGCAGTCAATGACGATGAATTTCGGAGTTAGTATAATACAGCCCAGAAAACCGTGTTCACTGATTACGCCGGTTCTGTTCTTTCGGCAGAAAACAGAATATCATTCTATCTTATCGTCAGTGTCGTCAGAATCTTCAATATCATAAATGTCATCGGCTTCTTCAACATCATCGACATCATCCGCATCATCACCCATATCATATCGCACGATCTCTTCGGCACATGCGCGTGCACTGTCGTATACGAAATACCGTATAGGCTTTTTGCAGACCTGTACGGTGTCGGCAATCAAATCGATGAGGTAAGAGGACACGGACTTAGTCTGAATCCACACAATGTCGGCAGAACTTATGCTGTCCGTTGTAAAGCGAGGTACGATGCCGTGGAAAACGGCGGATGGCAGCAGAGTCTTTAGCTCCCTGCACCAGTCATCGTCGCCGCCGAATATGTACACACGGCGCTTTGTCGTATACGGGAAGGATATCGATTCGTCGGGCGGCGCGTCACCGGAATATTCGTCTGATTTCAGAGCGCTGATCGTATTGCGCAGCGCCTCCAGTTCCTTACGCGCGTATTTGGAGAGCCGCTTAAATTCGCTGAATCTTTTTTTCAGTTCGTCATTTTCGTCTTCAAGCTTCTGTAGCAGCATGCGCAGACGGCTGTCATTTGTTTTCAGACGGCTCAGCTGCTCCTCCGCCGCGGCAAGCTTCTCTTCTGGGGTGCGTCTATCATCTCCGCTGTCCGCAGGAGATGCTTCATCCGACGATGTGTCGTATTTTACGGCATATATGTAATCGCGGTAATCCCTGCCTGTGCTTCTGAAAAACAGCGCGGTGATCTTCGCGACTTCGTTCGCTGTCGATTCGGGGAGCCCCTGTTCCTTCAATTCGTCAACCAGGGCTGGGGATATGCCGAATCTGCGCGGCAGGATAATGCTTACGGCCGTATACAGAATCTGGCTCAGACGCACATTTTCCCGATATTCGTAAGAGATTTCCGGCTCATCTTCGGAATCGCCGGCGCTTTCCGATTCCGCTTCGTCGTCCTCGTCGTCTTCGTCGTCATACGCTTCTTCATCCGGCATTGTCAGCTCGTATACCTCGTCTTTGAAGCGGGAATCATCGGCTATAACGTGCGAATTCAGATAATAATCTTCATTGCCCCAGGGGAGGCATGACAGAGCATAACGCAGAACGGCGGCGGTCAGGCTGTTCATATGGGCAGCCGGACTGTCGTTTTCGCTTAAGAACAGATATCCGGCGCACAGATCGTAAGGATCGCCGCCGCCGAAATCATACATCAGATCCGCCGCGTGCTTGTCGTCAAGGATACCGAGAATCTCATCGTAAGTTCTGCCCGACAGACTTGAACCTCTGTGAAGGAATATCGAAGCCGTGGCTGCTACTTCCGGAAGCTCGGAAGGGTCGATATCTTCGATAGAACATCCCTTTTCATCCAGCATAGCGGCGATATCCACGCGAAGCGCGTCAAGCGACTCCAATTCAATGACCAAACCGCGCGATAAAAAGTCCATCTCCTGCTCTTCAAAGAGGCTGCAGACACGCTTGATTTCATTTTTATTGATAAGCTTGACAAGTTTTTTGAAGGACTCTTTGTACTTGCCGTTCCGCTCCTTTATGAGCCCGATCATCGCCTCTATTTTGTACTGGTCGTGGACGGTGTCACAGAAGAAAATGCCTATGCTGTCGCCCATCTCAGGAGGGTTCGGGGGAAGCAGCGGCATAAGTTTATCGTCGTCGAGGACGTCATACTTTTCGGCAATGCTGTCAAGCAGCCAGATAGCCTGAGCCGCGACAAATTCATCCATGCCGTCAATGCGCCATGATGCCAGTTCGCGGTTCGGCAGACTTAAAGCGTCGAGAAATACAACTTTTGCAACATCCCGGTATCTGCTGTCCGGGAATTTCCTTGCAATCTCCGGCAGATATTCTTTTGCCGCCTTTTTGCATCTGGCAACCGCGTCTTCGTCGACCTTTCCCAACGGCAGAATTCTGACATATTTGCTGAAGCTCGGATCGTCTATACGGCCGAACTGTTCATTTATCATCGCAATGTCGGTCTGCGTGAGCTGACTGCGCGGCGATTTCGGTTTGGATTTTGACATAAGACACCTTCTTTCCCTAAAAGGAAACGGCACTGCCGTGCTGTCCCCATCGGACAGCACGGCAATTGCGTTTTGTTTAAGCTCATAAATGACAGCCCGGTCATTTTGATTTACTCCGTCTGCTCCCGGGTCAGATCTTTCACCCACTTGTAGCGCTTATAGTGAGCCATGACCCAGGGGATCTTGCCCACTTCGTCGAGGCAGGTACAGGCGTAGACAAGCAGCACCGGCCAGTTGAAGACAAAGGTTCCCAGCGCCGCCAGAGGTATGGCTATGCCCCACATGCAGACCGCAAGGCTGTAGACGTCAAAGAGAGTGTCGCCGCCCGCCGAGAATATGCCGTTTATAATAACGGTGTTCACCGAGCGGCCGATCATATAGATAGCCATGATAACCATCATGCCCCACAGCAGCGACTGCGCCCCCTCGGTTAGTTTCACGAATGACAGAATCACCGGAGTCAGCGCCAATACGATAAGCATGGAAGCGAAGCCGCAGATAAAGCCCAGCTTCATAAGCCGCTCGCCGTAGAGTTTTCCCTTTTCCAGATCGCCCGACCCCAGCTCGTTGCCTATAAGTATGCCGCCGCCGTAGCCGAGACCGTTGCAGAGACAGCAGATAAGGTCGCGCACCACCGCCGCCACCGAGTTCGCCGCAGCCGCGTCGGTGCCGAGATGTCCGACGAAGGCGGTGTAGGAGGTGAAGCCCACGCCCCAGAATAGACAGGCGCCCAGCAGGGGCAGCATCACCCGCCGGAAATCCCCGGCAAGCAGCTTTTTATACATAAAGAAGCGCTTTGCCTCGGGGCGGAGGTATCTGCTATGAAAAGACAGCGCCACCGATATAACAAGCTCGATTATGCGCGCAATGAGGGTGGCTGTTGCCGCCCCCTGTACGCCCATCGCCGGAACACCCAGAAGACCGTAGATGAATATCGCGTTGAGAACTATATTCAGCACCACCGCGCCCGAGCTGATATACGCCGCCGAACGGGCATGCTCCGACACCTTCATCAGCGCCAGATAGCACTGTGAGAAGCCGGTGAGCAGATATGACCATCCGGCGATGCGCAGATATTCGCAGCCGATTTCTATAAGCACTTCGGCGTCGGTGAAGAGCAGCATCAGATACCGGGGAAAGAAAACGCAGCCGACAAAGAAGAGGGCTGACAGCACCGTACAGAAACGCAGCGCCATAAAGAACAGGTCGCTTATGCTGTGGGTGTCGCCCTTGCCCCAGTACTGGGCGGCAAGGATTATAAATGCCGACACCGCCGAGGACAGCGCCATGTTCTGGACGAACTGGATCTGCGTCGCCAGCGATACCGCCGCCATGGCGTTCTGCTCCAGACGGCCCAGCATGAGAGCGTCCGACGCCGCCACAGCCGCCAGCATGAGATTCTGCAGCGCTATCGGCAGAGCCAGCGTAAGCAGTTTGTTTATGAATTCACGGTCGCGCAGCATGCGGTCGCGGACAGGTACACCGTTTTTAACCATTACAGATTACTTTGACTGTTAAAAGCCGGTCACCGCGATTCATGCGTTCTCTATCATCGAGATGAGAAGACGGCCGGTCTGTTCCATGAACTTTGAAGCAGCGGGACGGAAATCCCCGGGGAACTTGCCTATGAAGGTATCGGCTTCAAATGTAAACTCGCCCTTGTAGTTTATCTCGGCGAGGGCGGCGGTGATCTCCTTCCAGTCAAGCCTGACGGTAAAGGGGAGGGTGTGCATATCGGTATGCATGTCGTTGTCGTGCACATGCAGAGCGCCCAGCCGGTCATGACCAAGGGCGCGGATCATGGTCGCCGCAGGTATGCCGATAAGCCCCGAGTGTCCGATGTCAAGACAGGCGGTGAAGCAGTCCTTCGGCAGAGCGTCAAGATATTCGCAGAACTGCTCGGGAGTGGAACAGGCTGCGGGGGTTGCATGACCGTCCGCCCAGCCGAACATATTCTCAAGGGCGGCCTTCACCTTCCATTGGCGCAGGGTGGGGATCAGGTCGTTGTAGAACTCCATATTGATACGCTTCTGCTCATCGGGGTCGCCGGGAACGGTAATCGGGTGGACAATGACTATGCCGCCGCCCAGCATGCCGGTGTACTTGATGGCGAGTTTTATCGCCTTGTTCATATGGGCGTTGTATGCATCGTCGCCCAGACGCATGGAGGCAAAGGGAGCGTGGGTCTGGTTGCACTTTATGCCGCAGGCGTCCGCCTTTTTGCGCAGGGATTCGATTATCGCCTCGCCCCCGTCGCCGCAGAGTTCGGCATCCGGGGAGGTCATCTCGAACATGGATAAATCGTAGCAGTCGTAGCCGTTGGCGGCGAGTATCTCCACCGCCTTCTCGCGTCCGAATGTGTCGGCGAGGCTGTGTGTCTGAGTCGATAGCAGCATGTTTGTTTCTCCTGTTTATTAAAGAATTTCGTGTTTTGCGGATTTATCAAAGGATTTCGTATTTTACATAGGCAAGCTCGTTTGTGCCCTGTCTCATCGAATTGACATTAAGCGAACCCTGCCCGCCGAAGAAGGACACAAGACAGCGGTCGTCCGAGCCGTCGGCGTTCATGAGCCGAAGCTGTACATTCCTGTCCGGGGGATGATCGCCCGGCTTCACCTCCGCCGGGTCGTATGAAATATACGCTATTTTCCCGCCGTCGTGCGAGATATGGGGGAACCAGTTGTGTCTGCCGTTGCCGGTGAGCCGGGTCTGATTCGAACCGTCGGCGTCCATGACGAAACACTCCATGTTCCCGCAGCGCACCGAGCAGAAGTATATCTTTTTCCCGTCCGGCGAGTACTCGGGACCGTCGCAGAGCCCGGGGGTACAGGTCAGCCGCGTCTCGGCGCCGCCTTCAACCGGCATGGTGTAGACGTCATATTCGCCGCCGCGGCAGGCGCAGTAGGCTATGGTGCCGCCGTCGGGCGAGACCCCGTGGAGATAACTGGGAGCCAGGGGGGTTATGAGCCGGGGTTCGGCATGACTTCCCACCTCGGTGACGTATATGCGGGAGCATATTCCCTCATCGCCGTTGGAGATGAAGAGATACCGCCCGTCCTTTGAAAAGACGTGGTCGTTGTTGCAGCGGATTTTGCTCCCCGTGGGCAGTATATCCCGCTCTCCGGTCGCAAGGTTCATGCGATGTATCCTGCCGCCTGTGTTATAGCAGAGCTCGTCACGGCTCCGGAAGAAGGGCGCTTCAAGATTGCCCTCGCACCGCATTATCTCCCTCTCTTCTCCGGTTGCCATATCGATAAGACATAAAAGGCTGAATCTGCGCTTTTCCTTCGCGTTCCCCGCCATCAGCTTCACCTCCCGGTTTTGATTGTTGTAATTATTCCGCCTTAATTGTCACGCTTGCGCCCGCCAGACCTTCGCCGTAGACAGTGAAGCGTATGTCGCCGGGACGGGAGGCGCGGATTACCGCCAGAGCCCGTCCTTCAAAGGCGTGGCATTCCTTAGAGCCGTACCGGTCCTCGTTTGCCGGGTCGCCGCTGTATATGCCCATGAGCTCGCCGCCAACGATGCTGGCTTTAAGGGCGTTCTTCGAGTGAGGCACCCGCCTGCCTGCGTTGTCGGTGACGATTACGTCAACATACAGCAGGTCGCGGTTGTCGGCGGCAAGGCTCTTGCGCTCGGGAACGAGTGTGATGCCCGAAGCTTCGTCTACCGTCTCGAGTTTTGATTCTCCCACGCAGACGCCGTTTTTATAAGCCTTCACCGACAGCACGCCCCGCTCGTAGGGGACGGTGAAAGCCGCTATCGCCTTCACCGGCTTGCTTGTGCCGAGGCGGCAGCCGTTGATGAACCACTCTATCTCGTCCGCATCGGTGTATACCTCGCACTTCACCGGTCTGCCGAGGTACCTGTCCTCGAAAGTCCAGCTGTCAAGCACGTCGTACCAGTGCCAGCCGGTGCCGCCGTAGGCTTCGCCGTAATGCTCGGGGTGGGTGGTGAAGATTCGCGGCTCGATGCCGCCAAGCCACACCGCTTCGCGGAAGTAGGACTGGGGACGGCGATATCCGCAGAGGTCAAGGTCGCCCTGCCAGCAGGTGCGCCAGGGCCAGGGCTGGGAAAAGATATGGTCGATATGCTGGTCGCGCTCCCAGGCGCCGGCGCCGCAGCCCGTCTCGCCCATATTGTCGTACGCCGTCCAGGTGTAGTCGCCAAGCACATTGCTGTGAGACATTATCACATTCCAGGAATCCCAGAACTGAACCGCATGGGTCTCGGAGCCCCAGATAACCCGGTCGGGGAACTCCTTCGCGTCGTTTTCGTAGCGCCGCCAGAGGTAGTTGTAGCCCACGATATCCAGCGGCTCCATGAACTTCTCGGTGCGTTTGCCCCAGCTTGACTCCACCGTGCCGTTGCCGATATCGGCGTAGCCATTCATGAAGTCTGCCTGATACTCCTCCGGGTCGTTCTTGTTGGGATAGTCCCAAAGCAGGCAGATGCCCGAGGTGACAAAGCGGGTGGAGTCGTATTTGCGTACCTCGTCCGCCAGCTTTTTCGCCCATATATAGCCGTCCGACCTGCCGCCCCGCTCGCCTATCTCGTTGCCGATGGAATAGCTGAACACACAGGGGTGCTGACGGTCGCGGAGCACCATGGCGGCGATATCCTCAGCCCAGCGATCGCGGAACCACTTGTGATAGTCGTTCTTGGTCTTGCGCATGTTCCACATGTCGAAGGCTTCGGTCATGACTATCATGCCAATCCTGTCGCATACCTCAAGCAGAGCGGTTGAGGGCGGGTTATGGGCGATGCGCACCGAGTTGAAGCCGGCAGCCTTGAGCCTTGACAGCTTGCGGTACTCGGCAGCCGGGAAAGCCGCCGCGCCAAGTACGCCGTGGTCGTGATGTATGCAGCCGCCGCGAAGTTTTATTGGCCTGCCGTTCAGCAGCAGACCGTTCTTCGGGTCGGCGGATATGGTGCGGATGCCGAAGATGTTCTCCGCCTCGTCGGTGACCCTGCCGCCCGAGGTTATGACAGTTTTAAGGGTGTAGAGGTTGGGATTTTCGGTGTCCCAGAGTTTGGGCGCGGGAATTGTCAGTTCCAGCACCGCCCGGGTCTTTGTCCAGGGACAGACCCTGACCTCAAGGGTGCCCGAGGCGGCTTCGGCTCCCGCGTCGTCATACGCCGCGGCAGAGACAACCGCTTTGGTCTCACTGTCGGCGCTGATATCGTAGTTTACCACGACCTTAGCCGAAGTCTCATCGGCTTCGGGGGTGGTTATGAAAACATCACGGGGCTCCACGCGCACCGCTCCGCCCTCCCAGAGAAATACATCGCGGTAAAGTCCCGCGCCGGCGTACCAGCGGGAGGAAGGCATCATGTCGTCGGTGGTTACCGTTATCTTGTTGGGACGGCCGGGACGTATGCGGTCGGAGATGTCCACCAAAAAGGGGGTGTAGCCGTGGACATGGTTTGTTATGAGATCGTCGTTGAAATAGACCTCGGTATACATATACGCGCCGTCGAAGTCGAGAATCATATGTTCCGCATCGGCGGGCGGTGTGATAAAGCGGGTATACCGCCCCTCGCCGCCCACAAAGAAGCCGTTGCTGGTGCCGCCGGGAGCCTGGGGGCTGCGGGGCTGAGTCACAGTGTAGTCGTTTGGCAGATCAACATTGCCGTTAAATCCCGGGGCATTCAGGTTCCAGCCGCGGGAGAGAAGTGTTTTTTTCATTGTTTTCTAAAAAAGCCTCCTTCCGAAATCTCTTCGCTTATATCACACATATCCTCCGGGCGTTTATTCCCGGAGGATATGAAAAACGTATTTTTATTATACGCGATACGGCAGGCTATTTCAAGCCTTTTTCGCGAAAAAACCGTGATATCGGAAAAAGCCGTGCGCACATTTATACGCATGCAGCTATTTGCCGGTGTCGTAGTCCGACCAGTCCACCAGCCAGGGCTTCTCGGTACGGAAAGCCGACTTGAATTTGGTTTTCAGCACACCTCTTTCCTCAAGCCCTATCATGCAGGCGCGCATACAGCCCCGACCGCCGCATATGGCTTCGCCGTGGGTATAGACATTTGCCGGCTTCTGATAGAACGGCGTGTAGGGCGAGGGCTTGAAATCGTCGCGCCCGGCGATATAGTGACCCTTCTCTCCCTCTTTACACTTCTCGGCGCCCCGGAATCCCCATAGGCACTTCTCGGGGTCGTTCACACCCCACTCGACTTCATGTCCGGCAAGGGTGACCTTCACCGATTCGGTGGTGGAAATGGCGTTGCCCGGGCAGTCGTTGGCGCATGCCATGCAGCGGTTGCAGAGGGGCGGGCCGTCGTAAATAGGATCCGGCTCCAGCTCCATTTCGGTAATCACGCAGCCGAAGCGCTGTCTCGGACCGAACTCGGGGGTCAGGAAGACCTTCGACCAGCCTATCTCACCCAGCCCTGCCAGATATGCCGATATGCGCATATGCAGCTGCACATCGGGGCGTGCTCTGCCGGGAGCCACCGCCTTTGAGCGGTGAACCTTGTTCTCGGGCGGGTCGAAACCCTCGTTCAGCGCCCAGTTGTCAATGACATTGCCGAAGGAGCACTGATAGCCCAGCGGCACGCACTCATAGCCCTCGTCCTCGAAGATGCGGGCGAAGCGTATCACGAAGGTGGGCAGGTAGACGGTATTAATCGCTCCGTAGCCCATGGATGCGTAGGTGGAGAAGTGGGTTCCCTCCTCGATGCCGCGAAGGGCGCCCCGGTTTATCCGGTTGGCGAACACCACCACCGATTTCGCCCGGGGCATGATCTGCTTAGGGTCGCACTGGAGAGGAGCGCCCTCATAGCGGTCGATGGAGGCTATGCCGCAGAGGTCGGCACCCCACTCCTTAGCTATTCTTTTTACTTCCTTTGCGTCAAGCATTTTTATTACCTCAAACGAGTGTGTCGGCGCTCATCCGCCTCGGCGTCCCGCCGAGGCGGATTTTTGCCGTCTTACTTGCTTGTATCGTAGTCCGACCAGTCGACAAGCCAGGGCTTTTCGGTGCGGAAGGGGGACTTGAACTTGTTCTTCAGCACACCTCTTTTCTCAAGACCTATCATGCAGGCGCGCATACAGCCCCGGCCGCCGCATATGGCTTCGCCGTGGGTGTAGACGTTTGCCGGCTTCTGATAGAAGGGAGTGTATGGCGAGGGCTTGAAGTCGTCACGCCCGGCGATATAGTGACCCTTCTCTCCCTCTTTGCACTTCTCGGCGCCGCGGAATCCCCAGAGGCATTTCTCGGGGTCGACTTCACCCCACTCGACTTCATGTCCGGCAAGGGTGACCTTAACCGATTTGGTGGTGGATATGGCGTTGCCCGGGCAGTCGTTGGCGCATGCCATGCAGCGGTTGCAGAGGGGCGGGCCGTCGTAGATAGGGTCGGGCTCCAGCTCCATCTCGGTAAAGACCATGCCGAAACGCTGTCTCGGACCGAACTCGGGGGTCAGGAAGACCTTAGACCAGCCGATCTCGCCCAGCCCCGCCAGGTATGCCGCTATGCGGACATGAACCAGCACGTCGGGCAGCGGCTTGCCGGGAGCCACCGCCTTCGAGCGGGGAGTGGGGAACATGGGCGCGTCGTTTGTCTCGTTGAGAGTCCAGGAGTCAACGTTGTTGCCGAACACGCTCTCAAAGCCGAAGGGAACGCACTCATAGCCCTCGTCCTCGAAGATGCGGGCAAAGCGGATGATGAAGTTGGGCAGATAGACGGTATTTATAGCACCGTAGCCCATGGAGGCATAAGTGGAGAAGTGGGTTCCCTCCTCGATGCCGCGGAGGGCGCCCCGGTTTATCCGGTTGGCTATGACTATCATCGACTTGGCGTTTGGCATGATATAGCGGGGGTCCATCTGCTTGGGAGCGCCCTCCCAGCGGCTCATGGGGGCGATCCCCACAAGGTCGGCGCCCATTTCCTTTGCTATGCGTTTTACTTCCTTCGCGTCAAGCATTTCATTCTCTCCTTTCGGATTTTCACCCGCAAAGCGGAGTTGTATTTTCGTGTCAATTATGGTACCGCGTTATTATTATAGTATACCGGCGCGCTTAATGCAACAGTATTTTTTGTTTTTATACGGCATGTAATTATATTCATCCAAACCGGCAGCGTATGCGCACACAAGGCATTATGTTTACAAATTTCGCAATTGACATTGCGTCCCGGAAATGATATAATGCGTAATCGCATTGTAAAATTCATGTGAAATGTATGTGAAATCCTTGTATTGGAGCTAATACTATGAAAAAGCAATTCCGGGGCGGGTTTATGTCTAAATTCTGCCTGCTTTGCTGTCTGGTTTACTTTGCCAGCTATATAACGCGCATAAACTACTCGGCGGTTCTGGTCGAGATGATAACCGATATGAACATCACCCGCGAGCTTGGCAGTATTGCGGTGACCGGCGCCCTTATTACCTACGGTCTGGGGCAGATAACCTCGGGCATGCTGGGCGACCGCTTCCCGCCGAATCTGGTCATCGCGGTCGGACAGATAGGAACAAGCCTGATAAACATCTCGGTGTTTTTCATTCCGAATATATATGTGATAACGGTGGTATGGTGCTTCAACGGCTTCTTCCAGTCCATGCTCTGGCCGCCGCTGGTGCGCATCATGGCGGAACAGCTGGACGAACATAACTTCCTGCGCACCTGCGTTTATGTCTCCGCCGCATCATCCGTCGCAATAATCGCGATATATCTTTTCGCTCCCATGGTGATTATGCTCTCGGGCTGGCGCACGGTATTCATAATCTGCGGCGCCATAGGGCTTGTGACCGTGACGCTCTGGCTGGCGGGTACGGCAAAACTGAAATCACCCGAAACCTCTCAATTCACCTCCGATAAATCAAATCAGCAGAAGGTGCGCTTCCGCGCCATCGCCTCCTCGGGTATCGCCCTCATCATGGTGGCGATTATCCTCCAGGGCATACTGCGGGACGGCATCACCACCTGGATGCCCACCTTCATCAACGATGTGTTCAATCTGGGCACAAGCATTTCGATAGTAACCACAGTTATACTGCCCATATTCAGTATTATCAGCATATCCATCGCTTCGAAGCTGCTGGGCAGAATCAGGCACGAGCTTAAAACCTCCGCTCTGCTCTTCGGCACGGCATTGGCGGCGGCGCTGCTTATGATTCCCGCTTACTCCCTCGGGATAGTTGCGGTGTCGGCGCTGCTTATGGCGGTCATCACCGGCTGCATGCACGGCATCAACCTTATGCTCATCAGCCGTCTGCCCATGAGCTACAAACGTTTCGGCAAGATCTCCACCATTTCCGGCGCGCTGAACGCCTGCACATATATCGGCGCGGCGCTGTCGACATACGGCTTCGCCGTGCTTTCCGAGCGCTTCGGCTGGTATTTTATAATCATCTCATGGGTTGTGGTCTGCGCCGCCGGTACCGCGGTATGTATCGCCGTAGTGCCGCGCTGGACCCGCTTTATCGAAAGCGATCCACACTCCCGGCAGAGTTGATTCATCGTAGCACAACAGAATATTTTGCGTTTGACACCCACCTCCCTCCGATGCCATAATGGTGACATTAACGGTATCGGAGGGATTTTTATATGCTTAACATATACGAAAACGTGCTGTATCCCGTCTTTAACGCCGAGCCGGGAGCCGAGCTGCCGTTATATCAGATGTACTCCTCACCCGAGATCGATGAGGTTTCCGAAAGGCTGACTCTCGGCATGCCCGGCAAATATCCGGCTCTGTTCTTAAGACTTTCAAGTTAAGCGGAGAAACGGACGGCAAACAAAACCGATAAACGATTGACGGCAAAATTAAAGCGCATGCACCGGAATCAACCGATGCATGCGCCTGTTTAATCTGTCTTTTGCTTAAACCGTATTTATTCCCAGTCCTCGGGAGCGTCGCCGTAGTCGGGAACATTTATCGGAACGCCGCCCAGCTTTGCCGACTCGTGGGCAAGCAGTCCCGGAATGGTGCAGCGCGCCGAGAACCAGGCATTGACCCTCGGGAGTTTGTTGTCCCGGACGGCGGTGCAGAAGTCGTCTATCAGGAACTTGTGGGAACCCATATGTCCGCTGCCCAGCTTCTCATATGAGGCGGGGAGACGCTTAACATCCTCCGCCTGGGGCGGGGAGAAGTCGCTGCCCGCCCAGCCGTGGTTTGCGACTCTGCGCTTGAATTCGACATCATTCGTGCGGTTATTCTCCATCGCCATGGGGTTGACCTCGGCGCTCACATCCCGCAGATCAACGCCGGTGGGAGTCAGTGTAGTGAGGATATGCTGTGCGTTGCTGAACTGGTAGCCTCCCTTGGTGCCATAGAAGCTCTGCACCGAGGAGGAGGGCGCCTTGAATCCTATGCGGCGGCACTCGTTGATGCGCGCCACACCGCCGTTTGAGAGCTGCATCAGCGAAAATTCGTTTGAGAAACTGTTGCCGTAGACATTTTCGCCTACGGCGAAAGGCGTATTCGGCTCTTTGTCGACATAGCCGAGGGCGGTTACCCGGGTGACGTAAGCGCCGGTCGCCCATAGCATCATCGCGGTGGAATGGGTGGGGTAGAGGAAGGGGGGCAGTCCCGCCGAATACATGCGGTCGCTGTTATACTGGGCGCCGAAGTGACTGAGATCGTGGTAATACTGCGCCTCGCCATAGACGAATCTGCCGAAGGTGCCCTTCTCATACTCCGCCTTGCAGTACATGGCGCAGGGGTAGTATATGCAGGTCTCGCCCATCATGTATATCTTGCGGGTCTTATTCACCGCCTCGATTATCTGACGGCACTCGTCGGGTTCGCTTGCCATAGGCACCGCCGAATAGACATGCTTTCCGGCGTAAAGCGCCTTGATTACCATGGGACCGTGGAGATGGCGCTGTGTGAAGATGGCAATCGCGTCAACGGACGGGTCGGCAAGGGCGTTCTCGAAGGTATCGATTATCGGCACCTCGAACTTTTCCGAATACTCTTTTGCCCGCTCGGGTATAAGGTCGCAGACCGACACGGTGCCGACCGCCGGATGAGCCTTGAAGAGGGGCACAAAACCGCGGGCAAAACCGCCGCAGCCGATCACCGCCACAGAGAATTTTACTGACATTGTTCTACCTCCGTATTTTGCTATTCTTATATAATTATAATCATATAATGCCGCGGTCAAGCGGCAGACCTCTTTACATAAACCGTGTATATTATACCCATAAAACTCCCTGTGTGTCAAGGTGGAATTCGCCATTTTACGTTATGCGTAAAATATATACGCCCTGCGTAAAATATATGCGATATGCGGGGGAAAATACGGCTGAATACAATTCGCTTAATATATTGTTGACAGCCGCCGGAGCGTAGGGTATAATATATTATAGGTATTTATCGTCTGTAAATACCAACAGATTCTGACAAGGGAGATAATAAAATGCTTGCCGAGACTCCGCCAATGGGCTTCAACACCTGGAACACCTTCGGTGTAAACATCAATGACAAACTGATACGCGAGATTGCCGACGCAATGGCGGACAGCGGGCTGCTTGAAGCCGGATACGAGTACCTGGTGCTCGACGATACCTGGTCCGAGAAGGAGCGCGACCCCGAGACAGACAGGATTATCCCCAACCGCGAAAAATTCCCGAACGGCATGAAAGCCGTCTCCGATTACGTCCATTCAAAGGGTCTGAAGTTCGGTCTTTACTCCTGCGCAGGAGTTCGCACCTGCACCGACCATCCGGGCAGCTTCAACCATGAGTTCAAGGACGCCGAAACCTTCGCCGAGTACGGCTGCGACTTCCTGAAATACGATTTCTGCTACAAACCCGTGATAGCTGACGGTCCGCAGCTCTACTACCGCATGAGCATGGCGCTGAAAGCCTGCGGACGGGAGATTCTCTTCTCCGCCTGCAACTGGGGGGCCGATGAGGTCAACAAATGGATCCGTTCCTCCGGCGCCCACATGTACCGCACCACCGGCGACATTAACGACAGCTTCGAGTCCTTCAAGAGCATAGCCCTCAGCCAGCTTCCGGCATTATGCCACTCGGCTCCCGGCTGCTTCAACGACATCGATATGCTCACCGTCGGCATGTACGGCAAGGGCAACGTGGGCAGCGTAGGCTGCAATGACACCGAATACCGCACCCAGTTCGCCCTCTGGTGCTTCTTCTCCGCTCCGCTGATGATCGGCTGTGACGTCCGTTCCATGACTCCCGAAACCAAGGCTCTGCTCACAAACAAGGCTCTCATCTCCATTAACCAGGACGAGGAGGCGCGTCCCGCCTTCGCAGTGGGACTTTATCCCTGGAACGAAGACACAAAGGTCTTCATGAAGCATCTCTCGGGCGGCGAGTATGCCCTCGGATTCTTCAACCTCTCGGAACGCGACTGCAGCATTCCGGCAGCTTTCTGGCACTTCGGTCTTGACGCCGGCTACGGCATGGTGCTCACCGACTGCTTCACCGGCGAGGAATCGGGTGTAATCAAGGAGTATTACAGCCCCTTCGTGGCAAAGCACGACTGCGCCGTCTACCGCGCCAAGGTTGTCAAGCTGTAAATCCGATACATTACCGCCGCACTTAAACGGAAAATTTCTGCCGCACCGAAATAATGACCTGTAAGAAATGCGGCGCCCCGCTTCATCCCGACGAAGCGGCGCTGCACTGCAAGCTGATAAACCGCGGCTCCGCCGAGTTCTTCTGCCTCGGCTGTCTGTCCGAGTATACGAAGATACCGATACCCCGGCTGCGCGAGCTGATCGATTATTACCGGAAACAGGGCTGTACCCTGTTCAACTGACCCGCCTGTTCATGGCATACATCCCCGCCCGTCTTTCACCCCGCCGTTTTTAACGGCTGTAAAGAATTATTATGAAAATTAAAACTAAAGTCGGTCTTCTGCCGCTCTATCTCAAACTGTACGACGATACCGAACCCGACCGCCGGGTGGGTATTGAAGCCTTTCACGCCCTCATAGCCAACAGCCTGACAAAGCTGGGCATCGAAGTGGTGAATGTGCCGGTCTGCCGCGTGAAAGAGGAGTTTGACGACGCTGTGTCGATCTTCGAGCGCGACGGCGTGGACGCCATATTCATGCTCTGCCTCGCCTATTCGCCATCGCTTGAGTCCTCCTACGCGCTGGCGAGGACCTCTCTGCCGATAATAGTGCTGAATACCACACCCGACTCAAATTTCGACTGGGACACCTCTCCCGTTGAAGCCGATTACAACCACGGCATAACGGGCGTTCAGGACATCTGCAACATGCTGCTGCGGTCGGGCAAGCACTTCGAGATATTCTCGGGGCACCATGAGGGCGGAGTGCTGAACGCCGCCGCCGAGGCATCGGTCGCCGCCCGCATGGCGCGGCTGCTCAAGACCTCCCGTGTGGGTGTTATCGGCGACCCCTTCAAGAATATGGGCGACTTCCAGCTCGGCGGCAACAAGCTGCGGGAGCTGCTGGGCATCGAGACGGTAAAACTCGATCTCTCTAAGCCCTTCGAGGCAGCAAAGGCGGATGATAAGGTAAAAGCAGAATACCGGCGCGACTGCAACCAGTATAACACAAACCGCATAACCGCCGATGATTACGCCCTGGCAGCCCCCGGCGAACTGGCGCTCCGCGCCTGGATACGCGCCGAGCGTCTCAACGCCTTTACGCTGAGCTATATCACCCCGCCAGTGGTGAACGGCGAGGTGTACCGCCTGCCGCCTCCCATCGCCGCGGGCAAGGCCATGCGGGACGGCATCGGATACGCCGGCGAGGGCGACGCCATCACCGCGGCGCTGACCTATACATTGCTCGCCGCCTCGGACGATGTCACCTTCACCGAGGTATACTGCCCCGACTGGCAGGGCGGCACCCTCTTCCTGCGCCGCTTCGGCGAGCTGAACCCCCGCGTCTGTGAGGGGCGCGCCTCAATGGTCATGAGCGGAAGCATCGGAGATATGCCCTCCCAGCCCGCCTTTGCGGGCGTCTACCGTCACGGCGAGGCTCTGCTTGTCTCCCTTTCGCCGCTCACCGACGACCGATTCGGGCTGATTGTCTCCCCCGGCGAGCTGTCGGTGCCCTCGGGTGCCAACCGTCATTCCGATTATGTCTGCGGCCGCTTCAAGCCCTCAGTACCCATCGAGAAATTCCTCTCGGAATATTCCCGTCTGGGCGGCATCCATCACTCGGTGCTTGTCTACGGCCTGCCCGAGAGTCTTTTGAAGCTCTTTGCCGCCTTTGCCGGTTTTGAATATCGTCTTCTGTAAGTAAATCGCTCCGGCGGTATGATTTCATGCATCCGCCGGAGTATTTTATGAGGTAATTTCATATGAAAAGGATTTATATCACCGATTTCGGCGCAATCCCCGGCTCTGAGGAGCTTCAGACCGCCGCGATACAGGCGGCTGTCGACTCGCTTTATCCCAACGGCGGTGAAGTGCGGGTTCCCGCCGGCACCTTACGAACCGCCGGCATCCGTCTGCGCTCAAACACGACTCTTTATCTTGAAGCCGGCGCGCTGCTTGAAGGTTCGAGGGATCCGGAGCTATACCATATACTTGCCGGTGACACTCTTGAGCCGGTCGACCCGAAGGAACTGCGCCCCGAGCCGCTGAACGCCCGTCCCGAGGGCTTCATACGCTACTTCGGCGGCCGCTGGCACAACGGACTGATACGCGCCTACGACGCGAAGAACATCGCAATCATAGGTGAGCCCGGCTCGATTATCGACGGCATGAACTGCTACGATGCGGGAGGCGAAGAAGCCTATCGGGGACCCCACGCGATAAGCATTATCCGCTGTGAACACATCGTTCTCCGGGGCTTCACAGTCCGCAACAGCGCCAACTGGCCCGAATCGATATGGCACAGCCGCGATATTCTCTGCGAGGATGTGGTGAATCTCGCGGGTCACGACGGCATACACATTACCTCCTGCGACGATATCATCATCCGCCGCTGCACCTTCAGGACGGGCGATGACTGCATAGCGGGTTTTGACAATTACAACGTGCTGGTGGAGGACTGCGAGCTGAACACCGCCTGCTCCGCCTTCCGCTTCGGCGGCACCAACATGCTGATTCACCACTGCCACATCCACGCCCCCGCCGAATACACCTTCCGGGGCGCCCTGTCGCTTGACGAGAAGATAAGCGGCGTCAACAACCCCAACGACGGCGAGCACAAGCGCTACAACATGCTGTCTATCTTCACCTACTACGCCGACTTCACCACAAAGATACGCCGCGCGCCGCAGAACATCGTGATACGCGACTGTCTTATCGAGAACGCCGACCGATTCCTCTACTTCAACTACTCGGGCAACTCCCGCTGGCAGATAAACCGCCCGCTGGCGGGCATAACCTTTCAGAATCTCACTGTGAAGGGGCTGAGCATGCCGCTCACCGCCTACGGCGACCCGGCTTCGCCCGTGAAGGTCAACCTTACCCGGGTGAATATCTCGCTCCGCGAGGGCGCCGAGGATCTGGTCTTTATCGAGGCGGCGAACTTCCGCGAGATACGGCTGACCGATGTCAGTTTCGAGAATTCCCGCTCGGATAAAATTGCCCGCTGCTGGTCGGAGCCGGGAAAGGGCAGATTCGTCTTTGACAATGTCACCGGCATCGGTCTTGAGGTGGAGTATACCGATCAGCCCTTTGTCAGCCGGCCGATATGAGTTTCCGAATATAGCAAAAGGCGCCGTACCGCGTGTACGAGCGCCTTTTTTACATTCATTACCGCCCTCTTACGGCTTTTCGCGCAGCAGGGCGTTATAGTATGCTGCAAGCTCCTCGTCGGATTTGAGCTTGGTCATGCAGTAGCAGCCGCCCTTCGGGTCGGGGGTGAAGACATTGTTGCCCTCGGTGTCAATTTCGCATCTGAGCGCCTCGGTGAGACCGTACATGCCGTCGGTTTCGCCGGTCACCGCGAAGTGAACCGCGGTCAGGTCATAGCTGGAATTCACAAGACGGCCGTCGGTGTGTAGCTTGTACGCAAGGAAAACGGGGGTATTGCCGTACTCTTCCTCGTCCTCCGGGGTGAAGCCGGTGAATATCTTCCAGCCGATATCAAAGTCCGAGAAGACGCAGGGGCAGCCCTCGGGCAGATTGTTGAAGAAATAGGAGCCGTCCTCGGCCTGGCAGTAGACATTGTATTCGCGTCCCGAAGGATAGCGGGCTGCCATTGACACCACCGCGTGAATCTTTGCGGCGAACAGTTCCCGCTCCTCGCGCAACAGACGGGCGGCAGTGGTAAGTGGACCGATGGTGACGAGTATCACCGAGTCGTCCTCGGCGGCGGTCAGCACCCGGCGGTAGACCTCGAGCGAGTCTTCCCCGCCCGGCTCCTCGCCGAAAGCCTCACAGACCCCCGGGCTGTAACGGCTGGAGTCGGCAAGGAAGCCCTCTTTTTCATACATGCCCACCGCCACGCCGCCGTGACCGTAGTAACGATTTATCGCGCGGATGGTGCCGCAGCCGTAGGGGTTGGAGGTGCAGTTTATCACAGCCGGCACGTCAAAGCCATAGCGCGCCTGCAGTCTCCATAACACCGCAAGTGCGCCTGCATCGTCGCAGTCGGGTCCTATGTCGGTGTCAAGTATTATAGAGCGCTTCTTCTCTGCGACAGGTTGAAATTTCATTGATTTTTCTCACTTTCGTCGGTATTCTTGTTGTCGTCGTTGTTCTTTTTGGCGGCGATATTCCCGCCGTCGTCGGATGCGGCGTCCTTCGGCTTCTCGCGGAAGGCGAAGAAGCGCTGTCCAAGGTAGTTAAGCCCCACAAAGAGGCACATGCCCACAAGCATCGCCACATTGTCCCGCACCGTCACGCTGGCGCTGCTGAGGACGAGCTTCACCAGCGGCCTTGCGAGTCCGTAGGCGATGCCGTAGCATACCGCGATGTTGATAACAAAGCGCGCCACCACCGCCAGGCTTCTCTCGGTGTTCTTAAATGTGAAATATTTGTTGAGAAAATAGCTCAGTATACTCCCCAGCACATAGTTTGACGCCGAGGAGAACCAGTAGCTGAAATGAAAAACGTTATAAAAAACAAACATTACCGTGATGCCGAATATGGTATTCGCGATGCCCACGAGAATGAACTTCCAGAACTTGGCGTCCAAAAGTCCGAGGAATTTCTTAAACAGCCCTTTCAGTGTGAATCACCCCGCTCGCGGTTATTATAGCATAGCAGCCGTCGGATTTCAACATGCAAAAGACTGAAAATCCCCCGACCTGCCGAACAGTTCCGCTGATAACGGGACCTGTTCACCGGTCGGGGGGGTGAAATACTTTAATGTCTGCGGGTCAGATCTTTGGTATCTTGATCTTTATCTCGCACTTCTCCTTCGCCGAGCGCACCATGGCGTCGATTATCGCCTGATTATAGATAATCTGGGAGGTGGGGATAGGCGCGCTGCCGCCCTTCTTCACCTGATCGACGAAGTCGCGTACCTTCATTGTGAATATGTTGCCGCTGGTGTTCTCGAGCCGGAGGGGAGTGGTCACCGGATCGCCGCACTTGTCGTGCATAAGATAGAGACCGGCGATCTCGCCGCCGATTATCGAGCCCCACAGCGGATTGGGAGTGGGAGCGGTTGCTTTAAGTCCGGCGTCGGTGCCGAGAATGACGAAGTCGGAGCAGATGTCCATATGCATCGCCCACGCCATGCGGTAGTCGAGGATGATATCACCCTCGAGACGGATGAAGGCGGCCGAGAAATCGTCCACCGAGAAGCGCTCCGCCTCGCTGTAATACTTGGGGTTCTTGCCGAAGTAGTCGGAGGTATATGCCGATACGGTCAGGGGCTTCGGATAGCCTATTGAGTTGAGCGACAGATCCAGGGAATAGCAGCCCAGATCGCCGATGGCTCCGAAGGCGGCCTTGCTTCCGTCTATAAAGGTGCTGCCGGGAATGCCGCGGCGTCTGCTTCCGCCTATCTGGACATAGTATACCTTGCCCAGCTCGCCCGACTCAACGATGCGCTTGATCTTGCGGCAGTTGTTGTTGTAGCGGGGCTGGAAGCCTATGGTCAGAATCTTGCCGCTCTTCTTCTCCGCCCGCATCATGGCTATGCCCTCGTCAAGGGTGACGCACATGGGCTTCTCGCAGAGCACATGCTTGCCCGACTCGAGAGCCGCTATGGTGCAGACGGCGTGCTGGGTGTTGTAGGTGCAGACCGACACAGCGTCGATGTCGTCGCGCATGCAAAGCGATTCGGTATCCTCGTAAGCCGCCGCGTCGGTCCAGCCGAAACGGTCCAAGAATGCCCTCGCCTTGCCGGGAATGATGTCGGCGCCCGCCACCACTTCCACATCGTCGAAGCTCTTGTAAGCCGACGCATGCGCGCCCGCGATGCCGCCGGTGCCGATTATGCCTATTCTGAGCTTATCTGCCATAAAAATACTACCGCCTTTCTGTTATACGGCTATATGCCGTCGTATTTTCAGCTGAAAATCGAAAACAGAACGGGGAGAGCATGGCTCTCCCCGTAAGTGTGTCAGATAAGATTATCTGCGCTTCTTCTTGGAAACAACTACGCCTGCGCCGGATACGAGAGCAGCAACAGCTACTATAACGATCGGGTCGAAGGTCTGAGCGGCAGCGGCCGGCTTCTTTGCATCAGCAGCAGCGGCAGCGGCGGCCTTGGTGGTCTCCTTCGGAAGCTCAGGAGCAGCAGCGAGCTTGAACTTCGCGAAGTAATCAGCATGCTTGCCTGCACCGGTACAGCCCGAAGCGAGCTGGAGGTGGCAGTGGTTGCCCTCGATACCGAAAGCGAATACCCAGCAAACACCGTACTGAGCGCCTTCCTTGGCAGCAACCTTGGAGAAGGCGGAATAGGGAACGCGTCCCTCGATGATGAGCTTGTTGCCCTTGGCTACCGCGAAGGAATCCTTAGCGACATCCCACTTGGCGCCGAGGTAATCGGCCCAGGTGTTGGTGAGCATCTTGCCGGTCTTGGAGGAAGCGGTAACACCGAACTCAAGGCGGTCGCCTTCGGTCTTGCCTACATCAGAGAAGTTGCCCTGGATGCAGCAGTCCTTCCACATGGAACCCGGGTCATCGTCGTAAGCGGAGCTGAGGCCCTTCTTGCACTCGAACTCGGTGTAGTAGTACACATAGTTCTCGTCCCAGGACATAGCGAAAATGGGGTTAAGACCTAAAACGAGATCCTTGTCGGCATCAAGCGCATAGGCAGCTGACATCCAGCTGGGCTTGAGGTCGATCTTGTAGGTCTCATACTCGCTGAGAACGCCGTCAAGCTTGAAATCAGCGATACGCTTCGGCACGTTGAACTCGACCTTCTGGAAGTCAGCTTCAGCGGTAAAGCCCGCGAAGCAGGGGATTGCCAGAGCGAAGATCATAAGTGCGGCGAAAATAAGGGAAAGTGCTTTCTTCATTAGAAAACCTCCGAAATATATTTTGACCTGTGGCACACCGTAAGACCCATAACGGTCTGACGGATATCTTTCGACATCGTCACCCGGAACGGAAATTACAGGCGTTCCGCAAAGCCACGCGTATTGTAACATATAAGTGCCGATTTGTCAACATATTGTAAACGGCGCGTTCAACTTTGTTAAATCTGCCGATTTTTCGCGGCGGTTTTTGTAAATTATTACATCATTACATCATGCCTGCTTTTCGAGAGCCTCGATATACGCCGCCGCCTTGGCTTCAACCGCGTTGCGCTGAGCTTCCACGATTGACGCCGCTCCGTCCTCGCCGTTGTAGAGCAGCGTGCGTATCGAGTTGGTGAGAGAGGTAGCCCAGCCAAGCTGAACGCCCAGATCCATACCACGGTTTGCAAAGAGGTAGTCAAGCATCTCTATGGAGTTCTCGTTGCGCAGCCCCTTCTGCTGCACGGTGGTCTCGTAGAACACCGGCTTCACGTTCACATAGCTCTCATATGACAGCACGTCAAGGACCACCGAGGTGCGCTCGAGAGCCGCGCAGGTCACGGGAATCGTAAAGAGCAGCACGTTTGTTGAGGTGGTGGTGCAGTATTCCTCCTGAGCCTCGTCGTACTTGGGGAAGGGCACGATGCCGAATGCCAGGTCGTATTCGCGCAGCTGATTCGCGCCCTTAAGCCCTATGGTGAGGAAAAGCGCCCTGCCGTTGGCGAACACATAGAAGTAGCCGCCCAGCTCCGCCGAGAAGTCCGATGTGTGACCCTTGAAGGTAAGCCCCGCCTTAGTGTCAAAGAGAGCCGCTATTCGGGTCACCCGGTCGTAGAACAGCTCGCTGTCAGCCTTGAATACCGGCAGTCTGTCTTTGTCAAGCTCGATGAAGCGCGCCATGGTGCTGTAGAAGAAGTAGTTATGGGCGTTGTCGCCGTGGGTTGACATGCCATAGACGCAGTTTCCGTTCATGTTCCACGCCCAGCCATCGTCACCGTTAGGCGATACCGCCGCCTTCTGATATTCGGCGAAGCGGTCGATGGTCCATATTCCCTTCCGCACCATTTCGTAGGGGAACTCCATATTAAGGTTTGTGAGCATGTCCTCGTTGAAGAAGAGCGGCCAGGAGGCGTCATATATCATAAGATGGAAGTCGGAGGCGCCGAAGAAGGTCTTGCCCGCCACCGAAAGGCTGTCAAGCAGCTGCCGGTCATACCAGGGCTCGTCAAGCCGCAGACCGTCAAGCTTGGTTATATCGTTGAAATATCCGTTGGTCGCCATGCTCTGACCCAGGTTCGCGCCCACATATACCACGTCATAGTCGTCAGAGCCTGCAAGAATAGACGCCGAGGCGGTGGAGATGATTTTATGTACATCAGCCTCCTCAATCTCGTCCACCGTGATGTTAAGCATCTCCTCGACACGGCGGTTGCGCTTGAACACCTCGTCGTCCAGCGGCTCGCCGGTCTGTTCCGGGTGGTCGAGATCCACATACATCTGCCACATCTCGCCGGGATTGTAGACACGGAAGGATGCGCCCTCATAGTCCACATCGGGGTAGTTGTATGGAGGCGCCGTGCTGCCGGTCTCCTCAGCTTGGGTGGTTTCGGCGGCTTCCGCCTGTGCCGCGGTCTTGTCGCCGTCTCCGCCCTTAACGCCACCCCCGCCGCCGCAGGACATGAGCGTAACCGACACCGTCAGAATCGCAAGAAGAAGCGCCGCGATTCTCCTGTTTCTGTCATTGACTTTCATGTTGATCTCCTTTTTCGTAGGGATAATCTTCATTTATTCCCCTGAATGATATTATATAAGCCGTATATCCCGCTGTCAAGATGAATCGGAACGAATATCCCCTCTCCCCACTTGACATTGCTTCGCCGACGGGGTAGAATGTTCGGGCGTGTAAATCCGAGTGCGCTTCTGTTCGATTTATTGCATAATCCCGCCGTCGGAAGCCCTCAACAGAACTTAACCGCGGAGGAACCATGAAACTCACCTACCGGCATACCATATACGCCTGCTACATCGGATATATCACCCAGGCAATCGTAAACAATTTCGCACCGCTGCTGTTTCTCACCTTTCAGTCGCAGTACGGCATTCCGCTGTATAAGATAACCGCCCTTATCACTCTGAATTTCGGTCTGCAGCTGGCGGTGGACTTCGCCTCGGTGTTCTTCATCGACAGGATAGGCTACCGGAACGCCGCGGTGGCGGCTCATGTCTTTGCTACAGCCGGGCTTGTAGGTCTGGCGGTGCTGCCCTCGCTGCTGCCCGATCCCTATGTCGGGCTGCTGCTGTCGGTGGTGCTCTATGCCCTTGGCGGCGGCCTGCTTGAAGTTATAGTCAGCCCCATAGCCGAGGCATGTCCCTTTGACCGCAAGGCTCAGGTAATGAGCCTGCTTCACTCCTTCTACTGCTGGGGCTGCGTCGGCATAACGGTGCTCTCCACTCTGTTCTTCACGGTCATCGGCATCGGAAACTGGAAGATCCTCGCCTTTGTCTGGGCGCTGGTTCCGGCGTTCAACTGTCTGTTCTTTGCCGCGGTACCCATAGCTCCCCTTATCGCCGAGGGCGAGAAGGGACTTAGCCTGGGTCAGCTGCTGCGCTCAAAGCTCTTCTGGCTCTTCATGCTGCTGATGGTCTGCTCGGGCGCCTCAGAGCAGTCGGTAATCCAATGGGCGTCGGCATTCGCCGAGCGGGCGCTGGGAGTCTCAAAGACCTTCGGCGACCTGGCGGGACCTGCGATCTTCTCGATACTAATGGGGCTTTCCCGCCTGCTTTACGGCAAATACGGCGACAAAATCCCCCTAAAGCGGATCATGTGCCTGAGCGGCGCCCTCTGCGTCCTGTCATATCTGCTTACAGCCCTCTCGCCCTCGCCGGTTTTCGGGCTCTCAGGCATCGCCCTCTGCGGGCTGTCGGTGGGCATCATGTGGCCCGGCACCTTCAGCGGGGCTGCCGCATCCATAAGAGGGGGCGGTACCGCCATGTTCGCGCTGCTGGCGCTGGGCGGCGACCTGGGCTGCATGGCAGGTCCTTCCCTGGCGGGCGCCGTTGCGTCAGCCGCCGGCGACAATCTCCATCTCGGCATACTCTGCGCCGTGGTATTCCCCGCGGTGCTGACCCTCGTGATGATATTCCGCCAGCCGAAGCGCGGGGAAAGCGCCGGTTCGGAGGAATAAGCGGGAAATAAAAATGAACGGTATGCAAAACATACCGTTCTTTTTTATGTCTTTGCTATTACTGCCCCGCCCCTTCTTTTCTCGCTTTTTCGGCGAGTACCGGGATGTCGCCCACGCCGTCAAGCACCACGGTGGGACGATAGGCGTATAAATCAAGAGTTTCCATGGTGGATACGCCCGACATAACCAGAACCGTCTGCATGCCGCTCTCGAGACCGGAAACAATATCGGTGTCCATTCGGTCGCCTATCATTATTGAATCGCCCGAGTGACAGCCCAGACGCTTCAGCCCCGAACGCATCATCAGAGGGTTCGGCTTGCCGCAGAAATACGCCTGGGTGCCGGTCGCCATCTCGATGGGCGCCACAAGGGCGCGGCAGGCGGGAGCTATGCCGTTTTCAATCGGACCCGAGACGTCCGAGTTGGCGCCGATGAGTTTGGCGCCATTGAGCACAAGGTTCACGGCTCTGGTCAGTGAATCCAGCGAGTATGCCTTGCCCTCGCCCACAACCACATAGTCGGGGTCAACATCGTTCATTATTATACCCGAATCATAGAGAGCGTTCAAAAGACCCGCCTCGCCGATAACGTAAACCGAACAGCCGGGCGCCTGCTCCTTGAGGAAGGCTGCGGTGGCAAGGGCACTGGTATAGAAATGCTCCTCGGGCACGTCGAGCCCCATTCGCGCCAGCTTCTGCTGAAGCTCACGGGGGGTATAGCCGCTGTTGTTTGTCAGAAACAGATACTGCTTTTCCTCCCGCTTCATCCAGTCGATGAACTCGACCACACCGGGAAGCAGCATGTTGCCGTGATATATGACGCCGTCCATATCGCACATGATACCCTGTTTCGCGTTAAAATCAATATAAGACATATGTTATCAAACCTCCGTTTTCAGTATTTTTTCATGTTGCGCGCGGTCGAATGCGCGTTCAGGTCACACGCGGTCGAATACGCGCACGTGGTCTACCAGGAATGTATCGCCCACGGCGTCAAAGGCTGCCGCAACGGGCTGATGGTTCTCGCCCCTGTATCCCTTCACCTCGGTGGAGATGAGTATAAACTGGGGGCGCCGGGAGATATACTTTTCGATTTTGCCGTCCTCGACGCCGTTTACATAGAAAGTGTAGCCCGTCTCGTCCCATAGCAGGCCGAAATAGTGCCAGGCGTCCATGTCAAGCCCCTCCACACCGCCGGTCTTGGCGCTCACCATGTCAAGTCCGTAGCCGCCGGTGATGGCGTTGTGACCCGCAATGCGGCCGGCGGTGAAGCATTCCATGACATCTATCTCGGTGCCGGTATATGCCGGGTCGGCGTCGGCTCCGATGGTGGGCGACTGGATCCAGAACGCCGACCACCAGGCGTCGGTGCGCTTCTGCAGGCGGCAGCGGCACTCAAAGTAGCCGTATTTCTTGAGGAACTTGTCTTTATTCAGCTTGCCTATCGTCCACTGGAGATGGTCGTTGCCGAAGCGGGTCTTCACAAGCGGTGTGTCCATGAAATTGTAGCCGGTCTGCAGCTGTGAGGACACCGGTCTGCCGTCCTCCATAAGAAGCGTAAAGACACAGTTGCTCCTGCCGTCAAGATGCACGCCCTTGTCTGTCCATGCCGGCCAGCGCTGCTGCATCATCGACATGCGGTAATCCCACTTGCTCCCGTCCAGCGTGTCGCCGTCAAACTCGTCGTTCCACACCAGCTTCCAGTCGGAACCTTCGGGCAGCAGGCTGTCCGCGTGTCCTTCGTATTTGAAAATGTTCATTCAGTATCTCCTTGGCTGTTCAGCCGTTCTATGTATGTTTTACTTTTTTCCCGTCTATAATGTACCCGAGCCGCCGCCGTATACCGCCTCCAGCAGGCCGCGCAGGTAGCCTATGGCGTAAAGCCTGCCTATGGCGTCATAGCCCGGATTGCCGATCTCCTCGCCCGCCATTGCCGGCACATGGTCGACCCGTATCGGCACTTCCCTGCCCACGCCGCAGTCATGATAGAGCCGCATTGCCGCCGCCATATCGGTCATTCCGTTGTCGTGGAAGGTCTCGTGAAAATCGTATTTGTCGCCCGCGACATCGCGGAAATGCACGAAGAAGATTTTCCTCCGCTCGGCGAAATGACGTATCACCCGCGGCAGGTCCTCGCCCATTATCCGGTAGCACGCCTGACACATGGTGACGCCCAGATTCGGGCTTTCGATCCCGCTCACCGCCCGGTTTATGTTGTCAAAGGATATCATAATCCGGCTCACATTGCCGAGTTTCGGGAGCGGCGGGTCGTCGGGGTGCAGCGCTAACTTTATATTGTGCCTCTCGGCTGCCGGGAGCACGGCTTTAATAAAGTAGAAGTAATTCTCCCACAGCCGATCTTCGGATATGGCGAAATCGCCGGGAGGGGTGAAGTCGGAGAGCTTAAATCCCGTCACCCTTGCCCCGCCCCGCTCCGTGAAGGCGGCTGTGGTGCGGGTCCAGCCGATATACGCCATGAAGTTGAAGCAGAGGACGCGTATATCAAGCTCATCCATGACGGCGAACATCTTTATCAGCGTTTCGATGGCGCGGTCGCGTCCCGGTCCGCCTTCCTTTATTTCGTTGTGAAGGCTGTTGGGGAGCGGCTCCACCGCCACCGGCTTCAGCCCGGCGGCAGAATAGTCGTCGTACAGCGCCTTCCAGTGCTCGAGGCTCGCGAAATCAAACAGACCGTCGTCGGGCAGACGAATGACGGCGTGTTTTACTCCGCACTGCACCGCATATTCGGCTATTATGCCCTTGGGGTCGGCGATATAATCGGTTATCAGCATTGTTTCACCGTATCGGTCGTTTATGGCATACGGGGGCGATTGACGCACAACTGCCCGTGTATCATTATAACCAAATCAGTGCTAAAAGTCAACAGAAAAGGGCGGAGGTTTTTCGCTCCGCCCTT
>JAAZAV010000006.1 GCA_012514145.1 Clostridiales bacterium | reverse complement strand
GGTATAATTGTTTTGGCCCATAGTGATGATTCCTTTCGAATTGTTGTTTGGTCAACTCAATTCTACCATAGAATCTTCGCTATGGATATACTTTTTTACTATTGCATCTTCATTTTACAATCTGCCTCTTTCGTTAAGACTTAATAGAAACCGATACAGCAGGATATCATAACTATATATTGATACCGTATGCTTATATCTCGAAGTCGGCGAATATCGGGGAGTGGTCGGTGGCGTCAAGCGCGTCCTGATCTTCTACGACACGGAAAAGCAGCGGGTCAACATCTCCCAGGAATATTATGTGATCTATTGAACGCTCACTGCCGTTTGCGGTAGGTTTGCCGTGATAGAATCCGTCCTCACCGCGTACCGGGTCGCCGTGATGGGTGGAAACTTTGTCGGCGATTTTTGCGCAGTCCTGAGTTTCACGCCAGCCGTTCTCATACAGAAATTGCATACACGGCGAGGAAACATAGCTGTTGAAGTCGCCGAATGCGATAACCGGACAGCCGTATTTTTCTCTAATTTTCTTACCGCATTCGTTTAGCTGTCGGGCGTTGCTGACACGCAGAGCGTCGTGCTCCGGGTCGCCGATAACTTTCCACCAGAAATGTGTGGACATAACAGCGAAGCATTTTCCGCTTTCTTTATCTTCGAGCACCGCCCAGTTCACGGCTTTTGAAGGATCGGGAGTGTCGTCGTATTTGACGAAGCCGCAGTCAACAAGATTGAAACGGGTTTTGTCATAAAGGAGCGGGTCGAAATTGTGCTGAACATACGCAGACACATCGGTAAAGACGTATTTCTCTTTCAGCCGCTCGAACAGCTTCGAGCCGTACCAGGTTTTTGTAGCCTCCTGCATGCCGATGACATCAGGAGAATAGCGCATGTAGACGTCAAACAGCTGATCTTCACGGCGGGTGACCTCGTTGCCGAAATAGTCACCCCAGATATTCGACGCCATTACTCTGAGCTTCATTATATAATCCTCCCTTTAAGTCTCTTTAAACGGATTATCTGAGTGCGTTGGCTTCTATGAAGTCAGCCAGCAGCGTGGGGTCCTCGAGACCGTGGGGATGGTGACCGCAGTCCTTCTTGCCGACAACAAAGAGCGGCAGTCCGGCTTCTCTCCAATATTTTTCCATAATCGCGCCGTTCTCAACATAAGGCACAATCTGGTCTGAGTCGCCGTAAATTATGGCGGCGGGCAGCTTATGCTCCGCAAGTATCGGCAGACGATCTATGGGATGCTCGCGGTATGAGAGCAGCGATGATCTGTCAAAGCCATAAGAGTTGACAATCTCCTGCCAGGTGCTGGAATCCGCGCTGAGGGGATTGCCCACGCCGAAGCCCATCGGACAGGACAGCATGTTCATAACCGGCGCATCGAGGTAGAGACAGCCAACATAATCGGGATGGCGTGAGGCAAAGTTTACCGAGCATATGCCGCCGCAGCTCATACCGACGCAGGTAAAGCGCTTTTCGAGGCTGAACTTTCCGCTGAGATAGTCGGCGAAGCGCGCCTTGCGGTGGGAATCTGAATCCACACCCCAGCGGCTGTCGTTCTTTATATATGCAAGCGTCCAGCCGCGGCGGAGCAGTTCAATCTCCAGATTCGGGAAGGCGCCGAAGTATTCCATTTTCATCATCCATCGGCTATTGGATGTCTTGGGCAGCACCACAAGGGCGTCATGGTCTTTGTATTTAAAATCCCTGCGCTCGAAACCGTTCCATTCGGATACTGTGTAATCCATATTATTTCTCCGTTGGTTTGATTTGTTTCATATGCTGAACTTCATGTCTTCCGTGAGGTCAAGCAGGTCGATGATTGTCTCGGCGTTCTCCTTCTCGGCGGCGAGCTCCTTAGGACCGTGAGCATCCGAACCGAAGTAGAAGAGGCAGCCCTCTTCCTTAGCGATTAGGTATGGGCGCAGCATAGATGCCATATGCTCCTCGGGCATCTTTGCCGGGAAATTTAACTCAATACCCACTCCGCGCAGAGCTGCTTTAGCGAAAATGCGGTGCAGATCGAAGTTGGAGATAGCATCCAGAACCTCTATATATCGTCCTTTCATAATCAGCCCGCAGGTGAAGTGAGCCATACCGATTTTGTGGAAGGGCAGATCCATATTGAGAACTGCGTCTAAGCGATCTACACAAAGCCTGGCGCGCTCCTCAACCCCCTCGTCGCCGCGGCAGGTAAAACCGTGCATGTGGAGGTGATTTGTGGGGATGATGATAAAATCCAATTCGTCAATCATTGCACGGGATATACCGAGTGTCAGGTCCTTCGCAAGGTCAGTCTCGCAGCCGAACATGAAACGCACACCGTCAGCCCGGGGCAGTGGCAGCGCTTTTTTGATATGAGCGGTATCCTGCTTTATATAGAAATCGATAAGCCCTTCGTAAGGCACCGATTCGTCCCAGTAGTGGTCGGTAAGACATATGGTCTTTAAGCCGTTATCGATGGCATATTTTAGGATATTGTCTTTGTTTTGCTCCGGATTGTTTGAGCAGAGTGACAGATATGAATGAATATGCAGATCGTGATCGAATATATAACGCATGTCAGACTCCTTCTAATATCACAGATTGTTTGGTGAAGCGTCAACAGTAACCGTCAAAACTAATATTATCTAAGGCAATCATTGGCTGCTTTGATTATAACACCGAACACAGAAAAGGTCAATATCATTTGAGTGAAGATAGTGGCGGGCGTCAGTAACATTGATATACAGAATCATTGTGCATCTCATTAGTCCATATATATGTTATGGTCCGTATTGAAGCAGTCGGGGCAAGTCGCTGCCTTTTAGTTTATGCTGCCGTCTGCCGTTAACTTAAAATGTTCCCGCGAAAAAGGTTCTTATATAAGCCTTTTTCGCGGGAACTCATATTAGCGGAAAAACTCAGACGGGTGCACCCCATATATACAGTGTACACCCGGATTTGTGTTTAACCGACCACCAACGCGTCAAGCAATGCCTGGAAGGAAGCCTGATTCGCCACGATAAATGAGGCGAGTTCCATCCCTCCTTTGGAACAGCTGCCGTGGAAGGTGTTGGTTATTGAGGTAATGCCGAAGCGGTCAAGGCTTGAAAAGTTGGGGATGATGTAAACATTTAGCATCTCCACCGATTCATCATCACGTAGATACTTATTCTGCAGCATGGTTTCGTAGTAACTTGGCTTGACGATGCGATAGCCCTCCGCCGCCATGGCCTCGAGTATGATTCCGGTGCGGTCGGTGTCGGGTGTTGTAAGCGGTACCAGCATACGCTTCTCGGAACGCATGGCGCTGTAGTAACGATCCTGAGCCTCATCATACTTCGGGAACGGAAGCACACCGTAATCCGATTCCATGTCGCGATACTGGTTCACCGAACCTAAGCCGTGAGACATAAAGAGAGTCTGATCGTTGATGAGAAGTCTGAATACAGCCGCGTCGCCGTCGCCGCCGTTGTTGGGCATGAATCGCGGGTCGTACTTGAAGGTAGTATCAGAAAGTATATCGTAAACCCTGTCAAACACCGTCGCGAAGCGCTCCGAATCCATGGTTAAAATCGGCATGTCGTCGCTGTCCTTGCCGGTGAAGGAGGCTCCGCCTCCTATCATCCAGGTGTTGTAGCTGTTCTGACCCAGCGATACATATGGATATAGGTCAGCATCGGTGTAAACACCGTCGCCGTCCAGATCGGACAACACCGATTTCCCGCCATGCTGCACCGCTTCCATTGTGTAACCGCCGTCACGCACCAGCTGATACCAGTCGGGGCACTTATAGTCGGCGGACAGCTTCTTGTTGAAGAACATAACTGCGCAGGGGTCGATATGGGTCACATGAATCCAGCCGTAGGCGTAGTAAAGATGCCCCGCCACCGACTGCTCGGCATCCACATTGGTATCCCACCATGGCATGTCTAAGTCAATATAGCTTAGGTCGTGATAGTCAGCCAGATATTTAATATCGGGAATAACTCCGTTCTGCAAATTGGCGGTGTCGAAGAAGAGGGCATCCGCCAGAACTGCATTGGTAAAATCCTTCTTTGCGTTGCCGCCATTCTTCTCGGAGTTCTCGCTTATCTTTATGTTGAAGCGCTCTTCGATAGTGCGGTTTCGCTGATACAGCGCGTCGTTGAGAGTTTCCCCGTTCTCACTCTCTATCCAGAAATGCTCGTTGTTGAAAATCTTGGTGCCCACCATTCCCACTAAGATGCAGAAGTCATAGCCTTCGTAGTCTGCTTCAGGCAAATTCTCCCGCAGCTCGGTAGTTTCGGTGTCGGTTACCGTATCTTCGGCAGAAAGGCTATGCTGATTAATTTCTGCTCCTGTGTTATCAGAACCGCCAGTGCCGCAGGATATGGCAGAAACGAGCAGCAGACACAGCAGACACGCTAAGATAATTGCGTTTAACTTCCTTGTCATTGCCATAACCCCCTGTATTCATAGCCGATTTTACCGCAGACCCGGAATCTCGCGGTATTCCTGACCTATGTTAACACCCTGTGCCACCAGCTGTCTCTGCAGCCTTGCCACATCTACTTTTCGGTAAGGCACATCGTCGTCGATTGACATGGCAGCCGCCGTACCTGCAACCTCACCCAGCGTCATACAAAGACAGATAAGCCGCACACCCGATTGTGCAATCATATCGCATGAAAGATTTCGTCCGGCCGCGACAACATTCTCGAGGCGTATCGGCAGCATACAGCGGTAGGGTATATCGTAGCAGTATACGCCGTCGCCGATGAGGTCTTTCATGTTTACGCGGGGCAGACCGTCATCCGGCGGGAACCATGAACCGAAGCCGCCGCGGTTGCTGATGTATGCCTCTCTGCCGTCCGGAAGTGTGCCCTTGAACCACTTGATGTTGCCCGGACCGTCGTAGTTGTGTATATCGAAGCCGTGATTGGATATCGCTATAACATCGTCGTACTTCCTGCCGTATGCGATGTCCATACCGGTCATCTCGAACTCGCCCACAATGCGGCGGCTCTCGCGCACTCCCAGAAGCGAAGCCGTATAGGACAGCCAGGCGTCCTCAAAGCCGGGGATATACTTCTTGATGAAGCGAACCAGTATGTCGACCTGTTCGCGGCCTTCGATATACATGCGGGTCAGGTCAACCGTATCGGTGGGATAGCAGTTGCGTGAGTGGGCGAAGCATATGGAAACCTCATCCTTGCCGCAGTGCTGAGGACGACCGGGGATATGGGTTATCCAGTTCAGGTGGTTGTCAATGGGATAAGGAAGGTCTCCGGCTTCAAGAGCCTTTTCAATAGTCGAAATCCACTGTGGCTCGTTTTTCTTAAGCTCCGACTCGTTGTATTTGTCCCAGTCCACGCCGGACATTATGAACTCGAGGGAGCAGCCCTGTGAAATTCCGTCTCCAGGTCTGCCCGAGTTGTATTCGCCGCCGGCATAGAAGATGAGGTCGGAATCGCCTGTTGCGTCAACAAAACGCTTTGCCAACACTGCGCGTCTGCCGTCCTTCATCTGGATAACTATGCCCTTGACATCGTTGTCTTCGACAAGCGTATCAACCAGCGGCGCGGTGAGCAGTACCTCAACGCCGTACTTCTTCGCCATTCGGTCGAGAACCAGCTTGTTCTTCTCGGGGTCGGTATTTCGATGCCAGTGGGCGTTCATGGCGGTCAGAGTGTCAATCATCTCCTTTAGCAGGCCTGAGGAGAAGTCCAGCGGTATGTTGACCAATCCCATGGTTACCAGTCCGCCCAGGGCAGAGGTTGCCTCCACCAGCAGCACCTTCTTGCCAGCACGGGCGGCTGCAAACGCAGCTCCGCAGCCCGCTACACCGGCACCTGCAACAACCACATCATATTCGCCGAATATCGGAATCTTCTCCTCGCTTGCGACAACGAAATCTTCTCTGCGGTTTAGTGTAATCATCTTATCCTCCTTTGTTCACGTTCTAAACCTATTCTTCTTCAACGGCAACAATGGCTTCCGCGACGCATTCTTCCACGCAGGAGCCGCACGCCACGCACTTTTCGGGATCAATGTGGGCGCCGGTCTGCGGGTCTATATCGATTGCCCCCGTCGGGCAGCAGTAGTAGCAGGACAGACACTTCGTACAGCCCCGCTCGACGGCATAGTATTTGACCATAGAATCATCTCCACCTCCTCTTATCTGTCGCCATATATATTGTATAACAAATATACCGCCCGTTCAAGGACGAAATCGCACAATCTCTTGCACTTTTCCGAACCTGAACGGACGGTTGCGTTCATATTATGTTAACATTCGCGTGTTGCCTGCAAACAGTTGATTACTCAGGGGTTGACAAGTATGCTGGCATTGATGCAGTTGCCGGCTGCGTCGTAGGCTCTAATGTTGATAATAACTTCCTCGTTGGGAATCACCTTCCATGTACCGAAGTCACGTCCGTTGACCGTCTGAGTATAACTATACCTGATATCACTGGTCATGAAGTATGATGTTTCGGATATGCTGACCTTAACGGTGTTGCTGTTGCATATAATATGAAGCAGGAAGTCACCATTTGCGGTTTCCTCAACATAGTGCCCCAGCACTGAAGCCTCTCTGGTCTGATATGCAGTCAGTCCATTGTTGCGCTCTACATAATCTGATACTTTATCGTCATCAACAACCGGAGTGTAGTAGAATTCGGAAATATTCAGCGAATATTTCTTTCTGGCGACGGTACCGCCCGCATCATCGGAGTAAGCTGAGAATTCAATATTAAGCTTGCCGGTTTTGGTAGGAGTATATGTGAATGAGAAAGCGCGGAGACCGTCCATCCGGACATATCTGTCTGATCCGCCGATCTTTCTTGATGTATCTGGATTGACAGCTGTAATTTCGTCTATGTCGGCAGAGGTGAGCACTGTAAAAATGAGTTTGTTGTTCACGGATGGACTGCCGCTCAGGTATATATCAATTATGCCGGTCTTTGCGGGAGGATTGCCGGGAACCGGACCTCCACCAGCCTTGATTACATTGACCTTGACATATTCGGAATCAACCACTGGCGCGCCGGAAACGGCTGAATCATAGGATGAAACCTTTAGTTTGAGTAAACCAAGGTCGCCGGCCTCAGCCAAAAAGCTGAATACCCAGCTTCTGTAACCCTGACTCTCAAGTGTTGAGATAGTGGATGTAGCAAGCTGACTGTTGTCCGGAGCAAAAACCGTTACACGTTTTGCATCTGCGCCGGTACGGACAATAATCTTAAAGTTTTCGTCGACTTCAACATATTTCGGAGAAGCTGCTGCTACGATGATATTCGCGTGCTTGTAATAATTTGCAGGATTATTCACAACCTTGAAAGAGAAAGGCCTGTCATAGTAATAGCCGCCGCGGTAGGTTCTGATGGTGTAATTCCGTACACCGGTTTTGCTGCCTGCATCGATATCGAGATTCCAATCAAGGATTTCGCCAAGATTTTGGTCTGGGCTGGTAGAATAAGCAACCATGGTACCGTACTCGTCAAATACAGCCACAGATTCAGAGGAACTCGTGGTCCTGACGACAATCTCGAAAATATCGTTTGTGTAGATGGTCTTACCGTTGTTAGTGACAAATACTATGAACAGCGAATTGTCTCCTGCTCCGCCGCCCGGAGTGCAAATTGCGCATGTACCGGATAACGCCCATTCGTCGTGGACGATGCCGTCGGAAGCGCCGCATTTCGAGCAGAAATACAGTACACGGTGACCGTTTGCAGTATGAGTCGCATCGGCTTCCTTAATCGTGAAGGAATGTGTGCAGGAGGCAGCCAAAGACGGCATGTCACCGTTTTTGGATGAATTTCTCCAGTTGTAGAGAGTGCGTCCGCAGAGAACATAGTTGCCGTTTACCTGAGACGCGATGATATCAAGCAGCTCAAAATGGAGCACGGTGTTGCTGCCCGCATTGCCGGTGTTGCCCATCTTGCCGATGTAATCACCGGGGTTGATCTGATCACCCACATTGAGTGTGGAGGAGAGAGTCGAGAGGTGCGCGAGCATTACGCGGTCGCCGACGGCGTTATACTCGATAACAATAAAGTTGCCCCACTTCTCTGTCTTATTGTTGTCACCGAAGTACCAGGTAGTGGGCTTATTGGCGATAGAAGCGCCGCAGTAGACTATTCGACCGCCGCAGGGCGAATACACGCTGCAGGTGTTGTCGCCGTAGATATCCATAGCGAGTCTCGGGTATGTGCGGCTTGTGGTTTCGTGGGAAGTGCTGCCCACCGATGCCTCATAAATGTCGCAGTTGTCGTATTCGGCTTCCGTTTTTGCCCAGGGCAGACTCCAGGTCGCCGGGTCGGGCGTATAGGCGATGCTGCCGCCCGCGCTTACGCTCATGGCAAACACCGGACACAGGACAAGCACAACGGTCAGAAAAGCCGCTGCGATTCTGCGTGTCAGCTTTGTTTTCTTCATTATTTGTAACACCTCTTTCAGTATAGTCAGTTTCATGTTTCTTAAGGTTAATGATATCACAGTTTTCACTTTGTGTCAACAAAAAATATGTGATATTTAACCATTCGTGTAAATTGCAAGAATAATTGCCCAAGGTTTTAAAGAAGTTAACAGTTACAAAAAGGCTGCC
>JAAZAV010000069.1 GCA_012514145.1 Clostridiales bacterium | reverse complement strand
TGGGTCACCCATTTTACTGAGCCTGTCAAGGCGATTATCTTCGGCAAAAAAATTTATCTGTTTCATAGGTATATTATATCATATTTGGGCGAATATTGCATGAGGTTTTTAGAGATGCCCTATAGATTATTCGATTATAATGACTTTTTCAGATATAATCACAGATATCTGTGTTCAAAACAGTTACCGCGATTCGGTAATCATAGCCAATGAATTAAAACACATAGATATAGTTCACAAATACAAAGACTACCAGCTTTCACCCAAGCTTTATAAGACAATAAAAACATGGGAGACTCATTCCTTCGCCTTCTGGTTAAAATCGCAGCTGTTCGTTCGACCAATTCATGCAATAAAACGGTTACTGCACAGTTACCCTCATTTGCGCGCCTTCCCCGACTGGCTTTATTACCGCGTGATTAAAAAATACGAAAAGACAGGAATGCAGACATGAATATCATGGATTTTATCTGTAAGTGCTGTCGAAGCATAAAGTGCAGATCATATAATAATATATATATGCCGTTTTTAAGACTTCAACTGCGTTCCTGCGGTTCTGATGTCATAATCGCTTCCGGAAGCAGGATTGCTGGATTCGATCATATCGATATTGGGAACCATGTCTATATCGGACCGGGCGCGGTGTTATACTCTACAATAGCATACCTGAAAATCGGCAGCTACATAAACTTCGGATCGAATGTTACTATAATCACCGGCGACCATAGGATTGATTTTGTCGGCGAATATATGAAAGAGCTGAAGGAAACCGATAAGCTCCCCGAAAATGATAAAGATGTCATAATCGAGGACGATGTCTGGATCGGCACGGGTGCTATCATATTGAAAGGTGTTACAATCGGCGAGGGCAGTGTCATTGCTGCAGGAGCGGTAGTAACAAAGGATGTGCCTCCGTATACCATATATATCTCTCCCCAGCGGGATAAGCAGCGCTTCACCGATGCGGAGATTGTGAATCACAAACAGCTTCTAAAGGAAAAATACGGTGAATAAAACTGTCGCAGATACAATTGTTTCGGTTATAATACCGGTGTATAAATCTGCAAATTCCCTCCGCCGCTGTCTTGACAGTGTGCTCGCTCAAAGCAGGTGTCGGCTTGAGGTCATACTCACAGACGACGGCTCGCCCGACGGCAGCGGCGCGATTTGCGACGAATACGCGGCGCGGGACGAACGGGTAAGAGTCATACACAAGGAAAACGGCGGCGTATCATCGGCGCGGAACGCCGGACTGGATATAGCTCAGGGCGATTACATAACCTTCGTCGACAGCGACGACTATATTCTCCCCGGCATGTATGAATCGATGCTCAGCCTCCTGGACAGTTCGGAAAAAAACATAGCCGGCTGCGGCTTTAACCGGGATAATGGCGGCAGACTTGCGCCCTACATAAAGGAAGACGTTTCGCTCAGCATTAATCCTTCCGAGGCTGTGCAAGGGCTGCTTACAAACCGTTACTATACAGGTTCGACTTGGGCAAAGCTCTTCCCCGCACGCTGTCTTTCCGGGCTGCGGTTCGACGAAAAGCTGAGGCATTACGAGGACTACCTTTTCTGCTACGAGGCGATGAAGCGCGCCGGCGGAATGGTTTTCAACTCCAGGGCATACTATTGCTACTGCGACAATCCCGACAGCGCGGCGCGGGCGGCATTCAATCCCAAAATGATGGGCATTATCGATGTTTCGGAATACATGCTGTCAGATATCCTGAAAGAATTCCCTGAACTTCGCCGCGACGCCATGTCGTTCTTTATGCGCAACAATCTCATCTGTGCCGCGCGCATGGCAAGGGAAGGCTATGCCGATAAGGACGCGCGGGAGCGTGTGCGGGAAAACGTTGTGTCGAATATGCCGGGTTACCTCTTCTCGGGCGCGGCGGCGGGGTATAAGCTCAATGCTCTGATGCTGACCCTCGGTTGGCAGGCGCTTGAGAAACGGCTGCGGTAAACGGCAGATTTGAATGTCAGATAACATTATTCGGAAGAATTGGCAAAACCGGTGAATAACATGAAAAAATACGTATTTATCACCTTCGCCGCGGCCGGTATCGGCGGCACTCAGATTTATGTGCGCAACAAGCTGCTCTTCCTGCGGGAGAAGGGCTATGATGTGACCGTCATTGTCACCGAGCCGCCGGGAGGTCAGAAGGTCGTTGTAAAAGAGCTGGAACCCTATGTCAAAAACAGCTTCCCCGAGCTGACTATAAACCCCCGGCTCTACGCCAAACGCCGCCGCAATGCCATACTTGAACGCATCGCCGGGATAATCGGCGCAACGGATGACGACGAGGTTGTAATCGAGACCAACTTCATAATGGTGACCCTCTGGGGAGAGCTGCTGGCGGAACGGATGGGGGCAAAGCATTTCATTCTTCTGATTCAAGAGGATTATTCGCTCAAGGACAGGCGTTTTCTCGACTTTTACAGCCGGAAATACGACCGGGGCGAGCTTGCCGCCAACACTCCGCATGCGCTGAAAATGCTCTTTGACGGCTATCGGGAAATCCCCGAATCCAAAAACGGCGGACTGAGCGCCTTCTGCTCAAACACCGTGGAGGACTGCATCAGCGGTCACGAGGATGCCATACTCGGGCAGGAGGCGGACTACCGCATCGGCAGCGTGGGCAGAGTTAATAAGCCCTTTGTCATACCTATGATAAAGGACGTCATCGCTTTCGCCGGCAGTCACGCCGACAAGCGTTTTCAGCTGGTCCTCTTCGGCGGCACGCCCGACCCGGAGGAGGAGAAGGCGATATACGCCCTCACCGAACCGGTGCCGAATCTTGAATTTTACATGACCGGACCGATTTTCCCGGTGCCCCTCGGACTGCTGCGGAAGATGGATGTTTTCATCTCCTCGGCGGGGGCGGCTGAAACCTCCGCCTCGGCAGGTCTCACCACAATAGTTATCGACGCCAACGATTTTGAGCCTATCGGAGTTCTTGGCTACACTACAAACCAGCTTGTACACCGCGACCCCAACCTTCCGCACGAGAGCACCGCAGCTCTGCTTGAAAAGATACTCTTTGACGGCATATACCCCCACGACCTGACAAAGACCGTGGAGGTGAATTTAAACAGAGTATTTGAGCCTCATATCGCATACTTCGCCGACGCGGCGGCTGACAGCAACAAGGAATACTACGACATCTCCCGGACCTCGCCCAGACGCTCCGCCGTCCTGCTTTACCGTATCTTCGGACAGAAAGCCGGCGCCGCGCTGTATCGGCTGCTTCGGGGGAGATAAGCAGTTTTCCGGATATAAACCGGGGGAACAATAATGCAGAGAAAAGACAGGAACTCCAACATCGAGTGGCTGCGTATCATCAGCATGCTGATGATAGTAGCACTGCACTACAACAAAAACGGCGGCGGTGCGCTGTACGCCTCAGGATTACTGTATAACCTGAAGTTCGGGGACAGGCACTATTTGCTTGTCTGGCTGTTCGAGAGCTTATGCCTGGTTGCGGTAAACTGCTATGTGCTGATAAGCGGCTGGTTTCTCTCGGCCAAGGCTCCGAAACCGCGGAAACTGATACCGATTGTCCTGCAGACATTTTTATATTCGGTGGGCATCTACCTTATCGCCTGTGCTTCCGGTGTAGTGGAATTCAATTTGAAAACTATGGTTATCTTTTACCTTTTCCCCCTGATTCGCGGCGAATACTGGTTCATGACCGTATATGTGGTGCTGGTTCTCCTATCTCCCTACCTTAACAGGCTCATCGGAACCCTTGAAAAGAAGGAACATCTGCGGCTTGTTCTCGCGTCCGGCATTATTCTCAGCGCGATACCCACCGTTTTCTATTTCGGCGGCGACTCTCTGGGCAATAAAGACGGATATTCGCTCTTGTGGTTTGCCTTCCTCTACATACTCGCCGCTTACCTGCGTATGTATCCCATAGACTTCAAACTGCCCGGCAAGCATTTGATTTATGCATCGATATATATAATCGCCTCTTTGCTCACATTGGGGTCAAAGCTGCTGCAGAACCTTGTTTTAAGCAAAGAATACTGGAACTTTTACAAATATAATTCGCTCACCGTATTGGCAGGTTCGGTGGCGCTGTTCCTGATATTTGTTTCACTTCCGGAAAAGCATCACCGGCTGCCGATTGTCATCGGCAGTACCACACTCGGTGTATTTCTTATACACAACCAATATGTCATACGTGACAATATTCTCTGGAATAAAATTGTAGTGCCGCTGGATTACATCGGCGGGAGCACCCTTGCTTACCTGGGTCATTTCGTTCTTTCGGTAGTCGGGATATTCGTCGTCTGCAGCATAATCGACCTGATACGCACAGGGATATTCATGGCTGCCGGCAAGGGGATCAAACTGCTGCAATCAAGGCTAAGACGGGAGTAAAACAATTGCCAAAAACCTATATACTTACATTTCATGGCATTTCTTAAGGAAATCATTGATGCGGCAAACGAGAACAAAACAATTTATTAAAAACGTAATAGCGTCGGCGCTGCTCCAGGTGGTGACCATAGTCACCGGCTTTATATCGCCGAAGCTGATGCTCAGCGCATACGGCTCGGAAATAAACGGCATTACAACGTCTATCAACCAGTTCATTTCATATATTTACGTCATTGAAGCCGGGCTTTCCACCGCCACCACCTTCGCGCTTTACAAACCCCTTGCCGACAAGGACAACGCCGCGCGGGATTCGATAGTCAGCGCTGCGAGGATATCCTATCTGCGAATAGGTCTGATTTTCTCCCTTGCATCGGTGGGGCTGGCGTTGGTTTATCCCTTCATCGGCGAAACCGAAGCTTTGGGGTATTTCGAGCTGGCGCTGCTGGTGCTGGTGCTCTGCGCAAACGGCACTATTAAATATTTCATACTGGCGAAATACCGCACACTGCTCACTGCCGACCAGTGTGGTTACGCCATATCCTATTCGAGCGCGATTCAGCTTATCGTTCACCTTGCTTTGATATGGACAGGCATAAGACTGGGGTTGGGCGTCATAGCGGTGCGGGCGCTGGCGATTATCTCTTTTCTCTTAACCTCGGTAATTCTGGCGGTGTATGTGCGCATCCGCTACCCGGGCATCAATTTCAAAGCCGAACCTAACATGAAAGCGCTTAACAAGCGCCGGGACGCAATGTTCAATCAGATTGTAGGTCTGGTGACCTCAGGGGCACCCATGTTCATCATGACCGCCCTGCTGAATTTCAAACTGATAAGCGTCTATTCAATATATAACATGATAGCCGGCAGCGTGGCGCGGGGAATCACCGTCTTTACCAGCGGATTGAGCGACGCTTTCGGCAACATCAACGCCACCGGCGACAAAGAACTGCTGAAAAAGACCACCGAACAGTTCCGCACCGGCTTTTATATACTGATTACCATACTTTACGCCACAATGCTGGTAACTTTGATGCCCTTTATTTCAATATATACAAAGGGTATCACCGATATTAACTACTATCTGCCGGTTTTCGGTATACTGATTACCGCAAAGGGTTTTATTGAGAATGCCCGGGCGCCTCACGGCATGCTGGTATATTCTTTCGGCAAATTCAAATGCATTCGCCGTCAGACAGCCACTCAGGCGGTTATAGTCGTAGTATTGACAGCTGTTTTTACAAAGCTGTGGGGGCTTATCGGTTCAATAATCGCACTTTGCGCTGCGGATGTCTACATGCTCGTAGAGTTCCTTATCCTCTCCCCCCGGGAACTCGTTGACATGTCCATCGCCCGAAATGTGCGTCAGATACTGCAGTCGGCGGCGGTCATCGCCGCGCTCTATGTGGGTTTCGGTTTGACAGGCATAGTGCCCGACGACTATCTCGGATGGCTGGGGTACGCCTGTCTGGTCGGAGTGGTATCCTCCGCGGCGACGCTGGCTGTGTATATTCTATTCGACGGTGAGGATGTTACCGCACTTTGCCGCCGGCTCATGGCTCTTGCCGGGAGGAAGAAAAAGCGCAGTGAAACAGATATATAAGGATAAAAAACTGCTTTTCAGTAAATAAACAAACATGGATCTGCTTTTCAAAAATCCGAATTATTTCTTTGAAACCTACCTGTCGGTTCCGCCTGCATATCTGGCGGCTGCATTTGCGGTCTGTATGGCACTGGCGGCGGCGATATTCGCTGACAAAATGATATCTGCTCTGCGCTCAAAGAGGGCGGGCAAGATTGTTCTCACCATCGTCTTTATTGCGGCGGCCGCGGCTTATCTGACACTGATTCCCGCCATAACGCTGCTCAGCAGATGCCATGGGGATGTCTTTGTTTTCCTGCCCGACCCGAGGGTGGAACTGGCAAAGATTTTCGACGGCAATGTGCATTACATACGGGGGATGGTGTCGAACATCCTGCTGTTTGTGCCGCTGGGATGGTTTGTGCTCTGGCGATGCGGACGGCATGTTAAAATCGCCTATCCGGCGGCGGCTCTGACTGCGATGGCTATGTCGGTTACGGTGGAGCTGCTGCAGTACCGTCTCGGCGCCGGCTATGCTCAGACCTTCGATGTAATATGCAACACCATAGGCGCGCCGCTGGGCGTGCTGACAGGGCGGATATTTGTAAAAATCACCGGTTGGCTCAGGCTGACCATGTTAAAATATTTAATCGGTGATCGGAACGGCGACAGCGCCGGGAGGTAACATGAGTTTATTAAAAGACAAAACACTGCTTATAACGGGCGGCACCGGTTCCTTCGGCAATGCCGTCCTTGACCGTTTTCTTGACACCGACATCGGTGAGATACGGATATTCTCCCGGGACGAGAAGAAACAGGACGACATGCGTCATGATTATCAGGTGAAGTACCCCGCTTTGGCTGATAAAATCACTTTCTTCATCGGCGACGTGCGGGAAATGTCGTCGGTAAAAAACGCCATGCACAATGTGGACTATATCTTCCACGCGGCGGCGCTGAAGCAGGTGCCCTCCTGCGAGTTCTTCCCTATGGAGGCGGTGCGCACCAATGTTATAGGCACCGACAATGTGCTGACCGCCGCTATCGACGAGGGCGTCAGATGTGTGATATGCCTCTCCACCGACAAGGCGGCATATCCGGTTAACGCCATGGGGATAACAAAGGCGCTGGAGGAGCGCATAGCCGTCGCCAAATCCCGCACGGTCGACCCAAATCGCACCCGAATCTGCTGCACGCGCTACGGCAACGTGCTGTGCAGCCGCGGCTCGGTGGTTCCACTGTGGATCGACCAGATACGCAGCGGTCTGTCTGTCACGGTCACAAACGGCGAAATGACCCGCTTTATCATGTCGCTTGACGAGGCGGTGGATCTGGTTTTATTTGCCTTTGAGCACGGGGAAAGCGGCGATATCCTGGTTCAGAAGGCGCCTGCCTGTACCATACGCACCCAGGTGGAGGCGGTCTGCGAACTGTTCGGCTGCGATAAGAGCCGAATAAAGGTTATCGGTATCCGCCACGGCGAGAAGATGTACGAAACCCTTTTGACCAACGAAGAATGCGCCAAGGCTATTGACCTGGGCAATTTCTACCGCGTTCCCTCCGACCGGCGCAGTCTGAACTACGATAAGTATTTCTCAGACGGCGACACCGAGCGCAACACTCTTACCGAGTTCACCAGCAGCAATACCGAACTTCTGGATGTAGAGGGCGTCAAGACGAAACTGCTGACTATCCCCTACATTCGAGAGGAGTTAAAGAAATTCGGGAGGCTTTGATAAAAAGTGAAAATTCTCGTAACCGGCGCGGCAGGTTTTGTAGGGCGCAATCTCTGCGAGAATCTGCGCAATATCCGCGACGGCAAGAATCGCACCCGCACCGGCCGGATTCAAGTCGACGATATCTTTGAATACGACAAAGACGGCACCCCCGAACAGCTTGACGCTTTCTGCGCCGATGCCGACTTCGTGTTCAACCTTGCAGGAGTCAACCGCCCGCAGAACCCGGCTGAGTTCGCCGAGGGCAATCGGGACTTCGCCGAAACACTGCTCTCACTATTGAAAAAGCATAACAACCGCTGCCCGGTAATGCTGTCCAGCTCTATTCAGGCGTCGCTTGTCGGCCGCTATGCCGGAAGCGATTACGGCATCAGCAAGAAGGCGGGGGAGGAGCTTTTCTTCGACTACGGCAGAGAGACCGGCGCCGAGGTGCTGGTCTACCGCTTCCCCAATCTCTTCGGAAAGTGGTGCCGTCCAAACTACAACAGCGTCATAGCCACCTTCTGCCACAACATCGCAAACGATCTGCCAATAAAGGTAAACGACCCGGCGGTCACACTGGAGCTGCTCTATATCGACGACCTGGCAGAGGGCATGTTCGACGCCCTTGAAGGGAAGGCTAAGCGCTGCTCATACGACGGCGTAACACCCCTGCCCGACGACAATGGGGCATACCGCCATGTGCCGGTCACTCACCGGGTTACACTCGGGGAGATAGTATCGCTGCTTGAAGAATTCGCCGCACAGCCCGCCACCCTGATGCTGCCATCGATCCCCGACGGCTCTTTCGCGAAGAAGTTGTATTCCACATACCTGTCCTATCTGCCCGCTGAAAAGGTCGCCTTCCCGCTGAAGATGAACACCGACGCCCGCGGCTCATTTACCGAGCTGCTGCGCACCCCAGACCGCGGTCAGGTGTCGGTTAATATCTCGAAGCCGGGCATAAAGAAGGGCGAGCACTGGCACAACACCAAGTGGGAGTTCTTTATAGTCGTATCGGGCCACGGGCTTATACAGCAGCGGCGGATAGGCTCGGATGAGATACTGAACTTCGAGGTCAGCGGCGATAATATACAGGCGGTGCATATGCTGCCCGGATATACGCATAACATTATTAACCTCAGCGACACCGAGGAACTGGTGACCGTGATGTGGGCAAACGAGTGCTTCGACCCCGCCCGCCCCGACACCTTCGGCGAACCGGTGGATAAACGATAGACGCAAAAAGTTTCCGGAAGTATAAATTTTACCGGAATCTATCACAAACATATTTAAGCCTTTTACGCAAAAAATCTCAGATTACGGAAAAACCCGTAACAATTTCCTCGGGAGAAATCAAATGGCATCCTTTCGCAACAACGGACGGCTGAAGCTGATGATAATCGTGGGCACCCGCCCCGAGATTATACGGCTGTCGGCGGTCATAAACAAGTGCCGCAGATACTTTGACACTCTGCTGGTACACACCGGTCAGAACTACGACTACAACCTGAACGGGATATTTTTTCGCGACCTCGAAATCGCCGACCCCGACATCTACCTTGACGCGGCGGGGGGCAATCTCGGGGAGACTGTCGGGAATATCATTGCCAAATCCTACACCGTAATGACCGAAACAAAGCCCGACGCCCTATTAGTGCTGGGCGACACAAATTCCTGTCTCTCGGTCATCGGGGCAAAGCGGCTGCATATCCCGGTGTTTCACATGGAGGCGGGCAACCGCTGCAAGGACGAGTGCCTGCCCGAGGAAACAAACCGCCGCATTGTGGACATAATCTCCGATGTCAATATGGCATATTCGGAACATGCCCGCCGCAATCTTGCCGACTGCGGACTTCCCCCCGAGCGCACCTTTGTCACCGGCAGTCCCATGGCTGAGGTGCTGCGCGCCAATCTGCCCAAAATCGAGGCAAGCGGCATCCATGCCCGTCTCGGTCTTGAGAAGGGGCGTTATATCCTGCTTTCTGCGCACCGGGAGGAGAATATCGACACGAAGCGCAACTTTGAAAGTCTCTTCGGCGCGGTTAACCGCATGGCCGAGAAATACGACCTGCCCATACTCTACTCCTGCCATCCCCGCAGCAGGAAGCGTCTTGAGGCGTCGGGCTTTCAGCTCGATCCCCGGATAATACGCCATGAGCCCCTCGGTTTCCACGACTACAACTGTCTGCAGATGTATGCCTATGCGGTGGTCTCCGATTCGGGCACCCTGCCCGAGGAGAGTTCCTTCTACCTGTCGATAGGGCATCCCATACCGGCGGTCTGCATCCGCACCAGCACCGAGCGCCCCGAGGCTGTCGACAAGGGCTGTTTCATCATAGCCGGCATCGAGGGAGACGGACTGCTGCAGGCACTGGAAACCGCGGTTGCCATGGTGAGAAACGGCGACCTGGGCTGTCCCGTCCCCGACTACACCGACGAAAACGTGTCAGACAAGGTGGTTGGCATCATCCAGAGCTACACCCACATAGTCAACCGAATGGTGTGGCGAAAAACACCCGACTGCGATGAGTGAATCCCTTAAAATGACAAACGAGCAGAAACTCCTGCTCGGTCTGCTGTCAAATATTCTCTTTCCCGGCAGTCCGCAGAATATCAAAGCCGAAGATCTTGCCGGATGCCGCTGGCGGGTGCTGCTGTCGGAGTGTGCCCATCACTCCTGCGCGGGGCATGTCTGCCAGGCGCTGAAACAGCTGGGCGGGAAGCCGGAGGAATGCAGCCAGGCGCTTTATGACCGGCTCTGTCTCTGGCAGCGCGAACAGCTTGCCCGGGCGGTGACCGTCCAGCACCTGCATGTGGGTTTCGGAGCGATTTTAGACGCCGCCGGTATTCCTCATGTGTTCATGAAGGGCTGTGCCTCGGCGAAATACTACCCCGAGCCCATGATGCGCAAAATGGGGGATGTGGATTTTCTCGTTCCCGACGAATGTTTCGACAGAGCCGCCCTGCTGCTTGAGGAAAACGGCTGTATCCGCGGCTCGGGCATGCATCCTCAGGAGTTAGGCTTCAAAGACATGCGCAGCGGACTCACCGTGGAGCTTCACCGGGGCATCAACGGCACTCCCGAAGGAGAAGCGGGCGAACGCATAAATTTCTACCTCAGCGACATATATGAAAAGTCATATGAGCATAAAATGGAGCTTGGCTCCTGCCGGCTGCCCTCGGACTTTCACCACGGGCTTATCATAGCCGTTCATTCGGCTCACCATCTGGCAAAATCGGGATTGGGACTGCGCCATCTCTGTGACTGGGCGGTGTTCGCCTGTTCAATGGATGACGGCGAGTTTGAGGCGAACTTCAAGGTTCCGCTGAGCGAGATCGGACTGTGGCGATTTGCCCGGATAATGACCGCCGCTTCTTCCCGGTATCTCGGCTGCCGTCTGCCCTCCTGGGCGGAGTCGGTCGAAGAGGGGCTGTCGGATGCTCTCATGGGCGATATACTTAAAGCCGGCGATCTCGGCTCCCGGGAGCGGGATCGGGATTTCAGCGGCGCACTGGTGACCAGCGCGGACTACGGCAGTGTGGGAGATGTTTCAATGCCCTGTCAGATGATTCGCACCGCAAATGAGGTAGTGAAAATCCGCTGGCCGGCGGCGAGGAAAATTCACCTGCTTTACCCTGTGGGATGGATTTACTTCGGCACCCGATATCTCATCTTAGTGGTGTGCGGCAGGCGTCAGAAGCTGCCGATGCGGAAAATGATTGTCGATGCTTACCGGCGAATCGGCATATACAGCGGTTTCGGACTGTTTGAGCCGCAAAAGCCAGGCAGATGCCGCAGATGCACAAGAAACAGAAACTGACCTCCAAAACCTACACATGCGCCGCCCGTTTTTAGTTATTACAGGGGTGCAGGAGACATTTCGGCAATGGCAGCGGCAAACGGGGAGCTGTCATATATCGGATAACACAAATGATTACACTCTTTTCCTATGTGGCGCCGCTGTATAGGCGGATACTCCTTAAAATCAGGAAAATCGCCCACTATGTGGTGCCGGCGCTGCTGCTGCTTGTCTTCTCGCCTGTTGTCGTCTGCGTGGGGACGGCCTGCTTTATCGGTTCGCGGCATCTGCTGCGCCGACGCTCTCCCAGCGACTGTCTCGAGATAATCCGGGCAGGTGATAATTATACTCCCCTCCGCGCAAGCGGTTGCGGATGCGGCGGCAGTCTGACGAAAATTCTGCTTGTCGCCGAGGACAGGAACTTTTACAGCCATCATGGCTATGAGGTGGAGAGCATTATCAGCGCTTTTTGGCACCTTGTAAAACTGCCGTTCAGGGTGCTGATATTACATAGAACCGACATAAGCCCGAAGGGCGGAAGCACCCTGACACAGCAGCTTGTAAAAAACCTGTACTTCACCTACAAGCGCTGCCCCCTCCGCAAGCTGACCGAGCTGTTCATAGCCCTGACCTTCGAGAAGGAGCTGACCAAGGACGAAATCCTCTGGATGTATGTCAACTTCGTCTACTTCGGCAACGAACAGTACGGAGTGGGGAATGCCGCCCGCCATTACTTCGGAATACCCGCAAATGAACTCACCTTCAGCGAGGCGCTCTTTCTGGTATCGACCCTTGCCGCACCCACCACTCACAATCCCCGCCGCAGCAGAGAAGCCGCCGCCGGACATAGCAGAAAAATGCTGAATCTCCTGACAAAATGTGCCGCTGCAGGCATTGTAACCGGGAAGGAGGCGGAGAAAATCCGCCGGCGCATAAAATCCGGACAGACTGAGGAGAGGCTAACATCCCGAACCCCCACCGAATACGGACTTACCATCCCGAAATATCATCCCCTTTCGCTGTCGGCGAAGAAGGAGAGGAATTAGGACATATGGCTTATATTATATCGGCTCTGTTTTTACTTATCCCGGCTGCGGCTGCGGCATATTTCGGCGTCAGCCTTTTCCGCTTTCTGCAGGCTCGCTCGAAAAACAAAAAGCAGCCCGGCAGCTATGCCGAACGGCAGCTGAAGGAGCGCAAAATTCACCTGATAGTCTCGTCGGTCATTTTCGGAACACTTCTGACGGTTGTTGTCTCCTTCTGGCTGCTTCTGCTCACCGCAATCGCCTTTATGTGAGGGAGGCTTTGTTAAACATCATGAAAGAACGAACTTTTCTTACGCTGCTGTTCATCCTGCTGGCGGTGTGTGTGCTTGTCACCGCGGCTCATCTCATCTGGGCCGTATGGGCTTATAATCACTGCTCGATAATCTACTTTATTGCCCATGAGATGTGGCAGGGGCGATGACTATATGAAAAACAGACTTCTCGTAAAGCAGATTTCTGCGCTGGCGGCGGTTTTTATCGTATTTGCCGCCTTCAACCTCGCCATGTATATGCTGCTCACAGGACGGCTCGCCAACAATTTCAGCGGTGCCTCACAGTCGAAGATGATAGACGTGGCGCGCTATCTGCCCCACGAGCCGGGTTCCGAGCTGGCGCGGGTGGAGTCCTCCCTTAAGTTCAAGGCGGAGGACGATTTGCCCGTTTTGGACGGCGCGGCGGCGCTGGTTCTCGTCTACGCGGCGATAATCGACTCGGTTTACCCCGAGGGCTCGGTGACCTATGAGGGCGGCGTCTTCTCGGACGACAACTATTACGGCGAGAACTTCGCCCCCGACAGCGCCATGCAGTATAAGAACACCGTCCGGGGCTACCGCGCCATCGTCGACGGCGGCACCGATATATTGTTCTGCGCCGGTCCATCTGACGAACAGGTTGCCTATGCCGAAGAAAAGGGCGTGGAGTTAGTTTATCTGCCGGTGGGGCTGGAAGCCTTCGTCTTTTTCGTAAACAAGAACAATCCGGTGGACTCGCTTACGGTGGAACAGGTGCGGGACATCTACGGCGGCTCAATTACAAACTGGTCGCAGGTCGGCGGTGCGAACCGAATTATAAACCCGGTGACCCGGCTGCCCGGCAGCGGCAGTCAGTCGGCAATGGACGTCTTCATGGCGGGGCGGGATATCGCCCGAAAGTCGCCCTTTGCGCTATTCGGCGGCTCGATAGGTTTCTCATTCCGCTACTACATGACCGGCATGGTGGGCAACGAGGCGGTGAAGCTGCTCTCGCTTAACGGCGTATATCCCGACGAGGAGAGTATAAAAAACCGCAGCTACCCGGCGGTGGCGCAGTTTTACGCCATCTACCGCGCCGACAACGACAACCCCAACATCCCGGTGCTGCTGGACTGGCTGCTCTCGGAAGAGGGTCAGACACTTATAGCCGGCAGCGGTTACATTCCGATAGCATAAAAGAAAAGCGCAAAGGATTATACATCAGTTGATATTCTCAAGGGTCCGGCGGAGCATGGAGCGAAATAATAAACGGATAAGAGATATATCGCACGGCGGCTGTTGCCTGAAAATCATATTAACCGACTGTCAACTCACGGCAAAAAACCGAGAGGACAGCCGGTTTTTGTTTGGTCAGGATTTCACAGCCCGCTGCACAATTCTGGTACACAGACTTTTCGCCCCAAATCGGTTGGACATTTCTATCCCCTTAACTCCGCAATCGGCGCCGATTCGTGTTGACGGCAGGGCGGCGGGGTGGTATAATTGTTGTGGCAATAAAAGAAAATCCGACAGGAGAGATACCTGAATGAATGACAATCACACATATTCACATCCGCCGTCAAGATTCCCGCCGGCTGAATGACACTGTCAAGGAAATCCAATGAAAACACTGAAAAAACTTGCAAAACTACTGCCCTTAATTCTTGTGTTCGCGGTAAGTCTTGCAGCAGGTATTTTCATCGGCAGGGCGATTTATTTCCCGTCTGCCGATTCCGCGGCGGCGAAATCTTTTGCAGAGGTATTGTTTGACATAGCTGTTGGTATTGTGCTGTTCGTCATTGTGCTGTTTATACACATTATACTGCACGAGGGCGGGCATCTTGTCTTCGGTCTTGCCACCGGCTACCGTTTTCTCTCCTTCCGCGTCGGCAGTATCGTATTACAGAGGGGAAAAGACGGAAAATACTCCATCAAACGCTTCACACTTACCGGCACCGGCGGTCAGTGTCTCCTATCTCCGCCCGATATGGTAAACGGCACCTTCCCCTGCATACTCTACAACCTGGGCGGCTCGCTGGTGAATATCATAGTCGCCGCTCTCTGCCTTGTGCTGCGGATTGTCTGCTCCCCTTCGGGTATTGCCGACATGTTTCTCTTTTATATGTTTGTTTACGGCTTTCTTACGGGGCTGTTAAATCTGATCCCGCTGAAACTCGACATGGTGGCAAACGACGGTTACAACACGCTGATGCTCATCCGCGACGCCAATGCCCGCCGGGCTCTCTGGCTGCAGCTGAAGATAAACGAGCAGCAGACCCACGGCAGACGGCTCAAAGACATGCCCGCCGAATGGTTCGAGCCGGGCGGGGACGCCGACATGAAAAATCCAATTATATCGGCTATCGGGGTCTTTGCCGAAAACCGGTACATGGACGCCCATGACTTTGCCGCCGCCCGCGAGCAGATAAACTATCTGACCAAAACACCCTCAGTGCGGATCACCGGTCTTTACAGAGAACTGCTCAAACTTGACGAACTGTTCCTCGACATACTGGAAAAGGGAGGCGATGCCGATTTGTCGCTTCTGTCAGACAAGCAGACGAAGAGATTCATGCAGCAGATGAAGTATTTTCCAAGCGTCATCCGTACGGAATACGCCGCCGCGGCGGTAAAGGGCGACGAAGCCGCCGTCAGCGCACACGCCTGCCTGGAGCGGTTCGAGAAGTGCGCCGCCTCCTATCCGTCAGAAGCGGATATCGCCTCTGAGCGCGAGCTGATGGCGCTGATACGCCCGGACGACACAAATGACCGACAGGAAGGTTAAACGAAGATGACACTCACAATAGACGATCTGCGCTATCTCGCCGTTTCCCTGCCCTCGGACATAGCGGCATATAAGTACAACGGCGATTTCGACGGGGAGCTTGATGCCATAAAACGATATCTAAGCCGCAAGGGGCTGCCCCACGCGCTTCGTATGCGGCTTGAGCTGGAGGCTATGATAGCCCGTTCGGTGCGTAATAACTACACCATGTCCTCGGATGATGCGCTAAAGGAACTGCAAAAAACCTGCCCGCCACTCACCGCCGAAGATATCGAGCGCTTTGTTGACGCCGGCTGGGTCGACCATATACGGCGAAACGGCAGAGTGTATTTCGAGAACAGCGCGGTGACAAATATCCTGCGCACCCATAAAGGGCTGCTCCACGAACTGGCAAACCACGGCGAAAAACTGCCGCCGCCCGAGTCGACCGCGCTGCGGCACGAGACCATCGAGCGACAGCATAAATTCGGCTATGACGCGGTGCGCTTCACGGTGGAGGCCGCCCTTCGCCCGGCGGACGGCTGTCTGCGTCCCGGCGAGACTTGTTACATCCACCTGCCCTTTCCGGCGGTGACCCCCGAGCAGTCGGAGATAGCTCTGCTTGAGTCCTCCCATCCGGTCACCCTGTCGCCCGAATCCTCACCCATACGCACCGCCCACATCGCCGCCCCGCTTGAGAAGGATGAATGGGCTAAGATACGCTACACCTATGTAAACCGCGCCGACTATATGCCCCCGGACGACGGTGCTGTATCCCCCGAACAGCCCGACTTTTACACCGGCGAGACCTACCCCCACATCCGTTTTACCCCCCTTATCCGCGCCCTCGCCGACGAGTTAAGCGCAGGTACCGACAATCCTCTTGTGAAAGCCCGCCGCGCCTATCTCCTGATAACCGAGCATGTCATGTATTCATATGTCCGTCCCTATCGGGATATCGACAACCTGGCCGAATATCCCCTGCTTGAGGGGCATGGTGACTGCGGCATTCAGGCGCTGCTCTTTATCACCCTCTGCCGCTGCATGGGCATCCCCGCCCGCTGGCAGTCGGGAATGGCGCCCTCTTTCACCGATATCGGCTCCCATGACTGGGCGCTCTTCTATGTAGCTCCCTTCGGCTGGCTGCACTGCGACCCCTCATATGGGGGAGGCGCATTCCGGCGGGGCGATGAGCTTATGCGGGAACACTATTTCGGCAATCTTGACCCCTTCCGCATGGTGAGCTGCACCGATTTTCAGCGCGATTTCGACCCGCCCCGCCGCTTCATGCGGGACGACCCATACGACAATCAGTCGGGCGAGGCGGAATATGCCGACGCTCCGGTCGAGAGTGTGCGCTTTACACGCAAAGTTGTGAGCGCCGAGAGGGTTTGAAAGGAGTGAAGTCCGTGAAATGAATGAAAAAATCTTTGCCGTCGGCACGATTTTCGAGAGCGATACCGTATACCGCGCCGACCGTGCCGTTTACGATATATACCCCTCCGACAGTTTTGAGGAGATTCCCTGCTGGTGGACCTTCCTCAATTCGGGCAACATTCCGCTGAGAGCGGCATTCGTGCTGCGGGGGCTGAAAAACGTAACCATTGACCTTGGCAGCGCGAAACTGCTCTTCCACGGCAGGATTATGCCTTTTGCCCTATACGGCTGCGAGAATGTTACCCTCTCGAACTTCTCCATCGACTACGACCGCCCGTTTTATACTCAGGGCACTGTCGTCGGATACGAGGCGGGAAGCGTGGATATCGAGATCCCCGAACTTTTCCGCTACCGCATCGAGGGGCGGGATTTCATAGCCCTGTCGGACACCTGGGAGCATCGGCTCATAACCGGCGACATGCTGCTGCGCTGTATGGACGCCGAGACCGGCAAACCCTCCCGTCACAGCGGCGTAATACTGGGACTTATCGGCGGAGAAATATTTCCGCGCCCCAATCCCCCTCTGCCCATCCATCACCTGTATGCCGAAGACCTGGGCGGGCGGAGGGTGCGCATATCGGGGCTCCCCGACTTCTTTGTGCCGAGAGCGGGCGAGATTTTAGCCATGACCCATGAGGATCGGCGCAAAACCGGCTTCCTGCTGGAGCACTGCGCCGACACTTCTATCCGCAATGTGCGGCTCATGCATATCGGAGCCATGGGAATAACCGCCGGCATGTGCCATAACATCAGCCTTGACGATTACAGCATGTATATGGACGAGTCAACACCCGATCGAATAATCAGCATCAACGCCGACAGCTTCCACTGCTACCACTGCACCGGACTGATGAAGATTGAAAACTGCCGCTTCGAGAGCATGCTGGACGACGCTATAAACATCCACGGCAACTACCTTGTGGTCACCGGCTCGGACAGTGACGGGCGGAGAGTCATGGCTCAGAACCGCTGCGCCGGTCTGCTGCGCATGGAATTTCTCGCCCCCGGCGACGAGGCTTATATCTATCGGGGCAGCACCCAGGAACTGCGCTGCAGCGGAATTGTCGAAAGCGCGGAATACACCGACGACAAAGGGCATGTTGACATTGCGGTGACCTTCCGGGACGGGTTAAATACGCTCCCTCAGCCGGGAGACATCATCGAGAACCGCCGCATGCCCGAAATCGAGGTCCGGAACTGCCGTATGAAATGCAGCGGCGGCTTCCGCATTTCGAGCGGGAAGCGCGTGCTTATCGAGGACTGCGACTTTGAGACAAGCAGCTTCGCGGTGCTCTTCTCGGGCGACATGAACTACTGGTACGAGAACGGCCCCGTGAAGGACGTAACTATACGCGGCTGCAGATTCCGCGACTGCGGCAGTGTCATTTCCACCGCCTGCGGCTTCACTCCCACCGAAGCGGCGCCCTATTATCACGAAAACATTCGCTTCATCGGCAACGATGTTTGTTCATCCCGGGGCGGGGTCATATCGCTTTCCGATGTCAGGGGATTCAAATACCGCGGCAACCGCATCAATGGCGTGAGTCTTGATGAGCTGCTCTCGCTCACCCGCTGTGCCGATGTTTGTATTTCATAGTTTTGCGATGATACGCATATATGATTTTTGGCAAGCATTTATATACAATTAATTATATGAGGTAGGAACATGAACGAAAAACGCTTTGAATTTGCTTCGGGTCTGGTCTGTACCTTCTCGGTGGATGAGCAGTTCCGCTTTGTTGTTTCGGACGGCGCGGGGCGTTCGCTTACGCTCCGGGGCTGGGGCGCTCTTTCAATCAGTCCCTGTATCGCCCTCGGCGTCACGGCAAGCGCAGCCCTTCCCTCGGGGCGCATATCCGCCGAGGAGGAGGAAAACGCCGTCACTCTGCATTTCAATCCATCTGACAGCGGCGGCGCACCGCTCCCCGCTCTCATGCTCCACTACCGTGTGGAGAAGGCGGGGGAGAACGCTCTGCGCATTTCGGCATATATCGGCAGCCGTGAGCCTCGCGTGGGGAACATCAATTTCCTCACTCTTGCCCCTGAAGGTGCCGTACCCGCGGCTATGCGCGGTTTCGGACCCGAATATTCCATAACTCCCGCCGAAATGGGACATAATCTGCGCTTTGACCTGGGCGCCGCAATGTGTTTCGAAGGCGGCGAGGCTGACGGCATGTATGCCATGCTGTCGGGCTGCGGACGGGCGCGGATGATTCCGGCGGCTGACGGAGACGCCCCCTCCTACCGGCTGGGCGCCGCCGGCGGAGACGCGGCAAATACCGACCTGTCGCAATTCGACGAGGCACATCCCTTCACCGCCCTGTTATCCTTTGGCGTGGGTGAGCCTTCCCTGCCCGAGGCGGCTCCGCTCTGTCTGCCCGATCAGCCGCTGATTTACGGCGCCGACTTTGACGGCTCTTACGGAAAAGCCGCCGCTCTTACAAGCGGGCGTCTGACGGCGGCGGTATACTATTTGGGCGACGGCGTGCTGCTTGCCCCCACCTCCCTTGACGGCTTTTCGCCCGCCGGAAAGGGCTGCCGCTGCGAACTGAGCCGGATAACCCTGCGAAAGCGTGATACGGGCGAACTGTGTGTCCTCTCATCACGGCGGGGCTGGGGCGATGTGCGTGTACTTAAAACCTGTTCGGAACTGACCGTCACACTTGCAAAACCTCACAACGGCATACGCCTGTCGCTGACGGTGGAGGCGCGGGCAGTCGAACCTGACCGCATTGAATGGCGCACACGGATATCAAACGACGACCCCGACTGGTCTGTTTTTGAAGTGTCATATCCCGACATCGGCTTCAGCGGAGGTGAAAATTTCTCTCCCGCCCTGCTGCTGCCCGCCGAATCTGGTACTCTGGTGCGCGACGCCTACAAGCGGCAGATGAAGTGGTACGGCAGCTATCCCAGCGGCTTCAACGGCACCTTCCCGGTGTTCGGCATATACTCCGAGGACAAACCCGGCACCCCGGGTATCTACGCGGGGATACATGCCCCGGCGGCCGCCATGGTAGCCCTGACCGCCGCGCTGTTCGAATCGGGGGAAGGAGTATTTGCCTTCTCCTACCCGGCGGAGAACCTGGGCAGGGGCGCCAACAGCTTCGCTCTCAACGGTGTGCTTGTACAGCAGGCTGTCGATGGCGGCTGGTACGGCATGGCGGACATATATCGTGACTATGTACTGAACCACGCCGAATGGGTCCGCCCCACCGGACGCTCCGATTCCCCCGCCTGGATGCGGGAGGTACCAATGTATGTCATGGACTGGATGCCGAACGACAATCCCGATGCCGACCCCATACCCGTCAGCGTCCGTCCTCCCAAACCCCAGCCCCGTGACAACTGGGTGACTGCCCCCGCCCGGCTTGCAGACAAATTAGGTCTGCCTATTGGCTACCATCTCTACAACTGGCATTTCATACCCTTCAACAACGACTACCCATGGTATTTCCCGGTTAAGGAGGGGCTTGCAGAGGGTGTCAAAGAACTTCACCGACACGGCGTGCACGTCATGCCCTACATCAACGGCCGAATAGCCGACACCCGCAACTGCCGGGACGCCGCCGGGGAGACGGTGCGCTTTGACCGCATGTTCAAAGCCGGCGCAACCAAGCGCTTCAACGGCAGTATGTTCACCGAGACCTACGCCTCCCACGAGCCGGACGGCAAGCTCTGCGTGCTGGCTGCCATCTGCCCCACCTGTCCCGAATGGCGGAGCGTAATGGCCGACACGGTTCGGCGGCTGTTTGATGAATACGATATGGACGCGGTGTATGTCGACCAGATCGCGGCGGCGCGCATGAATCTCTGCTGCGACGAAAACCACAATCACACCCCGGGCAACGGCAGATGGTGGCCGAGAGCCTACCGGGGCATGATGGACGAGCTGCGGCGCATCGCCCCCGAGGGCAAGGGCTTCACCACCGAGTGCAACGCCGACTGCTACTCCGATATGTTCGACGGTTTCCTCACCTGGTCATGGGTCACACCCGATCTTGTGCCCTTCTTCCCCCGGGTCTACGCCGGACGGATAGCCATGCTCGGCCGCAATACCAACGGCTACAAGAAGCCCGACGCCGTATACTTCCGCTTCCACACCGCCCAGGCTGTCATGTTCGGCCAGCAGATCGGCTGGACAAACGCCGACGTGGTTGACGACGAGCGCAAGAGCGACTTTCTGGTCCGCATGTGCCGGCTGAGATGGGACACCCGCGAGTATTACATCAGCGGCGAGATGCTGCGTCCGCCCGCGGTCGAGGGCGGCGAGGACTACACCTCCGACAGCTCCATGGGACGCGAGAATATGCAGACCGTCTCGCTGGCAGTGGCGTCGGCATGGCGCGGGGCTGACGGCAATGTAATTGTCACCGCCGCCAACGCCTCGGAGCATGAAGCCGAGGTCACCCTTCGCTTCGATCCCGATGAATATCCTCTGCCCGAAGGTCTGACCGTTTACGGCGAAGCAGCCGAGCTTTGCCGGGGCGAGGGATATGTGACTCTCAAAATAGGCGGCATGTCGGCGGTCTGCTTCGGATAAGCGGATAATAAAATTAATCGAATAAATCGAATAAATTGAGCCGCGGGCGGCACATGTCACCTGCGGCTCAATTTTGCGTGAAAGTTAAGCAAACCCGATTGACAGAGGGGACTTTATTATGATAAGATTATTGGTGACGGCATCCCGGTGCGGAATTGCCGAAGTTTCAAACAGAGGTACTTAAATGAAAGCTAAAAGAATTATCTGTATGCTGACAGCGGTGTTGATGACCGCTTTGACTCTTATATCCTGCGGTTCGGGGGATGAAATCACTGCGGTTGCCACAGCTACGGCGGCGGCTGCGGTTTCCGAGACCGCAGAGACCACTCTCTTTATGAAGGACGACCTGCCCGAACTTGACTTCAGCGGCGCCGAGGTGAAGGCTTTCTGCTGGGAGAGCTGGGACCCGGCGGAGTTCTTCGTCGAGGAGGACACGGGCGAAATTCTCGAGACTGCCATATACGAGCGCAATCTCAAGGTTGAGGAGCGGCTGAATATTGACCTTGTGTGGGACATGAAGCCCCGCAATTCCGCCGCCTACGGCGCCGACCTGAAGAACGCCATGGTGGCTCAGAATGTGGCGGGCGATGTGGTGTACGACTTGGTGGCATGTTACGGCGCCCGGGTCGCCTCCTGCGCCGTTGACGGTCATCTTTCCAATCTGAACGACGCCACATTCATGGATCTGAGCAAGCCCTGGTACGTTGAGTCGGCGATAACAGCCGGTCAGCTTGGCGAGGGGTTCAACTACTTCTTCGCCGGCGATATATCCTATAACTCAATGTCGCGCATGTCGGGCGTGTTCTTCAACCGCGGCATGATAAACGACTTCGGTCTTGAGGATCCCTATACGCTGGTGCTTGACGGCGATTGGACCATAGACAAGCTGCACGAGATGATTGACGGTCTCTACGCCGACCTGGACGGCGACGGCAGCGCGGGTCAGGGCGATCAATACGGCGTTATGATAGCCAACGACCAGATTCAGACCCTCTACTACGGCACAGGTTCACACTTCGTCAGCCTTGACAGCGACGGCGTGCCGCAGCTCTGCGATGACATCTTCTCGGAGCGCACCATGATGATTCTCGAGAAGTATCTCGGCGTCTTCGGCGACCCCGCCGCCTTCAAGAACCCCAAGGGCGACGACCCCACCATCTTCGACACCGGACGGAGCCTATTCTACATATATCCTCTCGGTCATGTCACCGAGGCGAGTCTCCGCGACTCCCAGATTACCTACGGTTTTATCCCACAGCCCAAGCCCGACGAAACCGAGGATGAATATCACGCGTCGGTCACCAACGCGGTCACCCTCTTCGGCATACCGCTGGTAGTAGCGTCAATGGATCGCGCCTCCGCGCTCGCCGAATGTCTCTCCTCCGAGGCTCACCGCCTGGTTTCACCGACCGTCTTTGAAATTGTATACAAGGTGAAATACAACTACTCCGAGGGCAGTGAGCAGGCCGAGATATTTGACATGATGCGCCGCAACGTGATTTTCGACTTCGGCAAGCTCTTTATGGATTCTTTCAGCGGCTTCTCTAACGGTGTAATCGGCAATACAATCTGGAGCGGCACCAACAACTATGCCTCTCAGGTAGCCTCCAAGCGCGATTCCTGGGAAGCCTCCCTGCAGAAGATTATCGAGAATCTGACCACCGTGAAATAAGGTTAATATACATTTATATATAACCGAAAGGAGCACACCATGGAGCATCCCGCAGTGCTCTGCGCCGGTCTCGAGCCGACCATTATCGGCGGCAGCCGAACCGACGCCTTCGAGAAAACCATAGCTCACCTGATAAAAGGTTTGGGAAGACAGTATAGCTGCGTATCGGCAGCGGCGGGACGGGGCGATGAGGTGTATTTCGCCTTCTGCGCCGGAAACCGCCGGGACTATGACGGCGATGTGCTTTATCATCCCGACCCGCAGCCGGTGAACCCCGACACCCTTTATGACATGGCATCGGTGACAAAGCTGATATCCACTACCATGGTCGCGCTGCGACTCATGGAGGAGGGAAAGTTCTCGCTTTACGATTCGCTGTGGCGTTTCATCGACGCCGGCAGCTTCCGGAATGCCGAGATACACCACCTTATGACCCACACCTCGGGTGTTACCCCACACATACCGCTGTACCGCGTCTGCTCTTCCCCCGATGAAGCCCTTTCGGCAATCGCGGGAAGCGTACCGGTCTGCGGTCTTGGAGAAGATGTGAATTACAGCTGCATGGGTTACATCCTGCTTCAGAAGGTGCTGGAGCGCATCGCCGGGCGGGGGCTTGACGAGCTGGCGCGGGAGTATGTTTTCGAGCCGCTGGGCATGAAAACCGCCTGCTACCGCCCCGAAAGCGACAATGTGGCGTCCACCGAGTATTCGCCCCACGAAAACCGCTATGTCCGGGGGCATGTCCACGACGAAAACGCCCACTTCCTGGGCGGCGTGTCCGGCAACGCGGGCGTGTTCTGCAGCCTGAGCGACGTAATCTCTTTTGCCTCAATGCTCTCCTGCCGCGGAGTTTCGAAAGGGAAAGTGTATCTCGGCAGCCATACCTTTGAAACGGCTGTGCGCAACCATACACAAGGGCTGAGCGAGGCGCGGGGTCTGGGTTTCGCTCTCCACGGCGGCATGCTGTCGGCATCAGGCGAACTGATGAGCCCCGACTCCTACGGTCATAACGGCTACACCGGTACCTCGGTCTATGTGGACGGGCGCACCGGCATCTATGCCGTTCTGCTCACAAACTCGGTTCACTACGGTCGGGACAACCGGGCGCCATTCTTCCGCGCCCGCCGCATATTCCACAATATACTGCTGGCTGAGACCGACCGGCTGTAAACTTCTGTTGATATTCATCGTTTTTTCGCGAAAGGAGCCTTCATATGAAACAGCAGCTCTATTCGATAATGCCGCTCAACACCGACCATCTTGAGGAGATTTGTCAGGACATCCGCTCAATGATTGCCGACGGCGTCATAACCTGTCCGCTGTTCATGTTCAAGCTGGTGCCCGAAGGGAATCCCTGCTTCGACAAAGCCGCTATCCTAGCGCCTCAGTTCATACTTTTCCGCGACCGTCTGCGCGAGCTGGGTCTGCCCTGCGGCATCCTGGTGCAGTGCACCATCGGGCACGGCTGGGTGCTGGATCATCCCTCCGACTTCACGCATCTTGTCACGCTGAATTCCGGTTCGCGGCGCGAGATCATCTGTCCCTACGACGAGGCCTTCCGCAGCTATATCCGCAATCAGTTCGAGACGGCGGCGGGGCTTGAACCCGATGTCATAATGGTCGACGACGATTTCCGGCTCATCGGCGGCCGGGACGGCGGCTGCGCCTGCGAGCTGCATCAGAAGGCTTTCTCCGCCCTTGCCGGAAAAGACTGCGACCGTCAGGCGATGAATGACCTCATAAATTCGGGCGGTGAGGAGGGCGAACGCTATTATTCGCTTTACCTCGAAACTCAGAAGGAAGCGCTTATCGGCGCTGCCAAAGTCATGCGCGAGGGTATCGACCGGATAAATCCCCGGCTCCCCGGCAGCTTCTGCTGTGTTGGCGCCACCACCGAGCATGCCGCCGAAATAGCAAAAATTCTTGCCGGCGAGGGCAATCCTGTCACCGTGCGGCTCAATAACGGCCACTACACCGCCCCCGGTTCCCGCTATTTCAGCCGTGTTTCCCAGCGCGCCGCCCAGCAGTATGCCGTTCTTAAAGAAGGCGGCGTCGAAGCGGTGCTTGCCGAGACCGACACCTGTCCGCAGAACCGGTATTCCACAAGCGCCCGGTCGCTGCACACCCATTTCACGCTGACGATTTTTGAGGGCGTACAGGGCGCGAAGCACTGGATAACCCGCCTCGCCTCCTATGAGCCTGCAAGCGGCAGGGCGTATCGCAGAATTCTGGCGCGTTACAGCGGGTTTTATGAGAAGCTCACCGAAATCGTGCCGACGCTTCAATGGCTGGGGTGCCGCATCCCGGTGTTCCCCGCCGTTCCGGCGATTTACCGCGAGGGAAGCTCGGACAGCTGGGGCGCCAATGTGCTTGAACGCTTCGGCATACCCTTCTACTACGGCCGCGAGGCGAAGAACGCGACCTTCCTCGACGATGCCGCGGCTCGCCTGCTGGACCGCGAAGCAATCCGGGCGGCGCTGGGCGGACAGCTTTTCCTATCCGCCGGGGCCGCAAAAATACTCAACGAGCGGGGCTTCGGCGCCTGCACCGGCGTTGACGTGACGCCCTGGGAGGGTCTCAACCCCAGCTTTGAGCGCATATATGCAACCGGACAGAAATCCTCTGCGCTCCATGAAACTCAGCGTCTTACTCCGAACGCCGAGGGGGTTATCGAATACTCGAAAATCTTCCACCTCCGCGGCGCAAAGGAGGAGATTCCTCTGGCGCCCGGGGTCACAGGCTTCCGTCATGCCCTTGGCGGCGAGACGGTGGTTTTCAGCGGCAATCCCAACATGCCGTACAACATTGTCACCGCCTTCGGCTTCCTCAACGAGTCGCGCAAGAAGCAGCTTATGAGCATCCTTGACACCGGCGGGAACCTGCCCGTCTGCTACACCGAGGACGCTGAAATATACCTGCGCGCCGCCCACATGCCGTCCGGAGAGCTGTTTGTAGCTGTGACAAACATAGGCGGCGATCCGCTGGACTGCCTGCCTCTTTTCATCGGGAACGGGCGCACAATAAGACGCGTAAGGGCTATGGGATTCGACGGCTGTCTTTCCGATCTGCCATTTGAATATACTTCCGACGGAATCTGTGTCGACACCGAAATACAGCCCCTTGAACCGGCTGTGCTGATACTCGGATAATTCCTTTAATATCAACAAAAACAGGGAGCGGTCTGCTCCCTGTTCAGATCGAAAACAAAGCCCCCGACGGGAGCTTTGTTCTGGTCAGACGCCCGAAAGCGTCTGTTAAGCACATGCGATTTTACTTACGGCTTCTTTTGCCGCGCTTCTCATAATCGTCGTCGATGCGGCTTTTCCATTCGGCACCGAGAGGCATGCAGTATCTGACGGTGCTGATAGCGTCGCTCAATACCTCGAAATTCAACTGAGTGCCTTCGCTGTCGGAGTGATAATTCACCGCACGATCCTTATCGATCCCGAAATTTTTAGCCGTCTCGACAGCGTCGATGTTCGCCCCCAGGAACAGGAACTCCCAGCCGCACTTTTCTTTCTGACGCTCTATCATCTTTTTCACTTTTGCGCTGTCATAACTGCGACTCGCATTCTCCATTCCGTCGGTCGTGATAACGAACAGCGTGTGCTCGGGTAAATCCTCATCACGGGCGTATTTGTGGACGATGCCGATATGGCGAATCGCTCCGCCGACAGCATCGAGGAGCGCCGTGCAGCCCCGGACGGAATATTCATTTTCGGTCATCTTTTCAACCTTCCGAATCGGCACCCGGTCATGGATCACCTCGCTTGTGTTGTCAAAGAGTACGGTTGAGACAATCGCTTCGCCGTCCTGATTTTTCTGCTTTTCGATCATGGCGTTGAAGCCTCCGATGGTGTCGGCCTCAAGCCCGCTCATGGAGCCGCTGCGGTCGAGGATGAATACGATCTCTGTCAGGTTCTTTTTCATGTTAAATACCTCCATATGATAAATATGACTGCCCGGTTTCTACCTTGCAGTCATATTATATACAAAGCCGAGTTCGGTTTGGTCGCATGACAGGCGACAATTTCACCTCATCGGTTATTTTACAACATCAGCGGTTAGCCGCGGCGAGAGACAAACAGCTTCGGCAGACCCCCTGATTTCAGGCATTCAAGCCCCGAGTAAATTCTGGTCATAGGTGAACAGAGTCGCGTTGATTTCGAAAATATTATAATTCCCACGCATTATATGATACTCGATGATTATGTCAAATTTGTTTGAGCGGGACAGGGCAAAGCCGGCTTTCATGAGCATTTCCTTCATCTCGGCGAGCGGCAGTTCAAGGGCGATGGCAAAGGCGATCGCCGTTGGTTTTGACGGCTTGTAGAGCCTGTCCGAACGGATTTTCGAAAACAGCTTGCGGTCGATGTTTGCCTTCTTGTAGCACTGCGCGTCGGTCATGCCCGATTCGTCGATTTTGCGGAGCAGCATCTCGGAAAAGCTCTCGTCTATCTGATTCAGTGCGTCGGTCAGAGTCAGCGGCGCCGCCGACGGCATCGCCGCATCATTCATCGACGAAACATAGATAAGAACACTTCACCGGCTTCCGGACCGCGCTGTTTTCCAAGTCCGAAACGGCGTCTTTCGGTGCGCTCGTCCTCGTAGGTATCGACTATATAATCGGCAATATCGTTATAAAGATTTTTGCTTATCAGGCATGACTTCCTGTCAAGGACGACGATATAGACGAGCATGTCATTTTCAAGCAGAAATTCGCTTATCGTGTCAACCGCGATACGGAGCGCCTGATCTTTCGGATAGCCGCAGATACCGGAAGAAATCAGCGGGAAGGCGACCGTTTCGCATTCGTATTCCTTTGCCAGCTCAAGTGATGTTTGGCAGCAGGATATGAGCGCTTCCCGCTCGCCCTGTCTGCCGTCTATATAACGGGGACCTACGGCATGGATCACATATTTACTTGGCAGTCGGTAGCCCTTTGTTATCTTTGCGCCGCCGGTTTCGCAGCCGCCCAGCGTCCTGCACTCGGCAAGCAGTTCCGGACCTGCGGCGCGGTGTATGGAGCCGTCCACACCGCCGCCGCCGAGCAGCGATGAGTCGGCGGCGTTGACGATTGCGTCCACCTTCATTTTCGTTATGTTATTTCTGACAATCAGCAACGGCATAAAAACACATGCCTTTCTGTTTTTATTATTGTTAAAGAAACGGTATAGGCAGGTTCCGCCTATATTTCCAGCCGCCAGCCGTTGTCACCGTGGTAGATCATCTGCCTGGTCATGCCGCCGTCGATACAGATATTTTCTCCGGTTATGAATCCGGCTTTTTCGGAACAGAGGTATAAAACCATGTCGGCGATATCCGCCGGATTGCCGACCCGTCCCGAGGGCTGCTGAAGGGCATCCGCTCCTTCGTATTCGCGATATCCGGTATCAATCCAGCCGGGCGAAATGGAATTGACACGCAGTTTGCCCGAAAAACTGACCGCAAGCGCATGGGTCAGAGCCGCGATTCCGCCCTTCGCCGCCGTGTAGCTTTCGGTATGCGGCTGGCTCATACGGTCTCTTGACGACGAAATGTTTATGATAACGCCGCCTCTGCCGAAATGTTCCGAAAACAACTTGCATAGATAGAACGGGGCTGTGACGCCGACAGACAGGGCATACTGAAAATCCTCATATGAACACTCGGATATCCCACGCATGAGCGGAGGCGCGTTGTTGATAAGACAGTCCACATGACCGTGCTTCTCCAGCACATGGGCGGCAAACGCCTCCAAAGTCTCTTTTCGGCCGATGTCTCCGATATAATGCTCCCCCGGCGCGATATCGATAATCTCAACCGCCGCGCCTTCGCTGCTGAAAGCATCGGCAACCGCCTTTCCTATACCGTGAGCGCCGCCGGTTATAACCGCGACTTTGTCCTTAAATTCGTTTTGCATTTTGTATTGTCTCTCCGTTTGCTTACAGTTCTTTCCGTGAACATTATAACATAACAGGTCCGCAAACGTCAATCGGCAGTAAAGATAACATTTTGTGCGGTGAATCTAATGATATGCTGAGCGGCTGTATGAGCATTGCCATTATATCCGCTCCGGATATCGGGTGTTCATTCAGTCCGATATCCCGCAAAAGATCACGCTGCCTGGCAAAGCGGAACTTTTTATATTGACAAATTCGCCGGTATAATGTACAATCAGATTATAAGGTGCCGCTATCAAAAAATTTAATGTGTCGGCATCCGATTTTTCGACAGCATATTTTCGGGCAAATTCATGCTGTACAGCCGCAATTCATGCGTTCCGATTCGACGTTCTTTATACTTCTGACAGGTGATGAAAATGAACCAGAAAATTTGCGAGAAAATCCTCTCCCGTATTGCTTCCCCCGAGCCGCGCAAGCTCTTTCTCGATACCGACGCGGCGAACGAAATCGACGACCAGTTCGCGATAGCCTACGCCATCTGCGCGGATGATATTGAGCTTCTGGGGCTCGGCGCCGCGCCTTTTGTCAACAGCAACGCCGATAATCCGGCTCTCGGCATGGAAAAGAGCTACCTCGAGATGCAGAAGGTGCGGGATCTCACCTGCCCCGGCTCGGATATCCCGCTTTACCGCGGAGCTGATTCTTATCTTAAAGACAGATATACCCCGGTCGATTCACCCGCTGCACGGGCGATAATCGACGCCGCCCATTCAACCGACGACTATGTTTTCGCCGCGTTTATCGGCTGCTTCACCGACGCCGCCTCGGCTCTGCTGCTCGATCCGTCAATCAGCAAAAACCTCGTCATAGTTCTTATAGGCGCGCACGACGCCGACCGCTATAAAAGCGCGAATGATTTCAATCTGATGCAGGACAGGGCGGCAGCGCAGGCAGTTCTCGAAAGCGACTGCCCGGTGATCCTGCTTCCGGCAGCCGGCGGCACATCGGTGCTGACCACGACCGTCGGCGAAACGGCGTATTATCTTGAAGACAAAAATATTCCCGTGGGAGATTATCTTGCTTATCTCATGCGGCGGGATCATAATTGCCCGCGGGGCAGCCTGAGGCCGGCAACGCATATCATATGGGACATCAGTTCGGTCGCCGTTCTGCGCAACAAGGGATTTGTCTCCCCGGAAATAAGAGACGCCCTCTCGGTCGACGATGAAGGAATGTTTATACCCGCCGAGGGAAAATTCATATACAACAAAAGCTACGACCGAGACTCCATATTTGAGGATATGTATGAGGCGATCGTGAAAAAGGCATACCGAAACAAATAGAGCCGTCGCGTGAACAGCGGCTCAATACTTATGACAAAGCTCCGACTGAACGGAGCTTTGTCTTTTATATCCATAGGCATATATCAGCCGCAGTTTTTTTATGTGCTGACAGTCTGTTTCCGATGCGCTTTACCTTTCGAGTACCCGTTCCATTTCAGATACCCCGCGGCGGCGAGCAATAAAGCTGCAGACGTACAGATTAAATAAGCAGGAAGATTGTCGGCTATTCTTGACGGAGCCAGCAACGCCGCGAAGCTGAACGAATTCAGCATATCGGCGCCGGCATATCCGACAAGGACGGGAAGAAGTGCAACAGCCGCGGCTGTGGTGAGCGCTTTTACGCCGTTCTCCAGAAGCAGAGAAAGCGACGCCGCAAAAACCGTAAGCAGAATGAAGCCCCCGGTCGAAATCAGTTCAAAACAGGTGATATACCCCGCGATGCTCATATCCGGAGCACCGGCAAGCGCCGGGAGGCTGTTGATGTTTGCGGCAGAGCAATTCAAGGGAAAACCGCGTTTCAAAAAGAACAGGTCCGCCGCAAAAGCCACGGCTTTCAGCACCGGCGCTGTCAGCACGCATTGAAGCAGCTTGACGGCATAGCTTTGCTTCCTGCCCTTCTTTGCAAGGCGCATGACAGGCGCTATCCCGCAGGTATATTCGCAGGCGAAGATGCGGCTGAACAGGAGCATCGCCGCGGCGGCGGTGATAATATCCGGCGGAGCGAATATCAGCCGGCGATATCCTCTGTCGTCCACGAACATTGTCTTATCATGAGTTTTTGCCGTTTCGCTCAGATAATCAGCCCTTACCGCAAGCTCTTCAGCCGCCTGTTTGTAATGCCCGGCGTACCCGTAGCGGCCTGAGGCGCGGTTATATTCCTCGGCAGTCAGCTTGCCCTCACGGTATGACGACTGCATGTTCGGATATTCGGCTAACGATTTTTTGATATAGGCGTTTTCCTCGGCGACCCATACGAGCTTTTCCCCGGTCACCTCCCCCTCAAGCCGCTGCATATAATCGGCAAAGGCCAATGCATCATATGCCGCCGTCGGACGGAAGTAATATCCCGCCCAGATAAAACGGACGGCAACGAAAGCTATGACAATATATATCCCGCCGTAAGCGATAAGCTGTTTGTACAGCTCATGCGAAGCGATGACGAGAGTTTTGCCCGAGCCGGATGAGCGCTCCTTTGATACGGTTATTTTCCTGTATTTTATCCCCATATAAAGCAGAGCGGCGGATGACGACAAAGTCGCAAACGCCGTTAAAGCAGAAAGAAGCGCCAGATGGTCAATACAGAAATCGAATATCCTGATGCCGTTGAAGCGGTCGAAAAGCATGTTGACATCAGCCGTTCCGGTCAGGCTCAGAAGGCGGAGATTGTCGCTGCGGCGGAAAAACAGAAGCCCCGAAGCGAGGAAAAGGGAGCCGGCTGCCAGTACCGCCGATTCGCTCATGAACAGACGGCTTATCGCCGCCAAGACGACCGACATGACCGTTACCGTCAAAGTTCTGACAAGAATGAATACCGGCAGATACCCGCCGATGCTCATCTCAAAGCGGCAGAAGGTAAAGCCGTCCAGCGCCTGCAGCGGGACGGAGGCGGATGAGAGCCCGCAGGACAGTGCGAAAACCGCAAGCGGAGCCAATGTGAAGATTACCGAAACCGCCGCGCCCAGCATCGCCGCATATATAAGCTTTGTCCGCGCAAGGCTTTTGTTTCCCCGGCGGCAGATAAGGAGAATCGGAGTCATGCCGGTTTTGTCTTCAACCGTAAAAAGAGTGCAGAGGATGCCGGCAAGGGCGATAATGATAAGCACAGTCGGGGTTTTAAGCGAAAAATACTCGTTCCAGCCGAACACGGCGTGTGTGCCTATGGATTTATGATAGAATCTGTCGTAATTTGAAATCAGGCTGCCATAGTAGTTCTTCAGATATCTGCCCGTTTCTTCGTCGCTCAGGCGGGAAGCGGCGTTGTGCAGCATATAGGCAATCTCGCTCTGATAATTTTCATCGGATTTCAGAACCTTCTCGACCGCCGTCATCAGCTTTATATCGTCATACACGCCGTTATCGATTATGACGCTCTGAAAAACCGGCATGCGGAACTCCTCGCTCATAAGCGGCGCATTGAATTCCGCGTCGTAAGCCGCCTTCTTTGCCGAGTATTCATCGTATACGGTATCGAACGCGGGGCGGTCGTCCTCGTAAAGGCGGAGCAGCATCTGCAGGCTGTCTTTGTATTCGCGGTATTCCGGGGAAAAATACCCGCGGTGCTGCCATGCGGCAAGACCTATGTCAAAAGCCAACAGAACCGCAATGAAAACCGAACTGAACAGCGTCAGGTGTTTTCTGAATTCACCTCTTAACATAATATTGCGACCTCATCAGTCCAGATTGAACCATTTCATCGTGTTTTCGGCGAAATTTATAGCTGCGACCGAACCCATGCGTCTGTGAAAGTTATATTCGCCGCCTTCCATATACTTATAATATTCGCCATATATGCAGTCGCCGTAAACAATCCAGCCGTCTGGAAAACAGAACTCGTGTTTTCCGTCAAATATCAGCTCAGGGTCGGATAATGTGCTGCGGTCGATTCTGTATATTTTGCTGTTTGTAGGGTTCATGCAGGCACCGACCCTGCCTTTGCCGTATATATACGGGTCGAAAACCGTGTAATAAATGTATTTATCGGTCAATGCGAAATCGAATATATTGTCTGCCGGCATGGAAACCCGCTCGAGCTCTCCGTTTTCTTTCAAAACACAGATATAGCCCTTGTAATTTTTCAAATCGTTTAAATTATTTAAGGTGTCAGCTGCAAACCGAATCCATATGTCGCCGGTAAGCCGGTCTCTGCAGATATAATTCGAGCTCATCCAATTGCCCAGAAAATATCCCTCCGGTATATCGACAGACCTGTAATTTACGACTTTTCCGTATTCGGAGTAATCGCAGAAATACTGTTTTTCATCCGTATAGTATAAACCCGTGAATTCAACCTCTCCGGCAGCCTCAATTTCCGGCGCCAATCTTTTTTCATCCTCTTCGCCGGAAATGTCGTACAGGTGTTCAACTTTGCCGCTTGCTCTTATATAACGGTAGTATTTAAGCTCATATTCTCTGTATTCCTCGCCCCGGCTGCCGCTTTCATCATCGCTCGCTTTGGTTTTTTTATAATACTCGTATACTCTGAGAAAAACGAATCTTTCGGTTGCATTTATAACAGTCATGAATCCCCCTCCCGCTTCGGGCGGCGGCATTTTAATGCGTACTACTTCCTTTACACTGTCATTTGCGGGGACAATCTCATAAAGCACTCCGTAGAATTCGTTTCCGGCGAACTCATCTTTTACGGCATAGTAAATTTCTTCGTTTCCGAAAGAAACAAGGTCATAGAAACCCTCATATTTGCAGATATCCATTTTATGGCTGCACAAAGGGTCGGGACAGATATTCCGTTTTTCGCCCTTGGACAGATCAATAAAGGAGAAGACATTCCCCGAACCCGAATTACCGTCGCTTCTTATAAGCATGGATGAAAGTATATTGCCTTTGAGTTCCGGGAAATTCATGTATTCGATATTATTAAAACTGTCTTCGTTAGTATTTGTGACGCGGAAATCCCGGGAGAGAAAGGGAGCCACCTCGTTTTGCCAGGTGTAGTTGGTGTCGGGGAGTTCGTATCTGTCAGGCCGGGGCGGAGGCGTGGTATCTTCACATGAAGCGACAAACAGGCATATAATAACCGCAGCAGTCAAAATAAGGGCGTTGATTCTGACTTTCATTTGTGTCACCGCTTTATTTTATAATATTGTATACATTGCCTGAATTATAACACTGCGCAATCTGAATTGCAAGAACGTTTACGGCCATATATTTTCTGTTAAACCAACAGTAAGATTCCCGCCGCGGCTGATTGCCTATCTGAAACAGCATTATGCCGGCTGAAAACTGCCGTAATTTGATGTTGCACTTTGGAATCCGATGTTGTAGAATTAAGCCGAGATATAAACACAGCCGGACCGATTGGATTTCAGGCTATAAACCGACACCGGTCGTTTCTGTAACTTCGCTCTGACTTAAAAATCAGTATTCGATAAAAATCTTGCGTAATAAGGAGATGGGAACATGAAAAGAGTTATCGCGTTGTTTTTATCAGCCGCAATGCTTCTGATTTTTGCTGCCTGCAACTTATCGCAGAAGGAAACGGAGGAAACCGCACCGCCCGCAACTCGGAATGTTGATTCGGAAACCGATGAACCTGAACCTGATTCGCTGGAAGCGCGCAAGCTGATTCCGGACGACCTTCCGGAGAAAGATTTTCAGGGCGCCGCATACCGGATTTCAGCTATGAAGAGCCGTCAGTATGAAGCCTATAGCGAAAGTGAAAACGGCGATGTCTGCAACGACGCCGTCTACGCGCGCAACCGCTCCGTTGAGGAACGTTTTAAGGCAACCATAGAAACTACGCTGATCGAGGACGCCGCTTATGTCGCTTCTGTTACCGAAACCATCCTCGCAGCCGATGACCTTTACGATGTGTCCACAATGAACACATATCTCGCCAACAGTCTTATCGCTCAGGGTCTGTACAAGAACTGGCTCGGTACGCCGCATGTCAGCTTTGAAAAGCCCTGGTGGAACACCAAGGCTATCGATTCCTATACGGTTAACGACCGCTGTTATGTCGTCATCGGTTCCTTCAACCTGACAATGCTGCTCCGCACATATGCGATATTTTTCAATCAGCAGTTAGTTCGGGATTACAACATCGGCGATATATATCAAACAGTGAACGACGGTCAGTGGACAATCGACAAAATAGACGCTATAACAAAGGAAATTTATTCCGATCTCGACGGCGACGGTCAGCGCGGGGAGAAGGACCTTTACGGTTTTACGAGCGACACGCAGAACTGTCTCGATGTATTTATGCCTGCTTCAAACATTCCGATTTTCAAGAGAGAGGACGGTTATCCGGTGCTTTGTCTGAATGTCGACAAGACCTCCACGCTTTTTGACAAGGTGTATAAGCTCTATTACGACAACACCGGCTCCTGCATATCCTCCGACTCAAACCTGCTTATAAGCATGTTTTCGGAAGGTCAGAGCGTTTTCTATATCACATGGCTCGACAATGCCTTTAAGACCTTCCGCTTCATGGATAATGATTACGGGATAGTGCCCTTTGTAAAATACGACGAAGCGCAGGAAGAATACCTAACAACCTCAATGGACAATGTATCGGCGCTGACGCTGCCCCAAACATCGTCCAATCTTGATCTGGCAGGCATCATCACCGAGGCTCTCTATGCGGAAAGCTACAAGAACGTGATGCCGGCTTATTACGACGTCGCGCTTAAGACAAAGTTTACCCGCGACGAACAGTCTGTCTCTATGCTTGACACCGTGATGAACGGCATTACCTATGATTTCGCTTTTCTGCATTATCAGTCGCTTATGGGCATAACCCAGGTTTTCCGCCGACTCATCGGAGATAAATCCAAAACCTTCGTATCCTACTATGCCGAAAACGAGAGCGCTCTGCAGGCTAATCTAGACAAGCTGATCGATATCTACAAGGGGCTTTAACGGGAATAATGTGAACATTTGAAAATCGGAAGCAGACCGGAGCTCTTCTGCGAAGACTATCTGATTGACGCGGCGCGAAGAGTTTCGTTTTTCAACGGCAAAGCGGGCGAACTTACCGGCAGACCGGTGACCGTCGAAATTGCCATATCTGACGCCGATCTGTATTCTGTCCGATTTATATGATACGGAATCGGTTTGTTCCGCTCTGTGTCGGTCATTTATTCTCTTACATTCCCATGACGATTGCGCCGGTAATTTTACAATTAAACCGATAATATCCGGTTAGCTGCCCGTTTTATATTACAGGCATCACAACAGATACCGTGAAAGGATGGTAAATTATGGATTACAGCAAAATACCTATCGGAGTCGAGCTTTATACGGTGCGCGAAGACTTCGAGGCAAAACCCGCCGACACGCTGAGAAGGCTGAAGGAAATAGGGTATGACGGCGTGGAATTTTTCGGCAACATCTACGAGAAGGATCCCATATTCCTGAAAGAGCTTCTTTGCGAGAATGAGCTGGACTGCTATGGCATTCTGACGGGCTGGAAAGATCTGCAGCCGGAAAACATCGGAAGGACACTCGAGTTTAACCGAAAGCTGGGCAACAGCAGCATCGCCGTCGGCTCACTGAGCAAGGCACAGACCAAAGATAAGGCTTCACTATACGAGTGCATATCGTATTTCAACAGATTGCTGGAGGAGCTCACCGCCGAAGGGTTCAGCATGGGCTATCACAATCATGATACCGACTTTGCTTTAGTAGAGGGCAAAACCATCTGGGATCATATTTTCGAAAACACGCCTCAGGAATTCAAAATGGTATTGGATACGGGCAATGCGGTCGCCGGCGGAGGAGACCCGATCGGGATAATCCGCAAATACCCGGCGCGTCAGGAATGGATGCACATCAAGCCTTATTCAAAGACGAATTACTGGATGACCGGTTACGACGCGATGATCGGCGAGGACGATTTCGACTGGGAGACTTTAATACGCACCTGTGTGGAGGTGGGCGGAACCAAAGTGCTGACCATTGAATACGGCAATCGGAACCGTTATCAGCCTTTCTATGGAGCGTATCTCTGCTACACCAAGCTGAAGGATATCGTTAACAATATGTAAGGGAGCCTGAATTCATTATAAACAAGGAGTGCAGAATATGATTAAGGTAGGAATTGTCGGCAACGGCTATATATCCGTGTCTCACCGCAAAACTTTCAAAGAACTTGCCGATGAAGGCATAGCCGTAGAGGTCGTCGCGGTTGCGGATATCCGCCCGGAGTTTACCGAGTCCTGCAGGGGAAAAGAACGCATTTACGGCGATTACAGGGAACTGCTTAGAAACGAGATCGGCAATCTGGACTTTGTGGACATCTGTCTGCCGACTCACCTCCATTCCCCGGCCGCGGTGGAGGCAATGGATCTGGGATATAACGTTCTGTGTGAGAAGCCCATGGCAATCGATACGGCCGCCGCGCAGGCCATGTGTGATGCCGCGAAGCGCAACAGCCGTCTGCTTATGGTCGCACAGTCCTGGCGATTCAACCCCGACTGCGGAATTATGCGTGATTATGTCAGGCAGTCGAAGCTTGGTCGGGTCAAATGCGCCCACTTCAACCGCAACGGAGGCACTCCGGGCTGGAGCTGGGAGGGCTGGCATTTCGACAAAAATCGTTCCGGCGGCGCGATGCTTGACCTGCATATGCACGACGCCGATGCCATGAACTCAATCTTCGGGGTTCCGAACGCCGTTTCCTGCGCGGCGCAGAGCAACTGGCCGGGTTCGGGTTATGATATCGGCGCGATGATCTACTATTATGACGGCGGCGTTTATGTCACCTCCACCGTCGACTGGACGACACCGCACCAGAAGTACGGCGCCGCATCCAAGGTCATCGTCTTTGAAAACGGTTATATATATCTCGGAGCTTTCGGAGATAAAAGGGCTTTCGTCGCCGTAGACCGGGACGGCAATGAGATAAATCTCGACACACCGCACAAATCCAGCTATTATTATGAGATGAAATATTATATTTACTGTCTGGTGAATAACAAGCTGATTGATTTCTGCAGGCCGGAGGAGAGCATGGACAGCGTGCGTATCATCATGGCTGCATGTAAGAGCGCGGATCTGGGCGGCGAGCGCGTCACTGTCTGAACTGAAACAGGGAGAGACTTTAATGAATATTCTTATGATCGGAGCGCACCCCGACGATTGCGATCTGCGCTGTTCGGGGCTTGCGTCCCTCTATGCGCGGGACGGCCATCGGGTAAAATTTCTCTCCATGTGTGACGGCAGCGGCGGACACCATATTCTGAACCGCGACGAGATTGCCGCGCGCCGATGGGGTGAAACCCGGGAGGCTGCAAAGGTTATCGGCATTGAGTACGACGTCTGGAATATCCCCGACTGCGAAATAGTCAGCGACCTGCGGACACGCGCCCGTCTGGTTAATTACATCCGTGAATTCAGACCCGACGTCATTTTCTGTCATCGCACCAACGACTACCATGCCGACCACCGCGCGTCCGGCTTGCTGGTACAGGAGGCGTCCTATCTGCTGATTGTGCCCAATTATTGCCCGGAGACTGCGGCTTTGAAGAGAATGCCGGTGATAATGTTTTTCTATGACGGCTTTAAAAACCCGCCCTTTGTCCCGGATATCGTCATCGATACCGATGATGTGGTTGAAGATAAATTCCGCATGATCGACAAACATGTCTCCCAGGTATATGAATGGCTTCCCTACACAAACGGCACTCTCGATCAGGTGCCGTCAGGTCCCGAAGCGCGTTACGAATGGCTTCACGGCGACAAGATTACGGCAGATACCGCCGACGATGAAGTCATCGGCATGAAGGGATACAGCCGCCGTTTCGCCCTGGCTGCCGCGCTCTATCGCGATAAGCTCATCGCTCGCTACGGTGAAGAACGCGGCAGGCGCATTCGTTTCGCCGAGGCTTATGCCCTAAGCGAATACGGCACGCAGCTGACGGCAGAGACTGAGAAAGTCCTTTTCCCGTATTAGTATTTTCGGAAGCGATAGACTTAATATTAAAGTCGGAGCGTATTTCGGGTCTGCGGCGAGGCGCAGGCATCGCGTCTAATATGAAACTGCCGCATTTACCATGTAATCATAACCGTGTTCCGTGAAATAAATAAGCGTGTCGGTAATTTCACTATCAGAGTGAGATTACTGACACGCTTTGTTTATTGCGGCTTGTATCAATTACCGATTATTTGATTTTCGCAGATATTGTCATGCTTTCCGGATGTACCATCCTGACAATTATAGTCGCTGAATGCTCTTTCCTGACACATGACATTCTGACTTCACAATATCTCGGTATAAATGCTGTGTCCTGCCATTGTCAGAGTTTTTCCGCCGCCGGGAAGGTCGGGGGAGGAAAGTTCGACCTTTGCTTCGGTATTTGTGCAGTTGCAGACAATCAGGAGCTTTTTGCCGTCACTGTTTCGCCCAAAAAGCCCTGCCTGCACGGCGGGGATGATATATTCCTTGACACACATTGTTTCTCCCCGGATGTCGGGAACATCCGAGCGCACGGCCGGCGGACGAAGCAGCCGCCCCGCCGTGAAGAACTCAAGATTGTTTGCTCTCGCAAGCACAATGGCGCGGTAAAAACCTCTGTCCGCAAGCTCCAGATAGCGGGCCGGCGTTATCCAGCCGAGCTGTTCGCCGAACAGCAATCCCTCGGCTGTCAACGCGTAGACAACATCGTCATTCGCGCCGTAATAGGCTCTGCCCAAAGTGACGGCATAACCGGCATAAACCGCCGCCCAGGCGGGAACCTGCCGCATCTCGACACAGTCCCAGGACAGAAAAGCGGCTATATGGCGCATATAAGGTTCGGCGGTGGATTCGGTTGAGATTGCCTTGTCGGGAGGCAGAGTTCGGGCGGTTCGTGCCAGCAGCCTGTCATAGGCTTCGGGCCACCAGCCGCCGCCTCCGCCCGGATGCGGATGAGACGGGTCGCAGCAGGGCTTCGGCGCGGCCGAAGCGATCTGATCCACATAGACCGCGTCGGTGTTGAGCCGATATAATATCTCCGAAAGCACCTCCGTGACCTTTGCGCCCCATACCTCGGACGAAGGGCACATGACTGCCAGCCTGACCGTCGAGCCGTCGCTCTCTTTTGAGCGGTAAGTCTCGGTGAACACCTCGCCTTTTTCGTCCTTGGTCGCGCCTGCCAGGGCTATATCTGTAAAGAGGTAATCCTCCGCCCCGCGGTCCCGGGTGTCCCAAAGCCTGCCGTTGATATAGGGCATTACTCTGAACCCCTCATCATGCAGTCTTGCCACCATCGAGGCGAAAAAAGGCTTTTCGGGTATATAGTGGGGATAGTCGTTGTCAAAAGGCACACGATGCCAATTGTAGACATGCAGCGCGGAACTTACATCAAGGCTTAAATCCGCCTCGGCTTCAAGCAGTTGCGCCATATTCGCGTTTTCGTCTTCTCCGACGCTGAAAAGCCACCAATGGGGCACGCGTTTGAGCCACTTCGGAGCGGAAATCCGCCCGTTTTGGTCAACTTCGGGTATCCATCTTGCCTCTTTCAGCGCGAAATCGCGGTAAATCATCGTCGCGTCATACCAGCTGCCGTCGAACAGGCGCCAGACAAGAGGACCGTTCAGCGTCTGAGAGTTGCGCGGGGAGCATGCGTCGCGGCAGATATATTCGGCGTACATGCAGGCGTCACTCTCTCCCTCGGCTTTATGGAGGGCAAGTCTCTTTTGCCCGCCGGCGATGTCATGCATACCGTAATAGAGCCCGCGCCCGCTGTCAAGACAGAGAGCCATGTACTGCATAATGGCGAGCGAGGACGGATAATCGCCGCCGCGCCGCATCTCGCTTTTTGTATCGAATCCCTTAATGATAAGCCCCGAACGGGCGGGAAAGAACACGCTCATCTCTCCGTTGGCGGCAAACCACAGGCGGGGATATTCAAATGAGTATACCGAAAAGCCGCTCATATTGTTTTCAAACGAGACGGTCCATTCAAAGCCGTCTTTCAGGACGGGCGCCGGAGATATGCGCACGCGCAGGCCGCTTCTCCAAAGGCTGATTCCGCCTGTATCGGCGGATGTTCCCTCCCAGCCGGAAAGGGAGGAGAGAGCGCTCTTTTCTCTTGAGGCAAGGTCAAGCAGCGTCAATTTGAAAAGCTCACCGCTGCCGTTATAAAGAGGTGTTTCCCCGTCATAAATCGAGGCAAGCGCAGCCCCCGAATCGGAAAGGGCGATTTTGACCCGCAGGTTTCCGGAAATATAACTGTAATCCATATAAAATCCTTTCGTTTAATATTTTGCAGATTATAAAACGAAGATACAAGAGTGAAATAAAACAGCAACAATTTCACATTGAAATTATAGTGCAAAACCAGAATTCAAGATGAGTGTCGCTTTCGCCGGCTCCTATTATACCAACGAACATCGAAAAGGTCAATATTGTTTGATGTTTACATGATTTTTATGAAAAGAAGCGCCAACAGGGCGGTTGGGTTCGCGGCTGCTCAAGTATTTTATGGTAATAACCACATTAAATTGGAACCTACTCTGTTGCTTTTCTTGTGATAGATTGTTTATAACACAACCGGTTTTAATTGCTGTTCTTTATCCGCTATTAAAAACATCTTTATCCCGCAATTTAATTAACAGATTCTTGAAATTTATCTCTCTATATGGCATAATGAATTAAACAGCAGATGATGTATATTCGCATGCCTGTTTGCTATCGAAGCGGAGCTCTGCGGAACATTATGCTGTAATATGGATTTTGTTATAAACCGAAAATATTTACATAGCTATTATACCGCACGGGAGGTATTTATGTCAAATCTCATAGAAGCCGTAAAGATGCAGCATCCCGAAACCATACCGGTCGCCGTCCACATTCTGCCTTCCGCATGGCTGAAATACGGCAGCGAACTCCAGCGGCTCACAGACGGATATCCGCAGTTTTTCGGGGGGCGGCAGGTTGAACTCGACCGCATCATCGACAACCTTGCACCCAGCTATCATAAGGGAACTTATATCGACGAATGGAACTGCGTCTGGGAGAACAAAATTGACGGAGCCGAGTCAATAGTCAAAGGTCATCCGCTTAAGACGGAGGAAGATGTATTCGCACTCGAGATACCGAAAAACCGCGACGGCCGCCTTCCTCACGGTTTCATGTATCTGCGGCTCCTTGACCTCTGCGGTTTTGAAAACGCGATGCTGTATTTCGCCGAAGAAGGCGAAACAATACGTATGCTCATCGACAAGGTGCTTGAATACAATATCTACCAGATCGCCGCGATCCTTCCCCGAATGGGCGAGATGGTTTATTTCGGAGACGATCTCGGCATGCAGAAGGGACTTGCCATAGGCGCCGAAAGATGGCGCAGATACCTCGGTCCCTGCTACCGGAAAATGTACGGCATAGTCAAGGCGTATAAGCCGGATCAGCTTATCTATATGCACTCGGACGGTTGCATTTACGAAGTCATTCCCGACCTCATAGAATGCGGCGTCGACATGATAAACCCCCAATTCCGCGCAAACGGACTCGACAATCTTGTCCGCGTCTGCCGCAAAGAGCAGATTATACCCATTAACCTCGACCTCGACCGTCAGCTCTTCCCCTTCGGCACAAAATCTCAGCTCGCCGACCATGTCGCCGAGTGCGTCGAAGCGCTTTATCTCCCCGAAGGCGGTCTCGGCCTCAGCATCGAATTCGACCACGGCGACCCTCTTGAGAATATGGCCGCAGTCCTTGATGCGGTCGAGAAATACAGGCATTATAAGGGTTGAATACCATATCGATGTTTACGGAACTGCTGAGGTCTCATTGTGCGTGTGCCGCGGGCAAAGCAGCAACAAGCGTGAAATACAATAATGCGGTTTGCGGTTGTGACAAAACCCGCCGGAAGCTTCAGAAAAAATGAAGTTTCCGGCGGGTTTTATATGAAGCAGATCAATTCTTTTTAAGTCTTTTTAGGGGTGGACGGTGAAATATCCCATGATTTTTCACCCACTGCTGTATGATTGACCGCCTGCAGGTGTGCAGGCATAAAGGCACGCTGACAGATGAAGAAAAACAATCCACGATTTCATCCAGGCAAACGTCATACATGCTGTTTCTTTTCAATGCAGTATTAGCGTGATATTTCTTAAGAGCAAGGTTACGAACAATGCGGCAAACATAGCTGAGCAGCGGATCCGGCCTTTGAGGCGGTATCGCATTCCAAACGGCGAGATAGGCGTCGTTTACACATTCTTCGGCATCTGACCTGTTATTAAGTATGTTATAAGCAACCCTGTCGCATATGGAGCCATATTTTTTTGACAGTTCGATTATTGCCTGTTCCGAGCGCTCAAAAAACAATTCAATGATCTTGCTATCGTCCAAACTCCCACCATCCTTTCTCCTCACCTATTATACTACGGATTTGGAGTTAAATATCTCACAATCGAAATAATTTATCCGGTATAAGTCCTCGGATTTGATCGAATGACAATTATTACCCGTCGACAATCTTTCTAAGGTTACTCCAAGAGGCGTTGAGGCGTTGGATATACTTCGGCAGAAATATGAATTATAAATATTCAAAACCCATAAAAAGCCTATGTACTTCCGGTCAAAAAAACACTACTAGATGAATAGCAGTGCTCGGTCTGAATGGGCTGACTCAGGTATGCGGAAATACCTCGCTTTTTCTTTATTTTACAAGCTATCCCTTTGTGCGGCGTATGGGCAAATACATATAATCCTGCCCGCTTCTCTGTCAAAGACCGCCAATGGCAACGGCGATCAGGCGTGTACCATATAAAATGGCAAACCGATGACTTGAAAAACTCTCCCGTCGATGGTACAATGTATTAAACGGCGCGGAAAGCCGCGTCTTCAATAACCACGATCCGGAGGTGATACTATACCTGTTCCGATTTACGTCTATTACATACTGCTGGGCGTGTCGGTCTTGCTGGCAGTTTCGAACAATCTGATTCTACACGGCTTCAAAAACAAGGGGCTTGAGGGAATGGGCGATGTGCTGCTCTTCAACGCCTTCATCAGCTGCATCTGGGCGGTTATCCTGTTCGGGCTGAACGGCTTCGCCCCCATATCTACCGGCGCTGTCGGCTGGGGAGTGCTCTACGGCTGTGTGACCGCCGCTTTCCTGCTCTGCAAGATGCAGGCTATGGCAACCGGCCCCGTGTCGCTGACCACCTTTGTCAGCTGCTCCTCCCTGCTTATCTCAACCGCCTTCTGCGTCGTCTACTTCGGAGAGTCGGTGTCGGCTGTTCAGCTCATAGGTCTGGCGCTGCTCTTTGCCGCCCTCTTTATCACCGTGGCTCCCAAGGGCGGTCAGGCACAGAAGTCCTGGAAATTCTGGTGCATACTCTTCTTGCTTTTCTCGGGCAGTGTGGGCATAATCTTCAAGCTCCACCAGAACTCCCCCATCGCCGGCGAGGTGAACGGCATGATGCTCACCGCATCACTTGTCTCCGCCGCCCTCTTTACCCTCTCGTCACTGCTTATCTCTAAGCGCACGGTGAACAGACTCCCCCGCGTCCCGAAATCCGCACTGCCCTTCCTGCTTTCCGCCGGTATCGTCAGCTGCGGCTACAACCGGCTTAACATCACCCTCAGCGGCAAGCTGCCGAGTATCGTGTTTTTCCCCGTCTTCAACGGCTCGGTTATCCTGCTTGCCACTCTCTTGGGCGCCCTTATGTTCAAAGAACGGGTCAAGCCTGTTCAGCTATTCGGTCTCATCCTCGGCATAGCCGCCCTTATGATGGCTTCACTTGGATGATTCCGGGCATATAGATATTACAGCGCAATCGCAGTTATATACAATAGATGATATATCGACCGCACTTCGAAACTATCAACACAAACCGAACGTATAGGAGAACGAAAATGTCAAAGCTCATAGCAAGCACCATGACCCACCGCACCTTCACCCTTGCCGAGGCTCTCGAACGCCTGTCGGCAGCCGGTTTCAAATCCGTTGAGCTGCTGTCGGGGGGAACCTGGGTGCCTCATTTTGACGCCGCCAACGCCGACGACGCCCTAATAGCCTCCACCGCCGCGATTGTCGCCGCTTCGGGCATGGGCGTTCATTGCATTAACACCAGCGAAAGCGACCTCAAGTCGATTGAGAATCTGGCTGCCCTGGGTCAGGCTGTGGGCGCCGGATTCCTCACCATTCCCTGCGGCGGCAATCCTCCCGAGGGCAAGTCCCGCGCCGATGCCATCGCCGAGCGCGCCGAGCACAGCTCGAAAGCTGCCGACATCACCGAAAGATACGGACTAAAGTTAGCTATCGAGGCTCCCCACAAGCATACATTGGCCGAATGTTCCGCCCAGATCGACGAATACTGGGCAGCCCAGGACAAGCGGATATTCTGCACCTTCGACACCGCTCACCTCACCTTCGCCGGAGAGGATATCCTGCCGGTGGCTGCGAAATACGCCCCCCGGATCATCCACTGCCACCTGCGGGACGCAATAAAAGGAAACTCCCTCATGAAATACGGCGAAGGCATCGTCGACTTCGGCGCCTTTGTCGAGACGGTTCGCGCCGGCGGCTATGACGGCTGTTTCTCCATGGAGTATCCCGCCGACTCAAATGAGGATGCGCCGGTTCTGCTGGCGCGCTCCATCGAATATCTCTCTAAATTCAACATCTGACACAAATAGTAAAATAAACAAAAGGAGAACAACGGCATGAAACGTGTAAAAACGGCGGTTGTGGGACTCCGCCGCGGAGCCACTCTCGCGAAGTTCGCGCTGAATTATGTCAAGTCCATCGAAATTGTCGCCGTCTGCGATCTCAACAGGGAGTTAGCCGACAAATTCGCCTTGGAGAACGGCATTCCCGCCGTTTATTATGAGCTTGACGAGGTGCTGAAAACCGATGTGGAGGCTGTCATCCTCGCCACCCCCATTCCCGACCACGCCGAGCATACGATTAAAACTCTGAATGCCGGCAAGCATCTGCTCTGCGAGGTCATCTCCGCAACCTCTATCGAGGACTGTCAGCGCATCGCCAACGCCTGCAAGGCAAATCCCTCGGTCAGGTATATGATGGAGGAAAACTACTGCTGGTACCGGCCGCTGACCATCGTTCAGAACATGATAAAAGCCGGGCTGTTCGGCGACATGTACTACGGCGAAAGCGACTATCTCATGGACTTCCAGTTCCGCGCCGGCTTCCCGGACAGTGTACAGCCCTGGCGGCGCAAGACCTACTTCGGACGCCGGGGGCATCCATATATCACCCACACCCTCGGTCCCCTCTGCTACACTCTCGGTTCGGACATCAAGACAGTCACCTGCCTCGGCGCGGGCAGCCATCCGGGCGTTCCCGCCGACCGCACCTGCGTCCTGCTGCTCCAGACCCATGACGGCGGCATGATTCGCCTGCGCAACTCCTTCATGTGCACCCGTCCCGACCTTTACACCTACTACAGCGTACAGGGCACCAAGGGCTGCTATCAGGGCTCCGTAGGCGCCACCGACACCCACAAGGTACACATCCGCGGTCTCTGCGGTTCCCAGGAATGGCGCGACGTATACGATTTCCGCGGCCTCCTGCCAAAGGAATGGGACATGTACCCGAAGGACTTCTTCGACGACAGCGAGGACAACGGCACCACCAAGTACGACAGCGGCACTCCCCTGCTGCTTGACGCCTTCGCAAAGAGCATTATCAGCAACACCACTCCGCCGGTCAGCGCGAAGCGCTCCCTCAACTGGACGGCGGCAGGCATTCTCTCCGAGATGTCGATAAACAACAGCGGACAGCCGGTCGAGATACCCGATTTCGGTCTTTGAGCCGTGATGTGAAAGAGGTAACAACATGTCAGATAAACTCAGAATCGGCATCTGCGGACTGAACCGCGGCCGTGTGCATATTAAAAATTCCATTGCCGCCGACAATATCGAGCTTGTCGCTGTCTGCGACATCAACCGTGAAAAAGCAGACCTGCGGGCTGCCGAATACGGCGTTAAAAAGGTTTACTACGACCATCGCGAACTCTGCGTCGACCCGGATATCGACGCGGTTATCATGGCTACTCCCATCGACGTGCACGCAGAAACGGTCATCGACGCCCTTGACGCCGGCAAGCATGTTATGAGCGAGGTAATTGTCGCCACCACCCTTGAGGACATCGGGCGCATCCGCGACGCCATCAAGCGCAGCGGCAAGACCTACATGATGCTCGAAAACTACTGCTACATCCGTCCGCTGCTTATCATCGAGAATCTGGTGCGCCAGGGAAAATTTGGCGAGATATACTACGCCGAAAGCGACTATCTCAAGGATTTCCAGGAATACAATCCCAACTTCCCCAACATCGGCGGCTGGCGGCAGAAGACCTACTTCGGACGCCGGGGGCATCCATACATCACCCACACCCTCGGCCCGCTGCTCAATATAATGAAAGAGCGGGTAAAGACGGTCACCTGCATGGCTGCCGGTCACTCCTTTGACATGGTGGCGGACAACACCGCCGGACTTATGCTCGAGACCGACGGCGGGCATCTTATCTGCCTTCGCTCCAGCTTCGTGTCTCCCCGTCCCGACAGCGTGACCTACTATTCATTCGAGGGTACTCTCGGCACCTATCAGGCTCCCCAAGGACCCGCCGACTATCACAAGGTCTATATCGACGGGGTCTGCCGCCGGGGCTCCTGGAACGCTCCCGGCGAGTGGAAGAACGTATATGAGTTCATCGGCGACCGCCCGAAATGCTGGGACAAATACTGGAACGCCGCCGACTACCCGGCGACACTGCTCGACAACGACACCTATGAACTTTACGACTCGGGTGCGCTCATGATGCTTGAACACTTTGCCGACGCGCTGCTTAACGGCAAAGAAGCGCCGGTTTCCTTCGCCGACGCCGCCAACTGGACCGCCGCCGGACTTCTCTCCGCCGACTCGGTGAACCGCGGCTGCGTGCCGATTGCCGTCCCGGACTTCAGCCTGTAAGCATTTGCCGACTTTATGTGTGGGGGTAACAATATGAAAACCGACAGCTTCAGACGGATATCTGCCGTCCTGCTGCTCTGCGCCCTGCTTTTCGGCGCCGGCTGCGGCTCGTCCTCCGAACCGAACAAAGCCGCCGACAGTACGGTTAACGGGGATATCACCGAGTCCGCCGCCGAAACCACCGCCGAGCTTTCCCTCGCCGAGCAGCGCGCCCTTGTGAAGGACGATCTGCCCGACGCCGACTTCAGCGGCGAGACTTTTACCATTACCATCAACAGCTTCTGCGAGAAGGGATTCTTCTCGGAGGAGTTGACCGGCGATGTGCTGGGTGACGCTATATATGAGCGCAACGCCAACGTTGAAGAGCGCTTCAATGTTGACCTCGACATGTACAGCGGCGATTACAACAGCATCGGAACCACCGTCAAGAACTCGGTGCTCTCGGGGGAGGACGCATATCAGCTCTCGGCTCAGCACTGCGCCAACGCCGGCAGCTGGGTCACATCGAACATTCTCATGAACTGGAACGACCTGGAGCATGTGGACTTTACCCGTCCCTGGTGGTCGGAAAGCAATATCGACCTTCTTACGGTGAATGATGTATGTCTGCTGGCGGTGGGCGATTTCGCCCTTTCAACCGTGGGACGGACTTATTCTGTATACTTCGACAAAGTCGAAGCCGAGGCATATCAGCTACCTGACCTCTATGAGATAGTATATGAGGGCGAGTGGACTATCGACCGAATCTTTGACTATACACGGGATGTTTACCGCGATCTGAATTCAAACGGTATCGTGGACACCTTCGAGGATTTCTTCGGCTACTCCACCTCGACCGGCACAAACATCGCGGTCTATCAGCAGTCCTTCGGCATTGAACTGATACGAGACGGCGAGATTGTGATAAGTGTTGAAAAAATGCAGTCGGCACTTGAGAAGCTCAACGGCTTCTTCCACACCGCCCCCGGCGCGGCATATGATACAAGCTACAAGAACGCCGCCGGAAATCCCCACTATATCGGTGCTGAAAAAATGCAGAACAGCACCACCCTCTTCGCCAACGCTCTGCTGGAGACCGGCATAAACTACCTGCGCGACGTGGAGCACGACTACGGTATTCTGCCCTATCCCAAGTGGGATGAGGCGCAGGAGGACTACCGCACAACGGTTGATCTGGGCTTCACCGCGCTGGCCGTGCCGAAGACCGTTGCGGATACCGACCGAACCGGCATAATTGCCGAGGCTCTCTGCGCCGAAACCTACCGTATCGTGCTTCCTGTTTACTATGAGTATGCCCTAAAACAGAAGGGCGCCCGCGATGATGATTCCATCGCCATGATAGACTTCATCGTGAACACACGCTTCTTCGACTTCGGCGTTATCTTCGACAACTGGAAGGGCTTCGCCTTTGAGCTGGAACGTATGGTGAAGGAGAACAACTCCGACTATGCCTCCCGCTATGCCTCAAACATCAACACAATTACCGACTGGTATGACAGCGTTATCGAGGTGTTCAACGGCTATGACGGGTGACGTGAGCACCCGATAATGGGGAAAAGCGACGAGTATAGCGAATATCAGCTGAATCTTTAAAGCATTCTGCTGAATATGGGTTGCACGTTCCTTTTCCCTATGTTATAATCGCGGTGTGGATATGAATTTTCGTCCATAATAAAATAAGGAGCGTAATATCATGAAACTTTCAGCAATTCTCGGACGCGCTGCCGCACTTCTCCTTGCGGTGCTGATAACCGCAGCCGCCGCGCTTCCGGTCATCGCCGCACCGGGCAAGACCAACCTGGGTGAGGTTCTAAAGGTCGACCCCTCCGCTGTCAAGATCGACGCCGAGATTGACGATGTCTACAAGGACAGCCTCTCCGTAAAGGCTGAGGTCAACTCGGGTACCGAGAAGATTTACGCGGATGTCTGGTTCGTGTGGTCAGACGGTTTCCTTTACATGTACGCCGAGGTTCATGACACCACCCTCACCGACATCTCCGCCGAGGCAAAGACGAATCAGCCCTGGACCGCCGACTCCATCGAGTGCTTCATTGACGACGACAACGACGGCAAGAACTACGGCATGCAGTACCGGGTTGACTTCACCGGCTACGGTACCTGGAAAGATCGCAATGCCAATAAGAATTACTATACTGTCGATGTTTTGGGCGACGATTTCAAATATGCTGCGAATAAAACCGACTATGGCTACTCCGCAGAGATGAGAATGCCCATGGCAGGCAGTGTCGGCAGCGAAATCGGCATAAACATTCAGGTCAACGGCATTTCCTCCACATCATACCTGGTGAAGGACGGCTGGAATACTCCGGAATATCCCTTCTTTAAACTTGGCGTGAAGGTTGAGACCACCGCTGCAGCCACTACACCGGCTGCCGGCGCAGCCGCGGCTAAGCCAAAAGCATCTCCCCAGACCTTTGACGTAACCGGCGTAATGCTCATTTCTCTGCTCTCCGCCGGTGCTATTCTCGTATCCCGCCGCCGCAGATAAACCCCGGCAAGACGAACATTTCTCCTAAAAATGATAAGACGCACCGTATCCCGATGCAATTCGGATACGGTGCGTCTTTATTCTCTGATATTACTTCCCCATCCGTCCGAGTTCTTCTGCCGTGTCGAATACGGTGTGAGGTGAGCCGGCGAAGCTGGTTACCGGTATAGCGCCTAACTGCTCCATCCACGCCCGGACTACAAGCGTCTTAAACGGGCCGGCGCCAGCCCGGCCGCCGCCCATGTTGAGCCAAAGCCAGTCGGGGGTGGGCCAGAACGCCCAGGTGGGCATAATAGCCTCATACACCGGGAAATCGACGCCGTTCTGACCGTGGTGTGCCATCTGAACCGCGTCGGCTCTCAGCTTCTCCGGACGGTCGGCGTATTGCTTAAGCAAATCCTCACCGCCGCGCACCCACAGGTCGCCTAAGAATATCATCGCGAACTCACGGTCGCCGGGCAGTACTTCGGTCAGTCGGCAGACCACCGAGAGATCGTTTACCATGCCGGATTTCAGATCGGGCGAAGGCACCCACAGAACCTCGATTGCGACATTATCCACAGTGAACAGTTCGCCGCCCTCGAGAGCCTTTGCCGGGTAGCCACACTTCGGGAACACCCGGGCGAACTCGTTCAGGTCATTCCACTCATCGCCGCTGTCGGGCACAAAGCCCTCGGGTGCCGGACTGTAAAGGAGCTTGCCGACGCTTATCCCCTCGGCAAGCTCCGGCTTTTCTATCCATTCGAGCAGCGCTCCCACATGGTCGGAGTGGGGATGAGAGAGAAACCAGAGATCAATATGACCGCCGCAGCCGCGCACCAGCCTTGCAAGCTCGGCAGCGTCCCCCCTGTTGCCGCCATCGAAAACTATCAGCCGTCCGCCGTCGGTAACGATAAGGTAACCCATCATCTGGGTCATGGTTGAGTTATGCATTTGTGTGATTTTCATCGGCTTTTATCGGCTCCGGTACAGGAGCTTTGCTCCTGTGTGAGCTGCGCTCCTCTGTGAAGCCCTTTCTTTATATTCGCTTGTATCAGATTACACGTTTTTTGCATATCCCGCACCCTCATATACTGCCCTCGCGCTCCACACGGTCGATTAGCTCAAGCTTAGAACGCTCGCCCAGCCGCGCGAACGCCACGCTGTAGCCGCCGATACGCACCACAAGCCCGGGATGCCGCTCGGGATGCTCATATGCCTCCCGCAGCACAGCCGGAGACAGTGCGTTGACCTGGAACTGCAGACCGCCGCGCGCGAAGTAGACCTCTATAAGCGCCGCTGTTTTCTCGCGATCGGTATTTATTCTGCCCGGCGGGAAGCTGACATCCAGCGGCTGACCGCCGAAGAAGCTGCTCTGGGGCAGTTTCGATGAGGATAACACCAGCGATGTTGGGTCGGGCTTCCTCGCCTCGTTTGCGCAGCCCGCGTTCTTGGCGAAGGGCGTTCCAGCCAGTCTGCCATCATAGCCCGCATGCCACGCCGCGCCGTCCCCCACATTGGCGTCAAGAGTATGCAGCGAGGGCGAATAGTACATGCGGTCATGGCTGAAGGAGCGGATTATCTCCGCCAGCGTTTCCGCAATCCGCACCGCGTATTCATCGGCAGCGCCGTTCTCACCGAATTTCGGACATGCCATAATATCGCGGCGCAGTTGGCCGTGACCCTCATAGTTCGCTCTGACGGCGGCATTGAAGTCGGCGAGGGTATATCTGCCCTCCCGGAAAACCAGCCGGTCGATGGCGCAGATGGCGTCGGAGGCGTTAATCATGCCCATGCATTCCACGGTGATGTTGTGGTAATCGGCACCCGAGATGCGGTCGCACCGCCGGCGTATGCAGTCTTTTGTGAGCAGCGACACGAAGGGGTCGGGCTCGCAGCGCTCGGAATAGACTGCCCGCGCCTCATATGCCGGCAGACATAGCTCACCCAAGCAGTATTTCGCGCATCGGGCGAAGGCGTCATACAGCTCATCAAGCGATGTGACTTCGCCGATATCGGGCACATTCAGCCCCGCTCTCCCGTCAAGCAGCCGTCCGCCGTTCAGCGCCGCTTCAAGCAGCGCCTGTATAGACAGTACACATCCCCACATGCTGTTGAATTCGTGCCCCGGCAGACTTATCCCCATGCAGCTGTTGTTGGAGAAGCCCGCGGCGTCCTCCTGCGGCACACCCTTTTCAAGAAGGGCGGCGATGCAGGATTCCTCGCCGTAGAAGGTTGGCTGACCCATTGAGAACAGTTTCTCATCGATGAGCGCCTTCCACACCTCGTCCTGCGTTTCGGATGCCACCCGTGCGCCGAGTATGGGGGCGGGCAGACCGAACTCCTTCTGACACTCGATGACGAGATATGACAGCTCGTTGTATTCCGGGCCCACATTCAGCAGACAGGCGCCGTCGGCGTAACTGTTGAGCAGCCGCCAGAAGTTGAGAAGCAGCGCCTTTGCCTCGTCTATGGTCATTCCCGCCGCCCGTGAGCGCAGATAGTAAGGGTACATGAAAAGGTCGAAACGGCCGAGGGAGATGCTGTACCAGGCATTGTCGACAAGGGGCGTAAGAAAATGCACCAGCCAGACCGACTGCAGCGCATCCCGGAAGCTCTCGGCGGGACCGGCGGGTACTCTGCTCAGTGAATCGCGTATCGCTTCAAGCCGCGCTCTGTCTTTTTCTGCCAGTTCCCCGCCTTCTCTCAGGCTGTCGATGTGAGCAACCAGCCGCGCCGTGAAGCCGGCCGCCGCCGAGAGACTGTCAGCCATCGCCCGCAGCACATGGTTTTCAGGATCTCCGCAGGTTTCAAGCTCCGCCCTTATATCGGCGGCATAGGCGTCAAGCCCGCGGCTGAGCAGCGCCTCATAGTCGACCAGAGTATGACCTCTGTCCACATTGATTCGGCTGCCGCAGAGGGCGGGACGGCTGAGGATTTCGCTCAGTTCCCCGTCAGGCTTCTCGTCGTCGAAGGCTCTGCGGTTAAGCAGCGCTCCGTCTATACCTGTCGTGTCAAAACTGAACCAGCCGAAAAGCTCGTCGGGTTCGCCGCTCTTTTCGGTCTTGAGCGTGAGCGTCAGAGTCTCCAACGCCAGCCGGAATTTTCTCGCCGCCCGCCGGTTTGGCCCCATTGTATTCAGTTCGTCAAAATGTATATTTCGTATGTAATTTTCTATCCTCGAATCGCAGAGTGCCATAATTCTGACCTCGGGCAGATGTTTCAGGTTAAACGAGTATGATTTCGGCGGTTATGACGCCGCCCTCCGATTCAATCCTGCAGGGCGACAGGAAGCGTCCGGTGGTGAGTTTTATGCCGTATTCCCTGCCGGCATATCTGAATTTAAGCAAATCGCCGCTCAGAGATACAAGCCCGGGACGGTGATCCGCGCCGCCGCCGCTGCGGTATTCGGCGGTGAAATCCTGCCCGCTCTCAATCCGGAGAAAATTCTCGCCAAGAGTGAAGGCCAGCGTGCCGTAGTCGGCAATCGCCGTATTGCCGCCGCAGTCGGTAAAGGCAAAGCCGTCTGTAACAACCGGACTGCCGTCGGCGTATGTGAAGTATACGCCCGCCCGCACGCCGTTCCCCGAATGGCGGTTGCCGTCGGCAACGGGCAGAGTCTCATATGTCACCTCGTTTGACTCGCAGACCCTGTCCTCGAAGGGGTCGGGGCAGCCGTCGTCAAAGACATGCAGATCGCGGATGCGGGTAACGCCCTCCTCTGTGTAGAGGTTGCAGCGGTAGAAACGGCTGGAATACCACACCGAATCCCTGTCCCTGTCGTCGAAGGTTGTATGCGCCGTGATTGTTGACGCGGGTGTGGCGGTGTAGGTTTTCTTATACCAGCGCCCCGTGTCGCCCAGCGGCTCGACGATGATTCTGCCCTCGTCCCGCAGCTTTTCAAACAGAGCGAACTGATAGGTAAGCCCCGCGCCCATTGCGTCCCAGCCGAAGGGGTTCTCCTGACCCGCCTGAGCGTAGCCGAAGGTCAGGCATTCGCCGTTGTAATTCTCGCGCATATACCAGTCCACCCAGCGGGGAACGCCTCCGCCGCCGGTGCCGCGGGTGTAGACCGGCTCGAGGGTTATGACGCCCTGCACTCCGGCGCCCTCCTCAACGCTCATGCCGAAATCGTACTGATAGACCTGATCGGAGCCTAACATCCGGAAAAGCGGAACATCCATTTTTGTCGCTTCGCTCTGCGACGGCATGAACATGTTGACAACGCTGGGATAATATGCCTGCCCGTAATAGCCGCCCCAGAGGGTATAGCCGTCGGTGCCGTACTGCTCCTTGCAGTTGCACAGGGCGTCAAGACCGTATTTGGAGCTCAGGTAGCGCACCGTGTGGGTGTCGAAGAACCAGGAGCCGAAAACCCGGGGATAATACCCGAACACCTCCCGGAATTTGGCGAATAACTCATCGGCTATGGCTTCGCGTTCGGCTTTCGTGTAGCCCACGGCGAACCCGCAGTGGGCATGCCAGTCCCACGCCCAGCGCCCCGTCCATTTTATGCCCAGTTTCTCGACCTCGGGCTGTACTATCTCATGCCAGACGCCGATCTCGAACTGCGCCGGGTCAAGCTCCTTCAGCATGTCGGTGTAGACCGGCTCCAGCAGCGCGTCATACTGAATGAGAAAGGTCCCCCGAAGCCCGTGCCGCTTCATTAGCCGTATCTGCTCCCGTACCGGTTTTACAAGGTCAACCTTGACTCTCGGCTCGCAGGCGCGTATGAAGTTGACTATGTTCAGTATCTGTCTTTTCAGCATGTTATTCTCCGTTTTTTCAGTTAAGAGCGGCGAAGCCGTCGGTGAGTTTGGCGAGATTGGTGTCGAATTTGGATTTATATGAGGCGATGGTTGACATTCCCGAATCGATGGCTGCGGTTGTCTGAAGCATGGTGCGGAACACCGTGGCGGGCGAGTCCAGCAGAGTGTTGAAGGTATACGCCCGATCAAAGTAGAGACCGCCAACGGCAATATCGAGCATCTGAGACGCCTCGTCGTCGCGGGCGTATTTGACCTTCAGCGCCACGTCGAAATAAGCCGGAGTGACACTGCGGTAGCTCTCGGCGTTAGCCGCCTCCATGAACATGGCAATCTCGTCGGGATTTTTAGCGGTCACGGGTATCGCAAACACCGACGCGCCGTTATGGACGGATGAGGAATAGCCGTCGTCCGACTCATATAGCTTCGGCATGGGCAGAATTCCGTAGTCGCTCTCCATATCCCGCAGGTGGCTTGTGCCGATGAGATAGTTGAAGGTGAACAGTGCGGTGTCGTTTATGCATTTGCCCAGCATCGCTCCGTCAAATTCACCGGGGAATCCGAAAGCGTTGTTGCCGTCGTGCAGCATTCTTTTAGCCTTGTCAAGGAAATCCGCGGTGCGGGGATTCTCCAGCGCCCAGAAGAACTTTCCGTCCTTCTCCTCTGTAAAGGTCAGGCGGCAGCTGGCAGACAGCCCGTCAAACTCGATTGCCGCACCGGCGGTATGATAGACAAGCCCCACAAGGTCATCGTAATCCTTCACGCCGTTGCCGTTCAGGTCGGAGTAGACGGCGGCGGAAAGCTCGGAAATCTTGTCAAGCGTCCACTCGCCGTCAAGCACTATATCATAGACACTGCCGTCGAAGTGCTCGCCGTAGACCGCCTTGTTGACGAAAATTATATATGCGCTTGATATCATGGATATTGACGCCTCGCCGGTGCAGGTGTATTGCTTGCCGTCGATGGTAACCGCCTTTGTATAGGAGGAGCACCACCAGGGCTGAGAGAAATCAAGCCAGTCGAGATTCGCCAGGTTGAGATAGGGACCCTGGAGTACATGGTTGTTGGACTGGTTCATGTGGTTAGCCAGCATGTCGTATTCGTCATCCCCTGCAAGTATGACCGAGGTGACAAGGGCGTTTATTTTCGAACCGCCGTGCCTGTCCTCCGCTACCGGCTTGGTCTCAATCCCGCAGTTGAGCCTCTCACACACCTTCATGTTGCGCAAATATACGGCATCCTCAACCACATCGCCCGATTCCTCCTCGATGCAGAACTCCATAGCGGTGCTCTGGTCGCCGTTTCGGCAGAGCAGGCGTATCGTGCGCCCGCCAAGGTCAGCATCGTCCGGCAGTCCGTCGCGAATGGCGGCGCGTCCCGTTTCGGTAATTTCGGTTTCGGGTGCTTCGGTTGCTTGTGCCGCGGCGGACCCGGTATCGGCGCCCTTATCGCCGCCGCCCGAACATGAAACGAATGCCGCCAGCATGACTGATGCGAGCAGGAGGGTGAATAATCTGAGGCTTGTATTTGTCTTTATCATTGTTGTTCCCCCATTTTGTATCGTAATGTGTATCAGCTTCCGACAGCATAATTATAACCCGAAGTCTTTGTCTCTGTCAAGAACGGCTTCGGGTTATTTATTTGGGACTGCGACAGACAAAAAACGGCGCATCCTCTGCATTTACGGAGGATGCGCCGAAACAATCTTTATTTACCGACCCGAAATCGGTCGGCGCGGAGAGAAAACCGATTATCTCTTTGAGAGAACGTCTTTCTCATACTGTTTTGCCGACGCAAGCCACTCATCGCGGACGGGAACGCCGCAGACACGGCAGTATTCGTCCCAGACGGCGCCGATGGGGTAGGTCTTGTACTCCTCAAGCAGGGCGAGACGGGAGGTGTAGTCGCCCTCAAGCTCGGCTTTGCGGAGAGCTTCGGTGGGCTCCAGCAGAGCGGTGAGAAGCGCACGCTGCATGTTGCGTGCGCCTATCGTCCAGGCGGCTATGCGGTTGATCGAAGCGTCGAAATAGTCGAGACCGATGTGAACCCGATCCTCAAACCTGTTGCGGATAATCTCCTGGGCGATAGCCTTAAGCTCGTCGTCATAAATCACTACGTGATCCGAGTCCCAGCGTACCGGGCGGGATACGTGGAGCATAACCTCATCTATGAAGAGGAGCACCGAGCTGAGCTTGTCGGAGATTACCTCGGTGGGATGATAGTGACCCGCGTCGAGGGTGGTCATAATGCCGCGCTTTGCGCAGTAGCAGATGCAGAACTCGTTTGAAGTGATGGTGCAGCTCTCGGCGCCGATGCCGAACAGCTTGCTCTCGAGAGTGTCGGCGCAGTACTTTTTGTCGATGTCGGCGGCTAATATCTCGTCAAGCGACTCCATCATGCGCTTGCGGGCGGCGTAACGGTCAACCGGAATGTCCTTGAAGCCGTCGGGCAGCCAGATATTGTTCATGGTGCGGTCGTTCATCTTCCTGCCGATGTACTCCGCTATTTTACGGCAGGCGATGACATGCTCTATCCAGAACTTGCGGACAGCGGGATCGGGATGTGCCAGAGTGAATCCGTCGCCGGAAAGAGGATGTGAGAAGCAGGTGGGGTTAAAGTCGATGCCGATGCCTATCTTCTTTGCCCAGTCGATCCAGCTGTCGAAGTGTTTGGGCTGGACGGCGTTGCGCTCGACCTTCTCGCCCATGGCGTCGAGGTAGATGGCATGGAGCGAGATGCGCTTTTTGCCGGGAACGAAGGAGGCGACCTTCTCGAAGTCGGCGCGGAGTTCGGCAATGGTGCGCGCTCTGCCCGGGTAGTTGCCGGTGGTCTGAATGCCGCCGGTCAGGTCGCCGTCGGGATTCTCGAAGCCGCGGACGTCATCGCCCTGCCAGCAGTGGAGGGATACCGGGATTTTCTTAAGCCGGGCTATGGCGGCGTCGGTGTCGACACCGATGGCGGCGTACTGTTCCTTTGCCAGAGAATAGGCTTTGTCAATGCTCATACTATGTGTTCTCCTGTGTGAATTTCTGTGTTTTTGAGTTTATCGAAGGGAAATATGCCTCTGACGGGAGGTTAAATCCTTATGATTTATGATATCAGCTTCAGGAAGCGGGCATAGCCGTCGTCCCAGCGGGCGGAATCGGCGGTGTTGGGCTCGTAGTGCTTTATCTCGAAGCTGTTGCGGACGATGTGGCGGGCTTCTGCCACGTCCTTTATCTCACCGGCGGCGATTAACTGAACGGCGATGTTGCCGATGGCGGTTGCCTCAACCGGACCGGCGTAAACCGGGCGTCCGCAGGCATCCGCGGCGAACTGACAAAGGGGAATCTCCTTGGTGCCGCCGCCCACGATGTTGATAAAGGGGGTGCGCCTGCCCTGGAGCTTGTCGATACACTCCACGGTGTAGCGGTACTTGAGCGCCAGGGAGTCGAAGATGCAGCGAACAAACTCGCCCATGGTCTCGGGTACATACTGACCGGTCTTTCTGCAGTACTCGGCGATTCGTCCGGGCATGTCGCCGGGCGGGGTGAAGACGGTGTCGTCGGGATTTATTATGCACTTAAGCGGTTCGGAAGCCACGGCCATGTCCGATAACTCGTCGTAGGTGACCTTCTTGCCCTCGCGCGCCCACTGGCGCCTCGACTCCTGCTCAAGCCAGAGACCCATGATATTCTTTAGGAAGCGGATGGTATTACCCACACCGCCTTCGTTGGTGAAGTCGTAGCCGAAGGACTCCTTGGTGACGAGCGGCTCCTTGAACTCGGTGCCCATGAGCGACCAGGTTCCGCTGGAGATGTAGACGAAGCTGTCACCCTTTGCGGGAACGGCGACTACGGCGGAGGCGGTGTCGTGGGCGGCGGTGTGAACCACGGTGGGATTGATGCCGCCGAACTCCTCGCGCAGCTC
>JAAZAV010000068.1 GCA_012514145.1 Clostridiales bacterium | reverse complement strand
TTCAAGTGGGTCACCCATTTTACTGAGCCTGTCAAGGCGATTATCTTCGGCAAAAAAATTTATCTGTTTCATAGGTATATTATATCATATTTGGGCGAATATTGCATGAGGTTTTTAGAGATGCCCAATATATAGAAGATTTCAATCTCGACGAACCTTACGACCTGATGGCTGCGGGCACCTGGACAATGGACAACATGACCGCCATGTGCAAAGCGGTTATGTCCGACGTAAACGGCGACGGTTTGATGGACAAGTCGGATCGCTGGGGTCTGGTTGCCCATGACTATGTAATAACCGCCGGTTATATCGGTTCTGGCGAGCGCATAGCAACCGCGGCAAAGGACGGCAGTATTTCGCTCACAATGAACAACCAGCGTATATACGAGGTTATCGATTCCTTAATCGGTCTTCAGGATTACTGGATCCGCTATTCGCTGACTGCCAAGAAATACAGTACCGCCGCTCCCGTCGGATTTGAGCCAAGCGACAACTATGCCGAGCTTATAGGCGTATTCAAGGCGGGCAGTGCTCTCTTCTGCGGTGAGGTTCTGGCGGTGATGTCAGACATGCGCGACAGCGACATTGATTTCGGTGTTGTTCCCACACCGAAGCTGAATGAGAAGCAGGACGGTTACTACTCGGCGGTGAATTACATAGCTGCGGCAATGGTTATTCCCCTCACCGCCACCGATCTCGACCGCACCTCGATAGTAATTGAATCGCTGGCAGCCGAGTCCCACTATACGGTTATTCCGGCATACTACGAAATAGCCATGAAGAGCAAGTACGCGCGTGACCTCATCACCTCCGACATGCTCGACCTTATATTTGACTCCCGCTCTTATGACCTGGGTATTTACTACGGATGGGGCGATCTCTCGGCGCGCTTCTGCTCGCTGGTCTATGAGGCTTCCACCGATTTCGCATCCATGTATGACGCTAACAAGTCGGCGGCAGAGGAAGCGCTCAACAAGTTTGTCGAGCAGTTCAGCTGACAGGGAGGTCAGGTTATGTCTCATCTGTTAACCCCCGCTTATTATAATGTTCCGAAAACCTCTGTTTCTTTCAGCACTTCCGACGCGGCGCTTCAGGCGATATATAATCGCTGCGAAGAACTGTGTCTGTCTAACCTTGACCGCTTCGGTGACAAAATCGTGTTGAAAGAGGGCGCCAAATACAACGGCGTCTGGCTGGAGACCCAACCCATGGGCGGCGAGATGTATGCTGCCCGAAACGCGGAGGCGGCTCTCGGCAACCATCTGATTTTCATGGAATATCAGCGGCGCGACGGACGTATGCCGGGTATGATCACCTGCCGCATGCCATGGTCTGGTCTTGCGGTTCATTTCGACTGGATGCAGGGCAATTTCTTCAGCATCTCGGCGCTGCGCATGTACTATATCATCGGCGAGGACAAGAATTACCTGGAGCTGCTGTACAACTCGCTTCGCGATTATGACAACTACCTCTGGACCTACCGCGACAGCGACGGCGACGGCTGTCTCGAAACCTGGTGCATGTGGGATACCGGCGATGACAACAATACCCGCTTCATGTCCGAGGGAGTTCATGCTGTCAATAACGGCGCATTCAGCGGTGAGAACCCTCCCGAGGGTCCCGGGCTTCCCTTCGAGTCGGCGGAATATATGGCTTATTCCTACTCCATGCGCACCGTATTGGCGGAAATCTGCGATATTCTCGGCAGACAAGACGAAGCAGCCCAATGGCGGACCAAGGCAGACGCGGTTCAGGCGAAGGTTCGTGAATACCTCTGGGATGATGAACGGGGCGCTGTATACGACAGAGACCGTGACAACCGCATGCTCTACTGCCTGTCACTTGCCAATATCAAGTGCATGTATCACGGACTCTTCACCCAGGAGATGGCGGATACCTTCGTTTCGCGTCACCTTATGGCAAAGGATGAGTTCTTCACTCCTCTGCCGCTGCCCAACATCGCGGCGAATGACCCGCTTTACTATGTCTCGGAGAAGCAGAATAACTGCAGCGAGCGCGTTATGGAGATAATCCGAAAAAATATGGCGGGAGATACGCTTGACAACAGCTGGTCGGGACCGGCACAGGGGCTTTCTTTCCAGCGTTCTCTTGACGCGCTTCTTCGCTACGGTCACCATGCGGAGGCGACCCTTATCGGACGGGCATGGCTTGAAAATCACAAACGCTTCGGCAAATATGTTCAGCAGTATGACCCAGCCGATGGAACTCCGCTCGGTCAGATGGAGGGCTACGGTCCCACATTGCTGGGCACTCTCGAATATATCGCATATCTGCGGGGTGTGGATTATGTTTCCGGCAGGCTTATATGGAACTCCGATGTCTCCCCCGATGACTCTGATTATACTCAAACCATAGGCGATCATGTATACAGGCTTATCCGAGAGAGCGGCAAGGCGACGGCATATATTGACGGACGGGAAATTTTCACAATGTCAGACGGCTTCCGTGTTGTGACCGGCACCGACGGCTATGTTATCACCATATCCTGCCTTAACGACAGGCCCACATCCCTATCCATATCGATAAACGGCGCGGTATACGAGGCGATCGCGGCTCCAAACGAATCTTTCATAATAGAAAAAGGCAGACTCTGCCCTGCATTCTCTGCGCCCTTCACGCCACCGCACGGCTGAGAGACGCGGCGCTTGATGATATATTAGGTCATTGCGATTTGATTTTAAAGGAGTGGTTTCATGGCATTTTTTGAGGTCAGTTTCTTCTCGGACGTAATCGGCATGTGTATGTCAATGAATGTGGTTCTGCCGCAGCGCACGGTGGGCAACATCGGCGTCACCGAAGGTCAAGTCAGCCAAACATACCCGGTGCTCTGGCTGCTGCACGGCATGAGCGACGACCATACCATCTGGATGCGGCGTACCAACGTGGAGCGTTATGCGGAGGAACGGGGTATTGCGGTGGTAATGCCCACAACCTATCTCGGCTGGTACACCGACATGAAGTTCGGCTATAACTACCGCGCCTTCATCGGCGAGGAGCTGCCGAAGATATGCCGCAGTTTCTTCCCCGGCATGTCGTCAAAGCGGGAGGACAACTGGATTTCAGGCAACTCTATGGGCGGCTACGGCTCGCTTGCCATCGCGCTGACATACCCCGAGAGCTTCTCGATAGCCGCGCCCCTGTCGGCGTGTTTCGACCCGCGGGTGATAAAAGGCTCCTATGACTCGTATTTCTCTGACATCTTCGGCGCTCATGAGGATTTCCCCGGCTCGGTCAACGATGTTTTCGCTCTGGCTGAAAAGCTGGCGGCATCCGACAAGGAAAAGCCGAAGGTGTTCATATCCTGCGGCACCTCAGACTCACTGATCGGACAGAACCGCAATATGAAGTCTCATCTTGAGGGTCTTGGCTACGACCTGACCTACCGTGAGGCGGAGGGCGGCCACAACTGGGCGTTCTGGGATAACGAGATTCAGCTTGTTCTGAAATATATCGACGGAATAAGAGGGAGGAAAGGCTGATGGCACTGCTTCACGCTCATTTTTATTCAAACGCGCTTCACCGTCAGGTGACCTGCGATGTAATTCTGCCCCAGAAGGCTTCAAACCTCATCGGCATGGACAGCGCGGGAGGAGGCAGCGATACTCCGGTGCTCTGGCTGCTGCACGGCTCCTCGGACGACGAGACCATATGGCAGCGCCGCACCAGTATCGAGCGCTATGCCGCGCCCCTCGGGCTGGCGGTCATAATGCCCTCGGTTGAGAAGTCCGGGTACGCAAATCTCGCACACGGCGGCAACTTCTACGATTATGTGGCAAAGGAACTGCCCCAGGTCATGCACGGCTTTTTCGGGCTTCCTCTCGACCGCGGGCACAACATGATTTGCGGTCTGTCCATGGGCGGCGCCGGCGCGCTCAAAATAGGACTTGCAAATCCCGAATTCTACAGCGTCATCGGCTGTCTGTCCGCCGGTATGACGAACCGGAAGCTGCCTGAGGACACATCGAATCTCGATCCCGAGACCGACAGATATGCTTACATCCGCTTCGACGGAAAAAAGATTGCCGGAACCGAAGAGGATCCGCAGTTCAACGCAATGCGCATAATTACGGACGGTCTGCCGGTGCCGAGGATATACCACTCAATCGGAAGCTCGGATTTTCTGCTGGATGCCGCACGCTATACACGGGATTTCTTCGGCACCTTCGAGGGCAATCCCTTCGATTATGTCTACGAGGAGGACCCGGGGGCGCATACCTGGGAGTACTGGGACGACCATATTCAGAGTTTTCTCGCATACGCTTTCAAAAAATGACAATTATAACCCAAGGAGGTTAGTTTATGAGATATTTCGAGCTTGCAGGCACTAAGGCTTCTCGCCTGGCACAGGGCTGTATGCGTATCGGCGGTCTTGCTCCCGCTGACCTTGACCGGCTTATCAAGACCGACCTTGAGTGCGGCATAAACTTCTTCGACCACGCCGACATCTATGGCGGCGGACGCTGCGAGGAGGTTTTCGGCGATTTTCTTGCCGCAAATCCCGGAATGCGCGAAAAGATGCTTATCCAGACCAAGTGCGGCATCCGCCGGGGCATGTATGACTTCTCGAAGGAACATATCCTTGAAGCACTCGACGGAAGTCTTAAACGCTTAAAGACCGACTATGTGGACTTCCTGCTGCTCCACCGCCCCGATGCGCTTGTGGAGCCGGAGGAGGTTGCCGAAGCCTTTGACATTCTCCGCAGCAGCGGCAAGGTGCTGAACTTCGGCGTCTCCAACCAGGACCCTATGCAGATGGAACTGCTCTCACAGGCACTTGGCGAGGGCACGATTAAAATCAATCAGCTTCAGCTCAGTCTCACCGAGACCGGCATGATCGACGCCGGCATCAACGTGAACATGAAAAATGAAGCCGGCATCAACCGGGACGGCATGGTACTCAATTACTGCCGCCTCAAGGGAATCACCATTCAGCCCTGGTCGCCCTTCCAGCACGGCTTCTTCAAGGGTGCATATATCGGAAATCCCGAATTCGCCGAACTTAACCGTGTTCTTGACGAAGTCGCCGAGACTCACGGCATCACCCCCACCGGCGTCGTCATCGCCTGGCTCCTGCGCCATCCCGCCTGTATGCAGCCGATTTCCGGCTCCACCACCCCATCCCGTTCAGCGGAGATGGCGAAGGCTGCCGACGTCATTCTCTCCCGCGAGGAGTGGTACAGGCTATATTTAGCCGCAGGCAAAAAACTGCCGTAAAATCACGTCAATAAATATCGGAGGTATATAACCTTGAAAAAACTTAATGTTGCAATCATCGGACAGGGCCGCAGCGGCCGCGACATCCACGGCAAATTCTTCATGAGCCCGGCAAACACCCACTACAATATTGTAGCGGCTGTAGACGAGATCGCCGATCGCCGCTATACCGCTCTCACCGAATACGGCTGCGATGTCTATGCCGATTATCGTTCCCTCTTCAACCGCGATGACATCGATCTTGTGGTGAACGCAACCTATTCGAACTTCCACTACCCGATAACCCTTGATCTGCTTAATCACGGCTTCAATGTAGTGGTTGAAAAGCCCTTCGCCGGCCGCGTCACCGAGTGCGACGACATGATTAACGCCGCGAAGAAGAACAACGTGATGCTGTCGATCTTCCAGCAGTCACATTTCGCGCCCTATTTCAAGCGCATGCGTGAGATAATCGACTCGGGCGTGCTGGGACGCATTGTTCAGGTAAGCGTTCGCTTCAACGGCTTCTCACGCCGCTGGGACTGGCAGACCACTCAACTTCGCTACGGCGGCTCCATGCTCAACACCGGTCCCCACCCCTTTGAACAGATTCTCACACTTATGGACTACGACGGCATGCCGCAGATTATGTCGAAGCTGGACTGCGTAAATACCTTCGGCGACGCCGAGGACTATGTAAAGGTGCTTATGACCGCGCCCGGCCGTCCGATGTTTGACATTGAAATCTCCAGCTGCGATGCCTACTCGAGCTATACCTATAAGGTCATGGGCTCCCGCGGCTCGCTTATCACCGATACCCGCACCGTGAAATACAAGTATTACAAGGATGAGGAGGCGCCCGAGCAGAAACTCACCCTTGAACCCCTCCGCAACGCCGAAGGCAAGCCGGCCTACTGCTCCGAAAAGCTCACCTGGCACGAATTCGAAGATGATTTATCCGGCTCGGTCTTCACCTCGGCGGTTCAGGAATACTACGACATGATCTTCAATCACCTGACAGCCGGCGGCGAGCTTGTTATCAAGCCCGAGAAGATTCGTCAGCTCATCGCTGTCATGGAGAAAATTCACGCCGACAATCCCCTTCCCAAGAAGCATTAATCTGTGAACATCAAGAGAGGTATAACATATGTGTAACAAAGATATCCGGGTTGCCATTCTTGGCACGGAAAACTCCCACGCCCTGGCTTTCGGACAGCTCATCAACGGCGGTCATCCCCTGAGGGGCGGCCGTCTCACTCCCGGATTCAGGGTAACGAGCGCTTACGGTTATGACGGCGCGGCAAATGACAAGCTCCGCGAACTCTGCGGCGTGGAATACTTTGCCGACTCCCCCGAGCAGCTCATCGATCACTGCGACGCCATAATGGTCACCGCGCGTCACGGCGCAAATCACCTGCCATATGCCCGCGAACTGATAAAGGCGGGAAAGCCTGCATTTATCGACAAGCCCACCACCTGCGACGAAGGCGAAGCTGTGGAGCTGGTCAGGCTGGCAAAGGCCGCAGGGGTGCCGCTCTGCTCATTCTCCTGCTGCGGCATTGTCACCGACACAATAGCTCTGAAACAGATGGTCGCACGCGAACGCGACAAGCTCATCGGCGGCTCGGTAAGCTCTCCTATCAGCCTTGAGAACGAATACGGCGGCTTCTGGTTCTATACCCAGCATCTTATACAGATAATGGGTGAAATCTTCGGCTATGATGTCAAAACGGTTCGGGCGAAGAAGCGCAATGACTCGGTTATCATGCAGGCTAACTACGGCGATTTCGAGGTCAGCGGCTACTGGGGTCCCTCCGACTATTCGGCGTCCGTGTATTTCAAGAACCGCTCGGTACTTCGCAGTCTCGACATCGGTACCGACGGATATCAGCGTGAGTTAAATCTCTTCACCGACATGGTGCTCTCCGGACAGCCCCCCGTTGATTACCGCGATATGATAGCGCCTGTATTCATCCTCACGGCGGTTGAACGCGCTTTCGAGAGCGGTGAAGAAGTCGCTGTCAACGAGATCCCCGAACTTTGACGGAGCATAATAAATGGCAGAAAAAGTTACAAAAATAATAAACGGCAGAGTCGTTGGCAGTGATATCGCTCCCCGTGCTGTCTATTTCCGCGGCGGCAGAATAGTCAAAGCCGGCAGCACCGTCATGGTTGACGATACAATTGATGCGGGCGGCTGTTTCGTGGCGCCGGGTTTTATCGACATTCACTGTCACGGCGGCGGAGATGCCGACTTCATGGACGGCACGCCCGAGGCTTTCCTCGCCGCGGCAAGAATGCACGGCATACATGGCACAACCACACTGTTCCCCACCGCCACATCCGGCAGCTTCGAAGAGATGAGCGGGCTGTTCGCCGCCTATGAGGAGGCGCTGAAACTCAACCTTGACGGCGCCGACTTCGCGGGCATACACCTTGAAGGCCCCTACTTCGCCATGTCGCAGAAGGGTGCCCAGGATCCCAAGTATGTCCGTCCGCCTGAGCCCTCCGAGTATCGCAAACTGCTTGCGCTATCGGGTAAAATCGTACGCTGGAGCGCCGCGCCCGAACTCGAGGGAGCTCTTGACTTTGCAAGGGAACTGCGTGAACGCGGCATATTGGCGGCTTCGGGGCACACCGACTGTCTGTGTGAAGAAGCAATCGCAGCCTTTGAGGCGGGGTTTACCCATGTGACACACCTCTATTCGGCTATGTCATCGGTTCACCGCAGGGGAGTATTCCGTCACGCGGGTCTGGTTGAGGCGGCTTACCTGCTGGACGATATGACGGTGGAGATCATCGCCGACGGCATACACCTGCCGCCGCCGCTGCTGAAGCTGATATACAAGCTGAAGGGTCCCGACCGCATCGCCCTTATCACCGACGCCATGCGCGGCGCGGGTATGCCCGAGGGTGAGAGCGTCATCGGCTCCCGCAAGAACGGTCTCCCGGTTATAATCGAAGACGGTGTTGCCAAGCTCACCGACAAGACAGCGTTCGCCGGAAGTGTAGCCACCACCGACCGCCTTGTGCGCAACATGGTTCAGTTAGCCGAGGTACCGCTGACCGACGCCGTGAAGATGGCGACCGCCACACCAGCCGCAATAATGAAGCTATCCGACCGGGGCACTCTCGATGCCGGCAAGCGCGCAGATATAGTCATATTCGACGATAATATCACGATGAAGCGCGTTATTGTAGGCGGCAGGACGATTTTCGAAGCATAATAAGCATAAACAATACAGACAAATAAACACCGCCGGAAGCATTTCAAAAACTTCCGGCGGTGCTGTTGTGCGGTTATATATTTACTTAACCTTCATATTCATATGTGAAGGACTCCCAGGGGATATCGGCGCCCGAGCGGCCGGCGAGTATATCGTCCACATGCATGAGCAGCGGGTAATCGTCAAGCGACAGTCTTCTCTGCTTGGCGGCAATGCGGACCGCGCGCGCTACACGTTCAGCCACGACCAGCGACTCGAGAGTGACGCCTTTAAGTTCGGCTTTCGCCTGGTCAATAGTCATTCCGCGGCCCAGAAGGATGCCCACAAGACGGGTGCGGCCGCCGTATACGGTGACATAAAGGTCTCCCGCGCCCACTACAAGATTGTTCAGGTCATCCGCGCCCTGGTAACGCAGCAGCCCTGCCATTTCACGCACAGACTGGCCGAAAACCGCCGCCTGCGAATTGTAGTGCAGTTCCGAATCGATGCCGAACTCGCGCTGGTTGATGCCGATGGTAAGAGCGATCCCGAGAGCATAGCCGTTCTTCAGCGCCACCGCGCTTTCAATGCCGACAACATCGGTAGTCAGGCTGATGTGATAGTAATCGGTCGCCATAATGCGCTTAAGCCGGCGCAGGGTTTCCATGTCTGAGCCGCAGAACGCAACTTCGGTCTGGTCGTGCGCTACAAGCTCATAGCTTGTGCAGGGACCGCCGACAGCGTTAAGATTGCGTTTCAGTCCCTTCTCGGCGAGGCGCTGCGCCCAAAGCTCCGGGTAGGTTATAAGTCTGCCGTCAGGAGTGTCCATAAGTCCCTTGGTAACCGTCAGAACAGGGGTTTCTTCGGAGATTGCGGGCAAAACGTGCTCGCCGAACCAGTCCACGCCGAAGGAACTTACTCCGCCGATAATCATGTCCGCACCGTCGATGGCGGCGTTCATTTCTTCGATCTGATAGTACTTCACACCGTCGGGAAAGTCACGCTTGAACTTGGGGTGCCTTCCGACAGCGCGGCAGGTGTCGATTATTTCACGGTCAAGGTGGGTTCCCACAAGCCGCACATCATGACCGTTTTCCCTTGAAGGAAAAGCCAGCGCGGAACCCATCATGCCCGCGCCGATTATCGTTACAACTGACATATGCCACCTCTTATGTATTTGTTTTTATAATATGTTCCGATATTCACATAAACGCCGCTTGACAAACATAAGCCGGGAATATACAATAAAGGGTGTATAAAGACGGGGAGGTAAATACATGAATAAATTCAGATTTGCCGTTATGGGCGCCGGCAATATAGCCAATAAATTCTGCGACGCCGTCAAGCTGATTTCGGGCTGCGAAGTATGCGCGATAGCCTCGAAATCGGCGGAGAGGGCGGCGGATTTTGCGTCTAAGCACAACATCCCGGCTTCCTACAATAGCTATGAAGCCATGCTCAAAGCAGAACGTCCCGACTGCGTATACATCGCCGTTACCAACGACGCTCATTACGAGCTGACTTCCCTCTGTCTCGAACATAAAACTCCGGTTATCTGTGAAAAGGCCATGTTTTCGTCATCGGCGGAGGCGGAGGACATCTTCGCCCGCTCGAAGCGCGACGGCATTTTCGTCATGGAGGCAATGTGGAGCCGATATCTGCCGGGCAACCTGAAGGCTAAGGAATGGCTGGACGACGGGCGCATCGGCAAGCCTGTATATATGGCGGTGCAGATCGGATTCATCGCTCCGCCGTCGGTCGAGGGACGCTATATGGGTCCGCAGCTGGGTGGCGGCGCGGCGCGGGATATCACTGTCTACGCATATGAAATCGCCGATATGATGCTGGGCGCTCCCACCTCGGAGATTTCGGTATTTTCGATAGACTCGGGCACCGGTGTGGATGTCACCGAGCATATCAGTTATCTCTGCGGACGGGTTCCGGTATCGCTGACCTGCAGCTTTGTCACCCGCCTGCCCGACGAGCTTGTCATATACGGCACCGAGGGCAAGATAGTGGTCCGCCGTACTCATTATGCCCCTGAGCCGCATCTCATAAACAACAAGGGCGAAACGGTCGAGGTCTTCACCGACACCGAAACAAAGAACGGATTTGTCTATGAGATCGCCGACGCGGTTGAGTGCATCCGTGCGGGAAAATACGAAAGCGCCGTGGTTCCCCACTCACTGACGACAGCCTGTTCAAAGCTGTTTGACTTGATTTTTAAGAATATGATCTGAGTGCACAAAGGCTGCCGCACATCGTTGCGGCGGCTTTTTATTTGTCCTTTATGCGCGAAATAACGCCTCTGATGAACTCGGCGGCATAGGCTATTATGAATGCGGCAAGCACCACCACGGAAATAGCCAGATTAATGGGTGCGATGTTCAGCACGGCGGCGATAACCATGGCTCCGAAACCGACATGAGAGAGTCCGTCGCCCGGTTCTATGCTTCCGGAGGCTACCGGCTTAAAGCCCGGCATCGCCTTCATCAAGGTGGTTTTGCCCGAGCCGTTTTCGCCGATTATGTACAGGTAATCACCCGCTTCCACGGAGAAAGAGCGGTTTTTCGCCACGATGTTGCTCTCATACGCGAGAGTTACATTTTTACAGGTTGTGATTGCCGTTGCAGTTACAAATGCCTCTGACATTGTGTTGCCGGTCAGTGTTTTGTGAGTATATCACATGATTGTGAACTATTCATTAATTTCGAATGTTAAGCGTATGTCAAATTCAGGTTGTTTTTTTGAATTTTTCGTTATGGTTATTGACAAACTCCCTATCCGATGGTAAAATTACTCCCGTTGATTTTCGCACATTGTAATGTAACTCGGTGAAAAAATGACAGCATTAAAGCTTACGACATGGAACATGCCGGCGGCTTCCCTCGGTGAAGAAAATTTCCAGCCGGATATTCGCAACGTCGAATATATACGCGCTCCCATGCGCACCACCGACCGCCTTACCGATGAGGAGAAGCGATATATCGGCAAAGGCATGATCGGCACCATACTTCCCTATACCATACTTGACAACTATGACCGTGAGCGAAAGCCGACCGATTTTCCGGCGGCGGTGCTGGAAAATGACCTGCTGCGGGCTGTCTTCCTGCCCTCTCTCGGCGGAAGGCTCTGGTCGCTCTACGACAAGCGGCTCGGCAGGGAGCTGCTCTATGTCAACCCGGTGTTTCAGCCTGCCAACCTGGCAATACGCAACGCCTGGTTCTCGGGCGGTGTTGAGTTCAATGTAAGCATCAAGGGTCACAATCCTCTGACCTGCGATCCTCTGTTTACCGAGTTCGCCGAAACGCCGGAAGGGGAACCCATACTCCGGATGTTCGAGTATGAGCGCATCCGCGATATAGTCTACTGCATAGAGGCGTATATTCCTGCCGACAGCGGGGTGCTGTATCTGCGCAACACCATAGAAAACACCTCCCGCGAGGACAAATATACCTACTGGTGGTCGAATATCGCCGTACCCGAAACCGAGGGAACCCGTGTTGTCGTCCCCGCCGATGACGCATTCCTCTGCTACTACGACGAAGGCAGTTATCTGCTCGACAAGACCGAAGTACCGGTATCGGGCGGCGTGGATTACAGCTATCCCGTAAACTCTGTGCGCTCCCAGGACTTTTTCTACAAGATTCCGAAAGACCGCGCCAAGTGGATAGCCGCGGTGGAGTCGGACGGGTGCGGACTTATACACTTCTCTCAGCACCGGCTTTTCGGGCGCAAGGTGTTCCTTTGGGGACAGGGTGCCGGCGGGCGTCACTGGGGCGGCTTCCTCGCCGAGCCGGGCGACTCCTACATCGAGATTCAGGCCGGACTTGCTTATACACAGCTTGAGCACATCCCTTTTGCAGCCGGTGAGACACTGAGCTGGGTCGAGGGATACTGCGCTTCCGACATTGCTCCTTCCGATGCCTTCGGCGGCTGGGAGAGGGCGCAGGCTGCCGTCGAGGCTCAGATCGACGAAAGGCTGGCGGCGCTCGGCGGCATTGCAGACATCGATGGGGCGCTGACTGATGTTTTCCCGACGGAATATGTCTCCCGCGAACTTGTCTTTTCGGGCAAGGGCTGGGGCTATGTTGAAGCAGAATCGAGAAAACTCTTCGGAGGGCCGAGACTGTCAGCGGTGGTCGACTTCCCCGAATCATCGGTGACCGAAAACGAGGCCGAGTGGCTGCGGGTGCTGCACGGCGGAACCTTCCGTGAACACGATGTTTCACAGCCGCCCCGCTGTTATCTGGTATCGCCGAAATGGGAAAAGGTCGTCCGTGAGGCGGCTTTCCGCACCGACAGCTGGTACGGCTGGCTGCAGTACGGCGTCCTGCTTTACGCCAACGGCGGAATCGACGAATGCGAGCGGGCGTGGAAGCGTTCTCTGGCGCTTGCCGAGAATGCCTGGGCTTACCGCAACCTTGCCATGCTTGCAAAGGGTGAACGGGGTGATCTCGACACCGCTCATGAGCTGATACTGAAAGCCGTGTCGCTTTGCAATACCGACCGCGGGCTTATCGTAAACGCCGCCCAGGTGCTTACCGCCTGCGGGGATTACGAGGGTTATCTTGCGCTCTTTGACACTCTGCCCGACAGGCTGAAAAAAGACGGACGTCTGCTCTTCTACCGCGCCAAGGCATATCTGCGCACGGGACGTCCGAGAGAAGCGGCAGACATAATAACACCCGATTTCGTCATGTGCGATATCAAGGAGGGTGAGGTTTCCATCTCGGCGCTTTGGTTCGAGATATACGCCGCACTCGGCGAGGACAGACCTCTGCCCTTCGAAATCGATTTCCGTATGCATTGAATATGCATTGAATTTTACTACAGAAAGGACAACAAAGGATTTAAGTACCCTATGAGAAAAATTATCCTCGGCACCGACTGGTGGACCGACTGTGACGACGCCGCCGCACTGAGAATAGCCTGCCGCGCCCATAAGAAGGGACTTTGGCAGCTGCTGGGAGTCTCGGTGAACGCCTGTATGGGATATACCATACCCTCAGTAGACGCATTTATGGTCTCGGAAGACCTTTGGCGCATACCGCTGGGACTCGACCACAAAGCCACCGGTTTCGGCGGCAAGCCCTCATATCAGAAGTCGCTGGCTATACACTTTTCCAATTCCCGTACCAATGACGGCACTCCCGAGGCACTTGATCTCTGCAGACAGATTCTCGAGCAGGAGGAAGGTCCCATCGAATTTGTTGAAATCGGCTACCCCCAGGTACTGGCCGGCCTTATCTCTTCCGAGGAGGGTATGGAGCTGGTGCGCCGCAAGGTTTCCCATCTCTGGATGATGGCGGGTAACTGGGAAAACGACGGGCGCGGACGCGAGAACAATTTTGCCCGCTCGGATGTCTCCCGCCGGGCAGCCGCACATCTGCTTAAGAACTACCCGGGCGATATCACCTTCCTTGGCTGGGAAGTGGGCAGCGATGTCATAAGCGGCGGTCACGAAACCGGGCTTGACAGCAGAGACGCACTGCGCACCATATTTGAGGCTCACGGCAGTGTCAACGGCCGCAGTTCCTGGGATCCGATGACTATTCTGCTGGCGCTGGAAGGCTGCCCCGAGCGCGCCGGTTATACAACGGTCCGCGGCTGGGCGTCGGTTGATCCCGAAACCGGCGAGAACAGCTTCATCCGCGACGAAAACGGACGCCACCGCTATGTGGTTAAGACCCGACCGGATGCCCAATACGCCGATGAGATTAACCGCTGGCTGGCTTCATAATCCATAATCAGAAAACAATAATGCAGGACTGACCGATACGGTATATTTCCGCCCGCGTGCCTACGCGCCCGCGGCGGATATATAAAGGGTATCAGCGGTCCTTTTTTCATTTTTCGACTTGATATCGAAGCACTGCTGTGTTACAATGACTTTGTATATATGACAGATTGGAGGATACCGATATGGATTACATAAAGGAAACACTTCAGACACCGGTTGCGGGCAGCTATGATGTTGTCGTCTGCGGCGGCGGACCGGCGGGTGTCTGCGCGGCGATCGGAGCGGCAAGATGCGGCGCGTCCGTGCTGCTGGTTGAGGAACAGTGGTCGCTCGGCGGCATGTGGACGGGCGGTTTCGTGAATCCTCTCTTCGACTATGCCAACAAGGACGGTCTCATGAAGGAGATCGTTGACACTCTCAAGGAGCGCGGAGAATGGGGAGGCTTTTGGGATAAGAGCTTCAACTACGAATACATGCGCGCCATTTTAGAGGAAAAGTGTGCCGGGGCGGGAGTTGACCTGCTTTACGGCACCAGGGCGGTGGATATTATCAAAGATGACAATCGGGTCACCGGAATCATTACCGAGAACACCGACGGCAGGCATGCGTACCTCGCCTCCTGTACAATAGACGCCACCGGCAATGCGCATATCGCGGCAAAAGCCGGAGCGGCATTTCAGCTTGGGAACGAAGATGGCGACTGTCAGGCAATGACCCTGATGTTCCTGGTGGCGAACATCCCCGAGGACTACATCAAGGGCAAGATGGTGTATGAGGAACTGAATGACGCCTTCACCGCGGCCGGCAAGCCCGAGCGGGTTCCATTCAAGGTACCCTATCTCATACCGGTGCCCAATACACATTTCGGCGTGTTCCAGCTCACCCATATGCGCGGCTACAATCCTCTCTCGGCAAGGGAGCTCACAAACGCGACAATTGAAGGGCGCGCACAGGTTATCGAGGTGTTTGAAGCCTTCAAGCGCTACTGTCCCGCCTTTACCGGTCTGGAATTGATTTCTTCCGCGCCGCTGCTCGGCGTGCGCGAGACCCGGCGCATCGAAGGCGAGTATACACTGGTCGCCGAAGACCTTGCGGAAGGGCGCAAGTTCGAGGACGGAATCACCACCGTAACCTTCGGCGTCGACATACATGTCAGCTGCGGAACCGAGCAGAAATGCTGGCCGGTCAAGCCATATCAGATTCCTTACCGCTGTCTGATCCCCCGGGGGCTGGAGGGGCTTCTGGTGGCGGGGAAGACAATATCCGGCTCACATGAAGCTATGGCTTCCTACCGGGTGACCGGCAACTGTGCCGCAATGGGCGAGGCTGCGGGATTTGCCGCATATGAGGCTGTCAAACAAAACAAATCGGTACGCAATGTCACGATAAACGAAATTCTCTCCCACAAGCAATAGGCGCTGAAAACGCGGGAGAATTCATGAATACAGAGGTGGATATTATGAGTACAATTTCACAGCGGTTCTTCGATGCGGGCGAGCCATATGCAGGCGGTCTTTTTGAATTCCCCGACCGGGAGCCGATATTCAGATATTCAAACGCTCTCAAGCGTTATTGGGAGCTGACCAATCCCGATCCCTACCGCGGCGGCAAGCTCTACCCCTGCGGCGGGGCTACCGGCGCCTCCGACTGCAATGTGGTCGTGCGTCCGAGCTATTCCTACACCCTCTCATTCAGCCGAGACGCGCTAAAGAAGAAGAAAAAGGTAGATGATGAGTGTTATACCGCGCTCTGTGAGGAAGTGGACAAAGTCACCGGCTTTCCCACTCCCCATACGGTCGGCGGCGCCGGCTATACCCATTCCTTCATAAACTACGGCCGAATTCTTGCCGAGGGTATCTGCGGCTACCGCGCGCGGGTAGAGGCTCTTCCCCATGACGACTTCCGCGACGGTTTGCTGAAGGTCTTAGAGGGCATCGACATCTACCGCGAAAAGCTGCTTGCCCATCTGCGCAGCCGCGACGATGTGTATGAGGGGCTAATCGAAGCTCTTGAACATACCGACAGAGTGCCAACCACCCTCTATGAGGCGCTGGTGCTCTACAACTTTGTGTATTATGTGGACGGCTGCGACGATATCGGCAGGCTTGACCAGCATCTTATCCGCTTCCACAACGGCGAGGATATCGTTGATATCATTCGCGAACTCTACCAGAATATAGACTATAACAACGCCTGGTCGGGGGCGCTCGGTCCCGATTACAATGCCCTGACCCTGCAGTGCATCCGCGCAAGCCACTACATCCGCCGGCCTAATCTGCAGCTGCTGGTGAAGCCGGATATGCCCGACGAGGTCTGGCAGGAGGTTTACGCCTCTCTAGCCACATCCTGCGGTCAGCCGGCGCTTTACAACGAGGAGGGTTTCCAGGCGGCTATCGCCCGTGAGTTCCCCGATATTCCCGAGGAGGATCGGATTCGCATGTCCTTTGGCGGCTGTACCGAAACAATGCTTGAGGGAATATCAAATGTAGGGTCCGACGACCTGGGAATTAACACCGCGCTTATCTACGACCGTTTCACACGAGCGCATCTGGGCGAGTTCGATAACTTCGACGATTATTTTGATGCCTTCACCGATGAATGCCGCCGTCAGATCGCCGAAGCGCTTGACATACTCACCGAATACCGCATTACCCGGGGCAAATACCGTCCTCAGCCGGTGCGTACCCTCTTTATCGACGACTGCATCGACCGCCGGCTCGACTTCAACAGCGGCGGCGCCCGCTACTACTGGAGCGTAAGCAATGTGGCGGGGCTGATCAATGTGATCGACTCGCTGTCTGCGGTACGCGAGCTGATTTTTGAGAGCGGCAGATACACCGCCGAGAGCTTCATGACGGCGCTTGACGCGCGGGATCCCGAGTTCCTTGCAGCCTGCCGCGATTGTCCCGCTTTCGGTACCGACGACGAACGGGTCGACAGTCTGGGCGCGGAATTTGCCAAACGAATTTACGACAGCTTCAGCCAGCGCGAATGCTGGCCTTCCGGCAAGTATCTCACGGTTTCCAACCAGTTTATAACCTACGAGGGCGCCGGACGTCCTGTCGGCGCAACTCCCGACGGGCGGGCGGCCGGTGAGCCCCTCTGCGACTCGCTTGGCTCGGTTCACGGCAAGGATATAAAGGGACCCACCGCCCTGCTTAACAGCGTTTCCACTCTGCCGCTGAACCGTGTTCTCGGCACGCCTATCATGAATCTTCGTATGCGCAAGGAGCATCTTAGCGAATATCTCCGACCGCTGACCGAAGCCTTCTTCAAACGCGGTGGAATGCAGCTGCAGATAAGCTGCCTCTCCCGGGAAGACATGCTTGAAGCTATCGAGCATCCCGAGCGGCACGAGAATCTTATCGTCCGGGTCGGCGGCTACTCGGAATACTTCAACCGCCTCTCTCCGGTGCTAAAACAGACCATACTGGCGCGAACCGAATATTGATAAAATTTGTCGTAAACATATAAAACAACGGAGCAGCCGATTATGAGCATACGATTCTATCCTGTCAAAACACCGGCGACGGAGGGAGGATACACTATCTCTGTCAACGGCATGACCGTTCCCACAGATACCGCCCGGGTGTCCGCTATGCCTTACAACCGCCGCTGGCCGGGACATCAGCGCAGTCTTGACCAGACCGAGGTGATTCAGTTTCTCTCCATAGAGGCGGACGAACCGCTGGATTTTGAGATTACCCTCCCCGAACCCACGGACAAGGTGGTTCTGCGCCCTTATTCTTTGGGAGTGACTCCCGAGCTTTGCTCAGACGGCAAGATTCGCTTCACTCTGCCCCGTCCGGCTTACTTTACGCTCGAGCCATACGGAAGGAGCAACGCGCTTCACATTTTCGTAGACGCGCCCGAAACAAACATTCCCGACAAAAACGCCGGTAATGTCATATATTTCGGTCCGGGTGAGCATGACGTGGGACAGATTGAGTTAAAAAGCGGTCAAACCCTTTATCTCGACGCCGGCGCCGTGGTTTATGCCTGCATTAAGGCCATTGACGCCGAGAACATCTCGATACTCGGCCGCGGTATACTCGACAACAGCCGCAATGTGGAGAAGATTCTCTTTGAAGCCAGCGAACAGGGCAATACCGCCGCAGTCAAGAACGCCACCCGTCAGCACACAATACAGTTAGAATACTGTACCGGTGTATTGATCGACGGCATCACAATCCGCGATTCGCTGGTTTACAACATCCGTCCCATCGCCTGCCGGCGGCTCACCATACGGGGCGTCAAAATTATCGGCTGCTGGCGGTACAACTCCGACGGAATCGACATGCACAACTGCGAGGATGTGGTAATTGAGAACTGCTTTCTGCGCACCTTCGACGATTCTATCTGCGTGAAGGGCTTTGACTGCTATTACGAGGGCGATGTTGAGAAAGCAGTGCGTGAGGCAATGTACCGGGGTGGACAGGTGTACGATGTATTCAGAAATGTGCTGGTGCGAGGCTGCGTTATATGGAACGACTGGGGCAAGTGCCTTGAGATCGGAGCCGAAACCCGGGCTGAAGAAATCCGCGATATCCTGTTCGAGAACTGCGACATAATTCATGTCTGCGGACCTATACTCGACTGCTGCAACGTCGATTACGCGGATGTTCATCATGTCACCTTCCGCAATATCCGTATTGAGCTGGACGAGAATATTCCGGCACCCCGGATTCAGAACCGCGACGATGAGCCCTACGGCGAGGTCACACCCGGCTATCAGCCGCCGATAATCTGCGGAGTTGTCGCTTTCCACTTTGAATATTCCGCAGGCGGCACGAGGCGTGGCATAAACCGCGATCTGCTTTTCGAGAACATTGCCATAACCGGCGGTCTCAAGCCCCGGGCAAGCTTTTCAAGCCACAGCGAGGAAGCCTGCTGCCGGGATATAATGATACGCAATATCACGGTAGAAGGCAAACGGCTAACCGGCGATGAACTGGGACTTAGCATCAGCGAACACTGTAAAAACATCGTATTTGAGGGCTGAAAGAGGGACAGCAAAATGCATATTATCGATAAAAACTTCTACCCCGGCTGGGTGCGAAAGAGCATGACCTTCACCATCGACGACGGGAATCTTAGACTGGACAAGAAATTTCTCGACTATGTCAAGCCGGCGGGTATTAAGGGCACCTTCAATCTCTGCGGCAATATTGCGGTAAATGATGTCTTCCCCGCGCTTTACGACGGCTATGAAATCGGCAATCACTGCCGCATGCATGCAAATGCCATGAACGATGAGCGGCGCAAGATACTCCGTGACGAGCTGTTCGACGCGAATACCGCCGACCCGAAATACGGTTACCGAACCGAAACCGAGGGACTTTACCGCTACCACACCTATGCTTGGATATATGTTGCTGATGACGACCTGTATCTCAAGCTCGCACGGGAGTGTCAGGAGAATCTGGTATCCATTTTCGGCGAGGAGCGGGTGAAGGGCTTCATATGGCCCTGCGGATGGCAGAACAATATCCCGTTGTGGGAGAAACTCAAGGCTGAGAGTTACCACAATATACGCGCAACGGGGTGCGTGAAGGACACAAACGGCTTTTCCCTTCCCGCCGACCTTATGCACTGGAGCTTCAACTCCAACTACACCTGTATGAAGGAAACCGGTGAGCAGTATGAGGCTTACCCCGACGACGGACAGTTGAAATTCTACTGCTTCGGCGTGCATTCCCACGATTTCGAGAACGCCGGGCGCTGGGATGTGCTTGAGGACTTCTGTGACAGGTACGGAAACCGCCCCTGCGAATTCTGGTATGCCTGTGTGGGCGAGATATTCGACTATGCCGCCGCCGTTGAAAAGGTTATTGTCACCGATGAGGCTGTCGTCAACCCCACCGACATCGATCTTTACATCACCGTCGACGGCAAGCGGGTTTCGCTGCGCCGCCGTTCCGAATATAAACTCTGATCTTAACGAACAAAAATCGCGCGGCTGCCCCGGACAATGGGACAGCCGCGCCGATGTTATATGGTTTTCTTTCAGACCGCGGGCAATGGATGTGAGGCATAGAACTCGCCGTTTGTCACATATGCCGTGTCCTCCAGCCCGGCTATGGTGTCGAGGAAGCGCTCAAAGCGATCCCAGCTCTTATACTTATCGAGTTCAAAGCTGTGCCCCCAGACGTAGAATAGCAGAACCGCTTCATCTGCTTCTGCTGCCTTGAAGCGCTTGCAGAGGTCAAACAGCGCTTCATCCTCCAACTTGCAGGTGGGGCTCCACTCCATGTAGCGGGCGGACGGCGCGAATGTATAGCTGCTGCGGACATTCCGGGCATAGCGTATCGGCGTGCGGGTGAGTATCGTGCTTATCGTTTCCTCGGTGTAAAAAGGACCGCCGGGATATGCCATGCCGATTATCGGATAGCCGCAGAGAGCCTCCAGCGCGAGACGGTCGCCCTCAACCTCACGGAAAACGCCGTCGCTGTCCAGTTTCGCCAGATTCGGGTGGCTCACGGTGTGCACCGCCACCTCATGTCCGGCGTAGAGCTCACGCACCATATCGGCTGTAATCTCGGTGTGGTCACAGTTTATGCCGTCGTGGATTATGCGGTGTTTTGTGCCGAAAAGACCTGAATTGAGGTTGAAGGTTGACTTTACGCCGTATTTGTTGAGAAGCCCGATAAAACGCACATCCTGAACGGTGCCGTCGTCAAAGCTCAAAGTTACATATTTTTTCTTTTCCGTTATCATTGCATGCCTCCGGGTTGGTTTGATTTGATTTTAACACCACAAAGCGTCTCTGTCAAGTGCCGCGCGAACGAAACCGCGGATATATTGTCATTTGTCAAGTTTTAGGCAAGTTGTAAAATGAATTGCCCAAGAGAATAAAAAAGGGGTTCCATTGAGGAATGAAACCAGTTATACTTAGGCTGCGAACAAAAGCAACTGGAGGTAACTCAATGGAACAGGTAGATTATAACA
>JAAZAV010000067.1 GCA_012514145.1 Clostridiales bacterium | reverse complement strand
TTCAGGTCATCGACCCGAACACAGTCGTTTATGCCAGGTGGAGCCCGGTCGGATAATAAAAACCGTTATTCGGAGGTTATACAAAATGAAAAAGCAAAAACTGTTGAAGATTATTTCCCTTGCGCTGGTTATCGCCGCGCTTGCGGCGGCGGTCCTTCCGCTGCATATTCACGCGCAGGAATGCGATCATGAGTTTGGCGCATGGCTGCCTCTTTTCGTTTTTACGGATGTTTTTCATGGGAGACAATGCAATAAATGCGGCACCATTCAGCTGGAATATCATAATTATGGCGAACCCGTATGGGTAGATGGCACCCCCGGTCATTGGACCAGAACTTGTCCGATTTGTTCACATGTTGTCGAGATTGAAGATGCCAATCTTCCCGCAACTATACACTTCAACACCAACGGCGGCAGTGATATTGAGGATTATGAGGGTTATGCATTAGACCTCGTAGATTTAAGTGCGTTTAAGCCCGCCAAACCCGGATATGTTTTTGAGGGCTGGTATTACGATGCCGATTTAACATCCGAAGCTGATGATTCGTTCTTTCTCTTTTTCCCTAAGCAAACTCTCTACGCCAAGTACAGTGTTGCAAGCAGCGCCCCGAGCAGCGTGCCCTTCTTCCCGCTTCCCATACTCCCGCCAAACCCCAACTATTCCACACTGAACTTCCGCGCCAACGGAGGCGCGGCTATCGACCCGATAACTCTCCCCACCGGCACCACCGTTCAGCTGGAGCAGTATGCCCCCGTCCGTGACGGATATGAGTTCAAGGGCTGGTGCAGGGATGAGGCACTGACGAGGACTGTCACCAAAGTTCAGGTCATCGACCCGAACACAGTCGTTTATGCCAGGTGGAGCCCGGTCGGGTGACTTGGCTTATCAGGATAAGTCTTCTATATATTATAATTATATTATAATTGCCTGTCTTCGATAGGCGGCAATCGCCCGGCCGCCTGTTGAATCCGCCTTGTCTTCGGAATACAATCCGCCGGAAGGATTATCACATCCTCCCGGCGGTTTTTATATTTTTATATATATGTCCGCGTGTTCGCGGCTTATATATGTCCGCGTATATGTCCGCGTGTTCACGGCGCGCCGATATCCGGCGCTTTATTCGTCCGCGGGGAATTCACTCCCCGGGATGCCGCGCTTCAGCAGCGAAGTGAGCGGTTTGTCGAACAGCTTCACAAACAGCTTCGTCAGAAAGAAACTGCCCACGGCGACTATGATTACGCCCTCGCGCACCCCTCTCAGTTCGCCGAAGAAGATGAAGGAGAGCAGAACAGCCAGCCCCACGTAGCAGATGTCGAAAATCCACTTCACGGCGTCAATATTGCCCTTCGTCATATCGGTGATCATCGCGACTAAGGAATCGTCGGCGGTCTTTACTATAACAACGCCTTTGTCGTTATCGCCGGCGATATTATAAAGCGTCCTTTCCGAAGACGCTGAACATAAGGCTGCCCAAGACCATCAGCAGCTTCTGCGGATAGGTCTCCGAAGGGATCTGCCGTATCGCCAGAAAAAACAGATCGGATGTCACGCCGTATATCACCGCAAGCCCCGCCTGCCAGAGCTGTATCGGCTTGAACCGCCGCCCGAGAATCACAGCCTGCAGAAGCATCAGCGCTATGCTGGTGAATATCACGCAGGTGCCCGTGGTCAGTCCGGTTTTCAGCGACAGAACCACGCCCGCCGAGGCGGTCGTCACGCCGCCGATAGCGCCGTTCCTTCCGAAAGCCAGGCTTATGCCCGACAACACCGCTCCCGCAGCCATCATTATGAACCGTCTCCGGTACTCGGTTTTGCTCATACGCACAATTGTCCGTCCGTTTTTGTATTTTCAATTTATTCTACACCATATGCCGCGAAAAAGCAATAGCGCACGCGGAATTCGGGCGATACCGGCTATAAAATTTAACGCCGATGACTGTTATACATATATATTTATGTGCATGTGCATAAACAGCCGCTCCGGACATGGGGAAAAGGCAAATAAAATTTATATTTTTCATGTATTGCAATATTCGGAAACCTGTGTTATAATACAGTAAATCAGTATGTGCGGCGATAATTATCGCGAGATTTTTCGATTATGCGCACCTGCTGAAATCTGAAACATGAGGTGATGTCATATGGCAAACGCAGCCGATAAGGTACTGGGTCAGTTTACCCAGGAAGTTGAGGAGAAGAAGGTTTACGCCTCCAAGAAGATCAAGGTCGGTATCATAGGTACCGGCTGGATCGCAGAGTCGCATATTCAGAGCTACAAGAGACAGCCCGACGTTGAGGTTGTCGCCGCAGCCGATCTGATTCCCGGCAAGGCCGAAGCCTTCATGAAGAAATTCGAGGTCGAGGGCGTTAATTTCTATCCGTCTCACAAGGAGATGATAGACAATGAGGAGCTGGACTGCGTAAGCGTCTGCACCTATAACGCAACTCACGCCGAGTGTACAATCTACGCTCTGGAGCACGGCGTTAACGTCCTGCTCGAGAAGCCGATGTGTGTAACAATTGAGGAAGCCGCGGACATCTGCCGCGCTGAGAAGAAGTCGGGCAAGGTTCTGTCCATCGGTTTCCAGCCGAGATTTGACGCCAACATGCAGATGATCAAGAAGATCGTCCAGAGCGGCGCACTCGGCGAAGTTTACTACATCCAGACCGGCGGCGGCCGCCGCCGCGGCATCCCGAACAGCACCTTCATCGAGAAGAAGACCGCTGGCATCGGCGCCCTGGGCGACATCGGCTGCTACTCTCTCGATATGGTTCTCAACGCCATCGGCTATCCGAAGCCGCTGACCATTTCGGGCTACAAGAGCGACTTCTTCGGCAAGAGCCTTGAGTATTCTCTCCCCGAGAATGCCAACAGATTCTCGGTTGACGACTTCGCGGCGGCATTCATCCGTCTCGAGGGCGGCATTATCCTTGACTTCCGTATCGCATGGGCCATGCACATCGACACCCCCGGTGATACCATAATCCTCGGCAAGAAGGCCGGTCTGCGCATCCCGTCCACCGACTGCTGGAACGGCACCGTCGGCGGCCCGATGACTCTCTACACCGACCTTGCGGGCGAGCGCGTTGAGACGGTAATTCCGATTATCCAGAACAAGGGTCCGGGTCTCTTCGACAAGAAGATCCGCTCCTTCCTGGACGCAAGCATCAACGGCGGTCCGTCCCCCGTTCCCTCCAGCCAGATTATAATCAACCAGGCTATCATCGACGGTATCTGCAAATCCGCAGAGCTCGGCCGCGAAATCGAGATCAAGATCCCCAAGATTTAAGTTTCTCCAATCGGCACAATGCCGGAACAGATTTATTTCAGAGAACAGAGGCGGGATCACGATAACCGACGGTAAACGTATGCACCCGGTACCTTTTCGGGACCGCGCGTATACCGCGCCGCATTGAAAAATGCATAAGAATGAGCGAACCCCCGATTTTTTCGGGGGTTCGCTTTATTGTGAGACGAAGTTTGTTATCGCGCTCACTCGGCTATGGTTTTCATCAGATCAAAATAGGTTGACGGCATGTGGGCGGTGAACGCCAGCGGAACCGTGCCGCTCTGTGGTTCCATGCCGCCGAAGAGATTTAGTATGGGGTAAAGACTGCTCTCGGGGCTTATTGTCGCCATCGCCGCCTGGCTCAGCGCCGCGGCGCCGGTTATCGCCAGATTCTGAGCTTCGCTCAGCCCCGACAGCGAGGCGGCAAGTATCTGCATGACATTGTAAACGGTCATTCCGACATCGGCTTCGGCGGCGCCCGTGGATACGAGCGAATACTTTATATTGTAATAGGTGTCAAGGTCGGGCGCCAGCGTTATCATCGGCTCAAAGCCGTCTCTCACCTTTTCGGCAAGACCGTCCGGGTCGGGAAGGATTATGTCGACGCCCGCTCTGCCGTAGCCCCAGTCCATGGGCGGAAGCATTGTAACTATGTCGGCGGGGTTGATGAAGTTGAAGATGTTTGCGCACTTAAACGCCTCGCTGTCACCCCGGCAGGTGGTGGGGGTGGCGAAGGTGTAGCTGCGCACATTCTCGCTGCCGGCTTCGGCGTTGAGCAGCACGCCCAAGAGGTTGGCGCATGCCGCGCCCCTGGAATGGCCGGTGAGTATATAGACAGGATTGTCCTTCGGCTTCGGGAAGCCCTCCTGTTCCAGCTGCAGGCGCTTGATCTCGGCGAGCACGTTCTGAGCCGTCATGAGGAAGTTCACCGCGTATTCGCTGTCGGTCTCCCGCTTGCCGTCGCTCTCGGGGATCACGTCGAAATTTGAGTACCACTCGGCGGCGTTGGTGCCGCGTATCGATACCAGAATCGCCGGGCGCACGCTGCCGTCGTCCAGATTCACCGTACCGCTTCCCACAGTGAAGGCGCAGGTGTGGGAGGCGTCCGAATTATCCTTGTCGTAATTGACCTGGGATGCAACATTGAAGCCCGCCGTGCCGAAAAACGACGCCGAACCGCCGGCTCCTCCGTTGGCGGCAACAGCTAACAGCTTCACCGCCAGGGGATATGACAGCTCGCCCGGGTCGGCGGGCACAACAAGCGCTCCCACGCCCAGGGTCTGCGCGTCGCCGAGCGACGCCGCGTCGAAGGATATGCCGGGGGTCGACGGCTTCGGAGCTTCGGGAGCTGTTTCCTTTGTGGTAACGGGGGCGGCGGTGGTTTCGGGCGTTGTATCCTGCGGGGCGGAAGCGTCGGTCATTTCTTCGGTGACCTCATTGCCGGTATTCGATTTTCCGCAGCCGGTGATAAGGGCCGCAAGCATCGCCGCCGCCAGAATGAAGGCGGTCCAGCCGCGTATGCGTTGGCATGTGTTTGTGTTTGTATTTGCGCGTCGGTGCATCGGTTATTTCCTCCGTAATCGGTAGATTTACTTCCATATATATATAATATCACCGCTCCGTGACATATAATATCACCGCTCCGTGACATATAATATCATCACTCCGTGACATATAATATCATCACTCCGTGTCGATATTATGGTGATTGTTTGTATAATAGGTGAATATGTGAAGTCCCGCCGGTTTCATATCAAATCAGCGGCTTTGACTTCAATCCGCGAATCCGCGCTTGCCAAGACAACTTTCTTCATTACTCGATTGCGCCGGCGGGTGAATTATGTTATAATGTTTTCATATAAAAGCAACAGGGGGTAATCTTATGATATTTAAGGCAAAATTCTCCGCGGCGCTCTGTCTGCTGCTGGCGGCGCTGACCGTGATAACGGCGGCCGGCTGCTCGGGTGGAGGAGGTTCCGCCAAGGTCACAGCCGCGGCAGTCTCCGAAGCTGAAACCGAAGCCGAAATCACAACAACCGGTGAGACGCCCGACATACCCGACGCCGACTTTGAGGGCGCGGGATTCAACATCCTCTATCCTCAGTGGGCGCTTTACAATCACTACTACTTCGCCGAGGAAGCCGACGGCGACGCTGTAAACGACGCCCTGTTCGAGCGCATGACCAAGATCGAGGAACAGTTAAATATCGATGTCACCACCGAGCTGACGGATAACGCCGGCAAGATACTGCCCGCGGTTCAGCGCACCGTGCTGTCGGGGGATGATGTCTATAACCTTACCCTGACCCACTGCGCCACCTCGCTTGTAAGCTATGTCTCGGAACGGCTGGTGCTCAACTGGAACGATATCCCCCACATCGACATGGAAAAGTCCTGGTGGAATCAGTATATACGCGACTCCATGGAGATCTCGGGGATACTGCCCTTCAACGCCAACAGTTTTATTCTGCCCGATGTGAACTCGATCTTCTTCAATTATGAGCTGCTGGAGGCTTTCAGCCTTGAAAAGCCCTACGACCTGGTGCTTGAGGGCAGGTGGACCTGGGACGTGCTCACCGAAATGGCGGAACAGGTCTCTGCCGACATCAACGGCGACGGCGTGTTCGACGAGAACGACCGTTACGGCTTCATGTTCGAGAATGACTGGCAGCCCGGCTCCTTCCCCACCGCCGCCGGTCAGTTCTGCATCCGCACCGACAAGGAGGGCGTACCCTATTTCGCCCTTGACGAGACAATAATGACCGGCCTCTGCGATAAACTCGCAAAACTCATGCACGGCGGCAACGCCGCCTTCACCTGGCCCTATTCGCAGGCTACCGACCCCAACGCCGGCGGCTCGCCTCCCGTCTCATTCAACGAAGGCCGCGCTCTCTTCTACTATGTGCCCCTCAGTCTTGCCGCCCGCTTCCGCGAGAACGAAGCCGACTTCGGCATAATCCCGGTCCCCAAGTATGACGAGGCGCAGAATGAGTATTATACGCTCAACTGGTCGGGCTTCATGTGCGTGCCCGCCTCGGCGAAGAACCAAGACCTGGCGGGTATGACGGTGGAGCTGCTGGGTTACTACAATCAGCAGATCTTCATGCCCGTGTTCTATGATATTCTTCTCGGTCAGAAGGTTTCCCGGGATGAGGATTCGATTGCGATGCTGGATATCATCTTCGACCACGCCGTATATGACCTGGGGATAAACCTTGGCGTCGACTTTTACTGCATCATAAGAAACGTCGTCACCAGTTCGAAGCCCACATACGCCTCATATATCGAGTCAAAAATGAATGTCCTGCAGAATCACATCGACAAATATCACAAGGCTCATCTGGAGTTTAACGCTTAAATTTATTCCGTAAGCCGTGGCGGTGCGGCCGGCAAAGTGAAACTTTTGTTAAATATTCTTCAATATCCCATTGCGCCGGCGGTCGATTTATGCTACACTGTCGCTAACCAAATATGCAACGGGAGGTTACAAAATGACATTTTCAGCGAAATTCTCCGCAGCGCTCTGTCTGCTGCTGGCAGCGCTTATCCTGATAACGGCGGTCGGCTGCTCGGGGGGAGACGGCGGCTCCGCCAAAGTCACCACCGCGGCAGCTTCCGAGACCGAAGCCGAAACCACCACGCCCGGCGAGGTTCCCGACATACCCGACACCGACTTTGAGGGCGCGGTTTTCAACATCCTATATCCCCGGTGGTCGCTTTACAATCACTACTATTTCGCCGAGGAGGCCGACGGCGATGTGGTGAACGATGCTCTCTTTGAGCGCATGAGCAAAATAGAGGAACAGTTAAACATCGATGTCACCACCGAGGCGGTAGCTTACATCGGCGATGTGCTTCCCGCGGTTCAGCGCACGGTGCTTGCGGGCGACGCGGTCTATGACCTGGCACTGACCCACTGCGCCACCTCGCTGGTAAGCTATGTCTCGGAACGGCTGGTGCTGAACTGGAACGACCTGCCCTATGTCGACATGGACAAGTCCTGGTGGAACCAGTACATGCACGAATCCATGGAGATTGCCGGGGTGCTGCCCTTCAACGCCAACTGCTTCATCCTGCCCGACGTGAACTCCATCTTCTTCAACTACGAACTGCTGGAGGCTTACAAACTCGAAAAGCCCTATGACCTGGTGCTTGAGGGCAAATGGACCTGGGATGTGCTTGCCTCCATGGCGGAACAGGTCTCTGCCGACATCAACGGCGACGGCAAGTTCGACGAGAAAGACCAGTACGGCTTCATGTTTGAGAAGGGCTGGCAGACCGGTTCCTTCCCCACCGCCGCCGGTCAGTTCTGCATCCGCACCGACAAGGACGGAGTACCCTATTTCGCCCTTGACCCGACGGTCATGACCACCCTCTGCGAGAAGCTGGCAAATCTCATCTTCGGCGGCAACGCCGCCTTCACCTGGCCCTATTCGCAGGCTACCGACCCCAACGCCGGCGGTTCGCCCCCGGTATCCTTCAACGAGGGTCACGCCCTGTTCTACTATGTGCCCCTCAGCCTTGCCGCCCGATTCCGCGAGAACGAAGCCGACTTCGGCATAATCCCGGTTCCCAAGTACGACGAGGCGCAGGATGAATATTACACCCTCAACTGGGCGGGCTTCATGTGCGTGCCCGCCACGGCAAAGGATAAGGATATGGTGGGCATGACGACAGAACTGCTTGGCTACTACAATCAGCAGATTTTCATGCCCGTGTTCTATGACGTGCTTCTCGGACAAAAAGTTTCCCGCGACGAGGATTCGATTGCGATGCTTGACATCATCTTCGAAAACGCGATCTATGACCTGGGCATAAACCTGGGCGGCGACTTCTACAGCATCGTAAACAATGTCGTCACCGACACGAATCCGACCTATGCTTCTTACATCGAATCGAAGATGAATACCCTGCAGAACCTTATCGACAAGTATTACGACGCTCACCTCGAGTTCAATGTGGAGTAATACGATTATATAACAAGACCATAAGCGGCGCTGCTTGCGGGCGGTTGACAGAACCGTCCGCCCGCGGCGCCCTTTTATTATCAAATTCTCATGTTCGTACAGCAAAAGCCGTCATTCTTAATGATTGCAACAATGTTTCATCGTTTCTTCCCCGCCCGTGAAAATAATTAAAATTATTGTTGACACGCCGGCTGCCGCGATGTATACTTATACATAGACACACATAAGCCGCGCCGTCACAATATGCAACGATTTTTCGGAGGTATTTACCATGAAAAAGCTGCTTGCCCTCATTCTTGCCGCGGTGTGCATCTTTGCCGCCGCGTCCGTACCGGTTTACGCCCTGACAGCCAACGGCTCCTGGGGCGAGGTTCCGCTTTACAAGGGCGCCATAACCCTTGACGGTAAGCTGGACGACATCTACAAGGAAGGTCTGAAGCTGAAGACCCTGCCCGGCGCCGAGAACAACTATGCCGACATCTACCTGCTTCACGACGGCGCCGCCCTCTACTGCTTCATCGAAGCCCACAGCACCTATCCTCTCGGCGAATACAACCGCACCCTTGCCGACGCCAACGCCTGGCAGACCACCGGCATCGAGTTCTTCCTCGAATGGTCGAACGCCGCCAAGACCCAGGACGACACCTACAAGTACAAATGCTGGTTCACCGGCGAGTACTGGGGCGCCCTCAAGGGCAAAGCCGGCGACATCGAGCTGAAAGCCGCCGTGGACAAGGCGGCTCAGGTATTCTGTCTCGAATACAAGTGCCCCTTCAAGGACGGCGCCAAGACCGGCTCGGAGATCGGCTTCAACGTGATGCTTGACATCGACAAGACCATGGGCGCGTCCAACGCTCCCACCCGTCTCGTCTATTATATCCTTGACGGTATCGCAAACGACGGTTCCAAGTATAAGAACATCACCCTCTCCGCCAAAGAGATCGCCCTTAAGGTCGAGACTGCCGCGGCAGCAGCAGAGGCGAAACCCGCCGCGGAGGCGAAGCCTGCCGCCGCTCAGACCTTCGACCCCGCCGCCGTCTTCATGGCAGCCGCCCTCCTCTCGGGCGCGGCACTTGTCATAAAGAAGAAAAAGTAAGCACACCGCGGATCCGCGTTGTTTTCGGCGCGCGGTTCATGGTTGTGCGGCACGCGTATATACGCGAGCCATGCAAAGAAAACAGGGCAGTACGCGCATTTTTATACATATTTAACGAAATTGTGATGAATTTGTTAAATAGTATTGACTTTACTCTCTTAATGTGCTAAAATGAGCCTGTCCGGGAAAGGCTCGGACAATGTAACCTGACCTGAGAGGTAAGTATTATGAAAAGAATTGCTGCAATAGCGCTGGTTCTGCTCATGGTATTGACAATGGCAGTAACCGTATCTGCGCTTCCCGAAAAGCGTATCCCGATAACCGTCTACACCAACGCCCCCAAGCTTGACGGCATCGTCAATGAGGGCGAATGGGACGCCGAGAACGCGATTGTTATGAGCGCCGACAACTGCGCCCCCTGGCAGGGCGAGATCGACAACGCCATAACCTTCTATTACAGCTGGGACGACACGGGACTTTATCTCGCCGCCAAGGTTATTGACGACGACGTGGTTCAGCCCGAGAGCATCTCCGAAGTTTACGGCAAGGACGCCTTCCAGATAGCCCTCGATCCCGGCGGGCTCATCGGCGCCAAGGGCGGCGGAGGCGGAATGTTCTACTCCATAGGTCTGATGAAGGACGGCAAACTGGGCGCGGTTTATCATCCCTACGGCGGAGCCGCCGAGGAATTCAAGTACACCGGCGCCGGCCGCATTACCGACAAGGGCTGGGAGTTCGAGATGCAGATCCCCTGGACCTCCATCGAGATCCTCGCCAAGGACGGCTATGAGTGGAAGCACAAGTCGGGCGAAACGATAAACGCCATCATCTGCATGCTTGACCGCGACAGCGGCGGGGCGGAGAACAACTACTGGAAGACGGCTCTCGCCGGCTTCGAGTCCTCCTTCAAGCCCGCCGACTACGCGCTTGAGCTTAAACTCTCCTCCGAGTTCGCTCCCTCACTCATCGTGACCACGGCAAAAGCCGAGACCGCGGCTAAGGCAGCGGCAAAGCCCGCCGCGGCCGCACAGACCTACGACCCGGTGGCGGCACTCGCGGTATGCGCCGCCGCATCCTGCGCGGCAATATTCCTGGTGAGCAGGAAGAAAAAATAACAAACCCCTTTCTTCATAACCTCCTTACTCTTTTTGAGGCAGCCGGATGTGTTTTCGCATCCGGCTGTCCCTTTTGCGGAGGGCGCGAGTGTTTGAGTACGGTATATCTCTTTCCTGACAATCGCCCGCAGTGATATTCGCGCCGATTTGCGCCGACCCGTTTCATTCACGGGTAAAATACGCATAAATACACGGAAAAGCTATTGAATTTATCTGCCGGATGTGGTATAATCCTGAATCGTTACAATAGCCTATAATAGCCGAAGAGTCGACCGAAATCAGCGCGGCGCGGCTTTTGCCGCTTTTTAACATTTAACATGAAAAAGATACTTCTCATCCCCGTGGGCGGCACCATCTGCGCCGCCGTGAACGAGCGGGGAACCCTTTCGGTGGCACGGGGCACCGAAAGCCGGCTGGCAATGAATTTTGCCGCCTCAGACTCGCCCCGGGCGGGAGACGTCAGGTTTGATATAACCGATAATCAGGGTATTCTAAGCGAAAACATGACGGTCGCCCTCTGGAACAGCATCATCGCGCTCTATCGCGACAAAACAGAAGGCAAAGCCTATGACGGCGTGATTATAGCCCACGGCACCGACACGCTGGCGTACACCGCCGCGCTTTTCTCGCTGCTGCTCGCGGGCACCGATATTCCCGTATTTTTCGTCTCGGCAAACGCCCCCCTCGATTCGCCCCGCACCAACGGAAACGCCAACTTCCGCTGCGCCGCCGAGTGCATATGCGATGGCATAGCTCCCGGCGTCTACGCCGTCTACCGGAATATCTCCGACGGGCGCATGTATCTGCACGCCGCCTCAAAGCTCAGACAGTGCGGCGACTACTCGGCGGATTTCTTCAGCGACTCCGCCATAGACATCACCGGCGGCATCGGCGGACTTGAAAACAAGACAGCCGGTCTTGCCCGGCCGCCCTGTTCCCCGGTTGAGGGGCGCTCAAACCTTGTCAAAGCCGCGGAAAAGGGGCTTACAGACTGCGTATTGATGATCCGACCCTATGTGGGCATCAACTACGCCGCCTACGATTACCGAAAGTTCAAAGCCGTTCTCCACGGCGCGTACCATTCTGGAACGGCATGTTCCGGCAGCGGTACAGACTATGATTCATCATCGATTCGGTATCTTCTCGACCGCTGCGCCGAAGCGGGAACCGATGTTTATCTCACGCCCGCGCGGCTCACCGGCGGCGTTTACGACACGGTGCGCGTAATAGCCAAACATCCCCATCCCCCGTTGTTTCTATACGGCGATACCCTCGAACTTGCCTACGCCAAGCTGCTGCTTTTATATTCATAAGGGGCGCAGCCTCCGACACAAGACAATAATCCACGAAGGACGACAGAAAATATGAACTATCGCGAAATGAACCCGTCACAGCTTGCCTCCGAGCTCGAGGGGCTCCGCAAAAAATACGAAGATTACAAGGCTTTAGGGCTGAAACTGGACATGTCCCGGGGCAAGCCCGACTCCGAACAGCTTGATCTGAGCCAGGGTATGTTAAATATCGTCTCCGACCCGGCGGAGTGCGTCTCCGAGAACGGCTTCGACTGCCGCAACTACGGTCTGATGGACGGCATTCCCGAGAGCAAGCGGCTCTTTTCCGAGCTGCTGGACATCCCCGCCGACAACATGATAGTCTGCGGCAACTCGTCGCTCAATCTCATGTATGACGCCGTCGCCCGCGCCATGATCTACGGAGTGTACACAAAGAACGGCTGCAAGCCCTGGTTCGGGCAGAATGTGAAGTTCATCTGCCCCGTGCCCGGCTATGACCGCCATTTCGGCATCTGCGAATCGCTTGGGATCGGCATGATAAACGTCGACATGACCGAAACCGGCCCCGACATGGACGCGGTGGAGGCGCTGGTTGCCGATGACGCAAGCATCAAGGGCATCTGGGTGGTGCCCAAGTACTCCAACCCCTGCGGAACCACCTGTTCCGACGAGACGGTTCGCCGCCTCGCGGGGCTTAAGCCCGCCGCCCCCGACTTCCGCATATTCTGGGACAACGCCTATATAATCCACGATATCTACGAGAAGAGCGACCCGCTGCTGAACCTCTTTACCGAGGCGGCGCGAATGGGCAACCCCGACATGCCGCTGATATTCTTCTCCACCTCGAAGATAACCTTCCCCGGCGCGGGCGTGGCGCTTGTCGCCGCCTCCGACAACAACATAAATCAGTTCAAGTCGGTGATGAAATATCAGACTATCGGATTTGACAAGTTAAATCAAATACGCCACGTCAAGTTCTTCAAAAACGCCGGCCGCATCCGCGAGCATATGAAGCTCCACGCCGCTCTGCTACGCCCCAAGTTCGACGCGGTGCTTGCCGCCTTCGAGCGTGAATTGAAGCCCGTGGGCGTGGGCGAGTGGTTTGCCCCCCGCGGCGGCTACTTCATCAGCCTTAATCTGCCCGACGGAACCGCCAGGCGCACCTTTGACCTCTGCAACGGGCTGGGTCTGAAGCTCACCGACGCCGGCGCCACCTTCCCCTACGGAAAGGACCCGCTGGATCGCAATCTCCGGATAGCTCCCAGCTATCCCGCCCTCCCCGAGCTTGAAAAGGCTTCCGCCGTCCTCTGCCTCTGCGCGAAGATTGCCGCTGTTGAGAAGGCGCTGGCGTGTTAGGTATTAGGCATTAGGTATTAGGCGGCAGGCGGCAGGCGGCAAGCGGTAAATTCGGCGGCGCGAACGGTCAGGGCGCGGCATTCAGTCGCGAAAAGCCGCGCGCCGGGCAGTAATAAACCTTTGCTTGCAATAAACCGGAGTTTGCCGCGAAAACGTGCCCCCGCTCTGCCGACGCACAGCCTGTTTCGCCGGACACCACGATATATAATTAACTCAAACCCACCCTGCGGCGGATGAGGCTATGTGCCGCGTCCGCCGTTGTGCTTTTATTGCGATATTTAATAATCCGGAGGATTTAGAAATGCTGTTTCAGTTTTTAGGAACCGCCGCCGCCGAGGGAGTTCCCGCCCTCTTCTGCAACTGCGACACCTGCACCCGCTCCCGCCGTGACGGCGGACGCGCCGTCCGCACCCGCTCCCAGGCGATAATCGACAACCGTCTGCTCATAGACTTCCCCGCCGACACCTACGGACATGTGCTGAAAAACGGGATTGACCTCATCGGAGTGTCCGGCTGTCTCATAACTCACCGCCATGCCGACCACCTCTACCCAACCGACATCGACATGCTCCGCCAGGGCTATTCTCACCTGCCCGAGGGCTATCACCTCACCTTCTGCGGCTCGGCTGCCGTGGGCGAGTTTATCACACCCCGCATATCCGGCGCTCTGGAGAAGGCGGGCACATGTTCATTCAAGGAAGTGGCGCCCTTCGAGGTCTTTGAGGTGTCGGGCTATACCGTCACCGCCCTCCCCGCCCTTCACGACAAGAACTCCGGTCCTCTTTTCTATGACATCACCGACGGCGAAAAGCGGGTTCTATACGCCCATGACACCCACTTTTTCGGGGATGAAGTCTGGGAGTATCTGACAAAGAATCCCCGCCGCTACGACATGGTGTCTCTCGACTGCACAAACGCCTGCCTCCCCCTGACCTACATCGGACATATGGGGCTTGAGGAGAATGTGAAGGTCAAAAACCGCCTGCTTGAAATCGGATGCGCCGACAGCGATACGCACTTCATCTGCAACCACTTTTCCCACAACGGCATCAACGTCCACTATGACGACTTTGTGCCCCTGGCTTTAGCGCAAGGCTTCTCGGTCTCCTACGACGGCATGAAGGTGGTCGTGTAAATAAAGCTTCTGACCGCCAAACACCGAAATCCGACTGTAAAAAAGGAGAGTATATGAAACGGTTCGCTTCGCTCACGCTTATATTTGCCCTGCTTATGACATTCGCCCTGTGCTTTGCCGCCTGCGGCGGCGGAAGCGGCACACCGGGCGCGGAAGACACAAACGCCGCGGACGGCGGGGGTGACACGGCAGCCACAGCCGTGACGGATACCGAAATCACCCTTGAAGTGCCCGAGTCGCTGGACTATGAGGGCGCCGATTTCACGGTGCTCGCCTGCGACGAGGATGTGCCCTACACCTACTTCGAGTTCGTGGAGGAGCAGGACGGCGACATAATGAACGACGCCGTCTATGAGCGCAACCGCCTCGCCGAAGAGTATCTGAATGTAAAGATAGGCGTGAAGAACGTCAAGGGAATCGACACCTATCAGCCGGTCAGCGCCGTGGTGCAGGCGGGCGACAGCGATTACGACATGGTGTCTCCCCATCTGTTGAAATCCATCTCCGAGCTGGTGGCAACCGGCTATGTGCTTGACCTCGGCAAGGTCGGGCACCTCAACTTCACCGCCCCCTGGTGGAACAGCTCTTTCACCGACAGCCTGTCTATAAAGGGACGCCTTTTCTTTGCCTCGGGGGATATGATCGTCCCCAACGTCCGGGTCATCGTCTTCAACAAGCTGCTCCTTGAAGCCGCCGGGCTGGGCGGCATCTACGACGACGTGAGCGGCGGCAAATGGACCCTCGACCGGCTGGGCGAATACACTAAGGACGCCATTGCCGACACTGACGGCGACGGGGTCATAGGAGAGAACGACCGCCACGCCTTCGCCGACCTCGCAAACACGGGGCTGGTCACCTCCGCCATAAACGGCTGCGGCGAGATGTTCGTCCGCTCGGACGGCGACAGCTACATCCTGACCCTCGACAGCCCGAAAATGGTGAGCATTACCGAAAAGCTGTATAACTACCTCTATCGGGACGGCGACACAAAGATAACTAACAACCACTTCATGAACGGAAACGTCTATTTCGGCTGTCAGGTGCTGCTGAAGCTGCAGGGGCTGCGCGCCAGCGACGTGGATTTCGGCATTATCCCCTTCCCCATGTACGACGAGAGCCAGGGCGAATATTATTCCACCGTCTGGAACACCCTCGTCTGCATTCCCGTCTGCGCAAAGGACGCCGACATGAGCGGCGCGGTCATGGAAACCCTCGCCTATTATTCGGCTTCCACCCTCATGCCCGCCTACTATGACGCCCTGCTTGACAGCAAGTTCGCCCGGGATACCAATTCACTCCACATGCTGGACATCATCTTTGACGGCCTGGTCTACGACATGGGTCTCTACTTCGACAACTTCATGGGCTATTACAGCTCGGTGGGCACTCTGCTCAAAAACAAGGACACCAACCTCGCCTCCCACTTCGCCGCGAACGAACCCAAATACCGCGCCCATTACGACGAAATCTTCGACTCGGTGAAATAACGGAGAATAATGCACATGAAAAAGCTAACATCGATTATTCTGCTCCTCGCCCTGCTGCTGACCTGTACTGCATGCGGCGGCGACACTGACAGCGGCACACCCGACGCAGACATTTCCCCTGAAAGCGGAGAAGCGGCGCGGGATACAACAGCCGCCGAACCCGAATCCACGGCGTTAAAGGACAACCTGCCCGACGGCCTTGACTTCAGCGGCAAAAAGGTGACCTTCCTCTACCGCTCGGAACTGCTTGAAGAATTCTACACGGAGGAAGCCACCGGCGACATCGTGGAGGACGCGATTTATCAGAGCATCCTCTCGGTTGAGGAGCGGCTCGGCGCCGAAATCGTCTGCAACGCCCAGCCGGGACACATGCTCGCCGCCCGCGCCCCCTACAAGAAGTATATCGTCAACTCTATAATGGCGGACGATGATTCCTTCGACTGGGCGGATGTTATGATAGCCAACGCCGGCCAGTATATGCAGGACGGCTACTGCATGAATCTGCTGGGACATAAGTATCTCGACTTTGAAATGCCCTGGTATGCCGGCGGACTTGAGGACTCGATGGCGCTCTACGGCAAGCTCTGCTTCCTCACCGGCTCCGTGTCTCTCGGCTCGCTGAAAAACACCTACTGCATCTATTTCAACCCCCAGACCGCCGAGAATTACGGCATCGGCGACCTGTACGCCATAGTGGACGCCGGCGACTGGACGCTGGACAAGGTTATGGAAATCTCCGAAAAGGCGTCTCAGGACGTGAACGGCGACGGCAAATGGGACGGGGAGGACAAGTTAGGCTTCCTCTCCCACAACTACAACCACCTCTACGGCTTCATCGGTTCCTGCGATATCAGAATGTTCGAAAAGGACGCTGACGGAATCTATCGGTACGTTTTCGGCTCGGAGCGGGATGTTTCGGTCTGCGAGAAGCTTTATAAGCTCTTCCACGGCACCCCCGGCGCCTTCGACTGCAATCTATCGGACACCACCGAGTCGGAGGTTCCCGCATTCAACGCCCTGACCGGCAGCTTTATTGAAGGGAATATCCTCATGATGACCGCCCAGCTTGACGAGGCTGTCGCCTACCTGCGTGACATGGACGACCCCTACGGTCTGCTCCCCTTCCCGAAATACGACGACAAGCAGGAGGACTATATCACAATCTCCCGCTGCGCCCACAACTCCTTTATCTTAGCCGCCACCTGCAACGACCCGGACATGGCGGGCGCCGTCATGGAAGCCCTCTCCGCCTCCAACTATGACAAGGTATTCCCGGCATATTTTGAGACCGCCATGAAGGTCAAGTACGCCCGCGACCTTGACTCGGCGCGGATGCTCGACCTGCTTCGCTCATCCACCGTCATGAATTTCGAGTACATCTACAACTATTCCATCGGCAACCCGACCATTGATCTTTTCCTCAGGTATATCCGCACCGAAAATCCCTCCTCCCTCATTGAAGCCTCAAGGGATAAAATCACAGCCACCACCGAAAAATATTTCTCGATAATCGAAGCGCTGGAAATATAGAAGCGGCTCGCCCACACACAAAAGGTATTAACATGACGACAAAACGCATAATTTTCACCGCTCCCGGCGTTGCCGAGTGTGTTCCCGGCACGCTGCGGGATGAGCTGCGTCCCGGCGAGGTGCTGACCGGAACCGAGTTCAGCGCCGTGTCGGCGGGCACCGAATACGACAATCTCATGAACCGCCCCAATGTGCCTCAGGGCTACCCCAAACAGTTGGGCTATTCGGCGTGCGCCAAAGTGCTGGCGGCTGCCGACGATGTAAAAGGCTACCGCCCGGGAGATCGGGTGCTGGTATACCACGGCACCCACAGCGCCAACTGTATCGTGTCGGTGGGCAGCGACCACACCATGCTGACCCCGGTGCTCGAGGGCATCGATCCCCTCGACGCCTCCTTTGTGGTCATAGCCTCCATGGGCGTGGGGGGTATGCGAAAACTGGCGCTGGAGCCGGGCGAATCCTGCATGATTATGGGTCTGGGGCTGCTGGGGATCTTCGCCCTGCAGTTTGCCCGTCTGTCGGGCGCCTGCCCTCTCATCGCCGCCGACCCCAAACCCGAACGCCGCGAAAAGGCTCTGGAGTTCGGCGCGGATTATGCCCTTGACCCCGCCGGACCGGACTTTGCCGAAAAAGTCAAGTCATTAACCGGCGGGAAGGGAGTCAACGGCATAGTGGAGGTCACCGGCGTGTCGGCCGCCATGCATTCGGCTCTCGACTGCGCCGCCCGGATGGGGCGCATCGCACTGCTGGGCTGCACCCGCGTGTCCGAGGGAAGCATCGACTACTATCAGCAGGTTCACCGCCCGGGCGTCAGGCTGATAGGCGCGCACAATTTCATACGCCCGAAGCACGATTCCTACCCCCGGCACTGGACACACCAGGACGACTGCACCGCCATTATGCGCCTTATCCTCGGGGGCAGAATGGCGATCCGGCCGATAATCTCCGAGGTGCGCCCGCCGGAGGATGCGCCCGACGTATACCGCCGTCTGGCAGAGCGCACCCTCCCCCTGGGCGTCGCCTTCGACTGGACGAAATGACGAAACAAGGAAAGGAACGCAAGGATGTCAAGGAAAACCTTCGCCTATCAGCCGAAACCCTTCATTGTCAACGTGATACAGAAGGAGACTCCCGCCGCCGCCATCGCCAACATTCATAACGCCGACCTGCGGGGAGTCACAGCCCACGACCTGCATCTGAACACCCTGAAACCCGAATATCACACCCGGGAGCATCTGAAGCGCATCTGCGACTCCACGCCATATCCCATACTCGCCCTCTACTACCGCTGGGCGGGCTCTCCCTCCGACGAGGAACGGATATCCGCTCAGCTCACCGCCATCGAGGCGGGTGCCGCCGGCGCGGACATCCCCGCCTTCGTCTACGATGAGAACCCCCGGGCTTCGCTTGCCTCGGCGGATCCGGAGAAATATCCCTTCGTGACCGCCAATCCCAACGAGGTGGCAATGGCGCCCGAAACGATTGCCCGTCAGAAGGCGCTTATCGGGAAGATCCACGGTATGGGGGGCGAGGTGCTGATGTCCGCCCACGTGGGGGTTGAACTGAGCCGGGTGCAGGCGGTCTCGCTTGCGCTGGAGCTCCAGTCCCGGGGCGCCGACGTGGTGAAGATAGTCACAACCTGCGCGACCGAGGATCATTTCGCCGAGATGACAGGCACCATCGCCGAGTTGAACAGGATCATGGAGAAGCCCTTCATCTACTTCGCCACCGGCCGCACCGGCAGGCTCACCCGGGTCATAGGTCCCATGCTCGGCGCCTGCCTCTGCTTCTGCAATTTAGAATACGGGGAGCGCTCCACCCCCGACCAGCCGACTGTTGACATGATGTTCGACCTGCTGAACAAATATAAGGGATATTGGTACAATCCGTAAGATTTTCAACGGCAAAAAAGGCTGTTCAGGGATATGAGCTAAATAACGGCTCCCTCAGTCAGCTAGCGCTGACAGCTCCCTCGGAGAGGGAGCCTTAGAGAACGAGCTGGTTGATAGTCAGTCAATAAAGCAGGGCTTACCCAAGCCTCCCTCTCCGAGGGAGGTGGCACGGCGACAGCCGTGTCGGAGGGAGTGAATCCATGACGGGGGGAGTGAATCCGTGACGGGGGAGTGAATCCGTGTCGGAGGGAGTGAATCCGTGACGGAGGGAGTGAAGCAGTGACGGGGGAGTGAATCCGTGACAGGGGAGTGACAACTCCCTCAGTCAGCTAACGCTGACAGCTCCCTCGGAGAGGGAGCCTTAGAGAACGAGCTGGCTGACAGTCAGACAATATAGCAGGACTTACCCAAGCCTCCCTCTCCGAGGGAGGTGGCACGGCGACAGCCGTGTCGGAGGGAGTGCCCCTTGCCGGAGGGAGTGCCCCCGACGCATAGAATAAACACAAATGAGCTGTATCAAAACTCAGGTTTTGATACAGCTCATTTTTATGTCTTATAACGTATGCCCTGTCCTGTCGGGTGTGCCGCGGCGCGTGACTGATATCGTTATCTTCTCTTTTTCAGCTTAAGCGCCGGGATGAGGGCTGCCGAGAGGGCTGCCGCCGCCAGAGTGACGGTCAGCGGGTCGAGGGTCTGAGGAGCCGCCTTGGCCGCGCCGCCGGTGCCGCCTCCGTCCGCCTTGGCCGCCGCGGTGGTCTCCGCCTTCACGTATTTCGGCAGAACCGAGGTCTTATAGTACTCCTCGGCGGTGGGGCCGCCCTGGGCGTACATATCCTTGTAGTAATGCTTCCAGTTGGTACCGCAGAATTTGCACTCGGGCAGTATGCACTTGTTGGCGCCGTCCTGGTCGTTGGGGTCGTATTCCTCAACCTTCAGGTTGGTTATAACGAACTCGTCAAGGATCCAGTTCGCCTCGCGTCCGGCGAATTTAATTTTGTGCTCGCCGGCGGTGAGATGCAGCACATTGGGCGAATGGCGCCAGTCGGAGTTCTCTATTGTCCACTTGCCGTATTTAGCCGTGTCGGTAAATGTGCCCTTTTCGCGGAAGGTGAGATAGAAATACTGCCAGCTGTTGTAGCAGATGGCTTCGCCGTCCTCATCGGGGAAGTCCCATATGAGCGACTCGCCGCCGTCCACCGAGTAGAACAGGGAGTTTGAGGACTGGTTCGGGAAGAACGCTCTGCCCCAGACGGTGTAATCGCCGTCAACATCAACCGTGAAGGTGAGCGTGAAGCCGGGGTCCGCGGCGCTTGAGGCTTTCTCGGTTACCGTCAGCCCCTTGCCGCCGATGGCGCCCTTGTCGTCTTTAACGACGGCGCCGCCCTTGTCGCAGGGCAGAGATTCGGCCTGGATGAACTGCATGTAGGGAACCTTATTCGCCGCCGAGGCGGGAAGTGCCAGGGATGCGGCAAGCAGAGCCGCCGTCAGAATTAACAGTGCGATGCGTTTCACTTTTTTACCTCCGTACATGTGGTGGAATTACGTACTGCGGGTTACGGTGAACAATCGTCGCGATGGGTATTCCGCCTTATACATTGTAATATAACGCTGTACTCTTGTCAAGATGATTATAATATTATTTTTTGTTGTTTTCAGCTGTTGACAATTCCGTAAACTTTTTAATTTGCTTTGCAAAAGACTTCCATAATATTGACAACAGCCGCCGCATGTGCTATAATCGCAACAGAAAAATCATTCAGTGAGGTATTGAATAATGGAACGCATCAAGACTCTGAAGACGAGAAGTCTTTGCAAGAGCGCAAAGAACGGCGGCTGCGGCGAGTGCCAGACCTCCTGCCAGTCCGCCTGCAAGACCAGCTGCGGCATCGCAAACCAGAAGTGCGAGAGCAAAGAGAAGAAGTCGAAATAAGAACACGCTTTAATGTGTTTATGTGCACACAACGCGCCGCCGAATGAATACCCGGCGGCGTGATTTTTTACATGACTGTAAGGTATAACATATGATTCACAGCTACAAGCTGGGCGGGCTGAACATAGTCATCGACGTTTTCTCGGGCTCGATACATCTGGTCGACGATGTGGCATACGATATAATCAGCCTGTATGAGACAAAAACCCGTGAGGAAACGGCAGCCGAGGCACTGCGCCTCCACGGCGGCGAAGTGACCGCCGACGAGATAGACGAGTGCCTCGATTCGGTTGAGACGCTCAAAGAGGCGGGGCAGCTCTACACCCCCGATATATACGGCGATAAAGCCGACACCCTGAAGGCAAAGACATCCGGAGTTGTGAAGGCGCTCTGCCTCCATGTCGCCCACACCTGCAACCTTTGCTGCTCCTACTGCTTCGCCGGACAGGGAAGGTACAGCGGCGAAAGGGCTCTGATGAGCTTCGAGACGGGCAGACGGGCGCTGGACTTCCTTATCGAGAACTCGGGCAGCCGGCGCAATCTCGAAGTCGACTTTTTCGGCGGAGAGCCGCTGATGAACTTCGATGTGGTGAAGCGGCTGGTGGAATACGCCCGCTCTGTGGAAGGGGAAAAGGGCAAGAATTTCCGCTTTACCCTCACCACCAACGGCGTTCTTATCGACGACGAGGTTATAGACTTCGCCAACCGCGAGATGAGCAACGTGGTGCTTTCGCTTGACGGCCGCAGGGAGGTGCACGACCGTTTCCGCGTGGATCATGCCGGACGGGGAAGCTGGGATCGCATAGTTCCGAAATTCAAACGGCTGGTGGAAGCCCGGGGAGGGAAGAACTACTACATCCGGGGCACCTTCACCCATATGAATCCCGACTTCCTCGAGGATATAAAGACCATGCTCGACCTGGGCTTTGACGAACTGAGCATGGAGCCGGTCGTCTGTCCGCCCGATGATCCCCTGGCGCTGACCGAGGATGACCTTCCCGTGGTGCTGGAGCAGTATGAGCGTCTCGCCGACCTGATTGTCAGCCGGCGGGAGGAGGGGCGACCCTTCACCTTCTACCACTACATGATTGATTTGGAGGAGGGTCCCTGCATCTACAAGCGCATCTCGGGCTGCGGCTCGGGCTGCGAATATCTGGCGGTGACCCCCGACGGGCAGTTATATCCCTGCCATCAGTTCGTGGGCGATGAGAAATTCCGCCTCGGCGACGTGTGGGAGGGCGTGACCAACACCGAAATGCAGGCCGAATTCGCGGCTTCCAACGTCTACACAAAGCCCGCCTGCGAGGACTGCTGGGCAAAGCTCTGGTGCGCCGGAGGCTGCGCCGCCAACTCATATCACGCCGCCGGCTCGGTGAACGGCTGCTACGAATACGGCTGCAAGCTCTTCCGCCGCCGGCTCGAATGCGCAATCATGGCGGAAGCCAGGCGCATGCTTGCCGATGAATGATGCCGGCGATTATCGTTTTAACCTGTAAGAACCCGTGATTACGCGATTACGCAATTACACATGCCCGCAAAGGGCTTTTCGGGGGCATAAAATTAAGTATGAAATTTAGAATTCTTTCATTTGTTCTGTCCGTCCTGCTTTTAATTCCGGCGCTGTCGGCTGTGACATGCGCATACGCCGCCGAACCGGAGATGGGCGAATATATTATTACCCTTTCGGATGAGGGGCGCCGGGATTATCTGCGGGATTATCTGCTCAAAGAATACGGCGGCTGTCTGCTTGCCGAGTATCACACCCTTCTCCGCGGCTTCGCGATAACTCTGCCGAAAGCCGAGGCGTGGAAGATACCCGGACTTGCGGGCGTCGAATCGCTGCTTGTCTCGCTTACCCGCACCCGGGCTGCGGTGACGGCTTTTCCGCTCTGCGACGGTTCGGGCGACGGCAGTGATATTTCCGCCGCGTCAATTACGAATACGCTGTCGGAACCGGACACAGGAGTTTCGGAATCCGAAAAACCGGGCAAGGCATCCCGCTCGGTCATCTCCCCCCGGGCAGCCCTGGGGGAGGAATACGACGGCCTTCGCGGCGAGGGCATGATTATCGCTGTGGTGGATTCGTCATTTGACGTGACCCACCCCCTCTTTACCCTCTCGGCGGACACCGGCATAGCCCTCACCCGTCCGGAAGTGGACGAACTGCAGAAGGCAAAGCTGTCGATTGCCAACTCCATAGTCACAAAGAAGCAGGACGCCTATGTGAGCGCGAAGATACCCTTCGCCTACGACTATGTGGGGCGTGACACCGACACCTTTACAACCGATTCCCACGGCACCCATGTGGCGGGTATTTTAGCCGCAAACGCCAAAGGCGCGGAGAACGGCTTCGACGGCATCGCCCCCGAAGCTCAGCTGCTTCTCATGAAGTGCCAGGGCGATACGGGGACGGACGGCTTCAAGGATTACGCCATTGTCGCCGCCTGCGAAGACGCTCTGCTGTTAGGCGCCGACGTCATCAACATCAGCGCGGGAGCGCCTGCCTCTTTTGAGGATTACAGCGGCGAGACGGTGGACTACAACGCGCTTACAAAGAAAATTCACGAAGCCGGTACCGCCGTGGTCTGCGCCGCCGGCAACGAGGGAAGTCTCGGAATCGGCGTGGGCACGGGCTACGAAGAAAAATACGGCGTTTCAGGACCGCCGGCGGCTCATCCCGACACGGGCGTAATCTCCTGCCCCTCCGCCGGCGAATATGCCCTTGCCGCCGCCTCGTATAACGGCGAACTTTCCGCCTACGACGACGGTCTGCTGCTCACCGACGGCATTCCCGCTCCCTGCTGGGACGGCTCCATCTCCTCTTTCGGCAGTGAATTCGCCGGCAGAACTCTCAGCTATGCGGAGGTGGGCGGCGTGGGACTGCCCGAGGACTACGAGGGGTTAAACCTGTCGGGGCGCATAGCCCTCATAAACCGGGGCGACATAACCTTCATCGAAAAGCTTAAGAACGCCGAAAAGGCGGGAGCCATAGGCGCGGTCATAATCAACGCAAAAGGCTCCGACCCGGTCACCATGCTGCTTGAGGAGGGACTTATCCCCGCGGTCATGGTGTCCTGGGAGAGCGGCCGGCGCATGATATCGCTGATAAGCGGCGGAGTGGGGCGCTTCACCGTGGTGTCGGACAGCTTCTCGACCTTCATGAATCCCGACGGCGGAACCATATCCGACTTCTCGTCCTGGGGACCTACCCCGGCGCTCCGGCTTAAGCCCGACGTGACGGCGCCCGGCGGTCTTATCTACTCAACCGCCGCGGGGGGCGGCTATACCATAATGAGCGGCACCTCCATGTCCTCCCCCTACACCGCCGGAACTTACCTTCTGCTGCTTGAAAAGCATCGGAACAATCACGGCGACCGCATTGAAAAGGATAGGGCGGGCTTTATAAACGCCCTGCTCATGTCCTCGGCTCAGCCGCTAAAAAACAGCGAAGGCATTGAATATTCGCCCAGGCGGCAGGGGGCGGGCGTGCTCTCTCTCGGCTCGGCGCTTGACTGCGGGACGCTGATAACTTCATCTGACGACGGCTTCTGCCGGGTCAATCTCGGAGGCGGTATCAGCCGCTCGGCAGATATCACATTCAATCTCGAAAACCTTTCGGACACAAAGAAAACCTACAGCCTGTCGGCGGTCATCTGCTCCGACAGCGCCGAATTCAACTCTCAGGCGGGCGGGTACTTCATCACCGGCGAGCCGACAGCCCTCAAATCCGCCGCCGCCGCGCTCATCGGCGATATAAAAATCCTCTCGGGCGAGGCTGTTATCAACAGCAGAGGCGGGCTCAACCGCTTCGGCGCGAAATACTCACCCGCCTCGGTCACCCTTGAGGGCAAGAGCGGCGCTTCGCTCACGATTCGGATAAATCTGTCGGTGGAGGAATCGGCGAATCTCCTCAAAGCCTTCAGAAACGGCTTCTATTTAGAGGGATATATATACGCCGAATGCGCCGACGAGAGCGTATCCCTCCCCTACTGCGGATTCGTCGGCGACTGGAGCGCCCTGCCCTCCATATCCGAGGATCCCGATTACTTCCCCGGCGCACTTGTCTCGATGATAGTGAAGCCGCAGACCTTTGACGGCTATCTGCTGGGCGAGAACATCTTCGACGAGGATCTGACCCAGATCTACCGCCCCGAGCTGGCGGCGATCTCGCCCGACGGCAACAGCGTCGGCGACTATCTCGGCGTCCGGCTCTGTCTGCTGCGCAATGTCACCATGCTGAAATTCACCGTTCATGAGGTTCGGAACGGTCAGCGCGTACCCGTCTATATCAGAGATGAGGAACGGCTCGCGAAAGCCTATGTGACCGGCGAATCAGAGCCGAACAAGGTGATTTTCTACTCACTCTGGAACGGCGGTGCCGCCGACTGCCTCGACTACCGCTTCGCCGACGGCGAATATGTCCTTGAGGTGCGCGCTTTCTCCGAGGCGGGGGGCGCGCAGAGCGTGTTCTACTCCTTCCGCATAGACACGGTGAAGCCGGTTCTCCGCTCGCATAAGATCGAAACAGAGGGCGGCAGACGGCTGCTGACCCTGAATTTCTCCGACAATCTGGGCGTGCAGGCGCTCCGCGTCTACGAGGGCACCCCGAAGGACGCGCCGAAGGATTTTGAGCCCTTTAATTCGCTCATTGCGGTCACGCCCGATGAAGACACCGTAACCTTCGACATAACCGATGCCGATGACGGCCATCTCTACATCGAGATAGCCGACTACGCCGGGAACACCGCCCTGCTGCGCATAAGCATCGACGGATGAGACCGAGAAAGGATGATACAATAATGAAACCGATACGCATACGCATTCTTTCCGTCTTTATGACGGCGCTGTGTCTCGCCCTCTGTCTATGCCTGTGCCTGTGCCTGCCGGCGAATATATCAGCGGCGGAGGCTGCCGAAAATTATGTCATTATGACCGGCGGCGGGAGCCTTGACAGCCTGATTGATGTCTGCGCCGAACTGGGCGTCGTTCCCTACGCCGAATGGGGACGGGGCATCGCCGTTTCGCTGACCGAAAGGCAGGCGGCGGCGCTCGGCGCTCTCCCATGTGTATATGATATCCATACCGAATACCGTTTTGAGATGCTCGGCGCCGGATACGCCGGAATCGCTCTCCTTGAAGACGAGGATGAGGACGCTCCCCGTGTCTACCCGCCCTACGACAAGATAACCTACGACAGCGCCGACGGCTATTCCGGACAGGGCATGGCGGTCGCGGTCATAGACAGCGGCTTCACCGTAAAAAGCGACTGGTGGGCGCTCTCCGACCCGAAATCCGCTTCTCTCACCGCCGAAAAGGTGAGCGAATTATCGAATGAACTCAAGGGAAGCGGCAAATATCTGAACGCCAAATTTCCCTGGGTCTGCGACTACACCGACGGCGACAGCGACGTCTCGGGCACCTCTGTGCACGGGAACTGCGTGGCGTCGGTCATAGGCGCCAACGGCCCCGCCGCCGGTCTGCCCTTTGCCGGCGTTGTTCCCGAAGCCCAGCTGCTTCTGATGAAGGTAATGTCGGACAGCAGCAGCGACTATGTCGCCGAATCCTCCATAGCCTCCGCCCTTTACGACGCCCGTCTCCTGGGCGCCGACGCGGTCAACATCAGTCTCGGCTCGGCTGCCGGCTTCTCGGACGGCTGGCCCATGGTGAACGCCGTCACCGAGGAGATTAACCTGACGCTTGAGGCGGGGATTGCGGTCATCTGCGCCGCCGGCAACGAGAGCTTCATCGGCTACGGCACCGCCGCCGACAACGCGGCCGGCATCGCTCTCCCCCGCGCCGACGTCACCGACTACGGAACCATATCCACCCCCGCGTCAATCGACGGGGTCATAGCCGTGGGTGCCTTTTCCTCGCCCCTCACCGTCTCCGAATGCATAACAGCCGCCTCGGGCCGGGAAATAGGCTATTCCGACAGCTGCAAGCGCTACTTCGAGAGCGAGAGCTTCACCGTCCTGCTGGGCGACGGCGAATATGAATATGTTGCGGTGGGCGGTCTCGGCACAAAAGACGACTATGCCGCCGCGGGCGACCTGACCGGCAAGATTGCCCTTGTCAGCCGGGGCGAGATCACCTTCGTCGAGAAGGTCAACAACGCCGCCGAGGCGGGCGCGGCCGCGGTCATTGTCATAAACAACAAGCCGGAAGAACTGAACTCACAGATAAAGATGGAGCTGACCGGCGCCGAGATCCCCGCCATACTCATCACCGCCGCCGACGGCGAATATCTGACGAATGCCGCTGACAAGCGTGTGACCGTCAAAGTCGGACACGCGGTTCTCATCGTAAATCAGCGGGTTTCCCCCTACTCCGACTCCTCCCGGGGCGTCACTCCCCAGATGACCCTGAAGCCCGAGATTTCAGCCGCCGGCATCGACGTTTACTCGCTTTCCGACGGCGAAGAGTTTGTGCTCATGTCGGGCACCTCGATAGCCGCCCCCTTCGTCACCGGCGCTTCTGTGAAGTATATGCAGTACGCCCGCGCCAAAGGGCTTGACGACAGCCCCGCCGCCGTCCGCGCGGCGCTCATGAACGCCGCCTCCCCGGCCTCTGCCGCCGGCGGCGCCGAGTATTCCCCCCGCTGGCAGGGCGCGGGTTTCCTTGAAACCGAGCGGGTCATCTCCTGCGCCGAGTACGGGCTGAGCCTTGCGGCTGCCGACGGCTCGGGCGTCCTGTCTCTCGGCGACAAACTGTCCGCCGACGGGGTGATAAATCTGACCTTTGACGTTATAAACAACTCGACCGTTTCCCGGACTGTAAATCTCACCGTCCCGGTGCTTGCCGACGAGCTGACCGCCGCCGATGTAAACGACGAGACCCAGTGGTTCATCTCGGGCGCATCGGTGCCCCTCTCGGGCGCCGTGGTGAATTACGGCTCCTCCACCGCCAACCTGAACACCCACTCCGGCAAGCCGGGAACCGCTCAGCTCACCCTCCCCGCTTCGTCAAAGACCCAGGTGACTCTGCGGCTGCGCATCGGTTCCGCCGCCGCTGCCGAACGGCGGGATAAGATGCCCCACGGCTTCTTCGTCGACGGCTATATAATCTGCGCCCCCGCCGACAACTCTGCCGATTCGGGCAGCGCGGATCGTTCTGTTTCAATCCCCTATTTCGGCTTTGTCGGCGACTGGAACACCGCCCCCGCTCTTGACGCCTCGGTATACGGAAGCGGCAAGCCGGTTTACGACGGCGTTTACCTCTATTCCACCATTTCAGGCCGCAAGTATGTGATTCTCGGCTATGGCGAGGTGGACGACGGCAGTTATGACGCCGCCCTCAACGCCTTCTCGCCCGGCGTCGACGGAAATTGCGACAGTGTTCATCTGGGCATTGATCTGCTGCGCCCGCTGAGCTACCTGCAGGTCACCGTAACCGATCCCGAGGGCAATACGGTTCTCATGTCGGACGCCCGCGACCCCATGCGCAAGAATATCACGCTGGAGGGACGCATCAAAAACTACTCCTTCGAGATATGGGACGGCGGCGCCGAGGACAACTCCCGCTTCATCTTCCCCGACGGCGACTATACCATGACCATCCGCGCCATTCCCGCCTCCTACGGGATACGCCTTGCCGACGGCGACGACCCTGCCGAACTTTTCACCGACGACATGTACGAGACCCTCTCGATTCCCTTCGTTCTCGACACCGCCCCGCCAAAACTCGAGAGCTATAAAATTGAACGCGACGAAGACTCCGGACTTTACTCTCTCACCGCCGAAGTTTCGGACAATCACGCTCTGCGCTTCGCCGAGCTTGACTGGTCGCCCTCTCTCAGCATCTTTTCCGCCGCCCCGGAACAGCTTGCCGACACTAAAACGACTTCCGACGGCGGCAGGTCCTGCACCGTGGTCTTTGAGGACAAGGCTTTCTCGGCTCTGCCCGCCCGGGGATATATCTATCTCAAACTCACCGACTATGCCTACAACACCAACATCTTCAGAATCTATTGCGGCGACAAACAATAGCGCGCGTATGACATGTGACGGCGCAGGTGCGGCGGGTGACATAGACCTCACCCGCTGCACCCTCTGTCCCCGCCGCTGTTCCGCCGACCGCCGTGTGTCGCCCGGCTTCTGCCACGCCGGCGCGAACATCGGCTGCAGCGCAGGCGGAAATGCCGGCGCGTCTCACGACCCCGCAAATACCCTCCGCATAGCCCGCGCCTCGCTCCATTACTGGGAGGAGCCATGTATCAGCGGGGAACAGTCCGACGGTATACCCCCGTCACGGCGGCGCGGCAGCGGCACCGTCTTCTTTTCCGGCTGTCCGCTGAAATGCGTCTTCTGTCAGAACCGGCATATCTCCATCGAGGCTTTCGGACGGGTCGTCACCGTGGACGGCCTCTGCGATATTATGCTCCGGCTGCGCGATTCGGGGGCATACAATATCAATCTTGTCAGTCCGACCCAGTTCATACCGCAGATAGCGTCGGCTCTCCGGGCTGTCAAAGGGGAGCTTGCCATTCCGGTGATCTACAACACCGGCGGCTACGAGCTCCCCTCTTCTCTCCGTCTGCTGGACGGGCTTGTCGACGTCTGGCTCCCCGACTTCAAGTACTGCTCCCCCGACCTTGCCGCTGAATATTCCGCCGCCCGCGACTATCCTCAGATCGCCGCCGAGGCTCTGCGCGCCATGTATTCTCTCTCCGGCGACTGCGTTTTTGATTCCCGCGGCATGATTCTCCGCGGCGTCATCGTCCGCCATCTCGTGCTCCCCGGCTGCCGATGTGACAGCATCGAAGTCCTCCGCCGCATCGCCGAAATCAAGAACGAGGGCGGTATCTCCCGCGATATCCGCGTCTCAATTATGAGCCAGTACACGCCCCCCTCTGATCCGCCGCCCGGCTTCCCCGCCGAGCTGCTCCGAACCCTCACCTCATTTGAGTATTCCTCCGTCCTCGCCGAAGCAGACCGCCTCTCCCTCTCCGGCTACCGCCAGTACGGCTCACCCGCCGGAGAGAGCTTTATCCCTGCGTTTGATCTGACGGGGGTGTAGGGGAGTACGCGGAGGACGCGGGGACGCGGTCGCTTTTCGAGAAAAGCTCCGCAAAAGCTTTTATGTGCGGCGAGCTTTGCTCGCCGGGAGGGATGGAATTTCAGATACATTCAACATGCAAAGAGCGTCGGCTTTGTTTTTGCCGACGCTCTTTTGTTCCGATTCATATTCATAAACGGCTGAACATTCTCACCGCGTAGGTCTGTATGTCGCCGGGGGTTACCATTTCGTATTTCTCTTTGACTTCGCAGAAATACTCGCCTATCAGACTTTTTTCTATTATCCGGTCTGACGGTTGTCCGCATGGGATGTCGCCTCTGGCGGCAAGCCAGGGAGATTCACTGTGCGTGAACTGTTCCAGTATCTTTCCGCTGTAACACGAAAAATACTTAATCACGCTGTCGATTACCGCTCTTTCCCGTGTCGTGAAGACCGAATCGTCAAATTCCTCTACCGGTGCAATCGGATCAAAACGGTAATCTGCATAGCGGGCGTATATTCTTCTGTAAACCGGTCCGTGCACCCAAGCCCGGCAATCGTCGCAGAACAGGAACTCTCCGTAAAAAGCATAGAAAAATCCCTGGATATAATACAACACTTTCTGCAGAGCCAGCGGTGTGATATCCTGACAACGGTTTAATATATAGCCGACCGTCAAATCGATTTTCTCTGTCTTTCCGCCTTCAATTCCCATCAGGTTTTCAACCGCTTTTTTGCTGTTCCGATATGTTTGCTCCGACTGAAGTTTATCCTTATTCCGCTCCAGCAGCTCTGAGTAGCAGTTCGGATCGTCGGCGATTTGTTTGAGAACATCTGAATACTGTCTGCTGGGCACATCGCCGTCGATATAACGCGATAATGTATGCTCTCCCCAGCCGAGCAGCAGCGAAAGTGGGCGTTTCCCGATTTCGTATTTTTCGGGGATTGACCGCACCTTATCGAGAGAGATTATATCGTTCTTTTCGCGGTACACATCGTAAACGGCTTTTAGGTTAGCGTCTTCGATTTCGGGAATCCATACCGGTTCCCCGCAGACTTTGCATACGGCTTCGCTGCCTCTGAATGAATACCGCTCACCGCGGATGTCCCCCGACATTTCCCTTTTTTCAATCACATATTCATTTTCGGCACGGCAGTTTTCACAAAAATATTTCTCTTTCATGTTCGTATTCATGTCGGCTCCTTTCATTCATTGTTTTCCCTGTTTTCCCTCATCTGAAAGCATAATCAACCGGTCTGTTCGGCTTGTGAAAAGATATCACAACCACTCTGTTGCCGTCCGGCATTTCTAAAATATTAAATTTGATATAGATGTCCGCCGTTTCCTTTACATCAAGCGCGTTGTATAATTCCGCCTGCGGAACGAAGACATAGAGAATTTCGTGCTCATATCCCGGTTTTGTGTTATTTAACGTGTGACAAAAGTCGTCGGCGCTGATGCTCATAAGGATTTCTTTCTGTTTGGAGACACGGAGATTGTATTCTCTTATAAAGTCCTCGTTTTCCTGTCTGTTTGACCCTTTTGAAATCGAGTATCTGTCGTATTCAACACACCGTTTTATGATATTCAGAATATCTTCTATCTGTTCCCTTGTATAATCCTGATTGTAGTGCGGATTGCCGCTCAATGACACATCACCTCCATTTCCGTTTATAGTATACACAATAAATCAGGAAAGTCAAGATAAATGCACTAATTAGTACATTTATCTTTGTAACTATTCTGTGAACCGACTGTTTGTGTATTAAATGATACTGATGCATTATTCAATGTACCCCCAACATCATTTCCCGCAAATCGCTCTTGCATACCGCCCTGTTCGGGTATATAATGTATATATCACAACACAACGGAGGGCTATCTTCATGACAAAGCACAGACAGCTTTACAACTACAACGACAAGCTGAAGGTGAAGGACAAACTCTTCACGCCGCTGGCGGGTGTCCGTCTGGGCGACGGACTTTTCAAAGAGGTCTTTGAGAACAACATCAATTATCTCAAGACCCTTGACGACGGCTCCATGATGTACTGGTTCGACAAGAAGACCGGCACTCCCACCGACGCCCAGCCCTATACCGGACATTTCGAGGACAACCTGAAGGGCTCCACCCTGTCAATGTTCCTCATGGGCGCCGGCAACACGCTGCGCTGGGTGGACGACGACGAGCTTCGCCGCCGCGTCTCGGTGCTCATGGACAAGCTGCGCTCCTCCGCCGAGGAGGACGGCTTCCTAATGCCGGTGGATCAGACCCGCTTCGCCTACAAGGAATATCCCCACTATGTCCGCATCTGGCTGACCTACGGTCTCTGCGCCGTCGCCCTCTCCTGCGAGGATGAGGACGCCTACGGACTCCTGCGCCGCTGGCAGGACTGGTTCAACAGCTGCATCGACCTGCCGATAATCAAGTACCTTGAACTTGCGTTCCAGGGCGTCGTGGCGTCTCCCTATGTCTACACCACCCCCATTGGCAAGCGTGAGGACATCGACACCACCATTGAGGCATATGAGGAGCCATGGCGGCTGGCTCAGTTCATGCGCCGGGAGAAGGACTGCGTGCACATCCGCAAGCAGCCCGGACGGGAGCCTCACGCCCACGGCACCGAACTCGAGGGCTTCGAGGGCTATCTCGACCTCTACCGCGCCACCGGCCGCAACTACTATCTCGACGCGGTAATGGGCGCCTGGGAACTCTACCGCCGCGACTGGCAGCATGTGGGCGGCGGCATCGTCATGATCGAGGGCATGATGGAGAACCTCTACCCCGGCTGCCGCTGGATCGATCCGCAGAAGAAGTACAACGAGCTCTGCTGCACCTCCTTCTGGATGTATCTCAACCTCCGTCTCCACCGCCTGTTCCCCGACGAGGAGGTCTACATGGACGAGGTGGAGAAGTCGCTCTTCAACCTCTGCTTCGCGGCTCAGGAGGCTGACAAGGGCATCCGCTACTTCAACAATCTTGAGGGGCGCAAGGTGCAGCCCGGCGGCATACACTGCTGCTGCGGCGTGGGCACCCGCATCTACGGCTCCATGCCCGAGTTCATCTTCTCCATCGCCCCCGACGCCGTTGCCGTCAACATGTACGCCCCCTCCGAGATCGACTGGGAGCGGGAGGACGGCGTTGTCACCATAAAGAACGAGGGCAATATTCCCTACCGCGACGATGTAAAACTCACCCTTTCCATGGCAAAGCCCGCAAATTTCGACCTGCGGCTCCGCATTCCGCGCTGGACGGCGGCAAACGACGGGGTCGGTATCAGCGTAAACGGCGAGAAGGTCTGCACCGGCAGGCCGGGCAGCTATGCCGTGATATCCCGCGAATGGGCGGACGGCGACGTTGTCGAATATACCCTGCGCCAGGCCTGGGTAATCACCAAGTACAGCGGCGCCGACGAGTTCCCCCAGTTCAGCCGCTATTACATCCAGCGGGGTCCGGTGCTCTACGGCATCACCGCGCCCAGCGTCAGGAGGGCGCGTCAGATCGGCTGGTCGGTCTCCGACTTCGAGAAATGGATAACACCCAATGAAACGCCGCTCCACTATGACATCGCCATGCACTCCGACTGCGAGCTTGTTCCATATTATGAGATAGGCTGCGACGTGGACTTCACCTGCGTGCCGGTCGTCACCGACTGAGTGCAAGACACATCAAGCGATCCCCCATACAACGATTTTCCGCAATGAGGTAAACAATGATCCCCCGTGAGCAGATAATTTCCGGCATTTCCGATAACAAACTGATTCTTATTATGCGCAGAGTGCCCGAGGAGCGGCTTCTGCCCCTTGCCGCCGCCCTCTATTCCGCCGGCGTGCGCTATGCCGAGGTCACCTTCGACCAGTGCGGCGACCCGCTTGACACCTGCCGCGCCATCAGCCGCCTGCGCGAGAATTTCGGCGGCGGCGCCGATCCGATGCATTTGGGCGCAGGCACCGTCATGAACACGGCTCAATTAGGCGAGGCGCTTGCCGCCGGCGCGTCGTTTATGATATCCCCCAACACCTCCCGGCAGGTAATTGAAGCCACCCGGGAGGCGGGGGCGGTGTCAATCCCCGGCGCCCTGACCCCCACCGAGATAGCCGCCGCCCATGAGTACGGCGCGGACTATGTCAAGCTCTTTCCGTCCGACGCCTTCGGGCTTGGGTATATAAAGGCAGTCCGCGCACCCATGCCGCACATTCGACTGCTTGCGGTTGGAGGCGTGACGGCGGACAGCATCCCCGGTTTCCTCGGCTGCGGCATCTCGGGCTTCGGCGTCTCGTCGGGGATAATCGACAAGGCTCTGCTGGCTCGGGGCGACTATGAGGGCATCGCCGCCGCCGCGCGAAGGTATTTTGACGCGATAAAAGGATAGGACATGCGAATTGTATCTTCTGCCGGGATGAAAGGGAAGAACCTGTAAAACCGAATCACACATATACACCTCACCGAAAGGAGCGCAAATGAAACTGGTAAAAGACAAAAAGTTAGTGGTCGGCGCGGACTTCGCCGGCTATCCGCTGAAAGAAGTGGTGGTCGCCCATCTCAAAGCCAAGGGCTGGGAGATAGAGGACGTGGGGGTCAAATCGCCCGACGACAACGACGATGAAAACATGTTTCACAGGGTGGGTCTCAGGCTGGGCGCCAAAATAGCCGAGGGCGAGTACGAACGCGCACTGGCATTCTGCGGCACCGGCATGGGCATCCACATAGCGGCGTCCAAATGTCCGCACGTCCACGCGGGCGTGGTGGAGAGCGTACCGGCGGCACTCCGCGCCATCACGGGGAACGGGGTAAACCTTCTGGCGATGGGCGCGTTCTATGTGGCTCCCGCCATGGCGTGCGACATAGCGGACGCATATCTGGGCGCGTCGCTGGGCAGCGGCTACGAATGGTGGCATAACTTCTACGAGTTCCACAAATTAGCCATAGACGAACTGGAAGCCTTCGATTATGAAAAATACAAGGCGAACGGCTTCAAACTGGAATATCTGGGCAACTACCCGCTGAAATTGGAAAAGAAACCCGAATAATCACACATCCATAAAACAAAGAGGGAAACGCAAACGCATTTCCCTCTTTGTTCTTTATAACCCATATCCCCGGCGAGCAAAGCTCGCCGCACATAAAAGCTTTTGCGGAGCTTTTCTCGAAAAGCGACCGCGCTCCTACGCTTCAAACACATGGAAGCCGGATGAGACAGTGTAAGTCTCACCGGCGAAGGTGACGTCGGCGACGGAGCCGAAGGGGACGGTGAGGTGTAAACAGGTCTTGCCGTAGCGCTTCATCCAGCGGACCGAGACTTCGCCGCGGACGGTGTCGACGACGGCCTGAGCGGAGAGGAGACCTTCGGGCATGTAAGGATTGACGGTGAAGCGGCTCCAGCCGGGCTCGACGGGCTTGATGCCGCCGAGGTAGGCATAGAACCAGTAGTCGACGGCGCCGTACATGGGATGGCTGTGGGAGTTCATGCCGGGCGCTTTTTTAAGCTCGAAGCGCTCCCAGATGGTGGTCGCCTCCTGCTGAAGCATAAAGCCGAAGGAGGGGTAGGTCTGTTTCCTGATAAGCGCCCAGGCGTCGGAGAGATAGCCGGTGTCGCAGAGCACATCCATGAGATAGCGGGTGCAGAGGTTGCCGGTGGTGAAGCGGTAGTCGTTAGCCGCAAGGTCGTCGCGGAGCAGTCTGGCGGCGCGGGGAATATCGCTCTCGGGAATAATCCCCAGCCAGAGCGAGAAGACCTGACAGGCGTGGGAGCCGGTGCACATCCTTGCCTCGGCGGGATTGTACCATTTCTCGAGCATGGCGGCTTTTACGGTCTCGGCGGTTGAAGCCCATTTTGTCTCGGCTTCGGGCAGGTCAAGAAGCCCTGCCATAGCGGAGAGCAGCTTGCAGTTCAGGTAGGAGAAGCCGGTAGACATGAAGATGCCGGGAGTCACGGCAGAGCGGGCACCGTCGGCCTCTGCGCCGCCCTCGCAGGCGTAGGCGGGACCCGCCCAGTCGCCGTAGTGAGAGTAGTTGACGATATATCCGTCGCTGTTGGCAAGCAGACAGTTTTCCCATGCCTCGTAGTGAGGGAAAGCCTCGGCTATTATCTCGAGATTGCCGCAGTGGAGCAGCGACTGCATGCCGGCGACAAGGAAGCTGGAACAGACGGGGTCGGCGGGCTGACTACCGAATACCAGCGGCGCGGTACAGGTGATGCCGCCCTTCTCGTTCTGGGTGTCGAAAATGTCGCGGATGAGCTTGGGGAACATCCTGCCGATGTCGAAATTATAGGGAGTTTCCTCGAAGCGGACGGTGGCGTCGTTCATCCAGCCCATGCGCTCGTCGCGCTGAGGGCAGTCGGTTAGAATGCTGTGCTGATTTGCCCGCTCGGTGGCGACGCAGGCGGCGTGAATGGCGTTAATCAGCGGGTCGCCGCAGCGAAAGGAGGAATATGTCTCAAGGTCGGTGTGAAGCTCGACGGCTTCGATGGCGTCGCGGTCGATGTAGGAGCCAAGCCCGGTGAGCTGCACATAGCGGAAGCCGTGATATGTGAATACAGGCTGCCATATGTCAAGATCCCGGCAGTCGCCCGCCGCAATGTAGGTGTCGGCGGCGCGGGCAGAGCGGAGCGGGGCGGTGTAGAGACTGCCGTCCTCGTCCAGCTCCTCGGCGTGTTTAAGTTCGATCCTGCTGCCTGCCGCAAGTCCCGCGGGAATTTTCAGGCGGCAGACGCCGGCAAGGTTCTGACCGAAGTCGAGGATGACCGAATCGCCTAAGGGCCACATGGCTATCGGCTTGCGGGCGGAATGTTCGACGATGGGGGCAAGCAGCATGGGGCGCATAACGCCGCCGGCGGACTGACGGACCACCGCGTTCGCCGAAAAGCCCTTGAAGCCCGCGGTATCAAAGCCGGAAGCCGTCTGAGCCGCGTCGTATTCGGTGCCGTTGAATATGTCGCAGTATATATATCCGCCAAGTCCCCGCTGCCAGTCGCTGCCGGTGAGAACAGTCTCGCGGCTGCCGTCGGCGTAGGTCAGTTTCAGCATAGCCGAGAAAATGAGGGGGCCCATGAAATTCGACTGCCGCCAGCCATGGTTGATGAAACAGTTGTAGCGCCAGCCCGCGCCGATTATCGCGCCAAGGCAGTTGGCGCCCTCATTCAGCTTTTCGGCAAGTTCGGGATATACCACATACTGACAGGTTTTGTTGTAGTCGGTGTGGGCGGGGTCAAGCTCGGCTGTGTCGATTCGCTCGCCGTTGAGCGAAAGCTGCATGTAGCCAAGTCCGCAGGCATAGAGCACCGCCCGCTTCACCGGCTTTTTCGGGGTAAACTCGCGGCGCAGATATATCGGGCGCGCCCGGTCGGCGGGTTCGTTCTCCTCTCCGCCTATCCAGGGCGCCTCCCAGGAGACGGCGGCGTTGTAAACAGTCTCGT
>JAAZAV010000066.1 GCA_012514145.1 Clostridiales bacterium | reverse complement strand
TTATAATTCTTCATGGGTGATTGAGTCCTTTCTGTTGAATTTTGTTGGGGGCAACATTATTTTAACACGACTCGATCACTTTTTCTACTCCTTTTATGTATGTCTCACATCAATTGTAACATAACATGAAAAATGTGAAAAATCCCCGCTTATACTTGCGCCGGATGCGGTGATGTGGTATAATGGTTTTTGTGTACCGGCTCCGGACGGATGTAACCGAAGGTGCCGGTATTCTGCGGGACGCTTCCATTTACTGCTAATTTTCGGAAGCCCCCGGGAGGAAAATATATAAATGAACCCTAACATTATACCTCCCCGTAAGGCTGCGGCCGTGCATGACATGTCGGGCTACGGCCGATGTGCCCTCAGCGTGATAATGCCTGTGCTGTCTGCCGCCGGGATACAGTGCCTGCCAATGCCGACGGCGCTGTTTTCCGCCCATACGGGTGTAACACGTACACCCTTTTTTGTCGACCTTACCGAACTGCTTGCCGGCTTTTCCGGCAGTTGGCATGAGCTGGGAGTCGAGCCCGATGCCATATACACCGGCTTTCTCGGCAGCGCGGGACAGATCGATGTGGTTGCAGAGATCATCCGACGCTTCCGCAGACCGGACGGGCTTGTGCTTGTCGACCCGGTAATGGGAGACAATGGCAAACTGTACAGCACCATAACAAAGGAACACTGCGCCGCCATGACCGACCTTGTGCGCATAGCCGATGTGGTCACCCCGAACGTCACCGAAGCCGCCTTTATCACAGGCTGCCGTCCGGAGGACTGTACATCAAAAAGTGCTCCCGGGCTGCTCGAGAAGTTAGTTTCGTCAGGTCCCGCCGCTGCGGTTATTACCGGTATATATGAGGGAAATGAGATAATCACGGCTTCCCTCGATACACATGGAGACGGTGAGCCCCATCTGTTCCGCCTGAACCGGGCGGGAAGCATAGGTTATCCCGGGACGGGCGACATTTTCGCCTCGGTGCTGCTGGCAGGACTTATGGACGGGAAATCGCTTGCCGATGCCGCGGCATTCGCCTCGCTCTATGTGCGGGCGCTGGTCGAGCTGACTGCCGCCGCCGGTACGCCGGCATACGAGGGCGTGCTTGTCGAACGGCTGCTTTATCCTCTTATGCCCGACAGGCGCGACAGTTTTTTTCGGGAACAGTCGAAGCATATCGCCGGTGTTATATGACCGAAACCATAATGCAATACACTGATTGATTTATATATTATTTATTATAATATAAAGGAGACACACAATGATAATGAGACCTCCGGCAACGCCGCTGATCACTTCGGATCCTTATTTCTCCGTGTGGTCATTTGACGACCTGCTTTACGGAAGCGACACAATGCACTGGACGGGCAATCCAAACACAATGCTGGGCTATATATCTGTCGACGGCAAGGATTACCGCTTTATGGGCGCCGGTGACGGTGATGTAATACCTCAGATATATCGGGATATGAATGCTCTCACCACGACCTACGCTTTTGAGAATGACATTGTCCGTCTGGTGGTATACTTCACCACGCCGCTGCTGCCCGACCGTCTCGACCTGGTTTCTCGTCCGGTATCCTACATAAAAGCCGACTGGGAAGTGCTTGACGGCGGCGAGCATACCATATATGTGAAGCTCTCGATATCCGAAGAATTCTGCCTCGACAAGCGGGGTCAGATGCCCGTAGAGACCGAAATGCTCGACTTTGACGGCATTATCTGCGCAAAGATGGGCGCCGCCGAGCAGAAGCCGCTGAACCGCTCGGGCGATAACCTCCGCATCGACTGGGGTTATGTCTATCTGGCGGTAAAGGGCGAGGACGCCGCCGCGTATATAGAGGAAAAGACCTCCGACGAAGGAATGACCTTCATCACCGCCGCTGCCGGCGAAGATTCCCTCTTCATGGTGGCGTATGATGACATTTACTCAATCAGATATTTCGGCGACAATCTCAAGGCATACTGGCACAAATACTGGGACGGTATAGGCTGCGCGATAAAGGCTGCCGCCGATGAGTATGAGGATCTGTGCACCATCTGCACCATTTTCTCCAAACTCATGTTCTGTGACGCGGTTCGCGCCGGCGGCGAGAAGTACGCCGAGATATGCGAGCTGGCATACCGTCAGGCTTTCGCGGCTCACAAGCTGGTCACCGACACCGAGGACAATATCCTCTTTATCTCCAAGGAGTGCTTCTCCAACGGCTGCGCGGCGACGGTGGATGTAAGCTACCCCTCTATCCCCCTGTTCCTGCTCTACTGTCCCGAACTGTTGAAGGGTATGATGCGTCCCATCTTCAAATACGCCCGTTCCGAGGAATGGTCCTTCGATTTCGCTCCCCACGACGCCGGTCAGTATCCTCTGGTGGAAGGCCAGGTATACGGAAGCAACGGACTCAAATTACATATGCCGGTTGAAGAGTGCGGGAACATGCTGATAATTGCAGCAAACGTCGCCCTTGCCGAGGGCGATCCGTCGTTCGCCGCCGAGAACCTCGATCTGCTGTCCACCTGGGCGGGATATCTGCTGTCCAACGGCTACGACCCGGAGAACCAGCTCTGCACCGACGACTTTGCGGGGCATCTGGCTCACAACTGCAACCTTTCTATAAAGGCCGCCATGGGTATCGCCGGTTACGGCATAATCCTCGACATGCTGGGCGATTACGAGGGGGCTTGTAAATTCATTGACGCCGCCCGTCTTCACGCCGACAAATGGGTTGAGGACGCAGCTAACGGCGACGGCACCTTCCGTCTCGCCTTCGACCGCCCCGATACCTGGTCTATGAAATACAACGCCGTATGGGACAAGCTCTGGGGCACCGATATCTTCCCCAAGGAAGCGATAGCCTCGGAAATCGCCTCATATTTCGCCAAAACCAACCCTTACGGTCTGCCGCTGGACTGCCGTCAGACCTACACCAAGAGCGACTGGCTGGTATGGTGCGCCGCAATGTACCGCGACCGCGCCGACTTCGAGAAGGCAATAAGCCCTCTCTGGACGGCTTACGACCGCACCCTCTCCCGCGTTCCCATGACCGACTGGTACTTCACCGTGACAGGCGAGGTGCGCGGTTTCCGCCACCGTTCGGTTGTGGGCGGAGTTTTCATCAAAATGCTGGAGGCGTCGAGCAGGCTGGGGGGACCGTCTATCGCGATAGCAATCGAAAAATGAAAGGTATTTTGAAAAACTTCACCGCCCTGGGCGCTGCGGCGGTCATTATACTCACATGCGCGGTCATATCCGGCTGCTCGCTGATACGTTCCTCGGTCAATGGCGACCTGAATGTATTGCCGCGCACCTACAAGCTGAGCGAGAGCACCTATACACTTAACATCACCGAACTTGAAAACGAGGCAGCCGCGGAGATTCCCATGAATATCCGTGTGGACGAAATGCTTGCCGACACCATGGTTATCACCACCGACGACAACATCTTCTCGACCCTCACCGTTGAGATCGACGAGGAGGAGAAGGCGATAACCATCGCCGGGAACCCCAAGAAGCGCTACTCTCCCAGCGAATTCGAGATAGCTGTCGGCGTTCCGGTGAGCACTCTCAAATTAGAGGGAGCCTACTCCCTGTCCATGCTGCTGCCCACGGTGAAGGAGCTGGAGCTTGACATATCGGGCGCCGCGCTGGGCGAGATAATAGCTGAACAGGCGTCAAAAATCACTGCCGGAATCCAAGGCGCCGCTGAGCTGGAATTCGACGGCAAGTCCACCGAGTTTATACTGCTTGCCGAGGGTGTCGCCAAGATCGACGCTTCGTCCCTTCGCACCGAGAAATCGGTGATAACGCTGCGAGGCGCGGCAACCGCACAGGTCTACGCCACCGAGAGCCTTGAAGCCACCGTTGAGGGCACCGCCTCCGTGGTGTACCATGGTCATCCGAGGGAAATTAAAACCGATATCAGCGGACTCGGCGAGGTGGTTGAGGCTTCGGTGACTAATTTAAGCGACGGCAAAACCGCCGCAAACCCTGGGGCTGCCGGATAATCCGTTTAATTTATCATATTAAATCGATAAAACACTTGAAATATTATCGGATGTGTGGTACAATTCCACTGTCTGTGCGGTACACAGCCGCGTTATATCGCTGCGATGTATCGGCAACATTGTACCTATAATACCACCACAATCCCACCACATCAAACTAAGGAGTATGACACATGAAACTCAGAAAGATCCTGCTTATCGCGCTTGCGGCCATCATGCTGCTTTCACTTGCATCCTGCAAGTCTTCCTCCAAGTATTCGGTACTTGAAGAGAATTTCGGTGCGGAGGAGTACGCCATCGGTTTCCGCAAGGACGACAACACACTCACCCTTAAGGTTCAGGAGATTATCGACGAGATGATCGCCGACGGCACCACCGCCAAGATTTCCGAGGAGTGGTTTGAAACCGACCAGTTCCTCAAGGGCAAGGACTTCCCGCGTGAAATCGCCGCCACCGGCGACGACTCGCTGCAGAAGATTATCGACGCAGGCAAGATAGTTCTCGGTCTGGACGTCGGTTTTGAGCCCATGGGCTATTATGACGACAAGGGCGAGATCGTCGGCTTTGATATCGATGTAGCCAAGGAAGTAGCCAAGCGTCTCGGCGTCGAACTGGTTCTCCAGCCCATCGACTGGTCTGCCAAGGAGATGGAGTTAAGCTCCGGCAAAATCGATATGATCTGGAACGGCATGTCGGTTACCGATGATCGCGTCGCCAACATGAACGTCTCCAAGCCCTACCTGGCAAACCGCATGATTATCATCGTCGCCGAGGGTTCCGGAATAGCCACCAAGGCTGACCTGGCAGGCAAGAAGGTTGCCGTTCAGGCAGGTTCCTCCGCACTCGACGCCATCAACGCCGAGCCGGAAGTTGCTGCCTCCTTCGCAGAGATGCCCGAGTATGCCGACAACCCCTCCGCTTTCCTTGACCTCAAGGCTGGCAGAGTTGACGCTCTCGTGGTTGACGAGGTCGTCGGACGCAACCTTATCGCCAACATGGGCTGACGCGTTCGGTATCGATTCCGGCGTATTGACAGCCTCCCGCATTTACAAATGCCGTTCCTAAGCCGGCTTCCGTTTAGTTTATAAATGCCGGCGGAAGGAGCATATGACAGCAACGAAGACGGGACAAGTGGGTGCTCTGCTTGTCCCGTTTGTTTGAATTTCATGACAAAACACTAAGCAAGATCGGATGAGCCTGATATGTTACAGCTGCTATACAGCACCGCCCTCGTCCTCGGAAGAGGCGTAGGCTATACTGTCGTCCTCTTCCTTGTGACGATCGTTATTTCAATCCCCCTCGGACTCTGCGCCACTTTTCTTTCAAACTCGAAAAATATAATATTGCGCAGTCTGACCCGCGGCTATGTCTTTGTAATGCGCGGAACCCCTCTCATGCTCCAGCTTTTCTTCTTTTATTTCGGTCTGCCCTTTTTGCCCTTCATCGGCAGGTATCTGGTTATGGATCGCTTCACCGCCGGCTGTCTGGCGTTTGCCCTCAACTACGCCGCCTACTTCTGCGAGATCTTCCGCGGCGGTCTTTTGTCGGTGGATAAAGGTCAGTATGAAGCAGCCAAAGTGCTGGGACTCAGCCGTTCACAGACAATGCTGCGGGTAATACTGCCCCAGATGGTCAAGGTTGTTCTTCCCGCCACCAGCAATGAGGCTATTACCCTGGTAAAGGACACCGCACTGGTCGCCACCATAGGTATCACCGACCTGCTGCACTATGCCAAGTCGCTGGTAAACAGCACCCAGAACGTCATACCCTATGTGGTTGCCGCGATCTTCTATCTAGTCGTGACCTTCGGTCTGACCAAGCTGTTCAACATGCTTGAGAAGAAGTTCGCCTTCTGACGCGGGAGAGGAGCACAGCAGCAAATGATAAACATACATAACGTGACCAAAACCTTCGGCGATAACAATGTTCTCCGGGGTATTACTCTGCATCTTGAGCAGGGTAAAGTCACATCGATCATAGGTCCCTCGGGCAGCGGCAAGAGCACTCTGCTCCGGGCAATTATCGGTCTTGAGCGTATCGACGGCGGCAGTATCGCCATTATGGGCGAACACTTCGTCGAAAACGGCATCTACGCCCATGAGCGCGCCTGCCGCCGCATACAGTCCCGCATGGGCATGGTGTTTCAGCATTTCAATCTCTATCCGCACATGTCGGTGCGGAATAATCTGACTCTCTCACCCCGTGTGGTAAAGCATATGAGCCGGGAGGAGTCGGACGCCTTATGCACCGGCTTGCTGGCGAGAGTGGGGCTGTCTGACAAAATCGACGCCATGCCTTCAAGCCTTTCCGGCGGTCAGAAGCAGCGTGTCGCCATAGCACGCGCCATGATGATGGAGCCCGAAATACTGCTTTTCGACGAGCCTACCTCGGCTCTTGACCCCGAACTTACCGGTGAGGTTCTTACGGTTATGCGCAATCTTGCGGCATCGAAAATGACAATGGTGATAGTCACCCACGAGATGTCCTTCGCCCGTGACATCTCCGACCGGGTCATATTCATGGACGGCGGGGTTGCAGCCGCCGACGGCACTCCCGAGGACATTTTCGGCAATTTCGGGAACCCGCGGCTGAGCGCTTTCCTCGGCTCCTTCGCTACCGGCACATGATCGGCGTACTGATAAACGTCGCCACCGTGCTGGCGGGCAGCTTCCTGGGTCTGCTGCTGCGGGGAGGCATTCCCGAGCGATTCACCGACATAATGATGAAGGGACTGGGACTCTGCACAATATATATAGGCATATGCGGCGCTTTGGAGGGCAAAAACACTCTGGTGCTTATACTGTCAATAGTCATCGGCGCGGTCATCGGCGAGCTTCTGTGTCTTGACGACCGAATAAACGCTCTTGGCAGTCTTATCGAGCGGAAATTAACGGCGCTTGCCGGAGAGGGCAGCGGTGACGGGCAGCCCAAAAGACGCTTCATCCTTCGCGGCGGCGGTAAGATAGCCGAGGCGTTTGTGACATCGAGCCTGGTATTCTGCATCGGAGCCATGACTCTTGTAGGCTCTCTCAATGCGGGGCTCACCGGCGACAGCTCGCTGCTCATAGCCAAGGCTACTCTGGACCTGGTGTCCTCATTTATATTCGCCTCCACATTGGGAGCGGGAGTGCTGCTGTCAGCCGTCTTCGTGCTGGTCTATCAGGGCGGTATCGTCCTGCTTGCCGGGCTTGTCTCTCCCCTGCTTTCCGAATATGTCATAGCCGAGATGACCTGCGCCGGCTCGCTTCTCATAATCGGGCTGGGTTTTAATCTGCTCGGTATCACAAAACTCAAGATAACGAATCTTCTCCCGGCGATTTTCCTTCCGGTGCTGCTCTGTATCTTCCTGAAAGCGTAGTCATAGGTTTGCTTCATGTATCCCGTGGTTTTTCGTGAAAAATGATTATAAAAACAAGTGATGGAATCCGATCTGACCTTTTAACGGGGTGAAATATATGACAGAGCTTAAAAATATATGTTACAGCGACACACACGAGCGCTGTCTGCTTGACCTGTATCTGCCCGATGCCGACAAGGTGAGAAACGGCAGAGTGCCGCTTATCATCTGGTTCCACGGCGGGGGGCTGTCGGGGGGCGACAAGGGCGGTGTCCGTCCATTTGCCGCGGATATCACTCCAGACGGCGTCGCGGTCTGCGCTCCCAATTACAGTCTGCTGCCGAATGTCAACTTTCCGATATTTATAGAGGACGCGGCTGCGGCGGTTGCCCGGTGCGTCTCGGGCTTTAAAGACATTCTTGACGAATACGGTCTCGGCGAAACGGGAGGCATATTCTGCGGCGGTTCCTCTGCCGGCGGCTACCTGTCCATGATGCTCTGCTTCGACAAGCGCTACCTCGCCGTCCACGGCATTGACAGCGCGGAGTTATGCGGCTATATACACGGAAGCGGGCAGCCCACCGACCACTTCAATATACTCAACCACAACGGCATAGATCAGCGCAGGGTCATTGTGAGCGAACGCTCGCCCCTCTACTTTGTGGGTCTTGAGGCCAATCTGGCGCCGATGGTCTTTATTGTGTCGGACAACGACATATTCAACCGGCTCGAGCAGAACCGCACCATGTTCCGAGCGCTGCAGCATTTTGAGCTTGCTGACAACGCGGAGCTTATCGAGCTTCAGGGCGGACACTGCGAATATGAGCGAAAACGGGAGGAGGACGGACGCACCGAACACCACCGCATCGCCCTGGACTTTATTCGCAAATACGATAAATAATAAAACGGGACGCCGTTTTCAGGCATCCCGTCTGGCATGGGTAAGTTCAATCAGCCCCGGACTCGGCTGCGGCATCGGCTGCGGTTCTCTCAGCTTCTTCCAGCGCGTCGTTGTAGGCGGCAAGCACCTTGCTCTCAAGCATTGCGCGGAACTCGGAGTTGATGGGGTGTACGATATCGCGGGTGGTGCCGTCGGCGTTCTTGCGGTTGGGCATAACGATGAAGAGCCGCTCGCGGGCGCATATGACCTTTATGTCGTGAAGCGCCAGCTGACTGTCGAAAGAGACCGAAACGATCGCCTTCAATGGTCCGTCGTCGTTGATAAGTTTGCGAACCTTGATGTCACTCAGTGTCATAATGATTACCTCCCCGGCAAGAGGCCTGACATGCCTCCGCCGAATCTGAATTTGGAAATTTATATGAACAAAGATGTCTTTTCGGTTTTTGGAGCGGGCGTCCGCTCGGTTTGGTTTATAGGGATAGGCGGGGTGAGTATGTCCTCACTGGCGCTTACATCCCTGGACCGCGGTCTCAGGGTCGGCGGTTCCGACCGCGTGGAAAGCGCGGTGACCGAACGGCTGAGAAACGCGGGCTGCGACCTGCGCATCGGTCACGCGGCGGAGAATGTTGCCGGCTGGGACTGCGTGGTCTACAGCGCCGCCATCCACGACAGCAATCCCGAACTTGCGGCTGCCCGTGAAGCGGGGATTCCCTGCTTCGTGCGCGCCGATTACCTGGGCTACGTCATGACTGCATATAGTAACCGCATAGGTGTGGCGGGTATGCATGGCAAAAGCACCACAACCTCGATGCTGGCACACACTTTTTTAGCGGAGGGATATGATCCCACCATAGAGAACGGCGCAGAGCTTGCCGAGATTGGCGGTGCCTACCGCGGCGGCGGCAAAAACTGGTTTATATTTGAAGCCTGTGAGTATACCGACTCCTTTCTGTCGTTTTTTCCCACGGTGTCGGTGGTACTGAACATCGACATTGACCACCTTGACTATTTCCGGAATCTTGACCACATTGTGGATTCCTTCTCGCGCTACATAGCAAAAGCAGATACCGCCGTGGTTAACGGCGACGACCTGAATGTCATGCGCGCGTGTGAGAGTTATGTCGGACGGCTGGTTACCTTCGGACTTGGCGAGAACTGCGAATTCCGCGCCGTAAATCTGAGATCCGCAGGCGGTTTCTTTACCTTCGACGCTCTGCGCGGCCCGGAATACCTTGCCTCGGTCACTCCCGGAGTTCCGGGTGAGCATAACGTGATGAATGCACTCGCCGCCATCGCCTGCTGTACTCTTGCCGACATGGCTCCCGATGAGATCGCCCGGCATATCGCAAGCTTCACCGGCTGCAAGCGCCGTTTCGAGCTGATTCACGGAATTAACCCCGGAGGCGCCCGAGTCTACGATGATTATGCCCATCATCCCGGTGAAATCGTCGCTACCCTGCGCACGGCGCGCGCCGTAGCGGGATATAATCGCCGGGTGATAGCCGTTTTCCAGCCACACACCTTCTCACGGACTTACGAACTGTACGGCGATTTCGTAAACGCCTTCGGCGATGCGGATGAGTTGGTGCTGCTGGACATATACGCTGCACGTGAGTTGAACAGATACGGAGTGTCCAGCGAGGCGCTGGCACGTGATATCACCGCTAAGGGCACCGCCGCGCGTTATATGCCCGACATGGAAACGGCTGCCTCTTACCTGCGCAAAAACGCAGGTGAAGGCGACATTATCCTTACCATGGGCGCCGGCGACGTTTGGAAGTTGCATAGCTACCTGTGAGACACTCGGTGCGACTGCAACAGTTGAGTGTGCAACTGTTGGTTTTTTATATACACGCCAAGCATCATTTCGCCTGACGTGTAACTTCAATCCGCCGGTGAGTGAATCCACCTGCAATCGCTCGATAAACTCTGTTTCCCTTATATCAGGGATAACGGTAAATATAGTGGTTTCTGCGAAAAAACCACGTGTTCAATCTTTTTGTTAAAAATCCCGTGTTGTCGGAAGCAACTTTATATATTTTAGTAATAACTATTTAAACCCAAACAAGGAGATAAAATACAAATGTCAGAACAATGCACCCACAACTGTTCAACCTGTGCCTCCAACTGTCCTTCCAAGGAGAAGAACAAGAGCGAGTTCGCGGCAGATCTGAACAGTCTCAGCACCGTCAAGCACCTTATCGCCGTGGTGAGCGGAAAGGGCGGCGTAGGTAAGTCGCTGGTCACCTCCATGCTTGCCACCGTATTCGCTCGACGCGGTGAAACCACTGCCATACTCGACGCCGACGTCACCGGCCCGTCGATCCCACGGATCTTCGGAGTTCGCGACGAGGTCACCGGCGACGACAACGGCATGTACCCCAACATCTCGAAGACCGGGGTGCGCATCATGAGCGTTAACCTGCTTCTCGAGAAGGAGACATCTCCCGTTGTCTGGAGAGGTCCGGTGATTGCCGGAACAGTCAAACAATTCTGGACCGATGTGGTCTGGGGCGATGTAGACTATATGTTCATCGATATGCCCCCCGGAACCGGTGACGTGCCGCTGACCGTCTTCCAGTCGCTGCCGGTGGACGGCGTCATCATAGTCACCAGCCCCCAGGAGCTGGTATCGATGATTGTCACCAAAGCGGTAAACATGGCAAAGATAATGAACATCCCGGTTATCGGCGTAATCGAGAATTTCAGCTGGCTCGAGTGCCCCGACTGCGGCAAACGCATCTCGGTGTTCGGCGAGAGCAAGCTCGATGAAGCCGCTGCCGAACTCGGACTCGATATACTCGCCCGTCTGCCTATTGACCCGAAGCTGGCCGCCCTCTGTGACAGAGGCATGATCGAGCTTATGGACAACGAATACCTTGAGCGGTGCGCCGACATCATAACCGGCAAGCTGGCTGTAGGTCTCAACTGATTGAAACAAAACCTTGCCCGACGGATATCCCGTCCGGTGAGGTTTTTTATTTCGGGTGATTTCACCCGACCGGGAGCACAGTATAGCAGATTAAGTGTAAACATGCAATTCCAAAATCGTGAATTTTTTTAGAGCCGTTTTTTAGGCATTATGACGATAATATGCGAATTTTCAGGTTTTTTAACAGCAGTATGAGGTCAATACCGGAGAGCCGCAGCCGTTTTGCGCTTATTGAGCCGTCTCTGCATATCCGTGTTCCGCGGCTCGGGTATTCCATGATTCGGCAAATCAAATGCGGCGCCCCGATCAGACCGCTGAAATTCGGTGAAATTCGTATTGACACAAACGGTTGTTTCGTGCATAATAATACATAGCTTGGTTTGTGCCGGCTGCGGTCGATCTCCAGACTGCTCTCATGTGCGTCCCTCACCGCCAAAGAGCAGGACGGCCGCCAACTGCGATCACGGACATGACAAAAGGAGAGATGCCACTATGAAAAAACTGCTCGTATTCCTGCTTGCAATGTCGATTCTGCTCGGTATGACCGGATTGGTCTCGGCGGCTGCTCCCGACAGGGGAAGCGCCGTCGTCATCTACCAGCCGGTTGAAGGCAAAATCGGCGCGGGCGATCAGCTTGTTATCGACAGACTGACCTCCCTCGGCTTCAAGGTCACGCCGGTAATTGACGCGGACTGCAAAACCGCAGACGCTGCCTCGGCGGCAATCGTATTCATAGGCGAGTCCTGCTCCAGCGGCAACATCAAGGGCAAGTTCGCCGCCAGCGCCACCCCCATCTTCTGCTGCGAAATGGCGGCATGGGAGGACATCGGCTACGGTTCGCAGGTCAGCGTAACCGTAAGCAAGGTGCCCGTTAAGCTCAGCGGCGATAATGAAATCGTAAAGGGCATGAGCACCAAGTCCTTTGACCTCTTCAAGAGCGATCAGACCGCAATCTTCATCAACAAGGAAACGGTCACCAAGGACGCTGTTCTCATCGGCGAGTTCGAGGGGCACTACGCCATATCGGCTTATGACAAGGGCGCCGAGCTAATCGACGGTTCCCGCGCTCCCGCCCGTCGTGCTTCCGGTTTCATCTACGGTCAGACCGCCGTTGAGTTCACCGACGCCACATGGGAGCTATTTGAAGCTGTCGTCAACTGGCTCAGCCCGCCGCCGGTAATCGAGACCACCACCGCCGCTCCCGCTAAATCTGCGGCGGCTGCGGCTGCTCCGGTTCCCCAGACCTTTGACGCCGTATCGGGCGCCCTTGCCCTTGCCGTGCTGTCGGGCACGGTTCTCGCCACCCGCAAGAAGCTGTCGAAATAACCTGAAGCATCATCCTAAAACCGCCAGATATGCCTAAGCATGACTGACGCCGAAACAAGGAGGAAATCATGAAAAAGACTCTTGTGATTATGCTGACCCTCACACTGGTACTGCTTTTCGCCGCAGCACCGGTTTACGCGGCGGAAAACAAGCTCTGGACAAACGACACCCTGACCGTCTTCAAGGGTAAGGTCACGGTAGACGGAAAGATCGACGATATCTGGAAGTATGCCCCCGAGTTCCACATGACGTATGATGCGCAGGGCGCGTCTGCCGAAAAGCTCGGCGGCAAGTACACCGGCCCCTATGCAAACTACGGCAAGATACTCTGGGACGGCAATATGGTCTATATTCTCTGCTATGCCCAGCGTGACGAAATCGTGCTGAACGCCGACTTCTCCACCTGGAACAAGGACGGCGTTGAACTGTATATCGACGAAGGCAACGAGAAACTGGACACCGCCTACGACGATAACGACTCTCTCTCACGCATACTCGCCGACGGTACTGTGGCATCTTCCAAGAAAAAGGTCACCGTAGCTGCCGGCAGCATAGCCGGAGGCTACCTCCTGGAGATGTCCTATGAGTTCGAGAGCGTTGCTCCGAAAGCAGGCAACTCCTTCGGCTTCGACCTTGCCATAAACTACAACAAGGAAAAGACCAACAACCGCGCCCACTGCCTGGCCTGGAACGATCGCGCCAATTTAGCCCACAAGTACCCTGTGTATATGGGCGTGGCTACCTTCTCGGATCAGGCGCCGCCGGTACCGGTCGAGACCACCACAGCCGCAGCCAAGACTCCCGCAGCCGCAGGTGAAGCAAAGGCCGCTCAGACCTTTGACATTATCGGTGTCTGCGTGTTGGCTGCCGTTTCCGCTCTCGGCACCGGCGCGGTTATCCGCAAACGCAGATAACAGATAACAGATAAAACGTTGCGATACAGTATTATATAATGCATCGCCGCCCCGAATGTGTTCGGGGCGGCGATGTTGTTGTTATTTCTACGTCATTTCGCTAACTTCAGCAGAGCCTCGACATCCGAAGCCAGCTTGGCAACGCACTGACTCTTGAGCGATTCGATCTCAGAGGCGAAATTGAGATTGTTCTTGATGAGGAAATTCCGCATGGTGTTGTCCACCGGCAGTCCTCCCATAAGAAGCACCGGGTCAAGATTTACGCGGGTGTAGATGATATCCAGCATATCGCCCGAATCGTTGTCGCGGGATATCTTGCCCTTCAGCGTCACGTCATAGTATGCGGGGCGCACGGTGATGCTCGACTGATAAGCCAGATCCTCTAATATGCGTCCGGTGAGGTCGAGATCGGTATTGGTTATCGGTACGCAGGTTGTGGAGGTCCAGCCGCAGTGCATGTATGCTGTGTAGTCCTCCTGCTTGTCGTTGTACTTTGGATAGGGCAGGATGCCGAAGTCGGTATCCATGTTGCGCAGAGTATGGACGCCGTAAATCTGCTCAGCCCAGAAAAGCGCCCTCGCTTCGTTGAACATATCAATTGAAGCCTGTCCCCAGCCGTTTGCATCCTGCAGCTCGGGGAACTGGTTCACCAGTATCACCGACTCGCGGTCGTTGACGAAGTTTACTATCCGCTCGATAACTTCAAGGTTGTGGGTGGTGTCCCAGGCGAAATAGGGGATATCTTCGCTGTCCTTGCCGACGATAACCGAGTTGGTGGCGGCGAACAGAGGCTGCCATACAAAGCCGTTGACGGTCAGACCGAACATATCTTCGCCGTTCAGCTGCTGGTCGCCGTTAAGGTCCATAGTGATGCCGCGGCAGTAGTCGGTGAAACGATCCAGCGTCCAGTCGCCTGCCCGCACAGTGTCATAAAGGTCATCGATTTTCCGCTCGGCTGCAAGCTCCTTGTTGAAGAACAGCACACCCACGCCGTTCAGCGCCGCAAGGTTCAGGTCGCCCGTGGCGAAATAGTTACTTCCGCCTACCGAGGCGTTCTTCATCACCGAGGTGCGCCAATACGGTTTTTCGATGTCGACATATGGTATGTCGGCGATGTTGGTGAGATGTCCCGCCACGCTCATGTTGTACGCCTGCAGGTGCATGGGCACAACAATGTCATAGCTGTCTTCGCCGGCCATTACGGCTCTGTTTGCCGCCGACTGCACATCGGGGTTCTCGGGCAGCTCAAGCGTTATGTTGTATTTCTCGGTAACTGCCAGGTTGCGGGCAAATACCGCATCATTGATAACATCGCCGTTCTCCTCGGAGGCGAAAAACTCCTTATAGGGGTAGCAGAAGTTGCCCTCGGGGCGCTCTCTCGACAGTATAGCGAAGCCGGCGCCGTCACAGTCCACCGCTTCGATCTTCGGGTCGGGGCTGACTGTTTCGGGCGTCTCATCGGCAGCAGTGTCGGGCACCGAAACCGTATCGGGCGAGGAGGTTTCCGCGGATGGCTGGTTTCCACTTCCCCCACCGCCGCAGGATATGAGCGCAGATGAAAGCAGCAGAGCCGTCAGAATCAATGATATCACACGAAGAAGCAGTGGTGTAATACGGATATTCATAGAACTACTCCCTTCAACCGGCTAAATCCGGATATTATTTCCAGATTATCCCGGATTGGACTGAACATTTTTTTCAAAACTCTTTTGACCGATTATATCATTGAAATGGCGGCATGTCAAGCAACGATACAATGAATTACACCGTTTTGATCTGCCTTTACTCATTCGCTATTGACCGAAGCCTGTTTTTGTGCTAAACTGATAATGCGGATTTTATTAATGCATATGCCTTTCAAAATGGAGGAAATATCGATGAAACGAACTGTTGCTTTAATAATCTCGGCGGCGCTGATTGTTTCGCTTGTCGCTCTGCTTGTCTCCTGCGGCGGCGAGAGCGCGACGGTTTCTGATACCGTTTCGGACACCGTTCAGGCTGACACCGAGACCACGCCGGTCACCGAACCGGAGAAAACCTACGACTTTGAAGGCGCCGACTTTACCATATTCACCTTTGCCGACACAACTCTGAGCCCCCTGTCTTTCTACGGCGGCAACGAGATGAGCGGCGACATTTTCAACGACTCTATATACGAGCGTAATTCAACCGTGGAGAGCAAATATAACATAAACCTCACCTACTTCGGCTATGACGACACCGATTCGCTCGGCAAGAACATGGCGCAGACCCTGTCGTCAAGCATACTTGCAGGGGACGATACCTATAAGTTAATCGTCACCCACATGCACAAGAGCACCGTACAGCTGCTGAATGCAGGCCTCCTGCGCAACTGGCTCAGCCTGCCCGAGATCGACTGGTCGAAGGAATGGTATTCCGCCTCGATAAACGACAACCTGACGATAAACGGCTACCTGCCATGCGCGGTCAGCGACTTCAACATAACCTCCCAGATATTCACCTTCGCCATGATTTTCTCAAAGGAAATGGTGGAGGATCTCGCTCTCGAATCGCCCTACAAGCTGGTTCGGGGCGGCAAATGGACGCTTGACGGCTTAGCCGAGTATATCAAGGCTGCCGCCGCCGATGTGGACGGCAACGGGACCTTCGACGAGAACGACAGCTACGGCTACGCGGGCAACACCGGCGTTTCGATGCAGGGATTCTTCTACGGCGCGGGACTTAAATTCGTGGAGCTGGACAACCAGGGCAAGCCCGAAATCCAACTGGAGTCACAGCATTTCTACGACTTCTACGAAAAGCTCTACCGAATCTACACAGAGGACAATGCTACCTTCCTGATTCCCAAGGTGGACATGATCTGCCCCATCTCCTTTGACAGCAACCGGATAATGATAATATCCCTGCGGTTCCGCTTCCTTGACGAGTACCGCAACACTGCCGACTTCGGTATCATTCCCTACCCCAAGTACGACGAGACGCAGGACGATTACCTGTCCTATGTGGACGGCCGCGGCTGTCACACCATGATACCGGTGACCAATCAGCAGGACGAGCTGACCGCCGCGGTCTTTGACGGTCTCTCCCGTGAGTCTCACAACACGGTTGTACCTGTCTACTACGAGAAGGTGCTTGAGAGCAAGTATTCCCGGGACGAGGACTCCCTTGAGATGCTTGACATAATCTTCAGAAACCGCATCTTCGACTTCGGCTATGTCTATCGCACCGACCCGCTGACCTTCGCCTGCTACAACATATACTCGAGTAAGTCGGAGCCGGCTTCCTACCTGGCTTCCAAGATACCGGCGGCGCAGGCGCATTTCGATGCGGTATACGACTCATACATGCAGTTCGGAGGCTGACAGTTATGCAGTTTGATTTCACCGACATCAGATATTGTCACACAGACCGTTTTGAGCCGGAGCTCTTTAACGCGCCACCCGTAGATTACTATCCCATTTATTCATGGATATGGAACGGCGAGCTGACCCGCGATGAGATATCCCGGCAGCTTGACGGATTCGCGGAGCGGGGGATAATGCGGATTTACATCCTCCCCGAGTCAAAGGAATTTCGCCCGAACACCATGCCCACTTTCATGGAGCCGGGTTATCTCACCCCCGAGTTCCTTGAACTTTACAAATATGCCGCCGAATACGCGCTGGAGTCAGGCATGCGGCTCTGGCTTTACGACGAGGCGGGCTGGCCGTCGGGAGCTGCGAACGGCTATGTGGTGCAGGCGCACCCCGAGCTTGAAGCACGGGCGCTCGGTCGCAGAACAGTGAAGATGCCCGCCGGCACATGCTACACGCCGGGAGAGGATGTGCTTTCAGCATTCGACGAAACGGGCAGACGGATTTATAAAAACCATGTGTCGGCCGCTGCGTCCGAGATCACCGAGTATTATTCCCGGGTGAACCGGAGCCGCAGCTACGGCTATCCAGACATGCACCTTGCCGCCTCCACCGATTCCTTCATCGAAATAACCCATGAGGCGTACCGCGGTATTCTGGGTAACCGTTTCGGCGAGGAGGGCGGTATCGCTCTCATGTTCACCGATGAACCCGAGGCGCTGATGTTCGCATACAATGAAGAAATCGCAGCTCTTTATGAGGAGCGTCACGGCGTGCCCTTTGCCGACTGTCTGCCTCAGCTCTTCACGCACCGGGGCGAGGTCTGGGCAAACTACCGGGATATCTGCGACGAGATTTTCGCAAAGAACTATTTTCTTAGGCTGAGGGAGTGGTGCCGCAGGCACAATATTCTCTCGGGCGGCCACATAAACTGCGAAGACAACCTGAATAATTGTCAAAACTCCACATTCTACTACACAATGCGCCTGCTGCGCACCTTCGACGTGCCGGGCGTGGACGCCATATGGCGTCAGATTTTCCCCGGAGAACCGGGCAGGCGCCGCGACGGTCAGTCTACCTGCGACAACCGTTTCTTCCCCCGCTATGCCTCATCGGCGGCGAACCAGATAGGTTCCTATGCCTCGCTCAGCGAATCCTTCGCCGTCTACGGCTCGGGTCTTACCTATTCCCAGATGCGCTTTGTGCTGGGATTTCAGGCGATACGCGGGATTACGATCTTCAACCCCATGAACTGCGGCTACTGCTACCGTGATTTTCTCACCGCCCTGATGCGCCCTTCTCTGAATGAACATCTGCCGGGCGCGGGCGATATCTCGGTGTTCATGAAGTATATGGCGCGGCTGTCCTATCTGCTTGGGATCGGGGAGCCTGCGGTGGATACGGCGGTTTACATGCCTATCCGCGACATGTGGTACGGCGGGGAGACTGCCGACAAGGCTATAGCCTCATTTGAGAGCATAGGTCACGCAATTGAGAGCACCCTCGGTTACTTCGACGTCATCGATGACGACGCACTTGAAACCGCCGATACAGCCAATCAGCTTGAGGGCGGCGTTATGCGGCTGGGGTTGGCTGCTTATAAGCGTGTATATGTTCCCGAGTGTTCCGCCATGCCCGAGGCAGCCCGGGAGCGGCTCAGACGCTTCGGGGAGGGCGGCGGCGAAGTCATTTATGCCTCATCAGATGACAGGGATATTGTTATCCCCGCACCGACAGCGAATGTAGAACCTGCCTGCGAGATGCTGCGCGCCATGCGCCGCGCCTCGCCCGACGGCGATATTATATACCTGTTCAACGAAAGCACCGAGCCGTATGAGGGAACCGTTCAACTCGGCGAAGGGTACTCCGAAGCCGACCTTGACAGAGGCGTGCTTATCGCCTGCGAGCCGCTGCAGCGTTTCAAGCTTGCGTCGGGTGAGCTGAAGGTGTTCCTTCCCATCGCCGGAGAGCCGAGGGAAGCAACCGAATATACCGAGGTTTACAGAGCCGTGAGACTCAGACTGCGTCCCCTGCGCCGCTTTGTCATAGGCAAGCACGAACTTTATTCCGAAAAGCTCGACGCTGAGGATATAGATACACTGCCCGGCGATTGGCAGACGATATTCGGGAGCGAATTCTCGGGGGATGCCCTTTACTGCCACACCCTTGAAGGTATCGGCAATCTTGCCGGAAAGCGCTGCCGCATTGAGCTTGGCGAGGTTTTCTACACCTGTGAGCTGTTCATTGACGGCGTGAGCCTGGGTGTCAGATGCATGGCGCCCTTTGCCTGCGACCTGCCGGGAGACCTGCTGCGCGACGGCAGTGAGATTTCGGTGCGGGTGTCCAATACCGGGGCGAATCAGTTCATAAGCACCGACTTCACAAAGCACTGGCAGACATCCCAGATAGGTCCGTACGACGCTATCACACGAAACTTTGAGATAGAATCATTGGCGGGCGGTCTTTACGGTCCGATCCGCATACTTGCTGAAAACAATGACGTATAAAAGATTACCCGGAAACCCGATACACATAATACGCCGCGCCGGTTTATTACTGATTGCCGTGTCTCTGCTGCTCACCGGCTGCGCATCGGTAAACGGTGCGGATAATAACTCTTACGCAGGAAACAAAAAATCAGAAAATCTTGATCTGTATTATAAGAACGGCAAGATCGACTGGGAGAGCATGGACAGTGAAGCCATGTCGGAGGCACGCCGGCGGGAGATCGAAGCAAACGAGCGTTTAATCGAGAAATATCCCTCTATAACCGGCACAACCGCAGATGATCCCCACGCGCCCGAGACCCTTCCCGATGGCGATATCCCCGACGATGAATATGATAATCCGTCTGTCGAAGAGATAAGCGAACCGGAAGAAAACGAGATTGTCATATCCTTCATAGGAGATGTGATGCTGGCGGCTGAAAACGGATATGACGGCTTCTGGTCCTTCAATCTCTTCGCATACGAGACTCCCCCTTCCTACTACTTCGAGAAGATGCAGGATATCTTTGCCAACGACGATCTGACGGTGGCTAACTGCGAAAATGTCTTTACCGATAATGCACTTGCGAAACAGCTGAAACAGGGGGATGTCACCTATTATTACTACTCGGGAACAGAAAACGCCCGTATTTACGCCGAAGGCAGTATTGAGGTGGCGAGCCTTGCCAATAACCACTCGATGGATTACGGTGAAGCAGGTCTCCGCGACACGGTGAACGCTTTGGAATCTGTGGGTGTCATGGCTCCCAAAGAGAGGGAAACGCTGGAATTCGGCTTTGACGGTTTTAAGATCGGCATGTTTTTCACCTCGCTGTACAGCAATTACTATCTCGGGTATATACTCGACTGGCTCAACAGCACTGCCGAAATCTATGATTACCATATTGTATATTATCATGGCGGTACCGAGCGGGTCTATCAGCCCGACGAATGGCGCGTGAGGGCAAGTCACTCGATGATAGACGCCGGAGCCGACCTGGTGCTTGGCAATCATCCCCATGTTCTGCAGCCTATGGAAGTCTACAACGGCAAAACTATAATACACTCCCTTGGCAACTTCCTGTTCGGCGGCAGTCATACCTGCGAGAACCGCACTATTGTATACCAACTGACTCTTACGCTGTCGGGCGATGAACTCATCGGCACTTCGGGAGAGATTATTCCCTGCTACTGCTACGGTGAGCTGTGGCAGCCCTGTGTTATACCCGAGGGCGAGGAACGCGACCGTGTGCTTGCCTTCATGAACGGCGAAGCCGATTCACCGCTGTAATTAAGTATCTGTCAGAATATAACCATCCCCCGTCTAATTTACGGGGGATGCAGTCTGAAACCACCGGCACAGCCGGTGGTTATGATTGAATAAACACTGATAGACTTGTAAAGAAAAACGCGGTCGTGAAGTCACATGATTAGATATTAGCCATGATAAGCATATTAAACAGAAGTATACCAAATATGATATTGACAATGGCAACATCTTCGTATACACTTTAGTTGAAAAATGTTGATCATCAGACTTACGGTTCCGCAAGCATTGTTCAAGATTTTCAGTCAAGGATGTTCTAAAAAACGATTTTATAAGTTAGGAGTTACGGGTTCTTGCACATGGAATTTTTCTGAACCTCTCATCACCGGCGACGCATTTATAAAATAATGTATTCATAAGAGAGAATATTGCATAGTTTGTGGTAAAGACAGTGTCATATACAAGATGTGAAGAAAGGTTTTTTTGTGGAGACTTCAGCAGTAATATTCGCATTTTCACTCACCTTGCTTGCAGGACTTGCAACAGGTGTAGGCAGCTTGCTTGCCCTGCTTACGGATCGGACCAATACAAAATTTCTGTCAGTCGCTCTGGGTTTTTCCGCGGGGGTAATGATTTACATATCTTTTGTTGACATATTCCAAAAGGCACAGGAAGCGCTTGTTGAGGGATTGGGAGAAAAAAGGGGGAGCTGGGCAACAGTCGCGGGTTTTTTCTTCGGTATACTTTTTATAGCCTTCATAGATAAGTTCATTCCGGAAGCGGAAAATCCACATGAGGTTCACACGGTTGAAGAGATGGACGGAAAAAGCGAGTCTCACAAGGCTAATCTGATGCGTATGGGTTTTGTCACGGCTCTTGCGATAGCTATACATAACTTCCCCGAAGGCATTGCCACATTTACAGCCGCTCTGTACGATCCTAAGCTTGGAGTATCTACAGCTATAGCGATAGCAATACACAATATCCCGGAGGGGATAGCTGTAGCTGTACCTATATTCTATGCCACCGGAAGTCGGCGAAAGGCTTTCAAACTATCTTTCCTGTCAGGACTTTCAGAACCCATAGGCGCTCTCGTCGGGTATTTGCTACTGCACAGATTTTTCAGCGATACGTTATTCGGTTTCATATTCGCTTCAGTCGCGGGTATCATGGTATATATTAGTCTTGACAGCCTGCTTCCCAGCGCAAGAGAATACGGAGAACACCATCTTTCTATATATGGCCTCGTCTTAGGGATGGCGGTAATGGCGATAAGTCTGCTATTATTTATGTGACCCAGACTATGTGTAAAAGTTTTTGGAGATATTTACCAGCCAGTAATGTCTCTTGAGAAAGGGATGTTTGCTATTGACCGAAGACAAAGCGGATTCAAGAAAATCACCTGAATCCGCTTTGTATTTGGTCTTTCCCGTTCTGCTGCACAGCAAGATTGAATCAATTAACCGATTTTTTTGTTTGTTGCTTTTCTACTTTACGAGAGACACAACTTTACTGCATCAAACCGTCCAGTTATTTCGGTAACCGCCTTCGCGGACTAACCAGGGCGGGTCTCCGGTCCCGTTTACAAAGGTCATTTTCACCGGATCCCAGTCGAAGCTTGCGTCATGGACATACGAAATATTCAGAAGCTGGCAGAGGATTGCCGCACGACCGCCTACATCTTCATTTGAGCAGGCTTCCTCGCGGGATTTTACCGCGGCAATAAAATCGGCGATGTGGCTGCCGCCGGTATCGTAAAGTTTCGTCTTATAAACGCTGTCAGTCAGGAATATCTTCCGCGCTTTGGCGATGGCGTCACCAAGAGCCATCTTGGCATCGCCTTCACGGGTGCTTATAATGAAATTATTGCCGTATTTTATCTCGAAGGCGCCGCGGTCAACCGAAACCGAGCCCTCGGAGCCGTGAAAAACCGCACCGAAGCGCGCGGGAGTATGCATCACGGTTACTCCGCCGTCGAATACAAACATAGCTCCCGACTGGGCGCGTCCGCCAAGCTCGACGTTAGCTTTGTCCGCTTCGCTGCGTTCGGCGCGGATAACTTTAACCGGACCTCCGTTATCCATATCGAGTCCCCACTGAGCTATATCCAGATGATGTGCGCCCCAGTCGCCGCAATAGCCCGTGCCGAAAAGGTCGTCCATACGCCAGACCATCGGGAAGAAGTTATGTACGCCGCGCGGAGAGAGCTGGTCGTTGTATTTCACAAGCGGGGCGCCTCCGCACCACATGTCCCAATCAAGCCCCGGTTCCATGGCGATGTCCTCTTTGGGGTCAAAGTGAGGACGCGACGGGCCGCCGAATGAACATTCGACATGCCTGATTTTGCCGATGCAGCCGTTTCGCACAAGTTCGCAGGCTGTACGGAACTCGACTGCCGATCTCTGCATCGCGCCGACCTGTAGAATGCGGTTGTATTTCTTTGTGGCTTCCATGACGGCGATAGTCTCGCTGACGCTGTAGGTCAGCGGCTTTTCGCAGTAAACATCCTTGCCGGCAGCCATTGCCGCGATAGTTATATATGCGTGCCAATGGTCGGGGGTTGCGACGCATACGGTATCGATATCGTTGCGGGCAAGCACCTCGCGGAAATCATTGTATGCTTTGCAGCTGCCCGGTTTGCCCTTGTCGGGATGAGCTTTATAAAACTCATCTACGCGTTTTACGCCGTCCAGACGGCGGGTGGTGTCAACATCGCATATTGCGGCGACATTGACACCCAGGTTAAGGAATCCGTTTGTAAGTCCGCGTCCCTGAATGCCGAAGCCGATAATGCCAATGCTCAGTTTATCGTTCGGACTTGTGGCTTTTTTGCTCATGTAATCATCCTCTCTCTAATTAATGGCAGAATCCTATTGTCAGGCGCTTTGCAGGTAATTTTAACAGAGCAGCCGATACATTCCCGCTTCAGATAATCATCCGATTCAGCCTGTATGCATCATATCACATACCGTCCGGTTCGTCAAGGACGAAATATTATATCTATATACATCTGTTTGAAAAGCGCGGTGCCGCATCAAGATAAAATAACTCAATCGGCACTTGTATTTTCTTCATAAATAGGATAAAATTAAACATAGTAAACCCTAACTGCTGTTATATCATAAGGAGGAGCACTCATGAGACCCTTAAAAACCGGTTACGCCTATCATGGCAATCGCATGCCCCACCATGTCGAGACCGATCTGCGCGACATGGCGGCGCATAACACCAACCTCGTCGTCCATATGTTATCCCATACCGACTGGGATCGCCATAAGAACATAATGAAGGAAATTGTGGCGATGACCGAGTATTACGGGATGGAGACATGGATTGACAACTGGGGGCTTGGAGGCCCTCCCGGAGACAAGTCACATTTTCTCGCCTATTACCCCGATTCGCATATTATCTACTCGGACGGCACAATGGATCCGGTGCGTGCCTGCCTGAACAGCCCGGATTTCCGCAAGTTTACCAAAGAGTGGATCGACGCGGTAGAATATATCGGCGGCAAAACAATTTTCTGGGACGAACCGCATCAGCCGAAGAAGAAAACCGATGCCGGAGAGGTCTACGGCTGCGCATGCCCGCGCTGCCGGAAGCTATTCCGTGATAAGTACGGCTATGACATGCCGCTCGCCGCGAACGCCGATGTCGAGAACTTCCGAATTGACACCATTGTCGATTATTTCAGAGAAGTGACCGCCTACAGCGCGTCCAAAGGCATCCGCAACTCTGTCTGTGTTATGTTGGGCGCTTCGCACGGCATAAACCTTGCGACCATCGATCGTATTTGTGGGCTTGAAACACTTGATAACATCGGCTCCGATCCATACTGGGTAGGTTCCGGCGCGGATCCGTATGAATATGTTTATAAGGGAACCCGCCGAAACATTGAAGTTTCCGAGAAATTCGGAAAGGATCACAATATCTGGATTCAGGCATTCAACAATCCGCGCGGAGCCGAGGAGGAAATCATCATGGCAGCCGAGGCTGCTTACGATGCCGGCGCGCGGACGATTATAGCATGGGGTTACTACGGCTCGGCTTCCAACGATTACCATGCCAAGAACCCTGAAGCGATGCGTTGCAAAACCGCCGAGGCGTTCCGTCGTGTCTGGGACATGGAGCGCGACCGTATTCTGAGAGAAGGCCGTGCGAAAGTGGGACTGACCATATAGGAATACTATTCAAAAGACAGGCAGGTTTACTTATACGCCTACGCCTATGCCTACGCATACGCCGCCTGACAGAGCAAACCGTTTTTCTGAATCACTTTTACGTTTGGGTTCAATGCCCTGCTTCAAATATTGCTGACAGTGCCAAAAGAACCCATAAGGCAGATAAGATATACAACTTAAGCATAAAACTGACATCTCATTTCGTGAGGTGTCAGTTTTGTTTTGAGCTGTATTATTCCGTTTTTCTGAAGTCAAGGAAGCAATCCGAGTTTACCGCATAAGCAATGCTGTTCAGAATTCTCCTTCATTCAGCGGGCGGTAACTGGTCAGCATGTCAGCATATAACCAAAAGTCGTGAATAAATATGAAAACGGCAAAAATGTAATGTTTTTAGAAAAGTTACATATTTGAACAAATTCGCACTTGATATATTTATGGATCGCATGTTAGCATAATTTTGAATGTATACTCATATATTAAGATGCGAGAAATCAGGTTCATGTCGGCACATTCTCATTTTCGGGAGGAAAATATGCAGCAGGAAAAAGCGTTAATTCGGATTATCCATAATATCTTCGGGCAAATCAGCATGCCGGCTTTGGCTGCTTTGACAATTGCTTTAGCTCTGATTATGCTTAGTATCGCAATCCTTCTGCTGTTCAAAAGCCGCAAAGCGTTATCTGACGGCATGCGCCTCGGTGATATGCGTGTTTTTTTGCCTGTTCTGCTTATTGTCTTAAGTTTTCCAACAATGTCAGGCTGTCAGGATATGACGAAAGGATATCAGGGTATGACGAATAACGCAACCGCTTCCACTTCAGCCGGTAATACTGTTGCCGCGGCAGACGATACAGCTTTAACCACAGCCGGCGACACTGCGCAAAGTCCTGAGCCAAAAAGACCGCTGATTATTAAACACGGCTGGGAGTTCCCTACCGTGACCTTTGTTGCGGAAAACATCCGAGAGATGGAAAAGCGACCCGTCGACGGTGTCGCAATCAGAATGGATGACAGCATGAGCGAAAGAGTAATGCGGACAATCCCCATATCATATGAGATGTTTGCAAAAAATCTGCGCCCCCTCGCCGACTTGAACTCCCCGACGCTCAAACATAACTTTATAATCGTTTTCGCTACTCCTGCCGGCAATATATTTGATAAAGGCTGGGACGTCGTTGCACAGAACTTCGGCAATCTTGCCAGGGCGGCGAAAGAAGTCGGTCTTGAGGGGATATTTTTTGACATCGAAGAATATTTCGGAGAATCGCTCCAGTACCCTGCGAATTGCGGAAATGATAAAACCGTCGAAGAAGCCCGAAGCAAAATGAGAGAACGCGGTCGGCAGATCATGGACGCGATGCGCGCGGAGTGGAGTGATGTGCGGTTTTTATCGACGCATGGACCCTATCTGAGCGACAGCGCCACCTTTAAATATCTCGGAGAGAACGGCATGATCCTCAACGATGTGGCATGGGCGAATGTTCTGAACACGTCGCTTCTCGTGGGCATGATGCAGTCGGCTTACGGCACCGATGCTAAATTCATCGACGGCGGTGAGATTTACGAAGCCAGAACATTGGAACATTTCGAGGCGGTAAAACACTGGCAAAAGGACGGTATGGCTGAAAACAGCGAGGTTATACCCGATGAATTCAGGTCTAAATGGAGCGGTGCGCTTTCCTCTTCTTTCGGTATTTATGATGCCTGCAGCGACATGGATATTGATACATGGAAATCCACCATTATAAACGCTCTTAAAACCGCCGATGACTATATATGGCTTTACTCGGAAAAATATGACTGGTGGAAAGAGGAAAACTGCTGGCCCGATACGCCTCTGCCCCAAGAATGGGATGATGCCACCAGGGAGGCTTGGCAAGCGGTGAGCAAATGAGATAGAAGCGGGTTTCCGGACGGGGCGCGCAATAATTCATTATATCGAAATCCGGGCAGTCATATGTTTGGGGCAGTATTTTCGTGAAGATTGCGAAAATACTGCCCTTAATATATTGTCTTCTCCATTTAACGGCTGATTCGGATATCGTAATAACACATTGTCATAACATATTGTTTATATTTTGTAACATGCGACACAAAAAAGAACCATAACTCTGTCTGAGCACAGCATTTATGGTTCTGATTTGATTATTCTGTTATATCTGTTACGCTCTCATGCCGAACATAACCGAAATAGTGGTTCCTTTATTCAATTCGCTTTCAACAGAAATTTTGCCGTTGTGGTATTGCACCGCGTGTTTAACAATAGACAATCCGAGACCGGTGCCGCCGGACTGCTTTGAATGACTTTTGTCCACGCGGTAGAAACGCTCGAATATCTTATCATGATGCTCGGAGGAAATACCGATTCCGGTGTCCTTTACGCTTAAACAGACCGAGTCCGTCTTCTGAGTTACCGATACTTTAACGCTGCCGCCGGGATTGTTATACTTTATTGCGTTGTCACAGAGGTTGTAAACAATCACATACAGCAATCTGCGAACACCCTTTACCACACCGCTATCGCCGGTCACTTCAAGAGAAACACCTTTAAACTTTGCGGCGTCAGCCAGCGACTCGCATACTTCTTCGGAAACCGCTTTAAGCGAAACATCTTCGGAAGTCATTTCCGTGCCCTCATCCATCTGTGACAGGCTGATAATATCATCAATCAGACACACCAGTCTGGATGCCTCTTTGCGTATGTGCCCGACGAAACGCGGAACATCGTCATTTTTGACAATACCGTTTTCCATCAATTCGGCGGAACCGATTATCGATTGCAGAGGAGTTTTCAGTTCATGGGATACATTGGCTGTAAATTCCCGCCGGTGACGTTCTGCGTTCACCTGTTCGGTTACATCGAAAGCGAGGATAACCATGCCGTGATAATCTCCTTCGGAATCGATGCGGCTCAGATCGAACTGATATTCCCTGCCGTTCTTATTTGCTCTGAAATCAGCGTGTCCATGTTTCTTCGCTCCCTCCAGCGCAAGACGGACATCCTGTTTGCGGTCGACAGTCAGGAAATCATCTCCGACACTTGCCGTTCCTGCGTTGAACAGTGTTCTCGCAGCCGGATTGATGCTGAGGATCCTTCCCATATTGTCAAGCAAAACCAGAGCTTCTTTCATGTTGCGCGTAATCTGGTCAAATTCGTCCTCTTTGTTTTTCAGTTTCCGAATCTGACCTTTGATTTCCAGCTGCTGTGCATGAATCCGGTAGAGCAGCGGCGAAAGCTCCTCATAAGCATCGTTCTCCATAGGCTTCTCAAGATTCAGCCTGTTAAGCGGTTCCACAACACGCTTGGCCATGCTGTGAGCAAGCCATGCGGAAAGCAATATAGCGACCACAAAAACAACGGCAATAGGCCGAAGCATGCCGAGCACCAGAATAAAAGCCGTTGCACGGTTTACCGACATACGCAGAACACTGCCGTCCTCCAGATGTTTCGCTTCATAAATGGTCTGTTCGGTCAATGTGGAGGACTGACGGATGCTGCTTCCCCTGCCGGAAATAAGCGCTTCCTTAATTTCCTCGCGCTCCCCGTGATTTTCCATATATGCCGCATCCGCATGACTGTCAAAGAGAACTGTGCCGTCAGCACCGATCCAGGTCAGACGGTAACGGTCATAATCCAAATCTTCAAGATAGCTTTCGCCCAACTGCTCGATTGCACCGGCAGCCAGATTCAACCCGTCTTTAAGCTGAGACACCTGCATATCCCCGAAATACTGATAAAGCACACCGGTAATGATAAGAAGGCTCGCAATCTGAACAATGATTACAACAGCGAGGGTTGATCTTAAGATTTTACCTGTCATAACCGGACTCCCAGCGATAACCTACATTGCGCACAGTCTCGATCATCTTGCCGTAGCTGTCCAGTTTCTGGCGTAATGTGCGGATATGAGAATCCAGAGTGCGTGAATCACCCATATAATCCAGATTCCAGACCTGAGAGAACAGCTGCTCTCTTGTATAAACAATTCCGGGGTGAGAAAGAAACAGGCGAAGCAGTTCAAATTCTTTGTAGGTAAGCTGGATTCTTTTGCCGTCCGCAAAAACGGTATGCTCGTCCAGATTTACGACAAGGCCTCCCGACTTCAAAAGCCTGGAAACCTGCTGCGGCTGGCTGCGGCGAAGCACGGCTTTTACTCTGGAAACCATTTCCATTATGCTGAAAGGCTTCACGATGTAATCGTCAGCGCCCAGATCCAACCCCCGTACACGGTCATATTCCTGTCCTTTGGCGGTTGCCAGAATTACGGGAATATCGTTATATTCGATGGATTCCTTTATTTTAGTCAAAAGAGAGATTCCATCCATCTCGGGAAGCATTACATCGAGAATAATCAATTCCGGTTTTTCATTTCTCAATTCTTCCCAGCAGGAAAGACCGTCCTCAAAACCTTTGGTTTCAAACCCGGCGGAATTCAGTGCATATAATACGATATCGCGGATGCTCTCATCATCCTCTACGCACCATATCATTATTATACCTCCTTGTGTGTACCGGTAACATAATAAATCAACCACTCGGCGATATTGACAGCATGATCTCCGATGCGCTCAAAATACTTTGAAATCATCAAAAGATCAAGCGCAAATTCGCCGTCAGCAGGATTTTCCGTGATCAATGATATTATACCACACTTTACTTTAGAAAAAAAGTCATCTACAACATCATCTTGCGCAATAACTTTTTTCGCAAGTTCTACATCCCTCTTGACAAAGGCATCAACGCTGGATGTAACCATTTTTATGGTTTCATATGCCATTTTCTCGATCATTTCCATACCCTGGGTCGTGCGCCCTTTCAAAAAAGTCACGATTTCGGATATGTCCTCCGCCTGGTCGCCGATACGCTCCATATCCGTAACTATCTTCAGTGCGGCGGATATAAGGCGAAGGTCGCTGGCAACCGGCTGCTGATGGAGCAGAAGCTTCATACAGCGTCCTTCTATATCCCGTTCCATCTGGTCAATCATGGAACCGCTGTTTTTTACCTTTGCCGCCAGTTCCATATCTCCGGTGGTCAAAGCTATGACAGCCGATGTAATTGCTTCTTCGCACATTGCGCCCATTTCGATGATTTCTCTGTTCAGCTCGAAAAGCTGTTCATCAAATCGGTTTCTCATGACGCCCTCCTTAACCGAACCTGCCGGTAATATAATCTTCCGTGCGTTTGTCCATCGGCTGTGAGAAGATATCTTCTGTCCTGCCGAATTCAACAAGTTCGCCCAACAGGAAGAAAGCGGTATAGTCGGATACACGGACAGCCTGCTGCATATTGTGGGTCACTATGACTATGGTATACTTTTCTTTCAATTCCAGGATCAGTTCTTCGATACGGGAAGTTGAAATCGGGTCAAGCGCCGAAGTCGGCTCGTCCATCAAAAGCACCGTCGGCTGAACAGCCAACGCGCGCGCGATGCAAAGGCGCTGCTGCTGACCGCCGGAAATACCCAGCGCATTCTTCTTCAATCTATCCTTAACCTCGTCCCATATAGCCGCATCGCGCAGGGCACGCTCCACTATTTCATCAAGCTGCACCTTGTTTGTGATGCCGTGTGTGCGGGGACCGTAGGCAACGTTATTGTATATACTCATGGGGAACGGATTCGGGTTCTGGAATACCATTCCGATTTCCTTGCGGAGATTGCTGACATCCACTTCTTTGTCGAAAATATCTGCGCCTTTATAACGGATATCCCCGGTTATTCTGACCCCGGGAATCAAATCATTCATGCGATTCAAAGTCTTGAGGAAGGTGGACTTGCCGCAGCCGGAGGGACCGATCAGCGCAGTAATGCTCTTTTCCGGAATTTCTACATTCAGATTTTTCAGCGCCTGATGGTCGCCATACCAAAGGCACATATCTTTCACCGATATAATGCTGTTCATTAACTCCTCTTTTTTGCAAATTTCTTTTGTACCGTTGTTGTTGCAAAGTTAATCAATATAGTCAAAACCATCAGAATTGCAGCAATGGCGAATGCCACTCCGAACTCACCCTGTTCCTTGGCATAGACATAAAGAGCAACGGTAAGAGTTGCGCCCGGGGAAGCAAGACCTTCGATTATACCGTTTACCGCGTGAGCAAACCCCGCTGTAAAGAGCAGCGCAGCCGATTCACCGAGTATGCGTCCGACAGACAGGATGCAGCCGGTAATAACACCGTCCACGCATCCGGGAAGAACAACGGTTCTGACGACACGCCATTTGCCTGCACCCAGACCGAACGCACCCTCGCGATATGACCGCGGCACGGTTTTAAGGCTCTCCTGTGTTGTGCGCATAATGGTCGGAAGGTTCATAATAACCAGGGTCAATGCGCCTGCCATAAGGCAGGTGCCCATATTGTTGGAAAAAAGCAGCATGCCGACCAGACCGTAGATGATGGAAGGAATACCCGAGAGAATCTCGGCGGCATATTCGATTATGCTTACAATCCTTTGGTTGGAAGCATATTCCGTCAGATAAATAGCGGCGCCCACTCCCAAAGGCAATACGATGACAAGCGTTGCGATTACGATATATAATGTATTCAGGATGTCGGGCAGAATGCCGATTCGTCCTGTCAGATAGCTTGGTTTTGTGGACAGCAGTTCCCATGTGATATTGGGCACGCCTTTCACTATAACATATACCAGAAGAAACAGCACCAGAGCGGCAGTAAGACCGACAGCCAAAAGCATAAGTGCTTTCATCAGCACTTCATAGATTTTTCTTTTTTTCGATAATGGCTGCTTCAATTTGATTTACTCCCCTCTCCTTTCAGGAAAAAGTTCAATGCCGCGTTTATCAGCATGATAAACAGGAATAATACCAATGCGATTGAAAATAATGCCTGCCGCTGTAAGCCGTTAGAATAAGCCATCTCGCTTGACACGGCGGTTGTGAGGAAACGAACACTCTGGAACAGTGAGTCGGGCATATTCGGCACGTTGCCCGCAACCATCATAACCGCCATTGCCTCACCGATCGCACGTCCGACGCCGAGAACAACCGCGGCTGCGATACCGCTCTTGGCAGCGGGAACCGAGACCCTGAAGTAGGTTTCTGTCGGCGTCGCCCCCAGCGCAAGCGACGCATGCTCATATTCTTTCGGGACGGCATCCAAAGCGGTGACCGACATTTTTATGATAGACGGCAGGATCATAATTGCAAGAACGATGATTGCCGCAAGCAGCCCGGCACCGTCGGGCACATTAAATATCTTTCTGATACCGGGGACCAACACAAGCATGCCTACCAGACCGTAGACCACAGATGGAATACCGGCAAGCAGACCGACAGCGGACTGCATCGCGGACTTCACCTTCGGCGATGCGTATTTTGACAGATATACCGAGGTCATAAAACCCACCGGAACGCCTATTGCAACGGCGCCCGCGGTTCCGTATATACTTGTAAGTATGAAAGGCAGAATGCCGTATTTCGGTTCAGCGGCGGTAGATGCCCATTCCTTGCCGAACAGAAAATCAACTATACCGATTTTAAGAATCGCCGGAATGCCGGATATGAACAGGTATATAGTGATCAGTAAAACGCAGCCGACCGTAATCAGACCCAGCAAAAGGAAAATGCCGTGGACGATATGCTCGAGCCTCTGTGCCTTACTGCCTTTATACCACAGCTTTTTTTGCAGTTTGGTATTATAATCAGTTGTTTGTTTTATATATGACTTTTTATTTGTTATCACCATTTATAACCTCACAACAGATGCGATGGTTAATATCAAGACCATCGCATCTGTTTATTATTTAGTTTGCAGGAACAACACCGGCCTTGGAGATAATCTCTTTTGCATCAGCGGAAGTAATGTAATCAAAGAATTTCAGAGCCGCACCTTTGAGAGGCGTATCAGCCTTGGTAACCAGGATGAACGGACGCTGAACAACATAGCTGCCATTCTTGATTGTTTCCTCCGTGGCGGCTACGCCGTCAATTGTCAGAGCCTTTACTTCCTCCTTTACAGATGCGACAGATGCATAACCGATTGCGTCAGGGTTCTGCGATACGGCTGTTATTACATCACCGGTGGAAGTCAATTCCTGGCGGTACTTGCAGGCGTCCTTTGTGTTTGTGATGGATTCGAAACCGTCACGGGTACCGGACCCCGCTTCACGGCCGATAAGTACGATCTCCGCATTCTTGCCGCCCACTTTAGACCAGTTTGTGATTTCGCCGGTGTAAATCTTCGCAACATCATCAAGACTCAGGTTGGAAACGGAATTCTTGGGATTCACGATAATCGCGATGCCGTCATATGCCAGAACCGTACCGACGAGACCCGCATCTGTTTCCTCTTGCTTCAGCGCGCGAGATGAAAGACCGATATCGCAGCGGCCTTCCTGAACCGCCTTGATGCCTGAACCCGAGCCGGTAGGATTGTAGGTAAAACTGATGCCGGTGTCATTCTGGAATACCTCACCCAGCGCACCGATCACCTTTTCCATCGAGGTGGAACCGTCCGTACTGACTGCGTTCTTATCGCCCCCGCAGCCTGCCAGCATAGTGAGTGACAGAATAGCAGCCATCATCATAACAACGATTTTTCTAATCATAACAACCTTCTTACTCATTTCTCTGTCTCCTTTCAGACAACCATTGATTTTATACTCTCTTTGCGATTATTATTATATACTTTATGTGTGAAATCCAAAATGCAAGGCAAGTGAAATCTAGGTCAAATTGCAAAATACAGATACGAGCGGACATGAAAATTAAAAAACATTTGAAATCCGCATTAAAACATGATATGATATAGCTGTATATGCGTATCGCTTCCCCCGCCATACCCGGTTATATTATTGTATTGCCGGATTTCATAGGGAAGTGCTTTTATATGCTAAATGTTATTACTGTTCTTTGATTATTGTCTGTTTTTGAAATCATCGGTTCGATTCAAACGGCTTGGCTGCAGCAATGCATAAAAACAGCTGTTATTATTGTAAGGAAACGAGCGTATATGACAATGGAGATTGATGTTATTCTTATTTTAGAGTTACTAGGTACCGTAGCCTTTGCAATATCCGGCGCGACGGTTGCTATTCAGAAAAAGATGGATATTTTAGGCGTCTGCATATTAGGAATGACGACTTCTGTCGGCGGCGGTATTGTCAGAGATGTCATTTTGGGTATTACACCGCCGACTGCATTTCAGCAGCCGATTTATGCAATCACGGCGCTTATAGTATCAATATTGACCTTTTTGCCGGCAATTCGGGAAAAGATAAATACGGATGGCTGGTTTTACTGGTTTATCGATTCACTCGGTCTTGCTGTTTTTACAATCGTAGGGGCCTTGGCTGGAGTTCCCAGCGGCAATGTATTTCTGATTATTTTCGTCGGCAACATCACCGGCGTAGGCGGCGGCGTTATCAGAGACATTTTTGCCAACAGAAATCCCGTTATTTTCCATAAGAATGTTTATGCCACGGCTTCTTTGTCAGGGGCGGTAGTTTTTGTTTCATTATTTAAATTCAACCAATACGCGGCAGCTATAATCGGCGGAGTAGTGGTTTTTGTGCTCAGACTCTTTGCTGTCAAGTTCAAGTGGGATTTACCTAAAGCCTGACGGCGTGATAAACAGACAGATTTGGCAGTGCCTGCCGTTTATAATAAGCACGTCGGAATAACAAACACGGATTCAAGAATTTCGGCTTGAATCCGTGTTTGTTTTTTATATCTAAACGGAAATCGGCAAAGGACTGCAGCAAAACACGAATTTCGCTGCAGTCCTTTTGTTTACTTATAATCTTTTCAGAATAATAACCATTTATAGAATGGAATACTATACGGTATGAAACGCTCTGATTCAGCCGATAATCTGCTTTCTCTGCTTTTTGCCGATGGCAAATACAGCAAGAGCGGCTGCGGCGATAACGGCATACAATACTACTCCCGTATCGCCTGTCTGCGCTGCCGGTACAGCTGTCGTGCCCGAAGCCGCTGCGGCGGCAGTCGTTTCTACCAGTATCGGAATCGCTCCGAGGGTCAGAACTGCGCCGTCCTCATAACCGCCGTTCCATACACCGCCGCCGTATTCCATGTAATGAGCCTTACCGGCTGAATATTCATCGCGCTTATGTATAGTCGCGGAATAATTCAGGGTGATCTTCGAGCCTTCTGTGAAAGTCATTTTCCCTGTTCTGTCAAGGAATGACCAGGGAATCTGAAACTCATAGAAGTTATACTTCGACGCTTCGTCGCGACGGGTAAAGCCCGTGAACGGACATTTTGCCCATACGGCTTTTTCGTGGCTTGAGTCTTTGATGTTAGCCGGGCTGCAGACCTTCCACATCTGCTGACCGTCATTAGAAAGGGCGATGCCTGCTTCAAAGCGCGAATCGTCCGTCCATCCGCCGCCGGGCGCGGTAGAAAGAAGTGCCAGATAGCCGCAGACAGATACGCCCATATCAAGGGCGTTATCCGCGAAATTCTCGTTGACGGGCGTCTCGACCGCTAAAAGAAAATAGAAATTGTTTTTGTCGTATGTCGCATATGCCGAGCCTTTTATAGATTTATCCGGGTCGGCATTGGTCTTGAAACTGTCACTGCTGTAAAAGTCGTTGATCTTCATGTAGAAACTGTCTATTTCACCGTCGATGACGGGAGGGGTATGGGTGCCGGGAACAGTAAAGCTGTCTGCCGCCGATATCGGAACGGCAATAAGGCTGAGCACCATGGCTATCATCAGAACAATCCCGAGTTTTTTCATTTTCTTTTCCTCCGCAGGTTATTGTTTATATTAACGTTCAATTACATCAGATCATACTGATTCAATACTTAATGCTTCACATTTTACCACCCCGCTTACAAGTTCAGTATAACAGGTTACATATGGACTGTCATTCAGTCACAGAGCATGGCGGACAGCTTGTCGCAATTATCGTGAGCGGTTTTGAAATATTCCCTGATAAAATCGCGCTCGTTTATTCTTGACTGATATTCAAGCTCCATCGTAAGATAACCGGTATAGCCTGTCTGCTTTAACGCTTCAATCTCGGTTTTCCAGTTGATTGAGCCGAAATACGGCGGCAGATGGTCATCGTTTTTGCGGTTGTTGTCATGAACATGTGTGCCGCGGATTCTGCTGCCGAGCAGCTTCAAGGCGGCTGTCGGATCTTCGTTCGCAAGGAATGAATGTCCGAAGTCCCAGACGCCGCAGACCGAATCACGACTGAAGCTGTCTATCAGCCTCTTGTGTTCCTGCGGGAAATTCGAGTAGAATGTCATGTCCCAGCCGGGGAAAGTTGGCAGATTCTCGATTCCAATGAGACAGCCGCAGATTCCCGCCTTTTTTACAAGCGGCGCTATGTTTTTTACATTGATCTCATATGATTTTACAGTCTGCTCAACACCGCCGGCATAATAGCCGCGCGGATGTATCGCCGCGATTTCGGCGCCGAGCATGGCTGTCGCTTCAACACAGCGGAGCAGCGCCCTTTCCATGTTCTCGTCGGTAATCTCCGCAGATATGCGCAGGTCGTAATAGGGCGCGTGTGTCATGACGCAAACGAGCCCCAGGCTGTCAATCAGCTTTTTTATGCGGACTATTTCATCAACCCAGTCAAACGGCTGCAAAGTCACCCCAGAACCGAAGGCAATCGAGACATATTTATATCCGACTTCCGCCGTGATTCTAAGCATTTCATCACAGTAAGATTCGTGATGTACCTGAAGCGCTGTTTTGGTCTCTATATTTACATATTCCTTTATGGATACTTACATTCTGCGTTTAAGCGGGCTCAGGTGCTGCAATTACATTATACTGAAACAAAGGGCTGTTATTCATTCGGGCTGCCGAACTTTTGCCTCAAACCATGCACCCTTACTTATTCACCACGTTCCGCAGTTCTTCGCCTCTGATAAAACGCGCTACCTCATCCGCGACTTCTTCGTGCAGAGCATACGCCGCCTCAACCGAATTCCATGCGGCGTGGGGAGTCAGAACAACATTGTCGAGCAATGCCAGCGGGTGGTCGGCGCTTCTCGGATAGTCGTCGTATACGTCTATTCCGGCGCCGCGGATAGTCCGGCTGCGCAGCGCTTCAATTAAGTCTCCTGTTTTGATAAGTCCGCCCCGGGCGGTGTTTATAATCACCGCAGTATCCTTCATTTTTTCGAATTCGGGCGTGCCGAACATCCCTGCGGTTTCGGAGTTCAGCGGCGCGTGTATAGATATGTAGTCGGAATCGATTAAAACTTCTTCAAAACCGACTTTGCGCGCTTCCTGCAGAGATATAACATCCTCCCCCACATAGGGATCGTAAACAAGCACGTTCATGCCGAATCCCGATGAAAATTTGAGCATTCTGCGGGCAATCCGCCCGAACCCAATAAGCCCGAGCGTCTTGCCTTCAAGCCGGTAACACTTGTAATCGGCGCTTTTACCGAATGTGCCGGCGCGTATTCCGCGGTCGTAGGCGGCGATTTTCCGATTCACAGCCATAAGCAGCGCAAAGGCATGCTCGGCAATGTCGTAGGAACCATAAGAAGGCGAATTGCAGACTTTGACGCCCCGGGATTTGGTGTATTCCAGGTCGACATTATCATAACCCACGCCGTAACGGACAAAGAGCCGGGCTTTCGGCAGACTGTCTATGAGTTCCTTGTTTACCTTTGACGCGGTGAACAGAATGACATCGGCATCGCCGGCTTCACGCGCGATAATGCCCGTATCGCCGCCGCAGTTGACGCATCTGTAATCAGCGCCCAGCGCTGAAAACACCTTTTCCTCATGCTCTCCCCGGCGGTCGGTTTCTATATTCACTATTTTCATTTTACCGATTACTCGCTCTCCTGTCCCAGCCCCTTGACAAAGCTGCCGATTTTCCTAACTCCGCTTGTGATAAGCGACATTTCCGAGCCGACCCAGAATATGTTCATCCCCTCGTCGTATCGCTGTTTTATCTGCGATTCGCTCATGTATATACCCACCGACTTTTTGTGCGCCCCGCAGATTTCAACGGTGCGCCTGATGTTTTCGACCACCGGCGCGGCGTTTGTATCAAGATTGCATTCGCAGGCGATGCTCATATCGCTGGGACCGATGATTATACCGGCTATTTCGTCGCCGTACAAAGTTAACATCTCGTCAAGATTGCTCACGCCCAGCGGCGACTCAATCTGAACGAACAAGAGTCTGTCCTCATTGAACTTCTGAATGGTCTCGCCCGGTTTCAGCGCTCTGCCGCCCACGCCCTTCTTCCCCTTGGGATAAAAACGCATGCACTTGAGCGCATTTGCCACCTGAGCGGCAGTTTCGGTGCGGGGGAGCAGAATGCCGTCGGCGCCCATGTCAAGCACACGGGAGATGCAGTGATAGTCGTAGTCGGCAACTCTTATAATCGATATCATATCGACCCGGCGGGCGGTCATCAGCATGTCGTATATGCTTTCGGGCGTATATGTGCCGTGCTCAAGGTCGTATAGCATAAAATCCGCCCCGCCGTTCTTGTAATAAACCGGCAATTCGGCGTAAATCAATCCGCCCATGTGATGCCCGACAATCTTTTCCCGATTGATTAGTTTATTCTTAAGAGCTTCAATTGCTGACATTTTGGTTTCCTCCGTTTGTTTTATTATATTCGGCAGATTGCGGGCGCAATCTGCCGTGAATGGTAATGGTATATGAGAGGATAAAATTATTGTTCGTTGATTTTCTCGATAAATTCGGCGATAGCCTTGTTTGCTTTTTCTTCGACGGCAGCATAGCGGGAGGCAAAGTCGTAAGCCTTCGCGTTATACATGGCGGCGAAAATCGAGAACACACCGCCCCAGTCGTATATGCTACCCAGGTCAAAGTTGCGGGTCGAAAGCACCAGATCAAGCATATCCTTTGATTCCTCGTCGCGCAGGAATTTGCCTTCCAGAGTTATCTCGTAGTATGCCGGAGTAAGGGAATACTTGGAAAGAGCCGCCATCGATTCCATTATCGTGCCGGTGCGGGAAAGGTCTGAGGCGGTGATCGGGATCGAGTATGCGGTGCAGTTGCCGTAGCTGTAGGTGTTGTAGTAGCGTTCCTGCGCTTCGTCGTACTTCGGAGCGGGAACTATGCCGAAATCCACTTCGCTGGCACGGTAATCGGTTATCAGCATCATACCGCCGAAGATGAACAGTCCGAGTCCGTTCTTGAACGCCACATTGACGCCCTCCGCCATCGCTTTAGAGTGGCGCGGACCTGTTATCGTAACGACCAAATCAAGCTGTATGTCCTGCACCAGCTCAAGCACTGCGGCGCTGCGGTCGTTATACATGGAAAGCACCGGCAGGTCGTCGCTGTCCTTTTTGGTTATCAGTTCTCCGGAGCAGCTCCAGAATGCGAAGGTGTTGTAGGTTTCGCTCATAACCCCATACTGATCCCAATCGCCCATTTTTCCGTCGCCGTCTATGTCCAAAGCCACAACCTTAGCCATATCATACATCTTTGAAAGCGTCCAGGTGCCGTCCTCGACCAGTGCATAAGGCTTATCGAGCGAGAAGTCCTCGATCATGGATTTGTTGAACAGGACGCACCATGTGCCGCTGTTGTCCATTATCGAGATATCGCCGGTGGCATAGTAAAGTTTGTTGTTGACCGAAAGTCCTGACGACATCTGCGAGTCCCACCAATCATTTGACAGCTTGATGGTGTCTATGGTGTGATAGTCTACAACATAGCCGGGAGCCGCCAGAGTCTTTGCAAGATGTGTCAGCCCGTCGGTCAGCGTGTCAAAGTATTCGTCGGCGGCGAGTATGGCGGTCGCAGCATCGTTAACAGGTCTGGCGACTTTCTTTTCGGCTATCTTGATATTGTATAAATCCTCAAGTATGCTGTTGCGTTCATACACCGCGTCGTTAATCGGGTCGCCGTTGATGTTCTCCGCAAAGACATCATAGGTAAACCACTTGATATTGGACTCGTCGCGGTCAAGAACCGTGAAGGTATAACCCTCGAAGTCGACCTTTGGCAGACTTGCGCGTGTAGCTGCAAGCAATTCCTCATTGGTCGGAGGAGCGGTGGTTTCGGCGGCGGTGGTTTCACCGGACGAAGTGTCGGCATCCTGCACGGGAGTGTCTCCTCCGCCGCATGCGGTAAATGAAGCAAACGATGTGAGCAGCATTGCCGATAGTATAGACAGCGCGGTAAGCTTTTTCAGGTTTATCATAGTCTTGTATTTCCCTCGTTTCTTTTTATGCTTTATGATTCGGTTTATAAATGTCTTCTGTCTTATGCTTATGTCCGGTTTAGTTCAGCCCATATGTCGGATGTATCGCCGCTTAGAATGTTCTCGTCATTATGAATTTACAGGAATGCATGGAATTTCCATCAATCACCGGCTTTCCGAACGCCCGTTCATTGACTGACATTGTCAAAACCTCATTATGCACCGATGACATATTAGCACAAGCGAAGTTGGCGGTCAATAGCGTATATTTTTAAATTGATTCAGCGGCTCGAAAGGAACGAAATGCTATAACAGATACTGTATTATGCGGATGCCGCAGACCGTTCGCCGAGAACAGGGAGATTCCCTTTTACAGTAAAAATCAAAGATTACGCGGACGCCGGCTAACCGCAAAAACTGCGATTTTCAAAGAAATATCATAAAAATTCAAAATTATGTTGCAAAATGCGGCGGGGTCTGCTATAATGCTCACAATGCTATATTGTAGCAGTGTCATGTGTTGACGCTGCTGCGCAATGGCACCTATTCCGATGTGAGCAGGAATATATTAATACTGATATTCGATATATGCCGGTCTCAGTCGGTCGACTTCAGATAGTATGTATAGTAGGCTATAACCTTGCGATGCCTGCCGTCGTGCTCGATGTCGCTGCCCTCGATGATAACTCCATCGAGGCTGAGCAGCTCCGACATGCGCAGCTCATCGATACGCCCGCGGAAAACAACATTCGCAGACGAATAGACAAGAAGGCAGTCATCCTTGACTATCAGCGCCCCATCGCGTCCGATGACAAAATCATCGCTGTCGGTGCGCTCCGTCACATATTTTATGTGGCGGCCGTCCAGCTTCTTTGCCATCTCACGGCGGAACGCCACGCTGTTTTCATTCTTTCTTCTGCGGCCGAACAGCCTGCCGAACATATTATTCCCCCGCTTCCCGGGTATGTGCGCTTACGGTACCTTCGGTAATCGGTGCGGACATCCCTCTTTTTCCGTTATTATACCATATCCGGGTATTTATGTCATTACAAATTTTCAGCCCGGTTATTGTGTAAACCGCACAACTGATACTCAGACGATCCATGCAAACAAGGAGGTAATCCATCTATGCTTCCGCTTGACAAGCTGAACGCAGATGCAGCAGCCGGCTATGCCGATCATGGCGTCTCACAGGACGATATAATACTCGCAGTAGAGCTTGACCTTGATCTCAACGGAGACTACGGTGTCACCTGGCTCGCGGTTGACAAGGATGTTAAGCTTCACATCATATCGGTAAAGAGCGACGCCGAGACGGTTTACAAGCTGAGACGCGAACGCGCCAGCGAGCATGTCCGCGCAGGCGACAAGCGCCGCAAGTCCCATGAAAATGACGAAGATCAGGTAACCGGAGTATTCAAAAACGCCGAGTATCGGGTCTATGATGCCATGCAGATACACGGCATGTATATCGACAACTTTGTCTCTTCCAACCGTCTGCTGGCAAAGGAGGGGCCTCCCGAGCCGGAGCCCGAGGATAAGGCTGAGCTTGCCAAACTGCCGCGCGACATGTCGAAGACCATGGTCATAGCCTACGCTACCAACGCCCGCAAAAAGAAATTATTCGCTTTCATTGATATAGTCAAGCGTCTGCAGAAGGGTGAAGAGGTCTCCGAGGACGACCCCATCTTTGAGCAGTTCCATGCAAAGTGCCCCAAATGCGGCCGCGAATACGATAATCAGGACCGCCGTATCTGCAACTACTGTACAAATCAGTCGGCGGTTGTCCGCAGACTAATCAATTACTTCGTGGAGTTCAAGCTTCAGCTTATAACCGTGCTTTTCTGTATGCTGATGACCTCCGCCATAAGCCTTATCAACCCGATTATCCACGGTCAGATTCTCTACGACCGCGTAATCGATGTGAACGGTATCTGGCATCAGAAGCACTGGGTATATATCGTGGTCGGCGTGATTTTCGGCATGGCTATTCTGTCGATGGGCATCGGTATTATTCAGAACCGGGCAAACGCCCACCTCTCCACACGAGTCACGCTTAACATGAAGCTTGACATCTTCTCCGCAATGCAGAAGCTGTCGCTGAGCTTCTTCAATAACAACCAGACCGGCCGTCTTATCACCCGTGTCAACTATGACGCCGAGCGAATCCGTTCCTTCTTCATCGACGGCGTACCCTCGCTTATCATAAACGGTCTGAACTTTATCGGTCTGACAATTTTCCTTTTCATTATGAACTGGAAACTGACCCTGATAGTTTTCGTGCCCGTTCCGATAATCATACTTATCTTCAAGTTCATGCTCCCAAAATTGTGGCGCATGTATACCAAGCAGTACCGCCGCTCCTCTTCGCTTAATGCGCTCCTCGGCGACGCCCTCACCGGTATCCGAGTTGTAAAGGCGTTCGCGAAGGAGACCGACGAGACCAACCGCTTTCACTCCTATTCCGAAAAACTCTATGAGGCAAACCTGGCGGTCAATATGACCTCCCTCACCATCTTCCCTCTGATCTCACTGCTGATCGGTCTGTCCTCCAAGGCAATCTGGGGCTTCGGCGGTATTCAGGTCATGGGCGGTGTTATGACGTACGGTGAGTTCACCACCTACTTCGGATATCTGGGCATGATCTTCGGGCCGCTGAACTTCTTCACGAACTTCACCAACCTCATGACCGAGACACTCAACTCCGCTCAGCGTATGTTTGAGATCATCGACGCGGTTCCCGAGATAACCGACGCTCCCGACGCGGTTGAGATACCTCGCATGCAGGGCAAGATCGAGTTCAAGAAGGTCTGCTTCCACTACGCCCCCAACCGTCCCATCCTTAAAGATGTCAGCCTGACCATCAACCCCGGCGACCACATCGGTCTTGTGGGACATACCGGTTCGGGCAAGACCACCATGGCGAACCTGATAAACCGTCTGTATGATGTTATCTCCGGTTCGATTTCCATCGACGGTGTGAATGTCAAGCAGATCAAGGGCGTATCGATGCGCAAAAACATCGCCATCGTGTCTCAGGAGATATTCATCTTCAAGGGCACTATAGCCGACAACATCCGTTATGCCCGTCCCGATGCCTCTATGGATGAGGTCATCACCGCGGCGCGCCAGGCATCTGCCCACGACTTTATCATGCATCTGCCCGACGGCTACGAGACGGTGGTCGGCACCGGTTCCCGTTCCCTGTCCGGCGGCGAGCAGCAGAGAGTCTCAATCGCCCGCGCACTTCTGCTCAACCCGACGATACTCATTCTCGACGAGGCGACAGCCGCTCTCGATACCGAGACCGAGCGGCTGATTCAGGACGCGCTCAACCGCCTTGTTGTTGGACGCACCACCATCACAATCGCTCACCGTCTCTCCACGCTGAAGGAGTGCAACTACCTCTATGCCATTGACAACGGAGAGATAGCAGAGCACGGCACACATGCCGAGCTTATCGAGAAAAAGGGTATATATTACAGACTCTATACTCTCCAGTCCGAGGCTATGAAGAAGGTTCTCGCCGGAATGTAAGCCGACACCGACAAACCTGTAAACGCACCACATGCGCATGAAGTGAGGTATAACTGATATGGCAGATGAAAAGAAGGCTGTAGACAATCAGGCTCAGCAGAATATTCAGGAAACGGCGAAAGAAGCCGATATAGAAAAGGCAAAAGATGCCGATGCCGAAAAGGTAAAGGAAGCCGATATAGAAAAGACAAAAGATGCCGATACCGAAAAGGTAAAGGAAGCCGATACCGAAAAAGCAAAAGAGACCGATGCCGAAAAGGCGAAAGATGCCGATGCCGAAAAGGCGAAAGATGCCGATGCCGAAAAGAAGATGTCGGCTGCAGAAAAAGAGGCAGAGGCAGAAGCGCTTGAAGCTAAATTCGATAAGGAAGCCGCAGCCGAAGAAGCCGACGCGGGCGACCTCATCCTTGAGAACCAGCGTGAATCGGTACCCCTGACTCCCGAGAACGCCAAGTTCACCCGTTCGGCGGGCGGACTTATCTCTCTTGAGCTGAATGTCGAAGGCAAGCAGGAGAAATTTGAGCGCGTGGTTGTAGTCCGCGCCTTCCCGATTACCAATCCTGAAGAGTTCCTTTCGGTTCGCGAGCCGAACACCCGTCAGATGGGCCGCGGCAAGGAAATCGGCATGATTCGCTACATGGACGACTTCGACAAAGAGACTCAAGCCATCATAAATGAGGAGCTGGAACGCAGATACTTCTCTCCTCAGATCACAAAGATTATATCGATGAAGGAGAAGTTCGGTTACTACTACTGGGACGCCGAGACCTCTGCGGGTATGGTCACCTTCATCCTGAACAACCCCTTCTCAAACATCCGGGTTCTCGAGGACGGCAGAATAATCATCACCGACATCGACGGCAACTGCTTCGAGATATCCGACCCCCAGCAGCTCGATCCAGCGAGCTACAAAAGAATCGAAGTATACCTGTAAGCCATACGCCCGTACCCCGCCGTTTCACGGTGTGGGAAGCCATTATCCCGAAAGGAGGAGGCTTTCATTAATCGAAAGCCGTGACATCAGTTATGCGATTGATGTTCGATCTGCCCCAGGCCGATAAGCAGGCATACGAGGCTGCGGCCGGCAGTGATGAAACCCTGATGTACTGTCTTCCATTCAATATACTGAACGACAAGTTCGTCGAAGGCTACATGGCCTTTACGAACAAGAAGATGTACAAGCTATACAACGGCGAACTGTTAGGTGAGTGGCCGATTATCGGCTCGGAAGGCTTTAAAACCGAGGTTATGTACGGAAGCTGCGGCTTCTACGCCACGGTTAACGGAAGTTCCACACTGATATGTCAGTTCGTCTCGGGACGCAACCTTCCGCGCTATGCGGTCATTGTAAAAGCCTGTGAGATTCTCAACGAAGAAGCCAAAAAGGGAGTCAAGGAATTCGTTCCGATTACAAACGAAACCCCCGAGCGTTTCTGTCCAAAGTGCGGACGCCCGTTCATTAGCAACACCACCATCTGTCCCTTCTGTATGGACAAGCTGGAGGTTTACAAGAAACTCTGGGCAATGACCAAGGGTCTGCGCCTGATGATGTTCTTCCCCTTCTTCGTATCGGTGTTCACGGTTGTATTCCAGTTTGTGGTACCGAAGATCGAAGCTATCGCGGTCGACGACTATATTACCGCAACCGGCTCCGACAAGAGCGGCTTCCTGCTGGTAGTTCTCGCGATCGTCAGCATAGACCTGCTTCACCGGGCGCTGTCGGTCATTCAGGGACGTATGTCCGCCATCGTGGGCAACCGCTTCACCCTGATGCTTAAAACGCTGCTTTACGAAAAAATCCAGTCGCTGTCCATATCCTCAATTCAGCGCCGCACTACCGGCGACCTGATGGGACGTGTAAACGGCGACACATCGGTAATGCAGGGCTTTGTGACTTCTTCCCTGCCCAGCTACTTTATCCAGTTCTTCTCATTCGTTGTAGCGCTGCCCGTGCTGCTCTTCATGAACTGGAAAATGTGTCTATTCGTGTTCGTTCCGATCCCGCTGGTTATCTGGCTTATCTCCAAATTCTGGGCTTTCGTCCAGCGCCGCAATATAAAGGTCTGGGTGCTGGGAACCCGTACCGGCTATCTGCTACAGGATATCCTCAACGGTATCCGCGTGGTTAAGTGTTTCGGTCAGGAGGAGCGCGAGGTTGAACGCTTCAAAGAGTCCAGCATCCGTCACTCCCGTCAGAGCGAGGATAACGCAAAGGTATTCGATACCGTGTTCCCGCTGCTCGGTTTCATGATTCGATTCGGCAGCTATCTTATCCTTCTGTTCGGTAACCTCCTGGTGTTTGACGGCGCAATGCGTATCGGTGAACTCCATCAGTTCAACTCCTACGCCAACATCATCTACGGCCCGCTGCTCTATTTCACCTTCATTCCGAGAAACATCTCCGCTTTCCTTACCTCATCTTCCAAGGTATTCGAGATACTCGAGGAGAACCCGGAGGTTCAGGATATCGGACTCCCCCTCGATATTAAAATCGAAGGTGAGATCGTAATCGACAACATTACCTTCGGCTACAACAGCTACAACCCCGTTCTCGAAAATGTCAGTCTCCGCATAGAACCGGGTGAGATGATCGGTATTGTCGGTCACTCCGGCTCGGGCAAGACCACTTTGATCAACCTTATCATGCGCCTCTACGATGTGAATGAAGGCAATATCTATATAGATGAGGTCGATATCAGAGACATCTCGCAGAACGCGCTCCGCTCTCAGATGGGCGTCGTGCTGCAGGAGACCTTCCTCTTCTCGGGAACCGTACGTGACAATATCCGCTACTCGAAGCCTTATGCCACCGACGAGGAGGTTATCGCCGCCGCACGTACCGCAAACGCTCACGACTTCATTCTGAGCCTGCCGGAAGGCTACAACACTATGGTCGGCGAAAAGGGTTACTCGATGTCGGGCGGTGAGCGTCAGCGTATCGCCATAGCACGCGCGATTATACACAACCCCCGGATTCTTATTCTTGACGAGGCAACCGCTGCTCTTGACACAGAAACAGAGAAGCTGATTCAGGACGCCCTCAACAAGCTGACAGAGGGTCGTACCACCCTCGCAATAGCGCATCGTCTGTCTACCCTGCGCAACGCTGACAAGCTCCTTGTTCTTGATAAGGGCAAGGTGGCGGAATTCGGTACTCACGCCGAGCTGCTTGAAAATAAGGGTATCTACTACAAGCTGGTTATGGCTCAGCGCAAGATGGCTCACGAAATCGTGGCAAAGAAATAACACTGCATTTGAGACTCGCTTCACGGCGGGTCTCTCTTTTTGTGAACAATTCGCTCTTTTTACAGTTGACATGGCTTTACCGGATGGTATAATATATTTAAGTAATAAATGGAGGTCTGCAAAAAATGGATAAACTGAAACTCGGCGTTATAGGCTGCGGCGGAATGGAGAAGGTTCATGAGAGCGGTCTCTCGGAGCTTGATAATGTCAAGGTCGTCGCTACCGCCGACATAATTAAGGAGCGCGCTGATCGCGCCGCCGAAATTTACGGTGCGGAATATGCCTACACGGATTTCCGCGACATGCTAGACAAGGTGGACGCCTGTCTGCTTGTGGTGCCCCATCATCTGCATTACGGCATCGGCCGCGAATGTCTCGAGGCGGGCAAGCATGTGCTCATGGAAAAACCCTTCTGCAATACGGAGGAGCAGTGTCTCGAGCTGGCGCATATTGCCCAGTCCAAGGGACTGACCCTCATGACCGCCTACTGTATGCGCTTTAATCCTATGGTGCTGAAGCTGAAGGAGATGTTAGATTCGGGCGAATACGGTCCGTGCTTCCAGATGTCAATATGGACCGAGCAGCTGACCCGCTACCCCATCGATCACTGGGCGTCTCTTGCAGCCACTATCGGCGGCGGACAGCTGTTCAGTCACGGCTGTCACTATATCGACCTTCTGCTTTGGTTCATGGGCAACCCGGTAAAGGGTACCCACACCGGCACAAACTTCGGTACCCCCTGGATGGAGAAGGAAGGCACCAGCAATGTTTCGATTCTTTTCGAAAACGGCGCCATCGGCTATCACTTCGGAACCTGGGGTGCACACGGCTCCCGTCTGAAATACTCGATTCACGCCCACTGCACCGGCGGAATGCTGGAGGCGGCTCTCTCCGAGGGCAAACTCTATCGCCATCTCCCCGGCAAGGCGCCCGAGGTTGTCTTTGAGTACCGCATGGGCAAGCATACTCAGTATGAAGTGGGTCATTTCGCCGACTGCATCGCAAACGGCACCAAGCCGATTACCGGCGTACCCGAGAGTCTGCAGGGACTTCGCGTAATCTGGCGGCTCTACAACGCCGAAGAGAACGATTTTGTCGCAGACCTGAGCGGTCTGGGCTTGACCGAACCCTGGGATTTCGTCTCATCCGATCCCGGCGATCGGCGCGGCTTCTGATGTTTTAACCCGATACAAAACGCACCTCACTGTTCATCCGGTGAGGTGCGTTTGCTGTTTATTCGGTTATGTGTTTGGCATGAACCTATTTACTTACCAAACCAGTCCCTCATATACTCGTTTCCGGGCATGGCAAACCAGGCATCTATGAAGTTTTTCGCCTGGTCATAGCTTGCGGTGCGCGGGTCGCGGAGCATGTATTCAAGCAGCAGAGTGCGGTCGTGGAGGCGTACCGACTCTACCATAAGCTCCATATATGTCCAGCGGGGCAGAATAGCCTTTATCATTATATCCTTGCCGAAGGGCGGTTCGCTTATGGGATGAACGCCGAGTATATCGATATTAGCCTGACATTCCACGCAGACATCCTCGGGTATGCCTTTGATGATATGCCCTTCGTTGGGAATATTAACCTGATAGGTGCCCTTGACATTGTTGACAAGCGAGTTGATGATAGGCACAACCTGTTCGGCGGAACGGGTGGGCTTGAACTCGTCCGACACTCTCGCTTTGGGGTCAGATGCAAGAGAGTCCAGCTTGGCGTTGTTCTCGGCAAGACGGTTCAGATATTTCGCCCAGCCCACATGGGAATCCATGCCGCCGTCCTCGCCGAACCACTTCTGTTTGGTCTCGAAGTCGATGTGCATCCACCATGCGCACATGCGGGGAGTGTCGCCGATGGGCATCATCCCGTAGTGAAGATACTGCTCACGAACCGCCGGAGACAGCTTAAGCTCGCCCGAACGGATTTTAGCGTCCATGATGGGAAGCAGGTCAGTCTCGCCGTATCTCAGTGCCGACAGCCATATCCAGTGGTTGAAACCAACCGCGTGTGCCTCGCATTCCTCGGGGTCATAGCCCAGAGCGGTACAGAGATATTTGTAGCCGTAATGACCGTGGCAGAGCGCGATATGCTTCACCTTGCGGGTACGTGCGATGAGGGTGCCGCCCTCGAACACCGGATTCGCCGATTGGATAGTCCAGGCGTCGGGACAGATGCGCTCGATATCCCCCGCCAGCTCCCAGAAGAAGCACATCTGACGCATGTAGTGCAGCCAGTTGCCGCGATAATAGCCGTGGTCGGTACCTAACTGACGATTCGCCTCGGCGTAAGAGTGACCGCCTATCTGCGCCGCGTTGAGTACGAAGTCGGCGCCCTCCAGCGCCTTCTCTCTGTCAAGTTCTGTGGAGAAGGTGAGGGGGCTGTTCCGCTCAGCTACCAGTCTTCCGGCGAGATTGCCCGCCGTGGCAAGCCGTTTCTCGTCGATATCCACCAGCACCACGTGGCTGTCGGAAAGTTCGGGGGTCAGCGACAGGTCGTTTATCAGCGGCACCGAGAAGGTAGCGCTCCCCGCTCCGATCATTACTATTTTCTTCATATTACTAATGCGCTCCTGACGATTGATATGGTTGTGTATTTCTTAAAAATAAGTTTATCACATCCAGTGGAAAAGGTCAAGAGCTGCCGCAGCGAAACATTTGTACCGGCAAACTCGGTTCGATGGCACTTGACAGAGCAGGAACAGAAGGTTATAATTTATGTATACTCAGACAGGAGGTAATTTATATGAAGATACTGCTTATGGTGGATCTTGAGGGTATATCGGGCATCTACTGCCGCGATCAGGTGACAGACGGCACTTCCCGCTATGCCGAAGGCCGCAATTTCATGACTAAGGACATAAACGTTGTAGCCGAAGCGCTGAAGGAGGCAGAGGTTGACGAGGTTATTGTCCGCGACTGTCACAGCGGCGCAAACAATGTCTACTGGGAAAAAATATCCCCGGCGGTCGACGCGGTCATCAGCGGCTATATCGGCGCTCAGCGTTTGTTCGACTTTGAAGGCACCGATGGCGTAATTCTCATGGGTTATCATCCCATGGCGGGTACGCCGGAGGGGCACCTGGAGCACACCTGGAGCTCTGCCAATATTCAGAACTGGTGGCTCAACGGTGTGAAAGCCGGTGAAGCCCGCGTCGACGCGGCTATCGCCGGTGAGTACGGTGTTCCGGTTATAATGGTAAGCGGAGACGACAAGCTCAGAGCCGAAGTTTCCGAGTTCCTGCCCTGGGCCGAGTTCGCACAGGTCAAGAGAGGCATAACCTGGAACGGCGCCGAGCTGCTGCCGCCCCAAAAGGCATACGCGCTCCTGCGCGAGAAGGCTATTGCGGCAGTCAAAAACATTGACAAGATGAAACCGTTCACGGTGGAAACGCCGGTCACACTGCGCTGCGAGCTGGTCGAACGGGGACGGCTGCCCTTTTCAAACGGCAGGGATTATTTAAAGATTATCGACGGACGCACATACGAGGTTACGGCTGACAAGGTTGAAACCGCGTTGCTGCTCGTCTGACATTATTAAATCATATTATCAGGAAGGAAAACGAATGTCACAGAAAATCAGAGACGCATTTACAAAATTCATTGACAGGGCTGTAGAAAAGAATTACGGCTTGCATTCCGTAATACTTATGAAGGACGGCGATAAAGCCGCCGAATGCTTTTGGAAGCCATACCGCCCCGAATACAATCATATGCTAAATTCGCTGAGCAAGTCCTTCACCTCGGTGGGTTCCCTCTTCGCCATGCAGGAAGGTCTGCTGTCGCCGGATGACCTTTTAACAGACATTTTCCCGGGTTACATTACATGCGAGCGCATGAAGAAGCTGAAAGTCCGCCATCTGCTCACAATGACAACCGGTCACGAGTCCGAGCCGGACGCTGTGTTCGGATGTGAGGACGGCGTTTCTGCCTTCATGACCTCCGAGCTGAAGAAAGAGCCGGGCGAATATTTCCTCTACAACACCCCTTCCACATATATGGTCTCGGCTGTTGTGAAAAAGGTCACCGGACTGCCGGTATTTGAGTATCTGCGCCCCCGGCTCTTCGACAAGATTGGCATATCAAAAGATGTCTGGTGGGAGAGCTGTCCTCGGGGCATACCCTACGGCGGCTTCGGCTTCAATATCAAAACCGAGGATATCGCCCTGTTCGGTCAGTTCCTGCTGAATCGCGGTTCCTGGAACGGCGAGCAGCTGCTTGACCCGAAGCTCATCGACACCGCAACCTCCAGGCAGACTTACAGTGTCGGCGGAGGTGACTGGGCCTGCGGCTACGGCTGGCAGTTCTGGATTTGTCAGCCTCGGGGTACATATCGGGGCGACGGCGCCTTCGGCCAATATGTGCTGGTAATGCCGGAGCAGAATGCCGTCATGGCTATCACCTCGGGAACCCACGATATGCAGGCAGTTATGACTGCTATATGGGAGATTCTGCTGCCCGTGCTGAATGATGAAAAATGCTCCAGCGGCGACACGCTGGTGCTCAGCCGTTCATTGCCCACGGTAAACAGCGATGCAAATTCACAGCCAAGGGATGCCCTTATAGGTCGTCCTTATCAGCTCTTCCACAATCCCCTCGACATAAACGGCATACGTGTGGATTCCGCCGACAAAATCACCCTGACAATCAAAGGCGAGGAGCGCACGATAAGGGCTGGGAGCTGCGAATGGATTGAAAACGACCTCGGCGTTGATACTCCGCTGTCGGTTCCATTCCGAATTATGCTCACCCCGCATATCGCCGCAACTATCGGCTGGTGGAATGACCATACTTTTGAGCTGCTAATGGCATGTACCCGCAACGCCTATGTTCAGAAACTCAACCTGAAATTCGCCGGCGATAAGGTGAACGGCGAGTTCAGTCAGAACCTTGCCGGCCCGCCCATAAATCTCGGCGGCTGCGTACTGCGTTAAAACTGCATACAAAAATGAGCGTCCCGCACGGTTGGGACGCTCATTTTTAATTTTTCTCTTATTTCTTCGGCTTGACAAAATCGTTGTATATATTAAGTTGCTGTCTGAAGAATGCGAGTGCGCGCGGCATATCTTCCTCATCATATATGCCATGGAGCAGCATATCGCCCTTATAGCCGTATTTGTCAAGCTGCTCAATGAATACTCCGAAGTCAACGATACCCCGGCCGGTGGCGCAGAATTCGATGCCCTCGCCGGCGTTAATGTCCTTGCCGTGGGCGATGACCACATCGCTGCCGAACACATCGAAGGCGTGGCGGATAATGTCAGCCGAGTTCTCGACCTTCGCCTGTCCGGGATGAAAGAGGTTGGCGCAGTCCATGACCATCTTAAGGTAGGGGGAGTTCACCTCGTCCATCATTCGGCGCGCTCTCTCGGGGGTATTTATGACGTTGGCTACCTCTGTTTCCACTGCCAGGGTGATCCCGTACTCCGCGGCTATGGCGGTGCAGGCTGATACCGTGGCGATCATATCGCTCCAGGCGTCCTCATTCATGTTGTCGGGATGATAGCTCCAGAGCGATTCGCGGGAACGGGTGCCCGAGCAGAGAGAGATGTACTTCACTCCCAGTCCGTTCACCGCCTCTACGAAGCCCCTCCAGCGTCTGATACCTTCATCCCGCACCGCTTTGTCGGGATGGGTCATGTTGAAGGTGCCGTTGACTGCCGAAATTTCGAGTCCGTAACATCCGGCGGTTTCCCTTATGAGTTTTACCACCGCCGGATCGACACTCTCGGGGATTTCGATCGACTCGTCGGGTGTGTAGCCGCATTCGGCAACCGATGCGAAGGCGAGCTGAACCGTCTCAAAGCCTATTTCTGCGATGCGTGAAAACAGCTGTTCGCAGGGCATTGTCTTAAAATCGGTGGTACAGATTCCGGTTTTCATAACTTCATTCCTCTGTTTCGTCAGTTTTATATCGTCTGTTTATCTTTTTCACTATTCTTGATGAGCGTGAAAGCGACAGGGCGGCGGTCGAGACCTGCATGGCTCCGCAATCATAGAGCAGTTTTTGGCAGGCCGACACCGTTGCTCCGGTGGTTATTATATCGTCAAACAGTATAATGTGCCTCCCGCGGCAGATTTTCGCGGCGCCGCGGACAAGGCGGTAGGACTTTTCGGCGTTCTCTGTCCTGCCTGCGGCGCTCAGCAGCTTCTGCTCCGATGAACCCCGGCGCAGTATGAGTTTTTTATATCTTAAGCCTGCATATTTCGCCGCCAGTTTCGCAATCCCGGCGCCCTGATCGGTGCCGGTGCGTACAACAGACAAGAATCCGCGGGGCGGCGAAGTGATTATCACCGAGTTATCCCCATAAGCAAGCTCACCGATAATAACCGCGAGTTCCGAGGCTAAGAACGAATAAAGCCGCCTGTCGTAGCGCTCCTTCGCCGCCAATATCAGCCGGTTGGGAAGGGGCAGAGGCTCCTCTCCGCTCATCTCCGACACATAGCGAACCAAATGCCTGGTCAATGAATCCACATCGCGCGAGCAGCCGCAGATATCCTCCGACAGCCCGCAATCGGGACAGGGATGATGCTTCTCAAGCTCCCAGCGATAGCGGCAGCTCCGGCAGAGAAGATCTTCGTCCTTCGGTATACCGTCGAGCAATTCGCCGCATGCCGGGCATCGGTCGGGAAATAGCAGTGACATCGACTAAACCTCCACGGTGCCGGCAAGCTGCTGCTGAAGTCCGGTATAGCGAAAGGTCTGCTGATTGTTAGCAATCATGCCGGTCACTACATCCTGTCTGCCAACCATGATAACCATCTGCTGGGCACGGGTAACCGCTGTGTAGAGCAAATTCCGGGTCAGCAGTTTTGGGGAATAGTCGTATACCGGTATGATGACCACCGGGTACTCGCTTCCCTGGCTCTTGTGTATTGTAATGGCATAAGCGTGTTCCAGCTCGTCAAGCATGTTGTAGTCATAGACGGCAACCCGTCCGTCAAAGTCGATGACTATCTCCTCACTCGAATTGTCAATGCTCTCTATCCGTCCGATGTCGCCGTTGAAAATGCCCACGCCCTGATGCCCGTCGCGCACCCACTCGATATCGTAATCGTTTTTTATCTGCATGACCTTGTCGCCGGTACGGAAGACTACGCTGTGGGCGCTCTTCTCGCGTTTTCCGTGACCGGGAGGATTCAACGCGATTTGCAGTTGATGGTTGAGCTGTTCTGTGCCCGCGCAACCCTTTCTCGAAGGGGTGATAACCTGCAGCTTATCCACTATATCGGCGCCGTAGGTTGCCGGCAGTCTGCGCTTGCAGAGATCCACTATTGTCGGAATAATCTGTGACTGGTCGTTGCGGGTGAGGAAGAAGAAATCTCCCTCTTTTGCGTCCAGGTTGGGTTCATCGCCGTTGTTTATGGCATGGGCATTTGTAATAATCAGACTGCTCTGCGCCTGGCGGAAGATCTCCTTCAGCTTAACTGTTGCGAAGACATCCGATTCAATAAGGTCGTTGAGCACATTGCCCGCGCCGATAGATGGCAGCTGGTCGGCGTCGCCTATCATGATAAGCCGCGCCCCGGGTTTTATGGCGCGAAGCAGGGACGCCATCAGCGCCGTATCCACCATAGACGCCTCGTCTATGATTATGACGTCCTCATCCAGCAGATTGTTTTCGCAGCGCTGAAAAACCGGATAGTCTTCATCATTGTAGACCATCTCGAGCAGTCGGTGTATGGTGGATGCCTCGTGCTGAGTCGCCTCCGACATGCGTTTTGCAGCCCGTCCGGTCGGTGCGGCAAGGGCAATATCGCCGCCCATCTGGCTCAGCACCTGTATTACCGCACGGATTATCGTGGTTTTACCCGTACCCGGGCCGCCGGTGAGCAGCATGACCCCCGAAGTGAGCGCGTCGGTTATTGCCCGTCGCTGCATGGCGGCATAGGTTATGCCGTTTTCCTCCTCGATCCGTGATATAAAACGCCCTATATCCTCGATATTCACCGCGGGACAGAGCCTATCAAGCTGTTTCAGTTTGTTCGCTATGTATTTTTCATCATCATATAGGCTTGTCAGGTATACATAACGCCTGCCGTCAAGTTTTACCACACACAGTGTCCTATCGGATATACAATCGTCAAGCGCCATATCGGCGTCGTCCCGCGAGATTTCGAGCATATCGGCGGCTGCTCTGAGCAGCATTTCCTCGGGCAGACAGACATAGCCGTTCTGACTTGAGTTGTACTTCATCACATAATGAAGCGCCGCCTTGACCCGCCTGCGGTCGTCCGTTTCAAATCCGCATGCCCTCGCCAGTGCGTCGGCACGCTCGAAACCTACGCCGGATATCTCTTCGCAGAGTATGAAGGGGTTATTTTTTATTGTTTCGACAGCCGACAGCCCCCACCGCTTGTAGCAGCGAACCGCTGCCGAAGTGCCGATGTGTTCACGGCAGAACATCATGACCTGTCGTATTCCGTTCTGTTCCCGGAAGTTTCTTGATATCTCCTCGGCCTTGCGTGCTGTAATACCCGGCAGCGATGCCAGCCAGTCGGGGTGGTTTTCGATTACCTCAAAGGAGTCTGCACCGTATTTATCGACGATCTTGGCAGCGGTGACCGGACCTATTCCCTTCACTGCCCGCGATGACAGGTATCGCAGCATCGCCTCTGGTGTCTCGGGAAGCTGCTTTTCGTAATACTCTACCCTGAGCTGTTTCCCGTAGTGGGCGTGAACCTCCCAGCTGCCCGACGCCCGTATCTCCTCGCCCTCGCCCAGTCCCGGGAGCGCGCCGACAAGCGTGATAAGCTCGCCCTTGTCGTTTGATATTTCGCATACCGTATAGGCCTCGTCGTCGCTGCGGAAGCGTATGCGCTCCACCAGCCCCGAGACCTCAACGATATCCCGTTCCTGTGCGTTTAACATCGGCTTTCCTTATCTTTTTCAGTAATTGGTAAATAATAAATGCGTCTTGTTTATTTCAACAGAGAGGCAAGTGACTCGGTTATATCGAGGTTCTCCCATGGTGCGCGCAGATCCTCACGCCCCATGTGACCGTATGCGGCGGTAGCACGGTATATCGGTCTGCGCAGGTCAAAACGCTTGATAATCGCCGCGGGACGCAGGTCGACCAGGGAGTTCACCTTCTCAGCGATAACCGCAGAGTCCACCTTGCCGGTACCGAAGGTCTCTATCATTACCGATACCGGCTTTGCAACGCCTATTGCGTAGGCTATCTGAACCTCACATTTCGAGGCAAGCTCTGCGGCTACGATATTTTTAGCGATGTAGCGAGCCGCGTATGCCGCGGTGCGGTCAACCTTGGTGGGATCCTTGCCCGAGAAGGCTCCGCCGCCGTGACGGGAATAGCCGCCGTATGTGTCAACGATAATCTTACGGCCGGTAAGACCCGAGTCGCCCATGGGTCCGCCTACCGTAAAGCGGCCGGTGGGGTTGATTAAATACCTGGTATCGCTGTCAAGCAGCCCCGCTGGAATAATCGGGAGAATTACATTCTTTATAATATCCTCACGGATAGTTTCAAGCGATACGTCCGCGGAATGCTGGGATGAAACAACTACCGTATCGACGCGAACCGGCTTGCCGTCATCATATTCGATCGAAACCTGGGTCTTGCCGTCGGGACGAAGATAGCTGAGTATACCGTTCTTGCGAACTTCAGTGAGGCGCTTTGCCAGCTTATGGGCAAGCGATATAGGCAGCGGCATAAGCTCCGGGGTTTCGTCGCATGCATATCCGAACATCATGCCCTGGTCGCCGGCGCCGATATCCAGACCGTCGGTCATCTCTCCTGCCTTTGCCTCTAGGGAACGGTCAACGCCCAGCGCTATGTCGGGGGACTGTTCATGGATCATATTCACAATTGCACAGGTATTGCAGTCGAATCCATACTCCGCGTTGTCGTAGCCGATATCGCGTACGACATTGCGAATGACTGTCTGATAATCGATAGCAGCCTTGGAGGTAATCTCGCCCATAACCGTGATTATACCGGTGGTGGCTGTGGTCTCGCAAGCAACGCGTGACATGGGATCCTGCTTTATGAGCGCGTCAAGAACCGCGTCTGAGATCTGGTCGCAGATTTTATCGGGATGCCCTTCGGTCACCGACTCGGATGTGAATAGCATTTTGTTCTTCTTCATTATTTTATACCTCGTTGATTATTTCGGAATTGTCCCCAAAAAAAGACAGAAAATTACCCCCGGCGTTTACCGGGGGCGGAATTTCTCATAACGAACACGAACGCGCCTTACGGCGTTATCGGCAGCGAACAGGTTCACCGCTTCTGATTCGAAATTCTCATCTCTCGGGAATTGGCACCTTGCCGCGTCAGACAGCTTATTGCTTGACCGTGGGTAGGTTGCCGGGCTTCATAGGGCCGGTCCCTCCGCCTCTCTTGATAAGATATCCGATTGTCAGTTAAGTATATATCCTGTTGTGAATAAAATCAAGAAAAAAGATGTAAATATAATACGACTATATTATTAAGAAAAGCAAAGAACCGGTGAATGCGCAGTTTGCGGAGTAAACGCAACAAAATGCTATATTGACATTGAACTGTTGAGAAGTTATACCACTGCTTTTCCTCTGCCGTCCTGCTCTGTCATTTTAAATCTTTGCGTGTGAAACCTGTTTTGAGCAGCGGTGAAATCTTTTTATATATAAGGAACGTAATAACGCTGTCGATCAGTCCCTTGGCGAATGTAAAGGGCAGGTTAAAGATGATCAATGCGCCCCAAAGGGTTTTTACTGACGGCAGGATCGCTTGGTACATGCCGAGTATCACTTCAAGGGGCATGAACAGCTTTATATATACCGGATAGGATATGAAGTAATTCACCGGCAGGCTGACAAGCGCCATAACGAGCGATCCAACGAGCGACGCAACTATGGCGCCTTTGCGTGTTTTGCGGAATTTGTATATGAGACCGGCTGTGGCAACGAAGGCAGCGCCGAGCAGGAAGTTGCAGAACTCCCCTATGAAGCCGGTAGAAGTGGTGAACGCCTTTATCACATTCTTAAGGAAACAGACCAGAATTCCGCAGACAGGTCCAAGAGCGAAAGAACCCATAAGCGCCGGCAGCTCGCTGAAGTCCATTTTGATGAACGGAGGTATCAGGAAGGGCAGCGGGAATTCCAGCAGCTGGATTACTCCCGCCGCCGCTGCCAGAATTGCGGTAACCGCGATGTAGCGGATTCTTGCGGAACGTTTTATGTTATCAGTCTTATTCATGATTATTCCTTTCATCCCAGAATTTCGGATGCTCCTGTCATTTGGCGCACTATAATTTCCGGGCAATCGGAAGCTCCGCGCGGATCGCGTATATTTATGCTGCCGGTGCCGACAATGAAAAAGCGTTCCCCCATATAAAACGAGGGAACGCAATATTACAGCTGCGTCAATCTTTTCCCATCCGGACTTTAACCGTCGGTCCGGGAGTTTCACCCGATTGGCAGAGCCACGAAAACGAGACTCTGTTAGCTGACTGTACAGCCGGTGCGGAATTACACCGCCCCCAAAGATATGCTGCGAATATATACGGCTGAGCAGGACAGAGCAAAACGCCCTGTCCTGCAGCACCGATTATTTTAATTAGCCGAGAATCTCGGTAACAACACCCGAACCGACGGTTCTGCCGCCCTCGCGGATAGCGAAGCGGAGACCCTTCTCGATAGCGATCGGAACGATAAGCTCAACAGTCATGTCAACGTTATCGCCGGGACGGCACATCTCAACATCCTGAGGAAGAGCGATGTTGCCGGTAACGTCGGTGGTTCTGAAGTAGAACTGAGGACGATAGCCGGTGAAGAACGGGTTGGAGCGTCCACCCTCCTTCGCGGTCAGAACGTATACCTGACCAACGAACTTGGTGTGGGGCTTGATAGTGCCGGGCTTGCAGAGAACCTGGCCGCGCTCGATATCGGTCTTGTCGATACCGCGGAGCAGGGCGCCGATGTTGTCGCCTGCCTCAGCCTTGTCGAGCAGCTTACGGAACATCTCAACACCGGTAACGACCGTCTTGCGAGCCTCATCGGACAGACCGACAATCTCAACTTCGTCGCCAACCTTAACAGTACCGCGCTCAACTCTGCCTGTAGCGACAGTGCCGCGGCCGGTGATGGAGAATACGTCCTCAACCGGCATCAGGAAGGGGAGGTCAGCCTTGCGCTCAGGAGTCGGGATGTACTCATCAACGGCTGCCATGAGGTCAAAAATCGGCTTGTAAACAGGGTTATCGGGGTTGGTATCGGTAGCCTCAAGAGCCTCACGGGCGGAGCCGCGAATGATCGGCACATTGTCGCCGTCAAACTCATAGGTGCTCAGGAGGTCACGGATCTCCATCTCAACCAGCTCAAGAAGCTCCTCGTCGTCAACGAGGTCAACCTTGTTCATGAAAACAACGATAGCGGGAACTTCAACCTGACGGGCGAGCAGAACGTGCTCGCGGGTCTGCTGAAGCGGTCCGTCGGAAGCGGCAACAACCAGGATGGCACCGTCCATCTGAGCAGCACCGGTGATCATGTTCTTGATGTAGTCAGCATGGCCGGGGCAGTCAACGTGAGCATAGTGACGCTTGTCGGTCTCGTACTCAACGTGTCTGGTGTTGATCGTGATACCACGAGCCTTCTCCTCGGGGGCGTTGTCGATCTGGTCATATGCCATGAACTCAACTGCGCCGTCCTTCAGAGCCAGGGTCTTGGTGATAGCTGCGGTAAGGGTGGTCTTGCCATGGTCAACGTGGCCGATAGTGCCTATGTTGACATGAGGTCTGGTTCTCTCAAATTTAGCCTTTGCCATTTTGTAGCCTCCGTTAGAATTATAGAATAATATATGTTTTCTTTACGTGTCTAATATTTAGGAAACGCTTATACTCTCCGCCCCGAGGCGATGTTCTCCATTATCGACTTCGGAACCTCCGCAAAGTGGCTGGGCTCCATTGAATAGACGCCGCGCCCCTGAGTGCGGGAACGAAGATCGGTTGCATAGCCGAACATGCTGGAAAGCGGAACTGTCGCATGTATCTCCTGACCGCCGCTGATTGCTTCCATCGAAACAATCTGTCCCCGGCGGCCGTTGATATCGCCGATTACATCGCCCATATAATCATCGGGCGTAATAACCACTACACTCATTATGGGCTCGGTAAGAACCGGCTTTGCTTTTTCCATAGCCTCCTTGAAAGCCATGGAACCGGCAATCTTAAATGCAAGTTCTGACGAGTCGACCTCGTGGAACGAACCGTCGTAAAGAGTGACTTTAACATCGACCACATTGTAGCCTGCAACCACGCCGCTGTGCATTGCGCCCTTCACACCGGCGTCAACAGCGGGGATGAACTCCTTCGGTACGGTACCGCCCACAACGGCATCCACAAACTCATAGCCCTTGCCTTCATTGGGTTCGATTCTGATCTTGACATGACCGTACTGGCCTTTGCCGCCGCTCTGGCGTACATAGCGCTTGTCAACGTCTGCCGTGCCGCGAATGGTCTCCTTGTAGGATACCTGCGGCTGACCAACGTTTGCCTCCACCTTGAACTCGCGGAGGAGACGGTCGACAATTATCTCAAGATGAAGTTCACCCATACCGGCGATGATTGTCTGGCCGGTATCTTCATCGGTGTAGGCGCGGAATGTGGGATCCTCCTCTGCCAGCTTCGACAGCGCGAGGGACATTCTTTCCTGACCGGCTTTTGTTTTGGGCTCGATAGCCACCCTTATGACCGGGTCGGGGAATTCCATCGATTCGAGGATTACCTTGTGTCTCTCGTCGCAGAGAGTGTCGCCGGTGGTTGTGTTTTTGACGCCCACTATCGCGGCGATATCGCCCGAGTAGCAGACATCCACATCCTTGCGGTCATTCGCGTGCATCTGAAGTATTCTGCCCAGACGCTCGCGTGAGCCTTTTGTGGAGTTATAGACGGTGTCTCCGGTCTTAACCGAACCGGAATATACACGGAAGAAGCAGAGCTTGCCCACAAAGGGGTCGGTCATTATCTTGAACGCGAGAGCCGAGAACGGCTCGTCGTCGCTTGACGGACGCTCAACCTCATCGCCCGTATTGGGGTCAATTCCCTTAATCGCATGTACTTCGTCGGGAGACGGCATGTAATCGATTATCGCGTCAAGCAGCTTCTGGACTCCCTTGTTGCGGTAGGATGTACCGCAGACAACGGCGACCATCTTGTTATCGAGTGTGGCACGCCGGATGGCACGCTTGATCTCGAAGATCTCAGGCTCTTCGCCATTCATGTATTTCTCGAGAAGGACATCATCGAACTCGGAGACCGACTCTATGAGCTTTTCTCTCCACTCCTTAGCCAGATCCATGTAGTCAGAGGGAATATCCTCGACGCGCATGTCCTTGCCAAGATCATCGTAATAAATGTCAGCCTGCATGTCAACGAGATCGATTATCCCTCTGAAGGTATCCTCGGCGCCGATCGGAATCTGAATCGGCACGGGATTGGCTTTGAGGCGCTCTGCTATCATTTCCACCACATGGAAGAAGTTGGCGCCGTTGATATCCATCTTATTGACATAGCACATGCGCGGAACTTTGTACTTGTCAGCCTGACGCCATACAGTCTCTGACTGAGGCTCAACGCCGCCCTTTGCACAGAAGACGGTAACCGCGCCGTCAAGCACCCGGAGCGAGCGCTCAACCTCCACGGTGAAGTCAACGTGACCGGGGGTGTCAATGATGTTTATCCGGTTTTCTTTCCAGTAGCAGGTGGTAGCTGCAGAGGTTATTGTGATTCCGCGTTCCTGTTCCTGTTCCATCCAGTCCATGGTGGCTGCGCCCTCATGAACCTCACCCAGTTTATGGGTTCTGCCGGTATAGAACAGAATACGCTCGGTTGTTGTTGTTTTGCCCGCATCGATATGTGCCATAATACCGATGTTTCGGGTACGCTCAAGGGGATACTCTCGTGGCATGTAAGTATTTAACTCCTTATTGACGCGCTGGCTCTGCCCGCGTCCGACTATTTATTGCTTACTGCAGATATCGGCGAACTTCGCCGCCGTAAGCGGATTAATATCTGGGCATCTCTAAAAACCTCATGCAATATTCGCCCAAATATGATATAATATACCTATGAAACAGATAAATTTTTTTGCCGAAGATAATCGCCTTGACAGGCTCAGTAAAATGGGTGACCCACTTG
>JAAZAV010000065.1 GCA_012514145.1 Clostridiales bacterium | reverse complement strand
ATATTCCGCGGAAAAAAGGACAGCCGGCCGCGGCAGTGATACTCACACGGCTGCCGCCGTATGCTGACATAAACAGATATTCCGCGAAAAAGACCCGGATATACAGTCTTTTCCGCGGAATACAAAGTATTTCAAAACACCGGTCACTATTTCCCGAACCGCACATATTCGTCAAGCCACGCGGCTTTGGCGGCGGCGAACTCCTTAATGTAGTTTGCGCCCTCATCCGAGTGACCGCCCGAGGGCCACTTAACAGTATCCCTTTCCCATGCGCCCGACCCGATGAGCAGTTCATTCAGCTCATCCACCCGATCTCCGAAGCGTATGTCGCTGAGTACGCCGTGACGCAGTTCGCGCCAGCGCCGCGCCAGCTTCTCCTGTGCGCCGTCGATGTCGTTGTCCACAAGCCTGTTGCCGAGAGTGAAGCGCAGCCGTTCCGTTGACAGATGGAACACCCGTTTCCAGAGCAGAGGCGAGTTCGCGTCCCAGGTCACCCCGAAGGAAAGATCGCAGTCCCAGGGCGATATTGTGACGTTGTATCCGGCGCCGTTGTGGCGGAAGAACACATGCATGTTCTTCCAGGTGTTGTCCTCGCCGCTGATGAAATTGGTGAAGATCCAGTAGTCTATGATGTTGTCGGTGTCAAGGAAGGAATTCCCGCCGCTGCTCACCATACCGCTCAGCGTCTTATTGTCGGCTATGTAGCCGGCGTTCACATATTCAGCCACCACATCCCATTTGGCCTGTGTCATGTCATCGGGCTTCTTTATCACAATCGACTTGCTGCTGACAGCATCCCCGGCGCTTCGGAGTTCGCCGAGCGAGGGGATCTCCCAGCTTTCGATTTTCGCTAAAATGTCGTTGGGACCTATATCCAACTGCTTCTTGTCCATGGGTGTGACCAGTCCGTATAATCCCCAGTACCGTCCGTCGAGGATCAGCTCGATAAACTCCATCTTTACGCCGTCCTCGTAGCCCATGTCGCGCCACAGGTCATAGGACAGCTTGTCCCGCAGTTTTGATTCGTCGGAGTAGACGGCGATGATTATCCAGTCGTCGTCAAGGCGCATGTCAAGCAGGTTGACGTTCAGCTTTTTGTCCCACTCGTCAAGGGTGTTCACCTTGTAGCCCTTCTTCGGGAAGGTGCGGGAGGAGCCGCCGCGCTCACGCATGGTCATGCGGGTTTGGGTGAGCCTGCCCTCGGTATCGAGCATCGTAAGCTCCGAGCTCCGCCTGTCAAGCGACAGCATCGGCAGTCCGGTGAATACAAGCCGGTAAAGGGTATATTCGCTGTCGGTGTATGCGACAAAGCAGAAATTTTCGCCGCTCCGAACCGCCTCCTCCGGTGTGTCGCAGAACTCTATCGCCAGCATATCAACAAACGCCACCCGCACATCCGGCTCGGCACAGCCGAAGGACACGCTGTCAAGCGCCCAGTCAATATTTTCCTCCGCCGGCTTGTAGAAGGTCAGCTCCGAGGAGGCAAAGGGCAGGACAGTGCCGTTGTAGAACACAAACTTCAGAAGGCCGCCGCCCCGCGTTTCGTCCAGACGGGCACAGATATCGTATATATATTTGTCATGATCAATCAGCGGTATGCCGAGGAATGTACCACCCTCTGCCGTTTCGGGCAGCGGGGTATAAAACGGCGGCTCCGTTTCATCCGTTTCATCCGCTTTGTCTGCTTCATTCGCTTCATCCCCTTTGTCCCGTTCCGGCAATGAAGCCTCCGCCGCTGTCGCCGTGCTTTCCGCGGCGGTAATCGGGGAATACTCCCCGGACAGACCGGCAGACTCTCCCTCCGCGCAGGCACACAAGACACACAATATGAGCAGAAGCGCGCAGACCGCCGCGGCTTTTATGCGTATTATAATATTATACATGGCAAAAACTTCCCTTCGTGCCGATATTATACCGCGGCAGGCGGGGGAATTCACAAACAAACCGTTAACATTGACGTAATGATATAAAAACCTACATTATTTCAGGGGGTAAACCAATGCAATACCGTGATTTAGGAAAGACAGGACTGAAAATTTCGCAGCTTGGCTTCGGCTGTATGAGACTGCCCGAGCGCAAGGTGGGCGACGACAAATATGAGATTGACGACGAGGTTGTTATACCCATGATCCGCCGCGCCTACGAGCTGGGCGTGAACTACTTCGACACCGCGGCAGGCTATTGCCACGGCAACAGCGAAGCGGCTGTCGGAAGGGCGGTAAAGCCTTTCCGCGACAAAATACTCCTCTCCACAAAGCTTCCCTTGTGGGAGGTCAAGGAGACCGCCGACTTCCGCCGCATACTCGACCGGGCGCTCAGGCGCATGGACTGCGGACACATCGATGTCTACCATTTCCACGCCATAAACAAGCGCGTGTTTGACGAGAAGATCATCGGTTTCGGTCTGCTTGACGAGGCGCGCAAGGCTATGGACGAGGGGCTGATACGCCATCTGGCGTTCTCCTTCCACGACGATCCCGACAATATGGCGTACATCATCGAGCGGGGCGAGATCTTCGCGTCGGTGCTCATGCAGTACAACCTGCTTGACCGCTCCAACGAGGAAGCCCTTGCCAACGCCCATGCCAAGGGTCTGGGCACAATAATCATGGGACCGGTGGGCGGCGGACGCCTTGCCGAGCCCTCCCCGCTCTCGGAAAGACTGGGCGAACGCGACCAGGCCACCTACGAGCTGGCTCTCCGCTTCGTGCTGGGCAATCCCAACGTCTCCTGCGCTCTTTCGGGCATGACGTCAACCGATATAGTTGAGAAAAACGCCCGGGTCGCCGCCGACAAGATTCAGATGACCGCCGAGGATCAGCGCGCCGTTGCCGAGCGCTTCGAGAAGCTGAAGGCGCTTTCCGACCTATACTGCACCGGCTGCGAATACTGCATGCCCTGCCCCAAGGGAATAAACATCCCTCAGGTGTTCACCGCTCATACCTATAAGAATGTCTACGGCATGCCGGTACATGCAAGGAATATCTGGAACACCTTTGGCGAGGGACGCAAGGAAGGCGCTCATCCCTCGGTCTGCGTCTCCTGCGGCGCCTGCGCCAAGAAATGCCCCCAGAAAATAGATATTCCCGCCAAGCTGAAGGAGCTTTGCGCCGAGTTCGCAAAATAACCGGTCTCAGCGGTTAAACACATCTGTTTGCGGCATATCCGCCCCGACCCTATTGGAATGCCTCGGGAGCAATGAATCACAATCATTATGACAAAACGACTGATATCGCTGGCGCTTATCATACTCCTTGCCGGTCTGCCGGTTCTGTCCGCATGCTCGGACGAGGGCGGCGAGGTATCTGACACTGAGGAGACCTCCGCCGATACCGGCAGCGGGTACCGCATCGCCGACTACTCGATAATCCGCAGCGACCGCGCCGAAAAGCCCGAACTCGAGACGGTTATGCACCTGCGCCGGACGCTGAACGCCATATGCGGCGGCGAGATGGGCATAACCACCGACTGGGAGAAGGAGCCCGAACGGGAGCTTGAAATACTCGTGGGAGCCTGGGAGCGGGACATCTCGGCTCAGGTACGCGAGGAACTGCGGGGCGACGACTTCACGGTGACAGAGCTTGACGGCGGGCGCAAGATTATTATCGAAGGGCTCACCGACAAGGCGCTTGCCGAAGCCGTCGACTACTTCCTTGAGGAGTATTTCGGCTACACCGGCGAAGACACCGATATGGCGGCTATCGCCCGGGAATACATGCCGGTCATCGGCGACTACTCCTTTGAGGGCGAATGTCTGCTGCGCGGCCTGACTGTCGGCGGCAGAGACATATCCGAGTTTGTCATATCTTACGAGGGAAACAACGAACTCAAGAGCCTTGCCGCCTATCTGTCGCTCTGCATTGGCGAGCTGACCGGCGTCACTCCGGCTGTCAAATCCGCGGCGGGCGGCGGCGCAGCCATTATCTTCACCGCCGACCCGTCGGCAAAGGGCTGGAGCATCACCATAAGCGACGGGAAAGCCGTTTTTCTCGGCGCCAACCTGTCCGAGCTGACGAAGGCATATAAGCATTTCGTCACCGAATGCCTGCAGTACGGCACACGAGCCACCGGCGGCGCGGCTTCCCTGCCGAGCGAGATTCACCTCACCTCCGCCGATTCTGCGAAGGGCTGAACCGCACATGACCCGCATCAGACGGATGCTTCCGGTTTCGGGAGTATCCGTCTTTTTTGACGGCGGGAACGGTAAAATATCGCGTAATATTGTGCGGTATTACCCGCCTGTTGCGCTTGACTAACAGGCGGGTTCAATGTTATAATGCCAACACGCTTGCACTTTTATATCAGACACGTCGGACCGCATCAGAACTCGAGCGGAGACGTGTGTTTTTTATAGCTTACAGCGGCGTTCTTATATTCCCGAAGGGGTTACTAACAGAGTATTAGTATATAATGGAACTTAATCTGAATTTCTGCATAACGAGCCTGATGCTCGGCGCGGGTCTGGCTATGGACGCCTTTTCGGTGTCGCTTGCAAACGGTCTTCACGAGCCCCAAATGAAACCCCACCGCATGACTGTAATGGCTGCCGTCTTTGGCGGCTTTCAGGCGGCAATGCCCCTTATCGGCTGGTTCTGCGTACGTACCATAGCCGACCGGTTCGCCGCCATTCAGGACTTCATACCCTGGATAGCCCTGATTCTGATGACGCTCATCGGCGGCAAAATGCTGTTCGAGGGTCTGCGCGACAGCGGTATAATAGCCGGATGCGGCGACTGTTCCGCCATTGAAGCCGGCTCGCTTGAAGTCGTGAAGCAGATTCCTGCCACCGGTATGGGCGCCCTCCTCCTCCAGGCCGTCGCCACATCTATCGATGCCCTTTCCACCGGCTTCACCATGGCTCAATACTCCCTGTCCCTCGCCGTCCTCTGCGCCGCCATCATCTGCGCCGTCACCTTCTGCTTCTGTATCGCCGGTCTCATTATCGGCAGACGCTTCGGTACCCGCTTCGGCAGCAGCGCCAGCATCTTTGGCGGTATTATCCTAATCATCATCGGTATCAAAGTGTTTTTTGCATAGGAGGCGCGCGGCTTTCTTGTGCATCCGGCAAGCCGGATGCTTGAGCCATGGCAAAGAACTTTATATGCGGCAAGCTTTGCTTGCCGTAGAATTGGCATAATAACAGCCCGCATACGGCTTCACAAAGGGAAGTAATGATGTGGGCTGTTTGTATTGATTGCAGTTAAATAATCGGCTGTAAGATAAACCAAAATTACCTTTTTCCCGATATAAAAGCTTTTTGCCAGGCTTTTTCTCGAAAAAGCCGCGCGCCCCCTACATAGACAAGAGTTTTTCGTTGAGTTTTTGGATGGCGTAGTCGACGGAGGAGCGCATGGATTCGAGGGTAGAGACGACGTTGCCGTTTTCCTTGACGATGGCGCCTATGACGAAGGGATTGGCGACGGTATCCTGCCAGGCGTTGAGGCCGAACTCGAAGCTGACGGAATTGATTATTATATCAATCATGGCTTCGGACTCGTTGTCGCGGGTATACTTGGTTTTGAGGAGCACCTCTTTATACATGGGGATGACGAACTTGTCGGAGTAATAGGAGAGGGCTTCCATGAGCATACCGGTGTTGTCCATGCGGTCTTCGGGGAGAGTTTTCAGGAGAACGGCTATCTCGGCGCCGAAGGAGGGAGCGTAATAGCGATCCTGGGCTTCATCGTACTTGGGATTGGGAACAAATCCGATATCGTTCTCGAGAGCGCGGAGGTTCTCGAGACCAAGCAGGTTGCTGCTGACGAAGAGAAGAGTGCTGTTGTTGAAAGAACCCATACCGCCCGATTCGGCAATAGTGCGTTCCGCGGGATTGAAAGCGCGGCGGTCGGAAAAGAGCTCAATGATATGCTGGATCTTATTTATCGCGCCCACATCGTCGGGGAGGGTAAAGAGGGGGAACCCCTCGTCGTCCTTGCCCACATAGCTGATGCCCGACCCGAGGAAGAATCGGTTATAGAGTTCCTTGAAGGAGGAGTTGACGCCGAAGCGGTCGCCGTCGTCCATCTGGCTGTTGCCGTTAAGGTCGCTGTAGGCGGCGACGCAGGTCTCGGCCATTTTATCGACGGTCCATTTGTTGTTGTCGACTATCGAATAGAGGGAATCGGTGCCCAACTGCTCGTAAACGTCCTTGTCGAATGCAAAACCGGCGCAGCGGGAGAGCACGCTTACAGAGAAGTTGCTCGCGGCGGCATAGTGATTGCCGTTCAGCTCGAACACGTCGGTGGCAGAGGGATTCCACCATTCGGCGCCAAGGTCGATATAATCGAGAACCTCCCAGGGCATAAGATACTCAATGGCGTTCAGAACCCAGATGTCGTAGTTGTACCAGACATCGTATGTGGAAAGTCCCGCCATGACCTCTTTTGAGACATGATCCGCACCGATTCTCTCCTGGTCGGTGACGCTTATCTTGCAGTTGAACATCTCCTCGATGAGGCGGTTGCGCTCGAATATGGCGTCGTTGAAGAGGTCGCCGTCCATCTCCTCAACATCTAGGATGTTCTTAGCCCAGGAGAGCCACTGCTGGCTGTGGTGGTTTATTTTCAGCTCAAAGCCTTCGAGATCGGTCTGAGTTACAGAGGGCGGCAGCTTGGGAATTTCGGTGGTCGCATCCGCGGCGGTTTCGGCAGACGATGCGGTTGTGACGGCTGTTTTATCCTTTCCTCCCCCTCCGCAGGACACGGTTGTGATAAGGATAATAAGAATGAGAATGACTGCGGTGATGCGATATTTCATAGTTGTCCTCCGTCGTATATGCAGATACGGCTTTATCTATCGGTTCGTATATAAGATTGTCAGAGCGTTATGCCCCCAAAAATCCTCCGGCGAGCAAAGCCCGCCGCGCATAAAAGCTTTTGCGGAGCTTTCCGGAACCTGAGCACAGCTCAGATGCTAAGAAAGAAGCGCGTCCCCCGCGTCTACCACTCGGCGACGCAGCCGTCTTCGGTGCGCCAGACGGGGTTGTGCCAGTCGTGACCCTTGGCGGCCTTCTCGCGGACGAGTTCTTCGTTAATCTCGATGCCGAGTCCGGGGGCGGTGAGCAGACCGACATATCCGTCGGCGTAGTTAAAGACGCCGGGATCGGCGAGGTAGTCGAGCATATCGGAGCCGCGGTTGTAGTGAATGCCGAGAGACTGCTCCTGAATGACGGCGTTGGGGGCGCCGAAGTCAAGCTGCAGGCAGACGGCGAAGGCGATGGGACCCAAAGGGCAGTGGGGGGCAAAAGAAACGTCATAGCACTCGGCCATGGCGGCGATCTTCCTGCACTCTGAAATGCCGCCGGCGTGGCAGGGGTCGGGCTGGATTATGTCAACATAGCCGCCGGTGATTATCTCCTTGAATCCCCAGCGGGTGTAGTTCCGCTCGCCGGTGGCAATGGGCATGACGGCATGGCGGCGCAGCTCGGCCATAGCTTCAAGATTCTCGCATAGCACGGGCTCCTCGACGAACATCAGGTTATAAGGCTCCAGCGCCTTCATAAGCACACGCGCCATGGACTTGTGAACCCGGCCGTGAAAATCCACGGAGATGTCCATCTCATAGCCAAGCTCATCGCGAATGGCGGCGACACGTTCGACACAGGCCTCCACCTCACGGTAGTTGTCAATCCAGGCGATCTGAGGCGTAGCGTTCATCTTGACGGCGCGGTAGCCCTGATTGTACTTCTCACGGGCAGCCTCCCGGACGCCGGAGGGGGAATCGCCGCCTATCCAGGAATAGACCTTCATCTTATTGCGGCAGGCGCCGCCCAGCAGAGCATACACAGGCTCGCCCTTGTACTTGCCGAAGATATCCCACATAGCCTGCTCAATGCCCGATATGGCGGAGGTAAGCACGGGTCCGCCGCGATAGAAGCCGCCGCGGTAGAGCACCTGGAAAACGTCCTCGATGTCCCGCGCCTCGCGGCCGAGAACATAGCCGGAAAGCTCCATGACGGCAGCAGCCACGGTGTCGGCGCGCCCTTCGACAATCGGCTCGCCCCAGCCGGTATAGCCCCCGTCGGTGGTCATCTTAAGAAAGAGCCAGCGGGGCTCCACCTTGAAAAGCTCGATGCTTCGTATGGTCAGATCGCTCATAATCAGACCTCCTGTTTGTATTAATGTATATAAATAGGATGCTGTTCGACGGTCAGCCGGCACACCCGCACCACATGATTCTGCGCATAGGGATATGGCGTGCAGTAAAGCTCCAGCGCGTCCTCGCTTCGGCTTTGTGTGAAGGACAGCTCCTCGCCGTTATCGGTCCAGCGGGCGGAGAGCACCCTCCCCGGGATGCCGGTGAAGCGCCGGATGCCGCATTTGGCGCCGTCGATGACGATGTGACGGTCGCCGCCGGCGCCCAGGTCGTGTATAAACAGATACAGTTCACCGCTGTCGGAAAGGGCGAAGTCCTTGGAGCAGTCGTCACATTCGATTTCGGCGGGTCTGCCGGTGTAGATGACCTCACCCGGGCAGTGGGCGATCCAGGCGGCGGTATTGCCCAGTATGGCGCGCTGAATGAGAGGAATTTCGCCCTCACCGTCGGGTGAGACGTTCAGCAGATAGTTTGCGCCGTACCGCCGGCAGACGCAGAGGGTTTCGATAATCTCGGCGGGAGACTTGTAGGAGAAGTCGAGACTGCCGAAGCCCCAGCGGGTGTTCATTGTCTGGCACATCTCGGCGGCAAGGTATTTCGGCGCGCCTTCCCGGTCGATTCTCCCCGGTCTGCCGTTTTCAAAGGTCAGCGAGTCAAGCTCGGGATGCCCCGCCTCGCCTCGCCGTCCGATGCCGGTGTTGTTGATAATCATAGCCTCGGGCTGGTAACGGCGTATCATGCCGTAGAGGCGATCCTCCTGCCAGTCGGCTCCCCTTTTCGACCAGTTGCCGTCGAACCACAGACCGCCCAGCTTCCCGTAATTGCGGCAGAGCAGCTCCACCGATTCATGCAGATAGTCGAGATAGGCGGGGAAATCGCTTTCGAAGGAATCCTGCCACCAGTCGAGCGTGGTGTGGTAGAGGAACGGCGCGATTCCCTCGGCGCGGCACGCCTCGACAAATTCACCGACAAGGTCTCTGCGACATGCCGAGTGGGGCGCGTCGTAGTCGTTCAGCCCTCGGGTGTCGAAGAGCGAAAAGCCGTCGTGATGCCGTGCGGTCAGGGTTATGTAGCGCATACCGCTGTCCTTTGCCAGCCGTGCGATTTCCCGGGTATCGAAGCGGGAGGCGGTGAAGCGCTTCATCAGCTCACGGTATTCGGCGCGGGGAATTTTGTTGAAATGCAGGGTCTTCTCGCCCATGCCCAGCGACGCGTAGATTCCCCAGTGAATGAACATGCCGAAGCCCAGCCGCTCGAACGCCGCCACATGGGATGAGGGTGTCGGTGTCGTCATGGATGTCACCTCATAATGCAGTGTTCGGATGTGTCGGTTTGTCAATAATATACTGAAATTATACCCCAGGAGCGGCGTGATTAAAATATCCACACGAAAGTGTAACAAATAGTTTACATTTTCCTCTCGCCGCGGTGCCGGGAATATAATACAATGAGGGGAACAATTTTGAAAAGGAGATTATTGTATGATTTCAAAAGTAAGGCAGGAGCTTCAGAATTACGACATATTCCCGAAGGTAATACTGGTGGGAGAGCCGGCGGAGATAACAATACGCCCCCTGGGACGGCACGCCGCATCTGAGGGCGAATACACCCTGGGCGTTTGGCCGCTGACGAGGACCTACCGCAATGATAACAACAACACCGACTACACCGTGAAGGTGTGCGATGACGGCTGTATACGCTTCACCCACACCTTCACATTCGAGAGCGAACACTTCATTCGCCTCTACCGTGAGGGCAGAAAACTGCTTCAGCTTTCGGTATACGCCCTTGACAGCGACATGGCGGGGCGCTATCCCCTGCGTGGCGACCTTCACCTCCACTCATTCCGCTCGGACGGGCGGGAGGCTCCCGAGGTGGTGGCGGCAAACTACCGCTCCCACGGTTATGATTTCATGGCATTGACCGACCACGGTCGATACTATCCCTCGCTGGAGGCCATGGACGCGTACGCCGATATCCCCACCGGGCTCTGCCTTGTGCCCGGCGAGGAGGTGCATCTCCCCGGCAATCCCACCCACATAGTCAACTTCGGCGGCAATTTCTCGATCAACGGCCTGGTTGAAGGGCTTGCCCAGGGAAATGAATCGACAAGACGGGCGGTCATAGACAATCCCCCGCCGGTCCGCACCGAGGAGGAGTACCGCGCCGAGGTGGAGGCGCTTATCCCATCCCTTGACCTGCCCGACGACATAGATCCCTTCACCTACGCTTCCTGCGTCTGGGCGTTCGACCTCATCCGCGAGGCGGACGGTCTGGGCATATTCCCCCATCCCTACTGGATATCCGACGTCTTCCAGATTCCCGAGAATTTCACCCACTACATACTCCGCAAGCATCCCTTCGACGCCTTCGAGGTGCTGGGCGGCGAGCGCTATTTCCAGCACAACGGCTTCCAGACGGCGGCATATTACGCGGCGCGCGCCGACGGCGTTGACCTCCCGATAGTGGGCAGCACCGATGCCCACACCAGCGTCAGCGCCACATCCTCGCTCATCTGCTCCACCATAGTTTTCGCCCATGCTAATGAGCGCAAAGCCATCATCTCGGCGGTGAAGGACAAGTATTCGATAGCCGTCGACACCATCTCGGCAGAGTACCGCATCGTGGGCGACTTCCGGCTCATGAAGTACGCCAGATTCCTCCTTGACAACTACTTCGACCTCCACGATGAAATGTGCATGGAGGAAGGGCGGCTGATGAAGCTCTACGTCACCGGCGCCGACGAAGCGGCGGGCGACACCCTCCGCGCCATCGCCGGACGGAGCGAGAGATTCCTGAAGAAGTATATTAAGGTCTGATTACAGACAGGACTGCCGCAGTATAGATATCAGATTTAATAAAACCGCGCAATACGAATGAACACGCCCCTTTGATCCGAGGGGCGTGTTCTGCTGTTCCTTACTATCAGGGCGGGGATTGAATCGCCGCTCTATGCCAGCTTATCCATGCTTTTGGCTATCTCCTCCGCGACTTTCGTCTCATACGAAGCCACCAGCGACGTGAATTCGGCTGAGGGATCCATTATCGATTTGGTCAGTTGATTTGAAAAACCGCCCCAGTTGTAGACATAGGCAAGGTCGATGCAGATGTTTTCCATCGTCAGCTTTATCATCTCGAATGATTCGGTGTCACGGGTATATTTGGAGGCAAGGCAGGTGTTGATATAAGCGTCGGTGATGTCGGAGGAACCCGCGCAAAGCGCCTCAAGGGCGAAGCCGGTTTTTTCGGTCTCCGGATTTGAAGCCGGCACGAACATCGTAACTCCCGCAACATAATTCATGATCGAGCTGTAATTTTTCTGTTTCTCATCGAATTTCGGCATGGGCAGGAAACCGAATGCGCAGGTTACGTCCCTTAAATTGCGGCGTGCGTAGGAAAGAATGACATTTTGCAGCAATATCTGCTTGTTTGAAATCATCGAGGAAATCACATTCGCAGTGTTCTCTTTTATAAGCCCCCAGTTATAACCATATCCGTCAGTGTTGAAAATCTCCCGGAAGGTCGAGAAGACAGTTTCGGCGCGTTCTCTGTCGAAGGAAAATTCCGGTATACCGGCTTTATTGTTTCTAACGAAGGCTATTTCTGCTGCACCAAAGTACGGGGCTGCAGCCGAGTTGTCGGCGTAAAACAAACCCCAGCGGTCATTCACGGTAAAAGCCGAATCGCCGTCCAGGTCGGCGCCCGCGAGTTTTATAAGCGACAGCATCTTAGCGAAGGTCCAGCCGCCGCTGCGGGTCAGCTCATACATGTTTTCATCGATACCCAGATCGCCCGCCAGCGAGGTGTTATACATGGTGACCATGGTGACATCCTCGTCGGACAGCATGATATCGCCGAACAGATAGTACAATTTACCCTTCAGCGACAGCATATCAGCTGTATCCTGATTCCAGTAGAGCTTTTCGGTGTCGATATGCGGAAGGTCAAAGATATTATAGAGCACACCGGAGAAGACAATAGGCACAAGAGCGGGTTGAGTGTCGATTGCGAGGTAATAAGAGGTGTCACCGGCGAGTACCATTTTACTTATACCCGCAGATACGGCATTATCATCAGCGGCGGTTTCTTTTATCGAAAAGTTGTACTTTTCGCACACTGAAGAATTGCGGACATAAATCGCGTCGTTTATCGGCTCACCGTTCTGTTCTGCAACATAAAAGGTGTTCAGCGTCGTTGAGATAGGTTTCCGGTTAAGCACAGATAACTCGAAACCGCCCAGGTCATAGGATTCCGGAAGGTCGCTCATATACCGCGCGTCCTCGGTCACCGCCGGAGCCGTATCAGCTGATTCGGCGGTGTCGGACGCTTCGGACTGTGAAACGGTCTCTCCGCCCGACGAACAGGATGAGGAGGCTATAAGAACAGCGAATACCATAACCGCAGAAAGAGCTGCAGCGAGGAACTTTTTCATAAGTCGTTCTCCTTGCTATGTTTAAGGGTTCGTTGTACCGTATGGATTTAGATGTCGATACCGGACTTCCGGCAGACACCGAAAGCTTATACATGATAAAAAAGAGGATCGGCATTCGGGCGGAGCAGCAACAGCAATTATAAAATCACATCATGACCGGGGATAAGCTGTTTTCGGGGCTTTTTCTCCGGTCATGATGATGTTTATGCTGATAGTGTAAGATGTTCCGATTGTTCTATTCAATCGCGGACGATGCTGCGGTAGGCGGCGAAGTAGCGGTGTCCCAGTTCGCGCAGCGCCGCGGAATGGAAGTGAATGCCGTCGGGACGGCAGCCCAGACCCTCGGCGGAGGCGGTAGCCATGTCGTAGCGCTTGCCGAGGGTGTTCAGCGCCTCCTGCACCGTGTCGAAATAGGGAGGTATCTTTTCCGGGTTGCGGTCCTTGACGAAATGCCCCAGCTCGCCAAGCACCACCGGAATGTCGTAGACGCCCAGTTCGCAGCGGATGCCGTTGATTATGGGCAGGAAGCGCTCGATATAGGTCGTCGCCCGTTCCTCCCGCGAACATTCGGCTTCGCCCTGATGCCAGAGGATGCCGATTAGCTGAGAAGTCCGCATGGCTAACTTCGCCTGCATGACGGCGTGGTCGTAAAGCAGGCCGCGAACCTGCCAGTCCTCGAGGGAGGTGCCGCCGTCGGCGCAGGGGATAAGCCCAACCTTTTCGTTGTAATGCTTGGCGAAATCGTCGGCGAAACTGGCGGCGAGGCAGCGGCCGCTGTGGAGATTACCCTCCTTCGAGAAGGGCTCCACCACGCTGCGGTCGGGGTTTATCGGCTCGCTCATGGGCTGCCAGCGCCCGTTGCGCAGCATGAAGCAGAGGTTGTTATAAATGGAGGGCACATCCTCAAAGTCGCCGCGCCCGGCCATGTTGGACTGACCGAGAAGGAGAAATGATTTCATAATTTTATGTCCCTGTCGTGTTTACTTGCTGAAGATATCGGTCAGCTTATCGAGCGTCGCCTGGTCTGCCGCTTCGTGCTTGGCGTAGGTGGACGCCCAGTTGGAGTTGTTGCTTATGATGGTGTTCTTGAACTCGCCTGCGGGGGTCATCTTGAAGTTCGTGCCGAAAATTTCACCCAACTCAAATGTCAGATTATTGCGCAGAATATCGAAGACAGCCGCCATGCTGTTGTCGGCGGAATAGCGCACCTTGAGGGTGGTTTCAAAGTACTCGGGCTGAAGGGTGCGGTAGCACTCGGAGGACCACGCTTCAAGCACCGCGCCCGCCATATCGAACTCCGTGCAGGAGCCGAGAACGGCGAAGGAGGCGTAGCGCTGAGGCGAGGTCATGTAATCGGGCTGCTCCTCATCCAGTTTGGGATAGGGGATCATGCCGTATTTGAAGGTGGTGTCCTTGAAGAGGGTAGGCGCGTCGCCCACGATCTGGAAGGCGAATATCGAACGGTCCTCCATAAAGGGTCTGCTTGCGTAGTTGCCGCCCCCCGCGAAAACGCCGTATCCGGTGTCGACAGACGCCGCATCGGTGTTGTGCGCGCCGGGCAGAACGTTCTCGTCGTCGTTGACAAGGGCGCACCAGCGCTGAACCGCTTCAATAGTGCGCTCGCTCCCCGACATCATGGTGTAGGTGCCGTCGCTGTTTTTAACAAACTGGCTGCAGCCGCTTGCCTTCATGAAGCCGATGTACTTGTTTGTGTCGCCGAAGGTGAGACCGTAGAAGTCGGTGACATCGGCTTTCTGGTCGCCGTTCAGGTCGCGGTAGCTGCCCTTTATGATATCCGACAGCGAGTCTAGCGTCCACTTGCCGTCAAGCACATGCTCGTATATATCGCCTTCAAAGCCGGCTTCGGCGAGGTTGTCGAGATTGACATAGACACAGAAGGTGTGCTTGATAAGCGACAGGGAGCCGTCGCCCGGCAGGAAGTAGACCACTCCGCTGGGGAAGAGATCGGCAACCGACTGGTTCCACCAGGGCTTTTCGAGGTCGATGTACGGGTTGCTGCCCAGGTCGAAGAAATAATCGCCCTCAAGCACCACCGAGTAGGCGGGCGAACCGGCAACCGTGTGGTATGTGTTGTCGCCTGCCAGCACATAGCCCGACAGCATACCGTAATACTTGGCGTTTTCCGACCAGCTGTAGGTGAACTGGGTCATGCTTACAGACACGTTCAGACGCTCCTCAACGTTGCGGCGGACGGCGAATACCGTGTCGTTTATGGCGGAGCCGGTCTCGGTTTCCGCCCAGAAGTCAGCCCAGTAGGCGTTGAAGTAGTCGCCCACCAGCCAGTTGACCTTGGCGCCGTCGTAGTCAAGCTCGGGCAGTTCGTCGGCAACGAATGGGTCGGCGGTGGTCTCCGCCTCGGTGACGGCGGCGGTTGTCGCGGCGGTGTCGGCGGTATCGCCGCCGGAAGAGCCGCAGGATATAACCGATGCGCAGAGCGCAATGAGAATAAGCAGCGCGGTCAGGCTGATTACATGCTTTTTCATTGATATTCCTCGCTTATACGTTATTTTGGATCGGATATTCAGACAGTGCCGGGAACGGGGGGGTGTGCGCTGTGCGCTGGAATGAAATCAGGATGTGCTGATATACTATATTCTGAATATAGTATATTCATCATGCCGCCGTCAGAGCCTTGCCTGTTCCGACTGGATTATGAAGGCGTCCTGTTCGGCGCGGCTGAGATTGACAAATCGCACGTTCCAGCCGCAGACGCGGACCTGCAGCGACTGATAGCGTTCGGGATGCTGCTGAGCTTCGCGAAGCACCGCCGCATCAAAGACATTGAAGTGGATAACCATTCCGCCCCGGGCGCAGCAGGCGCGAACCAGCGCGGTCATGACATTAAGTCCCTCCTCCCCCGATACGGCGGTTGGATGAAGCACCACATCAATAACGGTGCCGTTGGCGCAGTGGGTGGAGTCCGGCTTGCATGCCGAGGTGATGAGGGCGGTGGCGCCCTCTTTGTCCATGCCCACCGAGGCGCAGAGGTTCTTCGACAGCAGGTCGCCGGATTTGCGCCCGTCGGGAGTGGCGGCGGTGCGTTCGCCGTACCGGACGTTGCGGTCGATGGAGTAGAAGCCCATCTTGAATACGCCGCCCCGGGCGTTCGGCTGACCGTCGATCTGCGAGAAGCAGAAGTTCTGCAGCCGCTCCGCCATCGCGTCGGGCAGTTCCCGGTTGTTGCCCCACTTGTCGGGGTCGTTGAGTATCTCCCGGCGCAGCAGAGCGCAGTCAATCTCGCCCTTTGCCGTTATGATTTTTCCCTCCCAGTCGGCGGCGAGAATCTCCCGCAGTTCGGAGAGAGTCAGGCGGGCTGTATCGGCGTCGTAGACGTATTTCTTCACCATCGCCAGCGAATCGGCGGCGGTGCCCACGCATGCCACATTCGCCGCGCTGTTGTTGTACTTCGCGCCGTTTTCGTAGGCGTCAAGCCCCCTCTCCACACAGTCGGGCAGGGTGGGCGAAAGGAGCGGCGCCGAATACATCTGCGGATAGTGCCGCTGATAGGCGCGCACGAAGTCCATCACACGCTTCAGCCAGTCGGCGATATAGCCTTCGGCTGCCGCGGCGAAGGATTCAAAGTCGGGATAGTCATTTCCGTCTCTTATCGCGTAGGAAACGGCCTGGGCAAGGTTTATATTGCCGGTTCCGGTTCCCGTCACCTCCCGCCCCATGACGCAGGGTTCGTAACAGCCTATCGGGACATAGTTGCGGGCGTCGATCTCGTCGATGCCGCAGCGGGTCAGGGCGGCGATGGTGGTGTTGTCGTACATGAAAAGCAGAGAAGAGCGCCCCTCCCGGATAGAGCCGCAGACAAGCGCGATGAAATCATCCGGCGTGTCGTCGGTGACCCTCACGTGTATCTTGGGGCTGTGGATATCGCATATCCTGAAGGCTTCGATTATAAGGTATGACGTGCGGTTCACGCCGCATCTGCCGTCGGGGAGCATTCCCCCGATGCAGAAGGGCAGATTGAACGCCACATTCATCGCGCTCAGGTCGTTGAGCCAGTAGCAGAGCATGCGCCGGGCGGTGTCGTCGTCAAGACCGTCCGAAACCCGGAATGGCTCAAGCAGTATGTCAACCCGCCCCAGCGAGCGGAGCCGCTGCCCCGCCAGCATTTCGTAGGCGTAGAAATACGCCTCCCACAGCTCCAGCGCCTCATAGAAGGTGGCGGGAGGGCGTTTCGTAAGTGCGGTCAGCGCGTCGGCAAGGGTTCTCATGGTCTTCGCGTCCTCGGGATGCTCCCCGCCCATGGCAAGAGCGCGGGCGGCAAGATTCGAAAGGTATGCCGAGAAGCCCTCAAAGGCGGCGATTCCGGCGGCGTACATATCGCTGTCGGGATGCTTTGCCGCATTCTCCCGCAGCCGCTCGATTATGCCCGGCACGCCTAAGGTGAGAAGATCCTCCCAGCCGGCGCAGGTGTGTCCGAAGTCGTAGTTCGCCGTCCACTCGCCCCGCTCATGGGCAAGCCGGCACTCCCGGTTCATGTCGGCATAGAGCGCCGACACCTCGCTGATATACTTCTGTATAGCCTTCGGGTAGGCGCCGCCGGTGGGAGCGCAGGCGGCGAAAATCCCCTTGTTCTCCACCGATACCGGCGCGTCGGTCAGCGCCTTTTTGAGCAGCTCCCCGCGGATAATCTGACGGGAGACCCCCTTCGCCTCCAGCGAATCGCGCAGGGACACGAGGGAGGCATACAGTTCCTCGGGAGAAGGCCCTTCTCCGACATTCGGCTCGGAATACTGGCGGTTCAGACGGTCGCGAACAGGGTCGTTCGGCGCGGGCAGAGCCGCGAATACTTCACGCATAATAATCTCCCTCCTTTATTATCAAATATCAGCCCTGAGCGAAATGTAAAAAGCCATGAGTAACAAGGGAAAAAACGGCTCAGGGAACATTTCGGACAGAATAATCCCGGGCAACTGTCAGCAGCCGGTCGTCGTTCTGCCTTACATCTATCCAGTCGCATTATACCACACTTAAAGCAAAAATTCCATACGAAATTGTTATATAATATATTTACAAAACATCAAAGCTATGTTACAATAAAATTGATCAGATGGAGTATTGTTCCAATAAGTTCCAAACAGACGGATCGGTTCACCTTATAAAAATGAGTGTGATGATTATGGTAATAGAACTGAACTGCTATTGGCAAGGCGGTTATGGCGGAGGTTATTTTCATGGCACCAATTGCAAAATCAGACAGGTGCATAATTACACAACCGAAAAGTGTACATACCCTGACTGTGAACACAATATTTCTTCTGGGAATCACTTCTGTTATGCTTACCATTCTCAGTGCCCGGAATTAGATTATATTCCGGTATGTCCGTACTAAAATTGTTATTCCAGAAGCTCTGAGTCTTACTCAGAGCTTCCGTGTTAAACAGGAGAAAGTTAAGATGACTAAAAGATCAAATAAAATATATCCTGTAGCATGCGTGTTGATAATGATAGTTATGTTAATATCGGGGTGTAGCGGACGGGAAAAAGCAAAAGATATCCACATTCCTCAAACTGTGGTTGATATGGAGGGTTTTTCATTATCAAATGTTGTTTCGATGAATGTGTATAAGGGAACCGTGTATCTATTAGATGACAACAACCTGCATCTGTATGATTTTAACGAAAATAATATGCATACATTAGATAGCATAAGTGGGGATTCGGTGTGTGTTGATGAGGATTATATCTATGTGTGCGATATGGAATCCTCAAGATTGTCGATTTATCAAAGAGAAACAACGACGTTTGAAATAGAGTATAATATAGATTTGATTTCCGCTCAATCAGAACAAGGCATAAAAAGGATGCTTGCGTGTAATAATGAGATCGTTGTTGAATCGCTATATTTGAATGATGATGGCTATACAGAAAGCAGATTGTTTGCAATAAATTCGAAAGATGGCAGCATAAGAGATTTTACAGATACATTCAAAGGAAACGATTCTTATTCGTTAATAAAATCTATTGATTGTAAATCTGATCATGAAATTGTAATTGTATCTGTCGCTAATACAAGTTGGGTTAATGCTATATTGAAAACATATGTATACGATCTAAAAACACAAAGAGTTGCAGAAGAACAAATATTAGATCTCCAAATTTCCGATTGTGGATATGACTTTAATGACGATTGTTTGTATTTCACATCATCAAGTAGAAATTCTATAAGAAAATACTCAATGCAGGAAAAAAGCACGCAAATTGTAACAATATTCGGAGAAGGAGAATTAGGAAGCACCGAATATATTGACTTCTTTGTGTGCGAAGGGAATAATGGATATATTTACAAAAACGCAGAAAAGATATTAGCTGTTGGAGATTTATATGAGTCCGAAGAACAATTAAAGATTATTACAAGAAAAGGTGTTGCAGAACGAATAGATATTACGCAACTGATAGAGCAATATGAGACGATATATGGGTTGCCAATTGCTGTACAATACTATGACGACGCCATATTTTTTGATACACTCAACACAAAGTTATTAGCGCATGATACAGATTATGATTTGATATTATTTGATGGAATGACCGAAACCGGAATAATATCGAGAATAAAACAATATGACCTATATCTGCCTTTGAATGATATTGATGATGCATGGGAAACCGTGTATGATGGTATCTATGATTTAGTTCAAGATGATGGAGCAATTTGGTGTGTTCCTTACAGTATGAGCAATTCAAATATACTTATTTGTAACGATGAATTCTCAAAAAATGATCTTGAAATCCCTGCTTTTGATTGGACATTAGATGATGTATGGGAACTTTGTGAATACGCAATGGATAAAGATAATTTGTCTGTTTTTAGCGACCCCTACATGACGATTCGCATAATCACAAATTGTGTGCAAGATCAAATAAATGAAGACACAATAGATGAGGAAACATTGGCATTAATTCTTGAAAAAATCAAGACATATAATGATAAAGGAGTGTTGTTTGATATCGATTTCAATTCGAACAGCAGCCGCGGTCACAATGTGTTAATTCAATATGGACCACAGTTTTTTGATAGGTGGGTTTTGGGATCAGATTTGCCTGAATATTCTGATATAGGGGTTATTAACTTCCCGGCAGCAACTGGGGTATATATGGAATTAGATGGAGCCGTAGTAGTAAATAAGTATACGCTTCGTGAAACTTCTGCGATAAATTTTGCCAAACTTATGCTGAATAAGGATAATGTATATTCGACAGGACTTGGTGGTATATATAAGTTTTTCTACATGGGTAAAGATATAGAGAAAAACAAGGGATATAATAATTGGGGAGATGATCAAAAAAAATATTTCTCATTGCTGGAGGATATATATAGCCATACAGGCATATATACATACAATTACTATGATTTTATGACATATTTTAGGGAAGAATTGTTGAATTCTTTCTATTCTGGAGATTTATCACCTGATCAAACTGCAAAAGCAATTGTCAATTATATTGAATACACTTATTTTGAGTAATTATGTATCGAAAATTTGTAATTATTGTTTCCATTTGCTTTGTTATGAATATCGTTATTTTTGCGATATTCGGAAATAGTATTAGAGACCTATTGTCAGCAACAGTAGAAGTGATTAGTCCAACTTATTATGAATATGAAGATGGAATCCCAACACTAACTGGTGTTTCGTCAAAATGTTTGATGTATGACGAGGAAACACAAGAATATTCTGCATTTGTAGCCGAATTGCGAAACAATACCGGTGAGGAAGCTTATTTTGCAAAATTTGTGAATATCTCTATTGGCCGAATAGACGATGTCTGTGTTGAGATTCTTGGTTCCGGAGGACAATCTGAAATGTTTATATGTTTCAGTGATAAAGAACTCAAGGATGGTGATAGAATCCTGATTGGTAAAGTACATAATTCACCTAAAACGGTGAGAGGAGTTGCGGATGATTAATATTTATAGTGTTATGATAAGAACAATATTGATAATAGTATTAGTTTGTAATTGTTTATCTTGTTCTGTAAACAATATGTCGTTTATTGAAGATAGAAAACAAAGATATCTTATAGATACAATTGAATGTGTCAGTAATGAGACATTACAGATAACAGACGGAACAATACATGTGAGTGATGGTGTGGCACATGTTGCTGATCATCACGGTGAATGTGACCATGAACATTAAAAGAAAAATATTGATTATTTTAGCAGTTCCAAGTCTGGCTGGCGTGTTGATGTTTTTTCTCGTTCCATTTGTTACATCCGTATACTATGCTTTTTTGAACGATGCATTTAATATGGATTATGTAGGATTACAGAATATAGAGGATGTACTGACATCGAAGTATTTTCGCTTGGCAGTACGAAATACGGTCATTTTTACTATTATAGCCATCCCTGCAATCCTTGTTGTATCGTACAGTATGGCATATGTATTGACATATACAATGAAAAACAACAAACTGCTTCAGGCGATATTATTTCTGCCGTATTTATTACCATCAGTATCAATAACCATGCAATGGAAAGAGTATTGTTCAACGGTTGCTCCCATCGTATCACTTTTGATAATTTATCTTTGGAAATATACAGGGTTTAATATAACGCTTTTCATAACGGCTTTTGCATCCATCCAAAGAGAAACATTAGAGGCTGCCCAAATAGACGGTGCAAGCTCGATAATGTTAGCAACAAAGGTTGTTTTTCCGAATTCTGTTCCCATGCTGTTTTTTGTAGGGATAATTTCTTTTGTAAACACATTTAAAGTATATAGAGAGTCTTACTTGTTATGGGGAGACTATCCGGATCAGAGTGTGTATATGTTGCAAAACTATTTGAATAATCACTTTGCAAAATTGAATTATCAAAATGTTGCGGCAGCGGCAGATATATTCTTTGCTATTATATTTGTAATTGTACTTATCGTATTACGTTTTGAGAAAAAGTGGAGTGACATGGTGTGGTAATGAAAAAAACACTGAACAAAATCATAGTGATATATATTATATCACTAACATTGATAATACTTTCCCCTGTTGCAATGACGATTTGTGGTTCTTTTGGTATAACATTAACCGAAATCACTATCGATATGAGTGGCTATGTAGATTTTTGGATTTGGAAGCCATTATATTTCAATGCTTTTTTACGTTCCTTGTTTATCGCTATATTGACTACAGTCGGAAATCTTATTATTTCTGTTCCGGCTTCATATTTTTTTGCTAAAATATCTTTCCCGGGAAAAACATCCCTATTTATGCTCTATATTATTCTCATGGTAATGCCATTTCAAGTTACATTATTACCACAGTATATTGCAGCGAAAAGTTTACATATATATGACACACTTTTTTCCTTGATATTGCCCGGAATATTTGCTACTTTTTCAGTATTTTTGATTACACAAAATATGAAAACAATGTCTGATGATATAATCGAGGCAGCCAGTTTAGATACATCAAACCCTTTGAAGATTATATATTATGTTATTATCCCAAGTGTCCGTCCGGGAATTATCTGTTCGGCAATTTTAGTTTTTTCGGAAATGTGGAGTCAAGTGGCAGAACCGTTAGTTATGATAGAATCGGAAAATAAATATCCATTAGCAGTATTATTGAATTCAAATATAACATTTAATCTTTACGAGTTAGCAACTATAGTTATATTTTTATTACCTCCAATTCTGTTATTTTTAATATTCAATGATGATGTATTAGAAGGGATGAGCAAGTATAATCTTAAATGACTGTAACTTAGTTGAAAATGTCTTCTACACTCTTAATACCATAGAAACGCAAAAAAGCACCGGCTTTCTCGTGCCGGTGCTGTTCATTTCTCGCACATACACCCCCGTATAGAAGTGCACTGACCCTGAGCGAAATGGAAAAGCCATGAGAAACAATGGAAAAACCGGCTAAGGGAAACGGTTTTTCACCCAAATGTATAGAAAACGGTCACCGGCTTTGGTATAATATGATGTATATGTAGGCGATATAATTGGTCAAGTAGGTTCTTCAGGTGCGTCTACTGGTCCGCATCTCCATTTTACTGTTATTTCCAATGGCAGTATAGGTGGACATAATATTAGTAATACACTTGAGCCGTTGTTCTTTTTTAAGAATGTGTCGTTCACATTTGATCAGTATTAATTCACGGAGGTAGAAAATGAAAATTTTTACTACTGTTATTTTGTTATGTTTGATTGCTTGCTTATCATTTGTATCATGTGCGAATACAAATGGGAACGATCATCTTGAAAATAGTGGGGTTAGCGTTATAAGTACTGTTGATTCCAAAAATGTGGCGAGTAGAGTAGACAACTCAATTGAACCGTCATCAGATGATATAGAAATAAAATTTGCCAATGCAATAGTACTTCTTCAAGATAATGGAGCATTTGGTGGTGGTAGTTATCTTTTTAACCGAGAATATAAAGACGAAACATATAACATTGCATATCTTAGTCGCATTTGCAGGGGTGAATTCAGCATTCTTCCGGAAGGTACATTAGATCGATGGGTAAATGATGTTTTTTTGAAACAGAGTGAGGAGATACAGAATAGTCTTCCTACAATGTACCAAGCTATTCGAGACTTAAACATCCACAAAGAAGACTTGATTGCTTTAAACGAGAGCAGGAAGCAATTGGGTTCAAAAATGATAATGTCTGATGAATATATTAATGCACTTTATATGCCTGAGATTGAAATGAAGCAGGAATTAGTTAATCCGTTGGCTCTTTATTATGAGGGTGAAGTATTTACATTAGAAAAACTTAATGATATCTCCTCGGAAAAATCCGTCTCGAAAGTGATTCCTGTATCTGTGATGAATGAATATATTGATCGAGTTATTTCATATTGTGGTGAAAATGGTTATATTACTGATAACGAAGTTGAACGCTTTTTTGGTGTCGCCTTTAATGAAATTCAAGCAAACAAAGATGAATAATGAGTAATTTATTATCCGAAGATCGTAAAATGAAGTTGTAACAGTAAAAAGAATCAATAGCGAAGATTCTATGGTAGAATTGGACAGCTGACACACAACTTGAAAGGAATCATCGCTATGGACAAAATAATCTATAAATATAATAGCTGCCCTGCAGCGCAAGAGGTTACAACATCCTGATCTGAATATCATGACGCAAAACAGCACCGGCTTTCTCGTGCCGGTGCTGTTCCTTTCTCGCACATACACCCCAGTATAGAAGTGCACTGACCCTGAGCGAAATGAAAAAGCCATGAGAAACAATGGGAAAAAACGGTTCAGGGAACATGAAGCGCGAATGTTTTTCTTACATGGAAATCCTTTGTGCGCTATGCCTGATTATACTATATTCCGTTTATTCGCTTCCGGTCATATAGTTTCGTGAACTTTTTCCAATGCCGCATTTCGCTCAGGGCACTGATACAGTAACATTCGTTTCCTCAAAAGCAGCCCTTCCTACACTCTCCAGTTCACCTGCAACATTGATTTCCTCAAGAAATTGGGCTCCTAAAAAAGAATAGTCCCCCAACATTCTACAGCTTTTTGGAACTGTGTAGAGTTTTTCAGTTTTACCACTCGGATATGTATGTAATGTATCTTGTACAGAGTTAAAGAGAACACCTTCAACATCTGAGTAATACAAATTACTTTCATCGACCGAAATTTCAACCAAGCTGCTACAGTTGCAAAAAGCACCTGGTGATATATGATACACGCCCTTTGGGATATGTATTTCTTGTAATTTATCACAACGTTCAAATGCTGCATATCCTATCTCATACATATTTTCCGATAAAGTAATGTTTTCCAAATTACTTTCTGCAAAAGCATATGAATATATTGCTACACATTGTTCTGGAATTATATATTCTGTTTCTGTTCGTCCAATCGGGTATGCAACAACAGCCGATCCATCTTTTGTATATAAAACTCCATTGATGGATTTGAAATACTCGTTTTCCTCAGCTACATTTATATACTCCAATGAATTATACCTTAGAAAAAATCCTTCTTCTATCGTCTTCACTTCATCGGTTATCTCTATGCGCTTAATATTTTCATTTTCACTATCAGTTTGTTGCATTACCTCACCTAGTACCATTATTTCCTGTTCGGTCGATTTTTGACATCCGGTCATAATCAACACACATACTCCAAACGCAATAAAAATCCTTGCCGACAAATTCATATTCACATCCTCTTTTCTTTATACAACAATTAGCCCTGAGCGAAATGGAAAAAGCCATGAGAAACAAGGGAAATAACCGGCTCAGGAAACATGAAGCGCGAATGTTTTCTTACATGGAAATCCTTTATGCGCCGTGTCTCAGGATACTATGTTCCGTTTGTTCGCTTCCGGTCATGAAGTTTCGTGAACTTTTTCCAATGCCGCATTTCGCTCAGGGCATATCAAATATATATTGAATCAAATCACAGATCGGCGATAATGTCGAAAGGCACAGCCATAAGCTCCCGGACCAGCGCCTTTATCGAGCCGAAATCGCGTTCGGCAAGCACGTTCGACGCCGAATGGAGATAGCGGGTGGGCGCCGAGAGGGCGAGGGGCACCACTCCCCGGCGGGATATGCTGATGCGGGCGGCGTCGTTGCCCCCCGAGATGCGCTGTTTGATCTGTACGGGGATGTCCTTGGCTTTGGCGAGGGCAAGGGCGTGTGCGATGAAATCTTCGCTGTAAATGGTGCCCTTGTCCGCCACCGAAATGACACCGCCCTTGCCGCATTCGGCGACGCGCAGATGTTCGGGGGCGTCGAGAATGTCGCCGATGGCGGTGGTCTCGAGCACCACGGCGCATTTCGGGTCAAGCCGGAAGGCGGCGGGAGCGGCTCCCGACCGTCCGATCTCCTCCCGCACGGTAAAGGCGAAGGCTATGCGCCGCTCGGGGGCGGGAATCTCGCCCCTTGCCAGTTCGTTCAATATGTCTATCATAACGGCGCAGCCGAAGCGGTCGTCCAGCGCCTTGCCCTTCAGCTTGTCGCCCATACGGTAAAACTCGCTGTCAAAGGTGCCGTAGTCGCCGGGACGGACGTACTTTTCGGCGTCTTCCCTGTTCTTCGCCCCGATGTCGATATACATGGCGGATATTTCGGTGACATTGCCGCGCTCGCTTTGGGATTTCAGATGTACCGGCTTTGTGGCAATGACGCCGGGCAGGCTCTTATCGCCGCAGCTGCCGCCCAGGGTGACCCGTCTGCCGGGGAGCACCCGTGGGTCGATGCCGCCCACACAGGAGAAGCGAAGCATTCCGTCGCCGTCGATGTGGGTTATCATAAAGCCCACCTCGTCCATATGCGCCGCGAACATCATATCCACCGAATCGCGGCATTTATCGCAGCCGTCCGACGGTTTCCCGCCGAAGGTAACAAGCAGATTGCCGCTCAGGTCGGTCTCGTATTTTCCGAAGGGAAGCGCCGACGGGTCGGGCAGATTCGCCTCGATGAGCCGCCGCACGGGCTGTTCACAGCCGGTGGGACCGAAGGTCTCCGACAGTTCTCCTATCAGTTCTGTCCCCGACAGCCCGGAACGCAGCGGACGGGGCGGGAAAGAGGCGGTGTCGGCGGCATCCTTTTTATCTTCGTCTTTGTCTATATCGTCTTTTTCTTTGTCTTTGTCCTTGTCTTTGTCCTTGTCGTCGGGCTTTGCATAGACTGCCGACATGTCGGGCAGAGCGCCCGTCAGGAAATCGCCCAGCCCGCCCTTCTCCGCGGCTATGAAGCCGGCGATAAGACGCGCCAGCGTGTCGGCGTCGGAGGGATTTATCAACTCCGAGGCGGTGTGCATGTTGCGCAGAGGTATGCTGAGTATGGCGGTGCAGTAGCCCTCCGCCGAGATGCGGAGACGGTCGTTGTTGGTGCCGGTGGAGGTTGGTTCAACTATCCTCTGCAGGGGCATGCCGTTCTCCGCGCCGTAGGCTGTCAAAAAGTCGGTGAGCCGGCGGTCGGTGACTGCCGATATTGAAATCGATGGACCTTCGCCCGGTACCGCCGAAACATGCCCGTCCACATATGGCGCGCGGCCGAAGTTCACGTCCAGCACCAGCGCGATGTCGGGTTGAAGTCCGTAGGCGGCGCTTGACACGCCGTCCCCCGAAATTTCCTCACCCGCCGAGAATACCACAGCCACATCGGCGCCCGCCTCGGGCAGCGCGGCGAGATATTTCACGGCTGTGACGGCGGCGGCGCAGCAGCAGCGATCGTCAAAAGCGTGTCCCGCGATTATGCCTCCGAGCAGCTTTGTAACCGGAGCGCGGAGGGTGCACATGGCGCCTATGCGGATGAGGCTGTTCAGCTCGTCCCCGGTTTTTCCCGTATCGGCGATGAGTTTCGTCAAATCGGGAGCCTTGGTTTCTCCCGAGGAGAGGTGCGGGGGCGTGGAAACTATGACCGCCGGGATGGAGGAGGGTTTCCCCTCCCCCTCCGGCGTATTGCAGTGTATTGTCAGTTCAGCCGCCGACAGGGTGCCCGGGTCGAAGCCTCCCACGGGATTCAGCCGCACAAAGCCCCCGTCGCAGATTTCGGTGACGAGAAAGCCTATCTCGTCAAAGTGGGCATCGATCAGCACCAGGGGAGCGCCTTCTTTGCCGCAGCGGCGGATGAGGATCAGATTGCCCCGGCTGTCGGTGTATATTTCGGTGAAAAGGCTCTCGTCAAGGGCAGCCCGGGCAGCGGCATGGGCAGCCCGCTCATAGCCGGATATTGCGGGAACGGCGGTTAGCGCCGTGATAAGCGAGGTTATTTCGGCGATGCTTCCGGCGTCGGTGTCAGGTTTATTTTTCAAGCGAATACTCCTCAAAGAATTCAAATACGTCCTTCATGGTCTGATCGTATTTTGCATGGTTTTTTTCGTAGTAGGAGGCGATGTCGGAGCTCTTGGCTTCAACAAGGTACTGAACCCAGAAGGCGGCGCCCCACTGGCCGTAGACATAACCGAAGTCGAAGATGCGGTTGTTGAAAATTCTGTCAAGCATCTCGACCGACTCCTCGTCGCGGGAGCCCTTGGTCTTGAGCACTATGTCGTAGTAGACGGGAACAACTCGCTTCCAGCTTTCGGCGTTGAGAGCCTCAACGATGGTGCCGACAAACTCGGTCTCGGACACCGAGAGGGGAATGCCCAGGCCCTCGTGTCCGCCGTCAACCATTGTGTAGTATTCGTCCTGCGCCTCGTCCCACTTGGGATAGGGGATGATGCCGTAGTCGGTCTCGAACTCACGCAGAGAGGTGCCGGCGAATCTGAAAATCGTGGGATAAAAGAGAGCCTGGTCATTGAGGAACATGGTGCTGAAATTGCCGCCCGACGGTATGGCGCAGTCCACATAGACGCCCTCCGACTCCCACAGGAAGGGAATGAACTTCTCGTAGATGTTTATGACCTTCTCGTTGTAGTAGTCCATGACTATTGAGCCGTCCTTCTGCTGCTTGGCAAGCTTTTCGCCGAAGGCATATAGGAAGGTGTTGACCGAGGAGCGCGCCCACATGATGAAGCCGTAGAGGTCCTCTGTGCCCGCCTTGCCGTCGCCGTTCAGGTCGCGGTAGACGTCCTTTGAGACGTTGGCGAGGTAGTCGAGAGTCCATTTGCCTTCGTTTGTCACCTGGTAGAGATTGCCCAGGTTGTTGTCGGCGGCCAACTGCTTGTTGAAATACATTGCATAAGTGGAGTCTATGGTTGTCAGTGCGAAATCGCCCATCGCGATGAACGCCTTGCCCTTATATGTCAGGTCGTTTACATTGGAATCCGACCACCAGGGCTTCTCGAAGTCGATAAAGGGCATGTCGTACCAGTTGTAATATATGCCGTCGCCAACCGCCATGCCGGCGTAGATTATGTGTCCGGCGAAGAGCTGATACTCGTTGTCTCCCGCCATTACCGAGTTTTTAAGGTTTTTTGTCAGTTCGGCTTCGGGGAAAACCTTGGCGTCCAGCTCCACATTGAAGCGCTCGGACACAGCCATGTTGCGCTGGTATATAGAGTCGTCGAGCACGTCGCCCGTCTCCTCCTCCATGAGGTAGTAGTCGAGGCAGGCGTCGTCGCCCAGAATGCGGAAGGTCTTGCCTTCAAAATCGGTGTTCTCAAGGCCGTCCGACACCTTCATGCGGGCGGCGAGGGAGTCCACCTCCTCGGGCTCGGTCTCGGCGGCATCACCGGCAGCGGTGGTGACCGAAGCGGAGCCGCCTCCGCCTTTCGAGCAGGAGAGCAGCGTTCCCCAGGATGTGAGCAGCAGTGCGCCCAGCAGCGCGAGAGCGATTAACTTTTTCGCGGTCATTGAAATACCTCCGTTGTGTTATATATAATATTGTATGAGTTCGGTTTTTTCCGCCTGTGCGCGTATTGTTATTTGTCTGCGATCATTTTCAGCGTGACTTCCAGATCCGCCTGAATCTTGCCTGCGCTCGCGGCGTAGGTGGAGGCGAAGGTGTTTTCCGCCTTGTCGGGAAGGTTCTCGACTATCATGCGCATGCTGCCCCAGTCGAAGAGGGAGCCGATGTCATAGAAGAGCGAGCCGTGTATCATGCGCAGCATTTCCACCGATTCCTCGTCCCGGGCGAGTTTGGTATGCAGGTAGTTGTCGTAGAACACCGGCATCACCATATAGTGTGACTCATACGCCATCGCCTCTATAATGAAAGAGACGGTGTCGGGTGAAGAGGCGCTCACCGGTATGCTCATAACCGGGTTGTTGCCGAGAGAGGCGTCGTGATAGTAGTATTCCTGGGTCTCGGTGAATTTCGGGGTTGGAACAAGACCGTAGTCAAACTCGGCTTTCCGCATGGAGTTTCCGAGACCGGCGATAATAAACAGCCACTGCGGGGCGGTGAACATTCTTGAATACTCTTTCCAGACGTCGGAGGTGCCCTTGAACCGCTGGGCGAAGTAGGTGGTATCCCGGTCGGCTGTCAGGGCGAATACCTTGTCGATAACCTGCATGTTCTTTTCAGAATCGAAGGTGATATAGGGCAGGTCGTCGCCGTCCTTCTCCGCACAGCGGAAGCCGCTGCCCAGCGCCAGGGTCCAGGTGCAGTAGTTCTCGCCCAAAAGCCCCCACAGGTCGTTAACATCGTATACGCCGTCGCCGTTCAGGTCGTCCTTTACCGTTCGGGCATAGGAGGACAGGCGGTCGAGGGTCCACTCGTCATCGTAAACGTGCTGATAAAAGCCCTCGGGGTCCATGCCGTAGTCTGTGGCGATGTCCTTGTTGAAGATGATAAAATACAGGTTCTGTTTGGCAAGGATCATGTGGTCGCCCACCGTGAAGTAGACATTGCCGCCCAGGCTTATTCCGTTGTTGAAGCGCTCGTTCCACCAGGGTTTTGAGAAGTCGAAGTATGTAAGCTGATTCAGGGCGAGATAATCGCTTATCCGCCTGGCGGTGAAGGTGCCGCCGCACAGGTTGACGTCCACCGTATCGTCGCCGGCAAGCACATATTTTGCCACATCATCGGCGGGATACCTGGTCTGGGTCTCGAGCACCGTTATTTTGCAGTTGTAGTCGGTTTCGATTTTAAGATTCCGCTCGTAGATGGCGTCGGGCACCGGGTCGCCTGTCAGCTCCTCCGAGTATATGCCCTTTTCGGTGAAGAATTTCTCAGAGCGCAGAAAGGTGAGCTCGAATCCGTCAAAATCGCTTGGCGGCAGGTTCGAAGGCAGGGTGGTCTCGCCGGTCACGACCTCCTCGGTGACGGTGTCCCCGGCTGCCGCGGTGGTTGAGGCGGTATTTCCTCCGCCGCCGGAACATGCCGTAAGCAGGGCAATTGCCGCAAGCAGCAAAGCCTGCATAAAGGCTGCGGCGTTTCGGGCGTGAAGTCTGTGCTTTTTCATCTTTCATCCCCCTTTGTTTTCGTTTATCACACTGATTTTACAATTATTTGTCATATACCGTGAGGTTACAGGAATCACGGTACCATTATAACATCACGGAAGGCTTTCAGTCAACATGAAATTCACCGATTGCAAACACGGATATGACATGAAAAGCGAAAAAGGAGAGCGCCCCGGACGGGTACGCTCTCCGAACTGATGTTATTTTATAGTCGGCTGCGGCAATTCTCTGTCGGCAGGCGGTCCGGACATTATGACCTGACTGCCGGAAGCCGGAATTGCGGTCCTGCCTTACAGGTGGTTTACCAGATCCTTGAAGCGCAGTCCCCGCTCCTCGAAGTTCTTGAACATGTCAAAGGACGCCGAGGCGGGGGAAAGCAGCACGATATCCCCGGCTTTGGCAAGGGACGCCGCCCGCTTAACCGCCTTTTCGAGGGTGGATTCCTCCCGAAGCAGCGGGTATCCCCGCTTGTAGCCAGGGCAGGCGGTGACCGCCGATTTTATCTTCGGCGAAGTGGCGCCGCAGAGCACCACCGCCTTTGCCAGACGGCAGAGCGGCTCGCCCAGAGGGGCATAGTCAAGCTGTTTGTCATAGCCGCCGCAGATGACTATGAGCCTGCGCTCATTCGAGTCGGCGGGGGGAGCGAATGCCGACAGGGCGGCAAGGGTGCGGGAGGGGCTGGAGTCGATGCTGCTGTTGTAATAGCGCACCCCGTCCTTGTTGCGCACCAATTCTATGCGGTGCTCCACTCCTTCGAAGGAGCGGGCAAGCTCGGCGAAGCGGAAGGTCTCCACATGACCGTAGAGCGCCGCCACCGCCGCCATGTAATTTTCTATGTTGTGCCGTCCGGGCAGTTTTATGTCCGCGGTGTCCATGATATGCTCGCCGCCGCAGTATATTGCGCCGCCGCGGCAGACGCATGAGTTTCCGTCCCGCGCCAGCACCTCGCTCTGGATGCCGCCTTCATCGAAGCCGAACATCCTTATCTCATTGCCGGTCATGACGGCATCCTGAGCCATTTCGCGGGTTATGGCGTTGCCGGCGTTGAGTACCAGCCGGTCGCCGGTGGTCTGACCCCGGTAGATGTTTCGCTTTGCGTCGATATATTCGATCATGTCGATATGATAATCGAGATGATTCGGCGTCACATTGGTTATGACGGCTATCCGCGGGGAGCGGTACATGGTTTGCAGCTGGAAGGAAGACAGCTCAACTACCGCCCAGTCGGCGGGCGTCATGTTCTCCACCTCGGGCAGCAGGGGACGGCCGATATTGCCCCCCAGATATACATGCTCCTCGCCGTAAGCGGCTTCAAGCAGTTTGCTGATTATGGTGGTTGTAGTGGTCTTGCCGTCGCTGCCGGTGATACCCACTATCGGACAGGGACATAGCTCGAAGAAAAACTCCATCTCGGAGGTGAGGCGGGCGCCTCTCGCCACCGCGGTCCTCAGCTGGGGCTTGTCGTAGCGTATCCCGGGAGTGCGGAAAATCACCTCGTCGGTGATCCCGTCAAGGTACGCCTCTCCGCAGACTATTCGCACGCCTTTTGATTCAAGCCTTGACGCCAGGGGTTCGAGGCGGTCACGGGTCTTCTGGTCCCGCGCCGTGACAACGGCTCCCCGCTCTATGAGCCATTCGATGAGGGGAGTGTTGGATATGCCGACGCCGACCACCGACGCCGTTTTGAAGTCGAGTTTGGTTTTCATTTGGGAAAAGCCTTTTTCGGTAAGTATTCTGCGGGCAAACACTGTCCGGCAATCCCCCGCCGGCGGCGCTCCCCTGCCTTTTTATTGTTATTATAGCACATAATTTTCATCAATTGGGCGGGCGAAACAATTTTTTACAAATAGTTTTATTTGGCGGCATAAATTACTCCGCCGGGTTTCATTACCTCCGTTGTGGACACTCCCTCCGTCACGGCTGTCGCCGTGCCACCTCCCTCTGAGAGGGAGGCTTTTGGTGTACGCTTCACCGCTCGCGTTCGGCAGGCTTGCGTTCCAAAGGAACGCGTCCAAAGGAACGCGCTCAGAGGGAGTTGTCAGCTACTGACTGAGGGAGTTTTTGAGGGAGTTATCCGAACAATATCGCAAACAGATTCAGCGGGGATATAGCACCCGCGAATCTCACATGCCCCGAAAAACCCAACAGCCGGACCGCCCTTTCGGACAGTCCGGCTGTTTTCATATGCGGGATTTCGCGTCCCCGCTGTTTTGCGACGGGGTATTTATGCGGTAAGCGCCTCCACAAGCTTGTCGATATCCGCCTGAATCTTCGAGGCGTTGCTCTCATAGGAGGAGACAATCGTTGTGGCTCCCGAACTGCCTATCTTGAGGAATACGCCCTGGGCGTAGTTGCCGAAGTTGAAGACGTTGCCCACGTCGTAGACACGGGAGGCGAAGATAATGTCCAGCATGTCGGCCGACTGGGCGTCGCGGGTGAACTTGACGCCTAAAACCGTCTTGTAGAAGGGCTCGAGCACCACTTCGTTTGAGACGGCCGCTATGCGCTCGATTATTGTCGCCAGACGCTCATTGTCCTGACAGGTGACCGGCACGAAGGTGGCGCATGCCACCCAGAGGTTGACAGAGTTGCCCCATTCCTCCTGAGCCTCGTCAAACTTGGGAGAGGGGATAAGACCGTAGTCCGACTCCATCTCGCGCATCATCTCAACCGAGAATAGGGGACGCTGCATAAAGAGCGCCTGGTCGCCGATGAACATATTGATGGCGTCCTGTACGTTTAGGTTGCCGTTGGTCTGGCGGTTGAAGAAGCGTTCATTGTCGGCAAGCAGGGCAATCAGCTTCTCGCAGACCGTAACCGCCCGCTCGGAGTTGATTGAAGCGTAGGGTATGCCCTCGCCGTCAAGGCGGCATATGCGTTCTCCGAAGGCGTGGAGCATGACATAGGAGGTGTCGTTCTGCCCAAGCAGACCGTAGGCATCGTTGCGGTCGAACTTGCCGTCGCCGTTAAGGTCGGCGGAGATATTTGACGACAGTTCGAGCAGCTTGTCAAGCGTCCACTTGTTGTCGAGCACCATGCCGTAGAAGTCGCCGATGCCGTAGTCCTCGGCGAGCTTCTTGTTTACATACATGGCATATGTGGCATACTTGTCCATGAAGGTGATATCGCTGAAGAAGCCGAAGATTTTATTGCAGATCGTCAGCTCTTCAAGGGTTGCGGTATCCCACCAGGGGTCTGTCCATTCAATATAGGGCAGTTCATAAACGTTCATGCAGTAACCCGGTGTAACCACCGCGCTGTATTTGTATGCCGCCATGATGAACATATCGAATTCATTTGTGCCGGCGAGGACATCCTGACTGAATTTATTTATGGTGGCGCTGTCGCCGGTGCTGAGAGTATTAGCGATTTTTATGTTGAGCGCCTCGCTCACCAGACTGTTGCGCTCATAAACCGCGTCGTTGAGCGGGTCGCCGTTCTGCTCCTCCACCAGGATGTTTTCGGGGAGCGATATCCCGTTCGCCTTGTTGTAGTCGTAGGCGAGGAAGGAGAACTCATAGCCGTCGTAGTCGGCGGCGGGAGCCTTGGGCTGAGCCTTCGTCACCGGAGCTTCGGTGGCCTCGGTTTCGGTCTCGGAGCCGGTCACCGGGGTGTCGGATTTGCCTCCTCCTCCTCCGCAGGCAATCAGTGCCAGAAGCATAACGGCACAGAGCAGGGCTGCCAATACACGTTTTTTCATTTGCACCTCCGTGTTATATATTTTTATTATTTGTCGTGTTTCCGTGCTGTATAATGATAATCTTATATTACAGGCTCTCAAGGCTTATATTACAGGCTTTCAAGGTCGAAGCCCCAGCTCTCGCGGCGGCGGAAGGGGGAGGAGGGACGAACCTTCGTCCTGCCGGTCTCCTCAAGATGATTGAGGCAGGCGCGGGAGCAGGCGGCGGTCATGCGGTTGGGGAGAGTGGCGCCCGAGGTGTCGGGGAACATGCCGTTGGGGCAGTAGCGGCACTTCAGGGCGTTTATCTCGGCGGTTTTGAACTTCACGCCGCATATCTCGTGCTCGGTGAGTTTTGTCATGTCAATGGCGTCCATGGGACACTCGGCGGCGCATTTGCCGCAGCTTTCGCCGTCACAGAGATGAGGAGTAAAGGGTATGTCGCGCTCGAATTCCAGGTCGGTTATGATCATTCCCAGCTGCTGGCGCACGCCGAACTCGGGGGTGATGAGCATGCCGCAGAGACCTATCTCGCCGATGCCGCCGGCGACCGCCGCCCATGTAAGGTCGGGATAGACGTTGGGCTCCACGCTGCCGCCGCGTATCTTAACACCCTCGGGCCAGCGCTCCTGCGCCATGGGGGAGCAGGGCACCGCCACGCCGCCCAGATTCTCGAGGGAGCGCGCCAGGTCGTACACATAGTAGGCGGGGATGAGACGGCTCGCCCGCGCCCAGAGAGTGCCCTCCTCAATGCCCCGGAAGGAGCCGCGGGAGATCTGCCGGGCGCAGATGATTATCGACTTCGCCTCGGGAAATATCGAAAGGGGACTGAACTGCGGCTCCACGCCGGCGTAGCTCTCGGGCGCTATGACGCCGCAGCGGTGAATGCCGCTCTTTGCAGCCAGTTCAATCAGCTTATTCTTCGTCAGCATCCTGATATACCCCCGTTTCCTTCTGCATTTCTCTGAATTTTCTGTTCTTCTTCAGCACGGCGTAGCATGTCTCGATACAGCCGTAGGCGCCGCATATGGGGCCGGGTCTGCCTCCCTGTCCCATCTCCTCAAATCCGGTAGCCATGGTGTTGATATACTTGGAGCGCACCGAAACCGCCCTGCCGAAGTTGTACGCCTCGAACCAGGTCATTGTCTGCTCGTCGATGTTCATCTTCCAGCCGGGCACGTCCTTCTTGATGAAGGGGGATGCCAGCTCGTTCATGCCCCAGTGGGTGAGCTTGCACTTGCCGAGGTCAATGGCGCCCCATTCGAACTCCCGGTCCTCTATTTTTATCGAGACTCTTTCGGTGCGGGAGAGCGCGTGTCCCGGGCAGGCGTCAACGCACTTCATGCACTTGGTGCATATGCGTCCCTTGAAAAGGGGGTCGGGTTCCAGCTCGGCGTCGGTGAGGAATATCTCAAAACGCTGTCTCGGACCGAATTCGGGAGTGAGGAAGACCTTCGACCAGCCGAATTCGCCCAGCCCCGCGGCGGCGGCGGAAATGCGCATGTGCAGCACCACGTTTGAAGGCAGCTTGCCCTCCACCACCGGCGGCCTGCCGGGAGGCGCTTCGTGGGGCAGAATGGTGTGGCTGCCGGGGGATGACACCGTCTCGTATCCGTAGGACTCGACGAGCTGCCGGGTCATGGTCATTGCGTTGCCCAGGGTGCCGTAAATGCCGGTTCCGTAGCCGTAAATCCAGTAGCTCGACCAGTCGGTGTTCTCCTGAATGCCCTTGTAGGAGCCTTCGAGAATGCGGTTCGCCATCACCACGATGCTCTTTGTCTTCGGGTATATGTTCAGCGGATTTGTTTCGGGGGGCGCGTCCTTGAAGCGGGAAACCGGCGCGATGCCGATAAGGTCGGCGCCGTTCTCCTTTGCCACCCGCTTGACGAGTTCACTTGTCAGCTTTTCCATGTCATTTTTCGCCTTTCATTATATTCGGTTCAGCCCGCTTACCGCTCCCAGGTCTGCAGAACCCAGGGCTTTTCGGTGCGGAAGGGATTTTTATACTTGATGCCTATTTTCTCCTCGTCGTCAAGATGGGCGATGCAGGTGCGGGTGCAGAGGGCGTTCATGACGTTGGGTATGTTGCGGCGGGTCAGCGCCGTGGAGGTCTCGACAATCTTCGGCTGGTTGCCCGCCAGATCGTACATCAGCTCTTCCTGGCCGATGCGGTTGTCGAAGTCGGGGGCGGCGCCGTTGGGACAGATGCGGCAGAGGTCGAAATTCACGTCGGCAAGCTCCATCCTCTTGCCGCAGATGTCGATTACCACCGTCTTGTCGGGGTTGATGGCGCGGGAGGGGCAGATGTCGGCGCACTTGCGGCAGTCTGCGCGGTCGCAGATGCTGCCCTCAAAGAGGGGGTCGGGCTCCAGCTCCAGTTCGGTCATCACTATGCCCAGGGCGTTCCGGGGACCGTAGTTCGGGGTGAGCAGCTGACCGCAGAAGCTTATTTCGCCCAGACCCGCGGCGACGGCGGCGTACTCGAAGTTCAGGCTCACATTGTGGATAACCTGACCCTCACGCACCGGACGGCTGCGGGGAGCGCTGGTTGTGTTGTTTGCGGCATATGCCACCGCCTCGCAGCCCGACTCGTTTTCGATGAAGAGACAGATCTCCTCCAGCACCCGGCGGTCGATGCGCTTGCCGGGGAAGGACCAGAGGGTGCCCTCCTCCACCCCCCGGAAGTCGCCCCGGGGAATACTGCGGCCGCAGACAATCACGCTCTTTGTCTCGGGGAATATCGAGGCGGGGTTCAGCTTGGGCGCGAAATCCTCGAAGCGGGAAATAGGCGCGATGCCCAGCATGTTTATGCCCAGACCCGCGGCAAACTCCCTTAACTGCTGCTTATCCATATGTAATCACCTGCCGGAGAAGCTCCGTGCCTTTGTCTGCCAAAGGCCCTTTCTGATGTAATGCGCATATTATGCATATGGTGTTATACATAATATACATATCGGTATCTCCCTTGGCGGAAATACCTTGTTTACTTTTATTATACACGCCGGAATGCCGGCTGTAAAGCGTCATTTTTACATTTTATACAGTTTTTATACCCTTTTCGTGCCCTTTTTATACCGATACGGCATTTTGACAGGTTTTTGCCGTAACTTCATATTGACAGGCGGGGCGGTTGCGGGTATAATGATAATCGAATTCCGGGATGACGACAGTTAGATTACGGTTGTAATTATAGCAATAATCGCGGATTTTCGGTTTGTGTATGGATAACCGGACAGAATTGAGGAGTTACAATGACGAAAAGAATAATCGCCGTCCTTCTGACGGCATCGCTTATGCTGATTTCGGGACTGCCCACGCTGACCCTGTCGGCGGCGGATGTGCCGGGGGCGAATGAGCCGGCTGCGCTGAACCGCCCCACCGGCGGGTATCAGCCGGTTTACGGCATACCCGTCGATGAGAGCGCCGCGCCGTCAAAAGCGCCGTCCATGCGGAAATCGGGCGGTACCGGTCTCACGCCCCCTCCGTCAAGGGAAGGGCGCCTGATATTCGACAGCCTGACCGAAGGTCAGCGGCAGCTCTACATGTTCATTCTGACTCTGGCTGAAAACCTTATACTTGAAGAAAAAGACTTTGAAGACGCGGCGATGTCGGCGGTCGCTCCGGTGACCGAAAGCATCAGCGAAGCCGACGCTCTTACGGCATACTGGTACTTCAAGGACAACGAGCCGCAGTTTTTCTGGATACATAACGCGTATTCATACAGTCTTGAGGGCGGAAAACTCTCGAGTTTCCAGATATTCAGCTGGTATACCACCGACGAAATAGCCTCCATGCAGGCGGAGATCGACGCGGCGGCGGCTGAACCTCTGGCGGCGGCGGTCAATATGCCGTCGGATGCGCAGAAGGCGAGATATTTCTACGACTGGATAATCAAACGGGGCACCTATTGTAACGCAGCGGTAAGCAACCCCGAATTACACCGCTACGCCTTCTCGATATACGGCATCGCGGTTATGGGAACCGGGGTCTGCGAGAGCTACTCCGAACTTTTCGTCTACCTGCTTGGCAAGTGCGGCATCGAGGCGTACAGCATAAACGGGGGCAAACACGCCTGGAGCATCGCGTATATCGACGGCGCCTGGTATGAATTCGACGCTACCTGGGACGACGCCGGCGAGGTTTCACCCTACGCTTACTTCGCCATAACCACGGCTGTGATGCTGAAGAATCATACCCGCGCGGAAAACAATTACGTGATTCTCGCGCCGGTCGCCGATACGATAGCAATCGCCAACGATTTTATTATTGACGGAGATATTGTCATATCCGTGGATGTGCTGACCAAATACAAAGGTCCCGGCGGCGTGCTCTATCTGCCCGGGGGCATTGCATCAGTCGGCTTCGCCGCGCTCTCGCCGGATTACATACCCGCCCGTCCGCTTTATGCCTGCGTCATACCCGAGGGCGTCACGGCAATAGACACATATGCATTCTACTATTGCGACAGCCTGACTTCGTTGGCTCTGCCCGCATCGCTTGTCAGCGTGGGTGCGAATGTTTTTAATAACACACCGGTGCTGAATAAGGTGTATTATTCCGGCAGCGCGGAGGATTACGCTTTGATAACTATTGACCCCGCCGGCAACGACAGTTTTGCCGCGGCGGAAAAGCTCTGCGACTTCACTCCCCTTGCCTATCAGCGTGCCGACTACGGCGACGCCGATCTCGGCGGCGGCGCGGCATTCGCCGACATCGCCGCCATGAGAGCAGCCATCGCGGCCGGGGGGAGCAGCGCCCATGACCTGAACCGCGACCTTGTGGTAAATCTCCGCGACCTGCTTATCCTGCGCCGGCTGATAGCGGGGGTAAGATGAGACAAACGGTGAATTAGAAACAAGGAGCTGTATCAGGATTTGGGTTCTGATACAGCTCCTTAATATTGTTAGCCTGTCGGGGGTTACTCCCTCCGTCACGGCTGTCGTCGTGCCACCTCCCTCGGAGAGGGAGGCTTGGAGTACATACTTCACCTCGCGCTCTTGGCTCCCTCGCCGAGGGAGCTGTCAGCGGGAGCTGACTGAGGGAGTTTTTGAGGGAATCATCGACTGTTCT
>JAAZAV010000064.1 GCA_012514145.1 Clostridiales bacterium | reverse complement strand
GTTATTATTCTTCATAGGTGATTGAGTCCTTTCTGTTGAATTTTGTTGGGGGCAACATTATTTTAACACGACTCGATCACTTTTTCTACTCCTTTTGTGTTAGTCTCACATCAATTGTAACATAACATCTAACATCGCCGCATATTGTCGAAATGACTTGACAAGCCTTTGCGGATTGTATACAATAAATGTGGTTTTACCAATCCGCAGGGGCTTTGCGGCTCCAAAGCAACAAAGGAGTACTAAATGACAGAACTTATTCAGAACGGCACCGGCAGACATCTTGCATCCATTAATGGCTCTACATCATATCTCATCGGCGACACTGCATGGGAGTTGTTCAGTGCCCTTGACCGGGATGAGGCGGAGCATTATCTTCGCACACGCAGCGCCCAGGGCTTCAACATGATACAGGCGGTAATTCTGGCTGAGCTTGACGGGCTGAAAGCCCCGAACGCTTACGGCAGACTGCCGCTGAAAGTCGGCGAAAACGGACTTCCCGACCCGCTTCAGCCCGATATCGACGGCGAATATTCTTACTTCGACCATGTGGAGTTCATTATAGATTACGCCGATAAGCTGGGGCTTATTATGGGCATTCTCCCCACCTGGGGCGACAAGTGGAACAAAGCCTCCTGGGGCAAGGGTCCCGAGATATTCACCCCCGAGAACGCCCGGGGTTATGGGCAGTGGCTGGCTGAGCGGCTAGCGCCCTATTCAAACATCTTCTGGATTCTTGGGGGCGACCGGTCTCCCGAAAAGCCCGAGCATTACGCCATTACAGACGCTATGGCCGAGGGGATTCGCAAGGGAGACGCGGCTGCCGGGAGACGGCGGCTCATGACCTTCCACCCCAGCGGCGTGCGCTCCTCTTCCGAGTTCTTTCACGATCGGGAGTGGTTAGATTTCAACATGCTCCAGTCGGGGCACGGCAGACCTGCGCCGGCGGCTTATGAGCTCCTGAGCCGCGATTACAACAGAACTCCTGTCAAGCCGACGATGGACGGCGAACAGGTATACGAGGACCATCCGATAAACTTCGACGCGGGGAACGGCTACTATGACGCGGCGGATGTGCGGGTCACCATGTGGCGCAACCTTTTCAGCGGCTCCTGCGGGAATACCTACGGTCATCACAGCGTATGGTGCATGAATCGCGAGCCGGGCGGCTACTTTACAATGAAATGGGATGAGGCGCTGCACCGCCCCGCCGCGCAGCAGATTATCCACCTGCGGAATTTCGTTGACGCGCATAATCCGGCAGATATGGTGCCGGACGAGAAACTCGTCACTGACAACCGTCATAACGCCAACTACATCGCCGCGGCGGTTGACGCGGGCAATCGCCGGCTGTACTTTGCGGTGCCGAACGGCTGTCCGTTCAGAATCGATTTTTCGGCGCTGCCCTTTGCCGTTGACGGATCCAATCTTTCCGCGAAGCTGTATGAGCCGAAAACCGGCGAGACAAATAACCTCGTCGCTATATCTCCCGGGGGGCATGTGACCTTCCCGGGACGCGCCGCCGGACGCGGCGAGGACGCGGTGGTAATAGTAAGCTGCTGACGGGATGCAGATACGCGACGCGACAGGGCGGCGGAAAATCGGAGATAAATATCAGGGGCTGTTCATAACGGACAGCCCTTTTTGATCTGCGCACGATATGAGCTGCGCCGTTTGCCGTGCGGACACCGTACCGGAATTTTCTTAAAAAATAAAGATGCAACGTTACATTAAAAAATTACATTTTTCACAAATATATTGACATTGCAAAAACAAAGTCTTATAATCGCGGCAGCGGTATAAATATACAATTAACCGACTGTCAGGAGGAACATTGCAATGAAAAAACTTGCGTTATCGGCAGCTTTGTTTATGCTTCTTGCCGCATTACTTTCGCTTTCCGTATCCGCGTATGACGAAGTTCAGCTCGTCGGAACAAACGCGCCGCCGGCAATCGACGGCAAACTCGACAAGTGCTACATGAAGATCCACGACTTTTACTCCCCGGACGTAAAGCAGTGGTATGACGCCAACGACACCGGTCACAAGGGCGCGGGCGAAGCCTGGGGCACCTGGGACAAGGACAACTTCTACTGCTTCTTCAAGATAGCCGAGAAAACCTATACTCCCAAGAATAAGAAAGCCGAAGCTCCGGGTGCTGATTATTCCTCAATGTATCTTGCAATTCTCGCAACCCTGCCGAAGGATAATCTTCCCGAGGATCCCAATTACGTAATGCAGTGCTGTTTCAACCGTTCCGTCGACAATACTCTTGAATGGAAGTATACCGGCTCTGTCCCGGAGCAGTACAGAGACAATTCATCGGCCTATGCTATTTACAAGGAATGCCCCTTCAAGTTCGAGTGCATAAACGAGGGCGGCTACACCTACTATGAGTGCGCTATGCCCTGGAACCAGATCGACCGCACCGGTAAGATTCAGTTTGTTGAGGGTCACAAGTGGTTCTTCAACTATATTATCACCTGGTGTGACGAGACCGGCGCGTTCCCGATACTCCAGTACGGTCAGGGTCTGATGAACGACGTTTACGACATGGGCGCCAACATGACGCTGGTTGCTCCGCCCGTCGCCGCCGTTACAACCACAGCCGCCGCGGCCGGTTCTCCGGCTTCCGCTCAGACTTTCGACATCACCGCAATCGCCGCATTCGCTGCCGTTGTTTCGCTCGCCGGCTGCGCCGTTTCAAAGAAGCGCAGATAATCGGCAGCACCGATATCGGGCGTATTTACCTGATAAACCGATAATTGAATAACCGAACCGGTCACCGCCTTTAATAATTCGGTGACCGGTTTTTTATACAATGTTAATGCAAAGCGGATTCAAGGCGTGCTTTCCGTATCCGCTTTTTATTATGCCTTAAAGTTTATTTTCAGACCCGGCGATAGACCCGCACCCAGTCCACTCGTACGCAGTCTGGCAGCTCCTCGGGAACTATTGGCTTCGCCCAGGAGCCGAACTCGGCGGTGAGCTTCAGATAGCCGGGCTGATTGCAGATGCCCGGTTCGGAGGTGCGCCAGGTCTCCTCGCCGTCGATGTAGAAGATATATTCGCTCTCGGTCCACTGCAGAGCGTAGGTGTGCCAGCCGCCGTCATACTGATTGGTGCCGTATATGCTCTTGCTCACCGATTTGTGCGCCTCGCCGTAGCCGTCCCAGTGGATGGCGTGGTTGACGCCGTCCCGCGCCCGCTCTCCCGACTCTATGATGTCGATCTCGGCGCCAGATACCGCCGAGCCGTCCACCTTGCCCACATTGCCGCACATCATCCAGAAGGCTCCCCAGAAGCCGGTGGTCTTATGCCACTTCATCCGGCATTCGAAGTAACCGTATGCCTGGGTGAAACGCCCCGCGGAGCGTATCGCGCCGGATATGGGCGTTCCGTCCTCCCGGATAGACGCTTTGAGAATAAGATTTCCGTCTTTTACCTCGGTCATGCTGTTGCTCCAGCGGCCGCCGATGTCCTGACGGCGCGACTCGGGACAGTATTCCCATTTGGTTTTATCGATGCTGTCGCCGGTAAAATTGTCCTCAAATGTCAGGGTATACTCCCTGCCGCCTAATATTATGTTATCTGCCATATTTTCCTCCATGTCATATTATGTCTAAAATCCGTCCGTTTATATTATACACCGAAGAATGCATCTGCACAAGGGTATTTTCGAAAATCCGACGAATCCCGTCTTGACAGCCTGCTCTCTCCCTGTTACAATTACTGTGTGCAAAACGCATAAGCAACAATAACAGGAGGTTTATCTATGAAGTACACGGTTGTATCCTCTGCGGAATTCACCTATCCCGACATATGGGATTACCCTTCGTCCTCAGATAAGATAGACATTTTCGGAGCGCGGGACAGCTATGCCTGCTTCCAGCTGCTTTTGGGAGACCGCGGTTCACCCGAGGTTTCGGTGTCCTTTAAGGGACTGCCCGATGGAGCCGACGCCGAAGTCTATACACTGCGCTCGGTTCAGGTGGAGCGCAACCACGGCATAACCCCCGAGCAGTACGCTCCCCATTATCCCGAGCGCGTGGCGCCCTACCGCCTGTACGAGTGTCTGCGCACCTTTGACGGCACTCTCGACCTGACAAGCGGCGTCGGCGGGCTTTACGTGTCCGTGAAACTTGACCCCGACTGCGTTCCGGGCGACTATGCCGGCAGCATGCTTATCGACGGCGAGGCTATTCCGCTTAAGCTGAAGGTTTACTCCGTACGGCTCCCCGAGGAGACCATGAAGATGATCCTCGGCTTCTCGGGAGGAGCGGTTGCCAAGTACCACGGCGTTGAGCCGGGGTCGAAGGAGTATTTCGACCTTGAAGAGAAGTATCTCGCCATGCTTCGCCGTGTGCATCAGAACATGATGTATACCGGCGGGATAAGCGCCAAGGAAGTTACTCCCAACCGCTGGGAGTTTGACTTCTCGAATTTTATCGCCCAGGTCAAGCGCTATGAAAAGGCGGGCATGCGCTACTTCAACGCCCCTTCGGTAGGCTGGCGGCAGAGCTGGAGCGCCTCCACCATACTTGTGAACGGCAATATTCCCTCCATGTCATATGAGGGCTACTGCTACCTTTCCCAGTATCTGCCGGCGCTGCGCGATGTCCTGAAGGAGAACGGCTGGCTCGACCGCTTTGTAATGGGCGTGGCTGATGAACCCAACAACGCCAACTGCACCGAATTCAGGGCGCTCTGCGGGCTTATCCGTAAGATAGTGCCCGAGATACGCCTCATCGACGCAATGTCCTACGGAAATCTCCACGGCGCGCTGGATATCTGGGTGCCGCTCAATTCCGAATATGACAAGCATCGCGAAAAGCTGGAGACGCTCCGCGCCTCGGGCGACGAGATCTGGCACTATGTCTGCTGCGGTCCCCGCGCTCCCGGATATATCAACCGCTTCATGGATTATCCGCTGCTCTCCACCAGATATCTGCATTGGGGCAACTACCGCTATAACCTGACCGGTTTCCTGCACTGGGCGGCAAACTGCTACCAGACGGGTCAGGACCCCTTCGAACTGAACTGCCCCGAGCATCACAACACCGACTCTGTCTGCTTCCTGCCCGCCGGCGATACACATATTATTTACCCCGGCAAGGGCGAGCCCTGGATGTCGATACGCCTTGAGGCTCAGCGCGAGGGCGCAGAGGAATATGAGCTGCTCAGCCTCTTGGCCAAGACCGACAAGGCCGCGGCAGACGCCCTCTGCGCGAAGGTCTTCCGCTCCTTCAAGGATGTGGAGTACGACATCGCGGTCATCACCGACGTCAAGCGCAGCCTGCTTGAGGCGCTGTCAAAGTCAAAGTAAAAAACAACCGGAAAGAATATAAAAGAATATATAGTATGACAAAAATCCGCGTAATGACCTACAACATCCAGCACGGACATGTCCATCTGGATGACCATATAGACCTTACCCGCACCTGTGACGTTATCCGCGATATCGGCGCCGACATCATCGGACTAAACGAGGTTCGCGGCAGAGCCTGGGGCGACACCACCGTGTCGGACGCCTCCCGCTACACCGCCCAGGTTGAGGAAATGGCGGCGTATCTGGGCTATCACTGCTATTTCGGACGCTCGATATACCTGTCGGGACACAAGCCCTACGGAAACGCCCTGCTGTCGAAATATCCCATTCTCGAAGCATCGGTTATACGCATACCGAATCCCGTCGATCCGGCCGATATCCGGCGCTTCGAGCCGCGTTCCATCTGCCGCTGTGTAGTGGGCGTGCCTGCCGTGGGTGCGGTACCCTCGACGTTCGACTGCCCCATGGCACGGCTGGCGGTTTACTCCTCCCACTTCGGGCTTTCGCCCGCCGAACAGGAGCACGCCGTGTCCGCCGCGCTGATTGCCCTCGGCGAAGAGGCGCTGCCCTTCGTATTCATGGGCGACTTCAACATGGAGCCGCAAAACCCGCTTATGCAGCCGCTGCATGAGACCTTAAACTCCGCCGCCGGCTTCATCGGGGAGAAAAAGAGCCATCCCTCCCACGCTCCGACTGCCCTGATCGACTATATCTACACTTCCCGCAGCGTAACAATCACCGCCGCCGACATACCCCGGGTAGTGGCAAGCGACCACTGTCCGGTGTGGGCGGACATCGAATACTGAAACAAAATCGGAGAGCAACGGCTCTCCGATTTTTATATTCAGAACAGTTCCCTTCCCTGCCGGCGGGCAAGGCCGATATACTCCTCGTTCCCCCGTCTGCCGTTGTACCAGAGCAGCCAGCTGCCGCTCTTCTCATCCCATGCAACGGCGGGCTTGTAGCAGGAGTCGCAGTCCCATGCGCCCGCGTCCGGCAGAACCATGGGATTATTCGGCGACCGCTCCCAGCGGGTGACGCCGTCGGGCGATCCGGCGCAGCATACGCAGGCGGTGTGGATATCCTTGTAGCCGATGTAGAACATGAGATATCCCATGTCGTCGGTCTTTATCACCTGACAGCCGCCGACCCTTGCGCGCTCGAACTCGTTCGAAGGGTCTGCCACAAATATGGGGTTTATCCGTGATTTGTGCCAGACGATACCCCCCTCCGACTCGGCATAGGCAAGCACATTGGGCTCATAGGTCTCGCCGGCGGCATACCACATGCGGAAAATGCCTCTGTCGTAGAGCACGCAGGGGTTCATCACCGAAAGACCCTCCCAGTGCCGCTCGGATATCAACACCGGCTCGTCAAACCGGCGCCAATTGAGTCCGTCGTCGCTTTCTGCATAGCCGATGAAGCTGTAGCCCCTCGCCTGTCCGGTGTACCACATCCTGAAGCTGCCGTCGGGCAGAATCACCACCGAATTTCGGTTGATGTTGTCCTCCCAGCCGCTTTCGGGGTTGCTCTCCAGGGTGATTATCGGCTCGTCCCAGTGTATGCCGTCATCCGAGAAGGTGACGGCAAGCGCCTTCTTCGGGCGCCATGAGAAATCCATCCGGTATCTTCCGTCCTGCGTGATAACGGCGGCGTCGAAATAGGTGCCGGTGGTTTTGTTTCCCAGCACCGGATTGCCGGGATATTTCGTGAAATACATAACCTTCTCGTCCTCCGATTATTTGAATATTTCCATGGTCTGATTCAGCTTGGCGGTGGCGGCGTCAAGCTTTGAGGCTATGGACGAAGCGATGCCCGAGTCGTCGCGTTTCTTGAGCGCGTCGGTATAGATGTTCCTTGCGCCGAGGAAACCGAAGGCGTTTTCAAGATCCATGGTTCTGGTCTTTCTTATTATCTGCAGCATGTCGTAAGAGTCCTGGTCGCGCATGGCTTTGTACTGCAGCAGGACGTCGAAATAGGAAACCGCGTCGGTATAATAGCTGTCGGCGTTCATGGCTTCAAGCATTGCGCCGGTGAGTTCAAGGCGGGATGAGGTTACCGGAATTACCGTTATGGTCGCCCACCAGGTGCTGAAGGTGTGGGAATAGTCCTCCTGCGCCTCGTCAAGCTTCGGAACGGGAAGCAGGCCTATTTCGGTCTCGAAATCCCGGAAGATGATAAGCTGTTCTATGCCGCCCACATAGTAAAGCGCATTGTTGGCACGGAAGCCCTTGCGCAGCACATCTGTCCAGGGGTCGGAGTATTTCGACGAATAATCCTCCGCAAAAAGACAGCCGCCGCTGCGCATTACGCTGTAAATCTTCTCCGCCGCGTCATAGAAACGCTGGGAAATGCGGTATTCGGGAATGCCTTCGTCGTTGTGCGCGGTCAGGTTGACGCCGCAGCCGGTCATGTGGCTGAGGAAGTTGAAGTACTCCGAGCAGGCGCCGTAGCGGTCGTTCTCGTCCATGACGCCGTTGCCGTCGATGTCGGAGACTACCTTGGTGATAATCTCCTCGAAGGTGTCGAGCGTCCATTTGTTATCGCGGACAAGGTCATATGTGCCCACGCTGTAATCCTTGTCCAGCTCCTTGTTGAAGACCACCGCGTAGGTGTGGGAGTCGGTCCAGGTGTTAAGCGCTCCTATCGCCGAGTATGTGCGGCCGGCGAAGGACATGTCTCCGGCTACTCTGCTGTCCCACCAGGGTTTTGACAGGTCGATGTAGGGCACGGTGTTCAGGTCGACCAGATAAGCCCCCGACACCGTCAGATTCGCCGCGTCGACGAATGGCGGCACAATGGCGTCCCAGCGCGTCTCGCCGGCGTTCACCGCGTTGATGATAGCGCCCCTGACGTCGTTCCGGGGTTTTAACTCCTCGGTGAGCACAACGTCATATTTGTCTTCCAGGCGTATGGTGCGCTCGTATACCGCGTCGTTCATCACCTCGGCGTTCGCCTCATGCGAACAGAGTTCCGAATAGTAGCGGATGATCTTGTCATCGCCGTCGTAGTGCAGAAACACCAGCTCGGCGCCGTCATAGGTCTTGTCGGGCACGTCGGACGCAAGCGCCGTTGTCCCGGTTTCGGCATCGGTGGTCTCTCCGACATCGCCGCCGCTCTCCGCCGGAACATCAACCGCCGCATCTCCGCCCGAACAGGCGGCGAAGGCCGTCAGCATGGCGATGCAGAGCAGCATGGCAAGCAACCTTGCCGCATGTAATCTATTCATATTCTGTTACCTCCTTGGATCGTTCAATCAGATTGTACTCCATGCCGCCTGCCGTGTCAAGCATCGTTTTGTCTTTTGCACACGGGCCTAAGAAGGGTAATATAACGGTTGACAAGCGCCGAAAATGATGTTATTGTACTGTGTGTATGATATGACAAATACCCACAGACGCAGCGGCCGGCTGCAGGAGGGAATCATGACCGACAGAATCAAACGGATGTCTGACCTGAGCAATCAGGCAAACATCTATCCCGATACAATTACCCCCGAGTTCGAACGCGCCGATCCGGGAAAACACTCTATTTAATCTGCTGATTCGGGTGGGCGGCTATTCCGACCGCTTTGTCACCCTCTCGGATAAACTGCGGAACGAGATAATCTCCCGCACACGCAATGCCATAGGCTGAAGCACACGAAAAACAAGGGGCACCGCTTTTTCAAGCGGTGCCCCTTGTTTAATGTCCGGTTAAGCGATGTTTTTCATTACTCCGAATAGATTTCGAGGTAGCTGTCGATCGCCGCCTGAATCTTCGGCTCGACGGAGGCATAGGATGAGGCGAAGTTCGTGTTGTTATTGTTGCTGAAAGCGGTGATGAAGGAAGATGCGCCGCCCCAGTCGAAGATGTAGCCGATATCATATACGCGATTGAAGCGTATGATATCCAGCATGCGTCCGGTCTCCTCGTCGCGGATGACTTTGTTGATTATTGTGGTGTCATAGATGGCGGGGAATACGTATTTCTGCGACAGGAAGTGCATCGCTTCAAGTATGGTTCCGGTGCCCTCCGGATCGGGGTTGGTAACCGGTATAGTGGTGAAGGAGAGATATTGGGGATGTGTGGACGAATAATAACCGTCCTGGGACTCGTCAAACTTGGGCTTGGGGATAATGCCGAAATCCGACTCCATGCTTCTCAGGTCAAGGGTGCCCACAAGTGTGCCGCTGTAGTAAAGCAGGCGGTTCTCCATAAGCATGGGCAGCATCTTGGTGCGGAATATATTCTCACCGGAGAAGGACTTAGGGACATCCGCCGCCCAGATGCTGTGGGTATTGCTTCGCAGGAGGGTTACATATTTCTCGATGCCGGTGACAACCCGCTCATTGTTGAGGGTAATCTCCGGCGTGCCGTTGACGTTTGTGACTATCTGTTCGCCGAAGGCGTTAAGTCCCCAGAGCAGCGAAATCGCCTCGCCGAACAGTCCGGCGGTATCCTCGTAGCCCACATGGCCGTCGCCGTTTACATCATGGGTCACCGCCTCGCACTGCTCAATGAGCTTGTCAATCGTCCAGACTCCGTCGTCTATCAGCTTGAAGGGGCTTTCAAGGTTGTAATCCTCGATCATCTGTTTGCTGAACATGAAGCCGGTGGAGGAGAAGAAGGAACGGATGTTCATATCTCCCACCACATTGAACAGCTTGCCGCCAACGGTGAAGGAATCGATGGAGTTCTTGTCCCACCAGCTGTGGGAAAGGTCTATCGTATCAATATCATAGAGGTTGTAGAGAGAATTGTAGCTGTTAAGCACCGTTTTCGCCGAGTAGCCCTGCAGGTTTATCGCCTGATATGCGTTGTCGCCCGCAAGTATGACCTTCAGCGCTTCGCCGCCTACCTTCGTGCGCTCCACGCCCACCGCCTTGATAACGATGTTGAAGGCTTCCTCTATCTCAATAGTTCTGCGGAAAAGGGCGTCATTGATGGGATCGCCGTTTTCGGACTCCGCGAGCGCTTCGCTGTAGGTGTTTACCACCCAGTCCTTGCCGTGGGTCTCAACTCCGAAGAAGGTGAAATCCATGCCGCCGAAATCCTGCGGTACTATTACCAGTTCGGGAGCGGTGGTGGTCTCCTCGGTTTCGGCGATCTGTGCGTCGGTCGTCTGTTTGACCTGCGTATCTGGATCGCTGCCGCCCGAACAGGAGGTCGCAGCCAAAGCTAAGGCGGCAAGAACAATAATAAGCGACAAAGCGGCAGACAGGTTTCGTTTCATTTGTTTCCTCCGAGTTATTTTTTATCTGTCCGTAATTTTACCACTGTTCACGCAGGGTGTCAACATTTGCGGTTTGACTTTTTCCGTTAAAACTGTAATTTCACCTGAATTTTACTTGCATTCAGGTGAAAACCATGATATCATTGGTATGCGGTATATATAATGTTCCCCTTTGACTGTCGGGCTGCCGGCGTTCTGCAGCCGCTCAAAATATAAAGACAAACATTTACATAATACACTTTACTTGACATCCGGCACAGGTTATAATATACATATAAGGCAGGAGGTGCTGTCATGGACAAGGTAAAGGTCGTACTCTCGGGAATCGGAGGGTACGGGATGACATATGTTAACGCGCTGCTGGACGGCGGTCTTGATAAAGCCGCGCTTGTCGGCGTATGCGACCCCTTTCCGGAGGGCTGTCCGCGGCTGGAGGAATTAAAGGCGCTCTGTCCGGTATATGCCTCTCTCGAAGAGTTCTTCGCGGCTCATAAGGGCGAGGCGGAGCTGGCGGCCATATCGGCGCCGATACAGTATCATGCAGGGCAGATTCTTCTGGCTCTCGAAAACGGCTGCGACGTGCTCTGCGAAAAACCGCTGACCGGTGACGAGAAGGCGATCGAAGGTCTCATTGCCGCCCGTGACAGGTCGGGGCGCAATGTGTCGGTGGGTTACCAGTGGTCACACAGCGCCGCCATACTCGAGCTTAAGCGCGACATACTCGACGGCCGCTTCGGAGCGCCCCGGCTGCTTAAAACCATAGTGCTCTGGCCGAGAGCCCAGTCCTACTACCGCCGGGGCACCGGCTGGGCGGGCAGGCTCAACGCCGCCGACGGCACGCCGATACGCGACAACGTGGCTCACAACGCCACCGCCCATTATCTGCACAATATACTATATATTCTGGGCGGCGATATCGACCTTTCCCGTATGCCCGGACGCATTGAATACACCACGGCAAAGATAAACAATATCGAAACCTTCGACACGGCGGTCATCGGCATGGACTTCGGAAACTGTCGGGGACTGTTTATCGCATCCCACGCCGCCGCCCGAACCCGCAATCCCGAGTTCATTTATGAGTTCGGGAAGGGCAAGGCAGTCTTCCCCGTCGAGCATGAGGGTAAGAAGGTCATAGCCGGTTATTTCGCCGACGGCAGCGTGAAGTATTACGGGGATCCCTTCGCTCAGACTGCCGGCAAGCTGTGGCACGCCTGCCGCGTCCTGCGGGGAGAGGAAAAGGTCGTCTGCGGCATAGAGGCGGCGGCGCCAGAGGTGAAGGTCATAGTCAGATTGTCTCAGTCCGGTGCGCCCTTCTTCGCGCCGGAGGTCTCGAAGGTACGGTATGACCAAAAGGGCGACGAATTCAGATATGTGGAAGGTCTGGATGAGCTGCTGGGCGAAATCTACGACAGCGGGAACTTCACTTCCCTCGAAAAACTGCTTTGACTTATAATCTGAAAAACCAAATAATTTAATATAAAGGAGAACAACATGAAATTCTGTAACAAATGTGGAGCACAGGCAGCCGACGGCGATGCCGTCTGCAAGGCCTGCGGAGCCAATTTCGGCACACAGCAAAACGCCAACACCGGTGGAAATGCCACCCAAAACCCCAACGCATAGCAGCAGTATAATCAGCAATACAATCAGGCATATCGTTTCGACCCCTGGGATCATACTGCCGAGTTCGCCGCACAGGACATTGCGGATAACAAACTTTTTGCAATGCTCTGCTATATGGGCGCAGCGCTGGGCGCGATTCTTGCGCTTCTTTATTCACCCGGCTCGCCCTACATACGCTTCCACGTCCGTCAGAGTATCCGTATTTCTATCGCGTTTGTCCTGGCCGGGCTGCTTAACATAATACCCATCCTCGGCACCATCGCAGCGTTTATTATCTGGGCAATCCTTACAGTTGTGAGCATCATCTGCTTCATAAACACCGCGTCCGGCAAGTCGATTGAGGCACCCATTATACGCAGCATCAACTTCCTCAAATAATCCTATAATGGAATTTACGGCAGGCAACGCTTAATGCTTAAAATCAAATCGGCGGAGATTCTCTGTGTCGGCACCGAAATTCTCATAGGCGACATAGTCAACACCAATGCCGCATACATATCCGGACGGCTGGCGGCGCTGGGTATAACCCAGTATTACCAGGGTGTGGTGGGCGACAATCCGAAAAGGCTTTCGGCGCGGCTCACCGAGGCGCTTGAGCGCTGCGACCTGGTTATAATGACCGGCGGTCTGGGTCCCACCTACGACGATCTCACCAAAGAGACGGCGGCGGCGGTAATGGGGCGCAGGCTTGTGCCCCATGCTCCGTCGATGGAGCGCATTAAGGCATACTTCGAGCGCTCCCGAGGCGTTATGAGCGCCGCCAACGAAAAACAGGCATGGATGCCCGAGGGCTGCATCGTATTCGACAACAGCCACGGCACCGCCCCCGGCTGCGTCATCGAGGACGACGAGCGGGGCAAGGCGGTTATGATGCTCCCCGGTCCGCCCCGGGAGATGAAGCCCATGTGGGATGAGTCGGGCGAGCCATATCTGGCGAAATTCAGCGACCATGTGCTGGTGAGCCGCAATGTCAACATCTGCGGCATAGGCGAGTCGGCGGTTGAGACGATACTCTCCGACCTTATGCGAAGCTCTGAAAATCCCACAGTCGCTCCCTACTCCAAGGACGGTGAGGTGCGGCTCAGGGTGACCGCGGCGGCGGATTCGGCGGCGGCGGGTCTGCCGCTCTGCGACGCCATGATAGCCCGTGTGCGTGGAACGGAAGTGGGAAAATGGATCTACGGCATCGATACCAGCCTTGAGGAGGCGCTTGTGCGGCTGCTCAAGGAGCGGGGGCTGCATATAACGGCAGCCGAATCCTGCACCGGCGGTCTTATCTCCCAGCGCATCACATCGGTGCCGGGAGCGTCAGAGGTCTATGACGGCGGCGTCATTACCTATGCCAACCGGATAAAGGAAACCCTTGTTTCTGTTCCTGCCGAAACCCTGGCTGCCCACGGCGCCGTTTCGGAGGAGACCGCCTGCGCCATGGCCGAGGGAGTACGCCTGCTGATGGGCGCCGACATCGGAATCAGCGCTACCGGCATTGCAGGTCCCGGAGGCGGCACCCCGGAAAAACCGGTGGGTACCGTCTATATCGGCATATCCACACCCGACGGCACCGAGGCAAAGCGATTCTCCTTCACCGGCGACCGGGAGAGGATTCGGCTTCTCACATCAAGTCACGCTCTGCGCATGGTTCTGGTAAGTCTCATGCGCCCGGACATATAATTTTTATCATATGAACAGGGATGCCCTGCTTGAAAACGGGCATCCCTGTTTTTTGTATATATTACTGTAATATCTGCGAGTTTTATATGCGTTGAATCGTTGCGAATGCAATTATGACTTAATTAGCGATATACTATTGACAAATCGAAAATTATATTGTATATTTCAATTGAGGAACTCCGCAGGCTTCCCGTTCCCGTAAACGGATTCCGGTTTGCCGGATTCAGCGCCGCTCCGGCCGACATCACACGGCACTCATCAGGTGTGCCGCAATTCATTTCAGTCAGGCGTACCGTATTTCATTTCAGACATGACATTAAAGGAGACATGACATTATGAAAAAAATTTTCTGCATGGTTCTGGTTATTCTGACTGTTGCAGTTCTTACCGTTCCTTCCTTCGCAGCCGAAGTTATCGGCGCGAATTCCGCCAAAATCGCCGTTACGATTAAAGGTATCTCTGCCGAGAAGCCGGTTATAGACGGAACTGTCGGCGAGTTCGAGTACGAGGAGATAAAATACACCGAGGCCGACTGCCGCTACTACTCCTCCTCAAAGGATGCTTTCGTTGATACCATTAAGAAATACACCTACAAGATGTATGCATCCTACGATGCCGAGTATATTTACCTCGCGGTTATAGTAGACACCCCCAACTATACCCAGACCAAGGACGCCGGCTCCATCTGGCAGGAGTATTCACTCCAGGTTTCCTGCGCCAAGCCGGACGAAGCCACTCCCGCCAACCGTTCCGAGTACGGTTTCGCCAAGATGTCCACCGACGGCAAATTAGTATTCAACGCCTGGGCGGACGCCTATAACTTCAAGTGGGCTCCCGATCTCACCGGCAAGGACTTCAACGTCTACACCAAGAACGACGTTACAACCTATGAGATGCGCATCCCCGCCGGCGCTTTCGGCATCAAGGCTTTCAATAAGGGCGAGAAGATCCGCCTTAACTTCTGCATGAACGTCGGCTCCGACACCGTCGGCGACAAAGAGCGCGGACAGATCGAGTGGTCCCAGGGCTGCGGCGGCAGTAAGGATGCCACCAAGTTCGCGGTTCTCACCCTGGGTGACAGCATCGTTATCCCGGTAGTTGAGACCACCGCCGCTGCAAAGCCCGCTGCTGCCAAACCGGCTGCAGGCGCTGCCGCTCAGACCGCAGACGTCCTCGGCTACGCCGCCGCTGCCGTCATTGCATCGGCTGCCGCGGGATTCGCCGCTCTGAAATCCAGAAAAGCATAATTTCCTCCGGTTCGGGATTGTCCTTTGTTTCGGTTTAGCGGTTCTTCGGTTTTGCCCTTTGCGCGCACGCCTTGTCTGCCCGGTGCAGACGGGTATTCAGTCACTTTCCGCGAAAACATGAACCGCAATTATATACTGTAATATATAACGGGAAGCCAAAAAGCCCCGCCTTCACGGCAGGGCTTTTTTATATTGTTCCGGATATGCCTCGTTTTACTTTCCTTCAATTTCAAGAACCGCGGATTTCAGCCCCGGAGCCGAGGCATAGAGTTTCGCCGTGCCCTTTGCGGTAAACCTGACCGCGGCGGCGATGATACCGGCGTACATGCGGCGCTCGGCGCAGAAGGGGGGCACATGGTCGGTGTTGTCCGATCCGGTCGCTACCAGCCGGGCGGGCCTGGAGGCGCTGAATGTGACATAAGGCGAAGCGTCGGGAACCTTTCTGCCCTCGGCGTCCAGCGCATAGCAGTTGACAAGCGCCAGATCACAGCCGTTGGCTTTGAAATCATCGCCGTTGAGCAGTTCCAGCTTCAGCGACACGGGTGCGCCGGTTGTTGCCCGGACAGCCGTAACCTCGCTGCCGTCGGCTGCGGTCGCCACGGCTTTGAGGGTACCCGGCTCATAGGCGACATTCCAGTCGGCGTGACCGTATTTCTCCACTTCGACAGCCCCGAGTGACTTTTCATTGAGGAACAGCTCCACTTTCGGGCAGTTTGTATAGGCTCTGACCAGAATCTCATCCCCCTCACGGCCTTCGAAGTTCCAGTGGGGGATAAGGTGCACCATCGGCTCCTCTGTCCAGTGGGACTTGTTCTGGTAGAAGGCGTCCTTCTTCTGCAGGAAGAGATCCAGCGCGCCCGAGACCGAACATAGACGCGGCCACTGGGTCTCGCCCCGGTGCTCGATGCCCGCCCACTGGTAGCCTCCCGCCACCCAGTCCCGGGCGGCGATGAACTTCCAGGTCTCCTCCCGGTTGGTCTGCCAGCCCGACATGGTGAAGTCGTAGGACTTTATGCGGCCGTCGACAGGCTCGTTGCAGTCGCCGTCGGTGTAGTAGCCCCGGGAAGTGCCCACCGCGCAGTTCTCGGATGAGACAAAGCACTTGTCGCTAAAACGCTCGCGCAGCTTGTCATAAGCCTGCAGATTGTAGTTGATGCCTATGATATCCGACACTTCGTTTATCGGCGCCTTGTCCGGCGAGTTGGAGATTGAACCCATTATCGGACGGGTGGGGTCGAGACGCTTCACATCGGCATAGAGTGTCTCGAATATCCGCTTGCCCTGTTCCTTTGCGAAGTAGGGCTCCTCGTTGCCCAGGCTCCACATTACTACCGAGGGATGGTTGCGGTCGCGGCGTATAAGCGCCGCCAGCTGCTCGCGCCCCTCCTTTGAGGATTCGAACCAGCGGGTCTCCGCCATTACCAAGAAGCCGTTGTCGTCCAGCGCGTCCATGGTGGCTTCGGCGTGGGGATAGTGGGCGCAGCGGTAGCCGTTGGCGCCCATCTCGCGCAGCAGTCTGACCCGGTAGCGCAGTATGTTGTCGGGCACGGCCTTGCCGGTTAGACCGAAGTCGCCGTGGCAGCATACGCCCTTGATCTTCACCGGCTTGCCGTTGAGCAGGAAGCCCCGGTCGGCGTCAAAAACAGCCTCACGGAAGCCGAAGCGGGCGGTGTTTATGTCAACGGTCTCCCCGTCGGTGCCGGGATTCGCAATCACTTCAACCTGTGCCGTATACATGTTGGGATTTTCGGTGTCCCAGAGCTTTGGTGACTTGACGCGCACCGACCTTGTCATAACGGTATCGCTTTTGCGCTCGACCTTTCCGCGACCTGTCCGGCTGCCCACCGCCCTGCCCTTTGCGTCAAGGATTGTGATTTTGCAGTCGAACTCGGCGTCCTCGAAGGAATCGTTGCGTATCTCGGCGGTGACGTCGGCGAACCAGCAGTCTTCCTCCCGGCGCGTGGTGACGAATATGCCGTAGCGGTCAAGCGAAACTATCGGGGTCTTGGTGAGCCAGACGTGACGGTAAATGCCCGCCCCTTCGTACCACCAGCCTTCATGGTCGTCCGCCTCAACATATACCGCCACGAAGTTGTCTGCGCCGTATCGGGCGACATCGGTTATGTCCACTTCAAAGGGAACATAGCCACAGAAGCTGTGATACATGAGACAGCCGTTGACCCATATCGTGGCATGCACCGCCACTCCCTCGAAGTAAAGGGTTATCCGCCTGCCCCTGTCCTCTTCGGCAAGGGTGAATTTCTTGCGGTACCAGGCGTTGTTGTAGGGGAAGTAGCCTAAGGTATTGTTGTACTTCTGCTCGGGCTCGTGCTTGATAACATAGTCGTGGGGCAGCGTCACGGCTTCCCAGTCGCCGTTTCGCGACCAGTCGGTGCTGAACTGCGCCGGAGCCGCCGGGCCGGTGATAGCCCGCTCGGTCTTGGCGTGAGTGTACATGTATCCCTTGAATCGGGACTGCTGTACCTCCAGATCCTGCTCGACAAACTGCCACGAACTGTCAAAATTGATGTTTTCTCTCATGGTAAAGTCCTTTCCGGATTCATATCGGTATCGGCTGCGGTGTGGGGTCAGTTCATGTGTCCTGCCGCTCTGCTGCACTCTCCCGGGTTCCGCAGGTCACGGCTTTTGAAGTGAAATACATGACGGCATATCCGGCGGCGGCGGTAAGGGCGATGATAAGGTATGAGGTTATGATAGACAGGATTTCCCGCGGCGTCGGATCGTCATATGTGAGAAAGAAGGATATCGTTTCGTACAGCTCCCAGGCGGCGGCGTAAACAAGGTTAAGCAGCGCGGCGGCAAGCAGCGCACCGGTTTCGGGAGCGCGGGGGCGTATCATACCGCCGGGGGCGAATATCCGTCCGGCGAAGAAGAGACCGATAAAGACGAAAGCGGCGCCGAACAGCAGCTCCACGGCGAAATTCACCGCCGAATAGCTGAGATAGTAGCCCACATCGGGGTTTGAGTAGACCGCCATTGATGTGAAGAACAGCCCAGCGTGGGGAACAGCGCAGTAGGCGGCGTATATCAGAATGATTGACTTCGCGCCACCCGCTCCGAAGCGGCAGACCGCACAGATTAAAAGCCCTATCGACACATAATAGCATAGCCCGTTCAGCAGCTCGATTGCGTAATATAACACATCGGGCAGCACGCCCAGAGTTATGTCTCCCGCTATGTTTGCGTATAGCAGAGACAGCCCGAAGGCGCTGATGAACGGCAGAACCAGCGAAAAGACGACAGCCGCTAAAATCATGCGGCGGTCGGGGCGTTTTGCCGCATCACGCGTGCCGGGATTACGGGAAGATTCTCCCATATCAGCCGCCGAAACCGAGTGATTTGAGCCAGGTGCAGCTGAGCGGCGCCCACTGTGCCGTCTCCGGGATGGAGGGCGCCAGTCCCAGACCATGTCTGCCGTTGGGGAAAATATGCAGCTCGTAGGGCAGGTTCTTCTTCTGCATCGCAAGAGCCATTGCTACGGAGTTCTCTGGCGGCACTCCCGTGTCCTGCCCGGTGTGCCAGAAGAACACCGGAGGCATGTCGTCGCGCACCGCTTTCTCGCCCGACATCTGTATCATAAGCTCCTCGGGCGCGTCGGGACCCAGGAGGTTGAGCATCGAACCGCGGTGTGTCCATGGCTCTGTGAAGGACACAACGGGATAGCAGAGGATTCCGGCGTCGGGGCGGCAGGACACCCGGTCGATCTCGTCTCCGTCCTCCCTGCCGTAGTCGAAGAGGGTGACGCCGGTGCAGGCTAAATGACCGCCTGCCGAGAAGCCCAGAACGGCAATCTTTTCGGGGTTGATGTTCCACTTCCAGGCATTGTATCGCACGAACCGCACCGCGCGCTGGATATCCCAAAGCATAGCCGGATGCCGGTAGGGCTTGACCCGGTAGTTGAGCACAAAGGCGTTTATGCCGGCGGCGTTATACATCTGCGCTATCGGCTCGCCCTCGTGGGCGGCTCTCCCGCTGTAGCCTCCGCCCGGGCATACTATCACGCAGCCCGCCTTGGTGCCGCCTGCGGTTCCCGCCATGTAGGGGGTCAGTGTAGGCTCGGGCTGACCGTATTCTTCGTTATAAAGGGGTGTTCCGTTTTCCCATAGTTTATACATATCATTTTCCTCCGTCCTGTGTTTGTCGGTATTATATCACCTGTGCGTCAGATTGGCAAGTATCAAAATCATCGGTTCTCCGCCCTCCGGGTGAACCGGCGCGCCCGGCAAGGTTCTTTCCGCTCTCACGGTTATGCCCTGCCATATGCGGCTCGCGGCTCCTCCGGATTTCTTTCACCCGGTATTTTAACACACCCCGTTTGCCTGCGCAAGTGCGAATCAGTGTTTTTGACTTGCCTGACGGGTTTAACGCCAAACTATACCGGCAGAAAACATCTGTTGACCGCAAATTATTGACATCGGCGGGAAACTGTGATACAATTACCGAAGGAAACCACATAGAATTTTACTTAACCCATACAGGTACTAATATATAAGTTAATGAAGAATCTGAACGGACGCAAGGCGAGGATGCTGCTCGTCTATCCCGATTATACCGACCGCGACGCGACGCGCAGAACCAGCGGCGGCAACTACAGCGAGGGACTGGCATCAATATCGGCGGTGCTAAAGGAAGGCGGGCACGAAGTTTTTCTGATGCACCTGCTGAACCTGCACAGCGAAGCCGACTTCAAGGAACGGCTGGCAACATACGGCGAGCTTGACATAATCGGCTTCTCGATACGAACCACCGCCTTCCCCGACGCACAGTTATACATGAAGTGGACGCGGGAAGCGCGTCCCGATGTCTTTATCATAGCCGGCAGCTATCACGTCACCCTGGTGCCCGACGAGGTTATTGCGGTGCCCGAGGTTGACTGCGTGTGTATCGGCGACGGAGAATATGCCGAACTGGAGCTCTGCGACAAGATGTCGGCGGGTGAGGACTACACAAATATCGAAAGCCTCTGGTTCAAAGCTAAGGACGGCAGTATAATCAAAAATCCGGTTCGCCCACTGTTCGCCGACCTTGACCGAATTCCCATCCCCGACTTCAATCTCTTTGACTACGAGAATCTCGAATCTTCCAAGGTGGGCACCGCAATTGTTGTGGTAAGCCGGGGCTGCTTCTACAACTGCACCTACTGCGGCAACGGCAACTTCCGAAAGGTCTATCCCAACAAGAAAATCTACGCCCGCTTCCGCTCCCCCGAGAACGCGATACTCTACCTCAAAACTCTGCTCAGTATGCACCCCTACATCAAGGTGATAAACTTCCGAGACGCCATATTCAACATGTTTCCCGACTGGTTCGACACCTTCATAGAAATGTACCGGGAGCAAATCGGTCTGCCCTGCACCGGCAACATCCGCTTCGACATCCTCACCGAGGAGACGGTGAAGAAGATGAAGGACGCCGGGTTTTACACCGTGGATATGGGACTTGAAAGCGGCGATCCCGAGATGCGATTCAAGTATCTCCGCCGATACCAGACCGACGAGATGATCATAAACTGCTCCAACTGGTTCCACAAGTACGGCATCTCCCAGCTGACCTACAACATTGTCGGTCTGCCCTTTGAGGACATCCACCGCGCTCTGAAAACCATCAAGCTCAACGCCCGAATAAAGTCAGACCGGGTGGTGCCCAACATATTCTACCCCTATGAGGGCACCCCCCTTTACGAGATTTCAAAGGAAGCGGGTTTCATTCCCGACGGCGATTTCACACAGCGCCGCGTGCCTCTCGTCCAGCCCCAGTTTCCCGAAGAACAGGTGCTGTTTGTCGCGGGCTACTTCATGCACTTTGTACGGCGCTACAAGTGGGCGTATGCAATGCCCCGCTGGCTCGGGAAACCCTATGAGAAGTGGCTTGACCTGCGGGTCACCGGCAAGTATGTGCCCTACAAACTGCTGGTGAAGCTCCACGACGGCTATTCAGCCGTCCGCAACCGGCTGAAAGACATACTTGTAAACTACACGCCGAAGCTCTACATGAAACTGCGCATGCTCAAGCACCGCAAAAAGGCAAAAAGTTAATGGAGGTGCGACCGCGACATGGCAAGAATGATAATCAACCAGGACAAGTGCATCCACTGCGCCACCTGTGAGGTGGAGTGTCCCTTCAAGGCTGTTTTAATAAGTGACAAGGGTATTTTCTCGATAGACGACGAGCTATGCCGCCGCTGCGGGATCTGCGCCAGTGTCTGCCCCATGGACGCCATAACAAAAGAGGAATAATTCCTCTGTAAAAAAAGAAACGGAGTAATATGCGATTTGCAGTAATTGACATCGGTTCAAACACCATAAAGATGACGGTAAGCGATGTGACAGCCGGCGAGAAGCCGGTTAACATCATGACCGAAACGGTCACCGCCGGACTTATCTTCTACATCAGCGATAACCTTCTGAGCGATCCCGGCGCGGCGCGGCTCATTGAGGTGCTGTCGGGTTTCGGCAGTCTCGCCAAGCGGCTCTCGGTTGACAAGCTGTGGTGCACCGCCACCGCAAGCCTGCGCAATCTCAAAAACACCGACGACATAGTGCGGCTGGTCGCCGAACACACCGGAATCAAACTTGAAATTATCTCCTGGGAACAGGAGGCGTACTACAGCTTCAACGGACTCTGCGCTTCTGTCGACCCTCCTCCCCGCCGGGGCGTGATGATAGACATGGGCGGCGGCTCCACCGAGCTTCTGGGCTTCATCGACGGGCTGGCTGTCCGCACCGGCACCCTGCCCTTCGGCTGTCTCAGTCTTTTCCACGACTTTGTAAGCGGGATCCTTCCCACCGACAAGGAGTGCCGCGCCATCAGAAAGCGGGTAAAAGCCGCCTGTGAACCTATGAGCTGGCTTGAGGGCTGGGGCGACACCGTCTACCTGGTGGGCGGCACCGCCCGCGCTCTTGCAAGCCTGCACGACGCCATATATTCCACCGGACGGCCGGTCAACGGCTATACCATGACCGCCGATGAGGTGGCGGCTACCTTCAAGTGTTTCCGTGACGCCGACAAGGAGCGGATCTCGCTGCTGACCCGGCTGGTGCCCGACCGTCTCCACACAATAATACCCGGGCTATGCGCCTATCGCCGTCTGATTTCGATAATCGGCGCCTCAAACGTGGTCATAGCCCTGGGCGGGCTGCGGGAAGGCTACCTTGCCGAGCGGCTCGCCGAAGCAAAGGATAACGGAGAACTCGCCTGACAGCCGCCTGTCGGTGAACCGATACTTGACTCGCGATGAGGTTATATAACATCATGAACAGAAAAATCCGTATTTTGATGCATGCTCCGCTGCTTACCCTGCTGTTTGCCGCCGTTGTGATTCTTTCGGGCTGCGGCAAGGTCAGCGGGGTGGAGGTATCCTTCGACACTTCGCTCTACTCCTTCCCGGGGAGCATTCTGCCGGAGAACTACACCGAATCGGACGCCCGTGTCAGCTATATCCTGCCATCAAAGTGGGTGTCGGGCAGGGACTATCAGATGGGACAGTACAACGGCAGACGCATGTTTATAAGCAGTAAAATCATCGAATGTACCCAACCCGACGAATCGCATGACATGAGCGGATGGGACATCGATGATTTCAACGCTGTTACTTTTCCGGACAATGCCCGCTACGGCGCCGACTCAAGCTTCACATCGGATGAGGGATACCGCATACTCCGCGGGTTCTATGAGTTTTCAAACTTCCACGAGGGCAACATTGTCACCGCCCGCTACTTCATTCATGACCAGGAGCGCAACGCTTTCACCAGCGCCATGCTCTTCTTCTACGAGGATGAGTTAAGCGGCGACGACAGCGCGGATGCGCTGCAGAAAATGCTTAAAGAATACGAAGCCTACCTTTCGACAGTACATATAGATTATGCCCCGCAGCCTGGCGCCGACACGCTTGAAACGGTGATAATCGACGGCTGAGGTTCTGCCAAGCGAATTTTATATTTGAATTCACTACACGCCACCTGAAAAATACAAGGACATGAATTATTACATCAACCGGGAGCTGTCATGGCTCAAGTTCAACGGCCGCGTACTTGAACAGGCGGGACGCAGCGAGGTGCCCGCCCTGGAGCAGATGAAGTTTGTATCGATATTCTGCTCAAACCTTGACGAATTCTTTATGGTCCGCGTGGGCGGACTTTATGACCTGTCGCTGATTCCCGACTCGCCGCCCGACAATAAGACGGGCATGACCGCCTCGGAACAGCTAACCGCAATTTACGCCGCCGCGGGTCCGCTGTACCGCCGCGCCGAGTATCTCTACGCGGCGGTTAATGACCGTCTGGCAAATCTGGGTGTTACCAGGGTGCTGCCCTGGGAAGAGGGAGAGATGCGCAGGGCGGCGCGCCGCTGGTTCCACCGGGAACTGCTGCCCACCCTCTCGCCGGTCATAGCCGACTCTCGGAATCTCTTCCCCCACCTTGAAAACAAGCGCCTTTACGCGGCCTTTCTGCTGGAGCGCGACCTCCCCGGCAAGACTAAAGGCTCCGACAGGGGCAGATCAGCCGAGAAAACAGGGAGCGTACAGCGCTTCACAGGAATAGTGCCTCTGCCCTACGGCTGTCCGCCGTATGCCCTGCTTGACGGGAACGAGACTTCTTCGAGCTTCCATTATGTGCTGCCCGCCGACCTGCTTCTGACCTATGCCGACGAGCTGTTCGAGGACTGCCGGGTCACTGCCCGCGCCATTGTACGGGTTACACGAAACGCCGATGTGGAGATAGCCGACAGTCTGTCCGACGAGGAATATCCCGCAATGCGCTATCCAGAATATGTCAAAGCGGTTATCAAGAGCCGCGAAAAGATGGCGCCGGTGCGTCTCGAACTCTATTCAGCCGACGGCAAAGTGCCCGAAAAGCTGTTCGCCTACTTCACCGACAAACTTGTTCTCAGGGAGGAGCAGTGTTATACTCTGCGCATGCCCCCCGACCTCTCCTATGTCTGGCCGCTCTGCGACCATGTCTCGACGGCGGGACGGCGCACCGACACCGATATTTCAGACCTGCTTCACACCCCCTGTCCGCCTAAAAATGACCCGTCGCTTTCCTCCGACATATGGGATACCGCAAAGAAGCGGGATATCTTCATGTCCCTGCCCTACCGTTCCATGCGTCCCTATCTGCGCCTGCTGTCCGAAGCCGCCGATGACCCTGATGTGGAATCGATAAAGATAACCCTCTACAGGCTCTGCACCGGTTCTGAAGTCGCAGCATCGCTTATCCGCGCCGCCGAGAACGGCAAGGAGGTCACCATCGTAATCGAACTTAAGGCGCGTTTCGACGAATCTGCCAATGTAAACTGGGGTTTGATTTTCGAGGAGGCGGGCTGCCGGGTGATTTACGGCATCGAGGGACTTAAGGTTCACTCCAAAGTCACCCTCATCACCGCCCGGCGCAACGGAAAGCTTGAACGCGTGGTTCACCTGGGCACCGGCAACTACAACGAAAAAACCGCCCGCCTTTATACCGACGTGGGCGTCATAACCACCGATTCGGAGATCTGTGAAGACTGTGCCAACCTCTTTGAATGGCTTGAGGCGGGCGATCCCTCCGAGGCGCCCGACTGTCCCTCTCTGCTTGTCGCTCCCCATACGCTGCGCAGCGGTATAACCGAAGAAATCAAAAAAGAGTCGGCAAAGGGCAAGGACGGCTACATCTTCATGAAGATGAACGGCATGACCGACAGGAATATCATCGACGCTCTGGTAGAGGCGTCGCAGGCGGGCGCGAAAGTGGATCTCCTTGTGCGCGGCATCTGCTGTCTGCAGACCGGCATCCCGGGGATTTCCGACAACATAACCGTTACCAGCATCGTGGGGCGGCTGCTTGAACACGCACGGGTCTTCATATTCGGCAGGGGAAGTGACCGCCGGGTTTACTTCGGCTCAGCCGACATGATGACCCGCAACACCACCCGCCGCGTCGAACTGACGGTTTTGGTGCGCGATCCCGCAATAGCCGATGAACTCTGCCGCATGGCCGAGCTGCAGCTGCGTGACAATGTAAAGTCCAGCCGCCAGTGTTCAAACGGCGAATACGAGCGGGTTTTCAGCGCCGCGGCTCCGGTGGACTCTCAGGATGTGATGCTCCACGAGGAAATACCCGTGTTGACGCAGACGCCGGCATCCGCAGCCGTTACGGGCGGATCAAACCGATAAAATATTTTTTCAAAAACCTATTGACAATTCCATTGAGCCGTGCTATAATCGCATAAACCGTTGAAGAAGGGTGAGTACGCATTGTTGCCGACCCACAGAGAGCCGCGGTAGCTGAGAAGCGGCGGTACGGAGCATTGCCGAATGGACTTCTGAGGGCGAGCAGAACCCCGGTCGGGTATCCGGTCGGTCAGTATGTGAGACGGAGCATGACTCTCCGTAAACAAAGGTCTGCATATGTTGGTATGCGTAAAGTGGGCGTTCTGCGTCGGCGGTATTATCGTCGGAGCGGGCGTCAAGCCGGGTGGCACCGCAGGATTCGTATAATATGATCCTGTCCCAGCAATTATTTTTGCCGGGACGGGATTTTTTATTTCCGTAACGGCTGTACGTTATCCGCAAAACGCGGCATTGACCGCACAAAGAAAGGACGGTACACCCGTATGACAGAGATCCCCTACAAAATTTACCTTGAAGAAAACGAGATGCCCCGGGCATGGTACAATCTCCGCGCCGACATGGTAAACAAGCCCGCTCCCCTGCTTGATCCCGCGACCGGCAAACCGGTCACACTTGAGCAGCTTTCAGCAATTTTCTGCTCCGAATTGGCGGCGCAGGAGCTGAACAACACCGACGCTTACATCGAGATTCCCCAAGAGGTATTCGAATTCTACCGCATGTATCGACCCTCGCCGCTCGTCCGCGCCTACTGCCTTGAAGAGAAGCTGGGCACTCCCGCCCACATCTACTACAAGTTCGAGGGCAACAACACCAGCGGTTCCCACAAGTTAAACTCCGCAATAGCCCAGGCTTACGCGGCAAAGAAGCAGGGTCTGAAGGGCGTCACCACCGAGACCGGCGCAGGTCAGTGGGGCACCGCCCTTGCCATGGCTTGCTCTTATCTTAAACTTGACTGCCGGGTATATATGGTGAAGGTCTCATACGAGCAGAAGCCCTTCCGTCGTGAGGTAATGCGCACCTACGGCGCGTCGGTCACCCCCTCTCCCTCCGAGACTACCGAGGTGGGGCGCAAAATCCTCGCCGAGCATCCCGGAACCGGAGGAAGTCTGGGCTGCGCCATATCCGAGGCGGTTGAGGCAGCCGTCACAAGCGACGGTTATCGCTACGTGCTGGGCAGCGTTCTGAATCAGGTTCTGCTGCACCAGAGCATTATAGGACTTGAAACGCAGGCGGCACTTCAGAAATACGATATCGTGCCGGATATCATCATAGGCTGTGCCGGCGGCGGCTCCAATCTCGGCGGACTTATCTCCCCCTTCATGCGCGACAAGATCAAAGGCAAAGCCGACTACCGCATAATCGCGGTTGAACCGGCCTCCTGCCCCAGTCTTACCCGGGGTCGATACGCTTACGACTTCTGCGACACAGGCAAGGTCACTCCGCTTGCCAAGATGTATACGCTGGGCTGCGATTTCATTCCCTTCGCCAGCCATGCCGGCGGTCTGCGATATCACGGCATGAGCAGCATCCTCTCCCAGCTGTACGACGACGGGCTTATGGAGGCGGTATCGGTGAAGCAGACCGATGTATTCGCGGCGGCTGTGGAGTTCGCCCGGGTCGAAGGCCTCCTGCCGGCTCCCGAAAGCTCCCATGCCATTAAGATTGCCATAGACGAGGCTCTGAAATGCAAGGAAACCGGCGAAGCGAAGAACATCGTCTTCGGTCTCACCGGCACCGGCTATTTCGACATGTACGCCTACGAGTCCTTCAACAACGGCACAATGACGGACTATATCCCCACCGACGAGGAACTGGAAGCGGGCTTCGCGGCGCTTCCGAAAATCTGATATCCGATAATTACCTGCGGCGGTGCGAAATTACGCACCGCCGCATCATTTTTATAGTGTTGAGACAGATATGCAGAAGAAATAAACGGGAGGGGCAATCTATTTTCCGCGTATGAGCTTAATGACAAATAAGAACACAACGGAACCCAAAACCGCAACGCCGAATGAATACAGATTAAATCCCGTAACACCGGCTTTGTTTATCAAACTCATTAAATAACCGCCGATCACGGCGCCTATGATTCCGACAATAATATTGGCTAAGAGACCCATTTTCTTATCTGTTTTCATAATCAGGCTGGCAACCCATCCTGCAAAGCCTCCGATAATAATCCAGGATAATATTCCCATAACAATTCCTCCAAGTCTTGATTCTCGTGTTTATCATCTGTATATTTTTATTGATTATACCATGTTCATCTTTGAAAAACAAGACACGGATATTAAACTTGAAAAATTTCTGATGTTCAAACAATCATTCACCGGTGCTTCTGTCTTGTCCGTTACGGAATTCTTCCGTTCGGGCTTCAACGGCAGACGAGCGTTTTTTCTTTATTGCGCGCATTTAACCGAAATATCATTGACTTGACGCCGGAAATCTGGTATGCTCTCTGCTAAAGACAAAGTGGCTTTATGTAACCTTGGATTCCATCGCTGTTATTAAAAAACAATTATCAACAACATACCTCTCTGGAGATGACGAAAATGAAGAACTGTACTATTTACACCCGCATTGCTGCGCTGCTGCTGGCGCTGGTTACCCTCATTGCCTTCGTATCCTGCGGAGGCGGTGAGGGCGTCACTGCCGATGTGACGACGACCGCCGCCGGTACGGCAGCCGAAACTCAGGTTCAGGAGGAGGACAACGGCCGCCTTAACGCCAGGGACAACCTGCCCGACGACCTTGACTTCAACGGCGCCGAGGTGCGGGTGCTGTCCCGTACCGGCGACCCCGACACCCTTATCGAGTTTGTCAGCGAAACCGCCACCGGAGAAGTGGTAAACGACGCGGTATACGACCGCAATCTGGCGGTTCAGGAGCGGCTGAACGTGGCGCTCACCGTTATCCGCAACGATTCAGCCACCCGCCACAAAACGCTGAACGACATCATACGCAAGTCGGTAACCGCCGGCTCGGACGATTACGATGTGCTTGCCAACGCCATATACGGAGCCGCGCCCCTCACCCTTGAGGGCATGCATCTGAATCTTGCCGACCTGCCCTACATCGACACGGAGCAGCCCTGGTGGAGCACCCCGTTCATAGATATCACCGAATACAACGGCAAGTATTACATGCTCACCGGCGAGCTGTCGCAGACCATGACCTCGGGCACCTACGCTATGTTCTTTAACAAGAACCTGTTTGCCGAGTATTTTAAGAACGAACCGTCGCTTTACGAGACGGTGTCTGACGGCGAATGGACGCTTGACAGGCTCATCTCCTATTGCACCCCCGTTTACGAGGATCTAAACGGCGACGGTCGGGCAAACGAAGGTGACCGCTTCGGTCACTTCTTCACCGACAAGGAGACTCTCGAATGCGACGCCTTCACCGGCGGCGCCGACATACGGCTGATTGAAAAACTGCCCGACGGCAGCTATATCTACAACGGCACCGCCGAACGCACCGTTACTTTCATCGAGAAGATGAACAAGCTGCTTTTCGAGGACAACAACACCTGCCGCACCCCCAACAACGATGAAACCATCATGGCGACCATGCTCCGCCGCGAGACTATCTTTACAACCTGGCTGCTGACCGGCGTGAACTATCTCCGGGACATGGACGACGACTACGGCATTATCCCCATTCCCAAATTGGACGAAGGGCAGGAGAATTACACCACCTTCAATCACGACGGCAGTACCTCCTTTGCTCTGCCGGCGACCGTGACAAACGCCGAACTGTCCTGCGCTTTCCTTGAAGCTTCCGCCGCCGAGACCTACCGCACCGTCACTCCTGCGTACTTTGAGACCGCTCTCAAGACCAAATACTCCCGGGACGAGGAAAGCTCCCGGATGCTGGACATGATTGTAGCCTCCTCTTATCAGGACTTCATGTATGTGTTCGGTCAGAATCTGGGCGCGCCGATAAGCATGCTGCGCACGATTTTCGCCAACAGCACCAACTGCGGCAAGGCGCTCTCCACCCTGGCGGCTAAGGAAAGCTCCATCACAACAATGATCGGTACCATCATCACCAAGCTGGATGAGCTGAAGTAAGGACGCATGCGTCAATACCGAAATATATCGTAATATATAAAGAATACGCCGTACGGAATTGTACGGCGTATTCTCTATTGCTATATTGCTATTTTGAAGTTAAACAGCAATCAGGTCTGCCCGCGTTTATTTTTCGGGCTTGGGTTCCTTGACCACTTCGGCGTCGGGAGCGTTGCGGCGAACGCTTTCTATGCCCTTGAGACAGTCGGTCTTGGCTTTATAGCCCTCGGAGACCGCTATGATCTCGCCGTTGCGGGCTTTCAGGCGGAAACGATACTCGCCGGCTTTGTCGACATAAACCTCGAACTTCGGGCAGACGGCGGTCTCGTAGTTCTCGACAGTCTGATCCTCCAGGTTGGCTATCGAGGAGTTCTTGCGAACCGACTCGAGACCTTTGAGGCAGGATGCCTCGGAGGCGTAGACCTCGGAAGACGCGATGATCTGACCGTTTGTAGCCTTCAAGTCAAATTTAACACCGGTCTTGGTGTACTTAACAGCGAATTTTCCCATGATGATCCCCCGTATTTCTTATTGTCTAGTGTGGATGACTTACATTCTTGTGACGTCGCCGTGCATCGGAGGCAGCGGATGAGGACGAACCAGTGCGCCGCCCTGCTCGTAGGACTCTATTGCCGCGAAGATATACTCCATGGTAGCCAGAGCGTCACGGCCGGAGGAGCGGAGATATTCCTTCGGAACGCCGTTGCTGACGTCCTCGAGGAACGCATGGATTCTTCTCGGGAAGGTAGAGCCGAAATCGGTGATGCCGGTGTTCATAACCTCCGGCTCCTGACCCTGCTTCCAGTAGGTCAGCTTCTCTACGCAGTTCTCGATGCAGAAGGTGCCCTTGGTGCCGGCAAGCTCGAAGCTCCACCAGCCGCCCAGACCGAACATAGCGTCGCCGCGCTGGCTGAGGAGGTAGCCCACACAGCCGTTCTCGAAGCGCATATGCACCGACTGGATTGAGAGCATCAGATCCTCGGCAGAGCGGCGGCAGCCGGGCTTGTCCATGAAAGCCTGGATATGAGTGACGTTGCCGCAGAAGTAGCGCATTACCGAGAAGGGATGGGTGAGGAATGCCTTTGCGTGGGAGTAGGGCAGATTCCACTTCGGGCCGCCCTTTCCGCCGTAACCTGCGGAGGAGCCGTTGAATCCCACCTTGTTGATGCAGTAAACCTGCTCGCCGATGCCGCCGTTGTCCATATACTCGCGGGCTTTCTCGGAGGGAATGGAGAAATAGTGGTTCAGGTTGCAGCCCAGGTAGAGATCCTTCTTTTTGGCGTAGTTGACCAGCTGACGGGCATCGGTGATCTCGTTGCAGATAGGCTTTTCGCAGAGGACATGCTTGCCGGCGTCGAGTGCTTCCATAGCCGGCTCAAAGTGGGAGGAGCCGTTCTCAAATCCTGAGGTGGTAACGTCCACGATATCCAGCTCGGGATGGGCGTGGAGCATGTCCTTCAGGCTGTAATAAGCTTTGACGCCGAACTTCTCAGCCGCGGCGTCAGCTTTGGCTTTTATAAGGTCGCATACGCATACAAGCTCGGCCAGCTCATCGTTTACATATGCTGCCGAGTGGGTGTTGCCGATGCCGCCCATACCGACGACGCCGACTTTCAGGGGCTTCTTGTCCATGTTTTACTTCCTTTCGGTTTGTGGATATTCTTGATTGCGGTGTATATCAAAATTGCCTGTTCGATTGTTTAAGCCGGTATGTCAGGTTCCGCAATATCGATCAATCGAAAACTTCGCTGACCTTGACCGGGATGCCGCCGTTGTCGAGCGAACGTATCGCCGCGTGGATAACGCGCTGAGCCTCCAGGCCTTCGAGACCCGAGCCGTCGATATCCTCGGGCTTGTCACCCCGCTCAACCTGGTCGACAAAAGTCCAGATGCGGTTGCGGAAGGTATCGTCAAAGCCCTTGTAGCCGTCAAACACCGGATTGGTGTAGACCTCCTTCAGGTAGGTCTCGGAGGGATAGAGGGTAGCCTCGCGCCACATATCCTCGAAGATCATCCTTCCGTTAATGCCGGCGACCTCGCAGCGCTCCATGGGGTGGCCGCGGCGGATATCGTATGAGGAGGTGAGATGGCCGACAGCGCCGCACTCGAACTTCATGTTAATCGAGGCGGTGGACCATATGTCGCGGCCGGTGGCCTTCATGGCGAAGCAGCTGACCAGGTCAACCGGACCCATGAAGTACTGCATAATATTTACACTGTGGGGATTGAGCGCCTTAAGGTGGTAATACGGAGAATCAAGAGGCATGAACTTGCCTATCCAGAGCGCCATGTTGCAGAAGAGCAGCTCGCCGATGCGGCCGTCATCCTGCCACTTCTTAGCCTGACGGGCGGCGGGGGTGAATCGGTGGTTCATGTCGATACCGTAGCAAAGCCCCAGCTTTTTCGCCGTCTCCACCATCTCCGCGGCGTGGCGGAGGTTATCCGAGATCGGCTTTTCGCCCAGCACGTGACAGCCGGCGTTCAGCGCCTGCATCGTTGGAAGATAATGGTCGCTTGAATACTCCTTGCCGCCGGTGGTTATGCTGCAGATATCGGGTTTCAGCTCGCGGAGCATCTCCTCGGCGTCGAGGAAATACGGAACCGAAAAGCGCTCGCCCGCAGCCTCCGCCCTGTCGCGGCGAATATCGCAGACGCCCGCAAGCTCTGCATTCTTGCTGTCAACATAGGCTTTCGCGTGCTTGTTGCCGATGGCGCCCATACCTATGACACAGACTCTAAGCATGGTTTTATTGTCCTTTCGGGGGTAATATGCAGCCGGTTTCTTACGAAAACGGCCGCTTTTGAAACCCTGTCCACCGGAGACATACCGTATTGATATGTCTCCGGTGCACGGTTAATGTTAACTTGCGAAGATTATTTCTTCATCTCCTGAAGCTTCTTTGCCGCCTCCGGGTCGCCGATATGGAGGGTGTTGTAAGCCTCCTCGGAGGACGCGAAGGGTCTGCCGAAGCCCGACCAGTCGAGATTGGTATACATGGGGTTGGTGCGGCCGGTCTCCGACTCGCGCTTTGCGATGTGGGCTAGCATGCGCTCGGTCAGGAACTTGACTACCTCCGGCTCCTCTTCCGCCAGGTTGTGGTTCTCGTCGGGGTCCTTGATGAGGTTGTAAAGCTCTATCTCGGGCTTGAAGTGGAAATCGGGCTCAAGAGCAATCATCAGCTTCCACTCGGGGGTGCGCCAGCCGTGCTTGCGCATCCAGGTGGCTTCGGTGATGTAGAACTCGGGCTCCTGGGGAGCCTTGCCCGAAACGACGTCACAAAGGTTGCGGCCGTCGAACTTTATGTCGGTCTCGATGCCCAGCATCGGAAGGAGGGTGGGCATGATATCCTTGAGCTGAGCGTAATCCTTGTAGCGCCTGGCGCAGCCCTTGAATTTCTTCGGGAACTTGATGGCAAGCGGCACTACCAGACAGTTGTCATACAGCGAGTGGTGGTCGAAGTAGCAGTCGTGGTCGTAGAGGGTCTCGCCGTGGTCGGAGGTTGCAACGACTATGGTGTTGTCCGCGATTCCGAGATGCTCAAGCTCATTAAGCAGGATTGCGATACAGGAATCCATGTAAGCTATCGCGCCGTCGTACTGGGCGATGATGTAATCCGAGCTGGTGCAGAAGGGCGGGAACCAGGTGTAGAAGTAATCGCAGAAGGGCTTGAAGGCGTAGACCGGCTCGAGAGACTTGTTGTTCTTGTCGAACTCGTCGCCGTTGAAGAACAGTCTGTCGAAGGGTTCGGGCGGCAGGTAGGGGGAGTGGGGATCCATGTGACGCAGGAAGAGCATGAAGGGCTCCTCACCCTGCGCAAGCTCGTTCAGCTTGGGAATGGCAACTTCGTTCATCGAAGCGGCCTTGGGGGAACGTCCCTGAGCCCATGAGCCCCAGCTTGACTTGTAGCTGAGATTCTCCTGGAATCCGCGGTAGTTGCCGTAGCCGATGTTCACCGTCCTGTAGCCGTTCTCCACAAGCACCTCGGGAAGGGTCTTGATGTCCTCGCGGAGACCGCCCTTGTGACGCAGAGCCACGATGTCGGTGCTGAAGCAGTCGAGACCGGTGAGCATTGAGGCGTAACCCGGAGTGGTGGGGATGGAGGGGCTGTACATCTTCTCGAAAATCACCGAGCTCTCGGAGAAGAACTTGTCCATATGGGGTGTGGTCAGCTTCTTGTAGCCGTAAAGGCTGGTATGGTCGCTGCGGAGCGAGTCGATACCGAGGAAGAGTATATTGGGCTTCTTATCCATGATGTTTCTCCTGATATATTATATTTTTATTGATCGTCTGATCGTCAGATCTTCGGGAAAACTACCTTGACCTCTTCGCCGGCTGCGGATGAGCGGATTATGCCGTCGATGATAGCCTGATTGTAGATTATCTGGGAGGTGGGAATCGGAGCCGGACCCTTGGTCTTGACGGCGTCTACAAAGGCTCTTACCTTCTTCTCAAAGAGGGAGGCCTTGTCGTTCTGCGCCAGCGGGATGGGGGTCTGGGTCGGAATTCCGAACTGGTCGTGCATGTAGATGATATCGCCTACCGGGCCGTCCCAGGCGCCGCCCCAGAGCTGATAGTGGGGCTGCTTAACCTTCAGACCGCCCTCGGAGCCTAAGAATATGAAGTCGCCGGTGGTGTCCATGTGCATGCCCCATGACATTCTGAAGTCAAGGGTGATGCCGCCCTCGAGACGGATGAATGCCGCCGAGAAGTCGTCAACCTCAAAGCGCTCGGGCTCGGCGTAATACTTGGGGTTCTTCGCGATGTAATTGGTGGCTATCGCCGAAACGGTCAGCGGCTTGGGATAGCCGATGGTGTTCAGCGCAAGGTCGAGAGCGTAGCAGCCGATATCCGCAAGTGCGCCAACGCCCGCCTTGTCCTTCTCGATGAAGGTGCCGCCCGGAATACCGCGGCGGCGGCCGCCTCCGGTCTGAACATAGTAGATTTTGCCGAGCTCGCCGCTCTGAACGATCTGCTTGATTCTCACCGAGTTGGCGTCGTAACGGGGCTGAAATCCCACGGTCACGAACTTGCCCGACTTCTTCTCCGCCCGCATGATGTCGATGCCCTGCTGCAGGGTAATAGCCATGGGCTTCTCGAGAAGAACGTCCTTGCCCGACTCAAGCGCCGCCACGGAGCAGACCGAGTGCTGTGAGTTGTAGGTGCAAACGGAAACCGCGTCGATGTCGTCGCGCTTACAGAGCTCCTCATGGGATTCGTAAGCAGTTGCGTCCTTCAGGTCGAATTTATCGAGGAACGCTCTTGCCTTGCCCGGAATAATGTCCGCGCCGGCAACCACCTCCACATCCGGGAAGTTCTTGTAGGCGTTGACGTGCGAATGCGCTATTCCGCCGGTGCCTATTATACCGATACGAAGCTTGTCTGCCATGTAAACACTCCTTTTATATTTTACTTTCGGTTTTATGACAATCTTAGGATATACATATATAGCAGCTTATCTGCCGCCGGCAATTTTCAGCAGGGCATTAAGGTAGCCTCTGCTCTCGGCTGCGATGGTGATAGCCGACTCAAAGCTCTGCTCGGGGCCGATAATCTCAAGGCATACCGGTCCGTTATAGCCGCCGTCCACCATGGCCTTCACATAGCCGAACAGATCTATGTCGCCGCGTCCGCAGGTCTGATTCAGCAGCGGGTCGCCGGGGCCGCCGCCCAACGCGCCGGGGGCGGGAGCCTTGCAGTCGCGGATGTGGATGTGCTTGACGCGGGAGAGCACCTGGGGCAGAGCCTCTACCGGGTTCTCGCCTGAGCGGAAAACATGAGACGGGTCCATATCAACGCCGAACGCCGGGCTGTCGATGCAGGACATCATTGCGCGGGTGGTCTCGGTGTTGTAGATGGCTGCGCCGACGTGAGCCTTGCAGCATACGGTGATGCCCCACTTCTCGGCCTCCGCCGCGATTGCCGCCAGGGAAGCGATGGAAGCGCGCAGGGTGGCCGCATCGTTCATCCTGCCGCCAGGACCGATGTTTACTATCGGGATACCTATCTCGGCGCAGGCTTCGAAGCCGACCTTCAGTCTCTCCATATCCTGGGTAGCCAGTTCGGTGGAGAGGAAGGGCAGATCCAGATCCGCAGCGATGGTTTTAAGGTTCTCCTTGTCCTCCTTCCAGGTGTCCAGGTTGAGGTGCTCGCACATACCCTTTATACCCGAGATTTCAACTCCGTCGTAGCCGGCTGCCTTGATTGCCTTGGCTGCCGTCGCGAAATCGACTGCCTTGAACAGTACGCTGTTGACTCCAAGTTTAATCATTTGCGGTTCTCCTTATAAATAAAATGCAATATTACCATGTGTGCCCGACAGCGGACACACATCAACAGTATAATTATACCATGTTTGCCGTGTTTGTAAACCCTTATTTCGTAAATATTCCGTTCATAACTCAGTCTTTGCGGAATTCCTTTTTGCCGAGGACACATACCGCCATACGGACGAACAGTTCCTTCGTCAGGGGGAATCTCGCCAGCGGCTTCAGCTGCGGACGCAGGGGCAGTTCGGCATACCACAGCGGAGTGATTTCATAATCTTTCAGTATGCGCTTGAAGCGGCGCAGGGTCATGCGGTTCACGTAGCCCAGATATTCTCTGCCCCTCTCGTCGGTGTGTATGCGCAGCGATATACGCTCGGCTGCGTCGGGCAGACCTTCGCACAGCTCCCTGTAGGCGGCGATAAGCGCCTTTTCGGAAAACAGCTTGTGCACCCAGGGGGTATATATGACGTCCGACATATGGGCGCCGAAGGGGTGTCCCCAGGGCGGGAAGTTGATGAATAACTTTCCGTCGGGCTTGAGCAGCCGCATTGCCTCAAGAAGCGCCTCTTCCGGCTCGCTGACATGCTCCATGAAGTCATTCATTATTATTGTATCGAAGGTGTTATTCGGAAAAGGCAGTTCGGTGGCTGAACAGCAGATGAAATTGAAAACATTATCCAGTCCCAGCCGCCGGGCATAGGACATTGCCTCCTCCTCGTAGCGCTCCACGATGTCGCAGCCGATGACCCGCTTTGCGCCGAGTGAAGCATACCACAGGCTTTTGCCGGCGGCGCCGCAGCCCATGTCAAGCACTACCTTGTCGGGGAACATATCCTCCGGATAATACTTGCCCTTGTAGCATGCCACGGTGTCCTCACCCTTCATGTATTGCCACTCGGCGTAGGTCATCTCGCCGTCGTTCTGCATGTTGAAGGGATGTTTTACCTCCGGGAATATCTTATTTCCCAGCTTTATGAGTTTGGTCGAAAGCGACATATTACACCTGCTTTCATGCCTTCGGCGTTTCGGACGCGGCGCGCGCCCTGCCCAGCTTCGCGCAGATGTCGGCGAAGGCGCTCTCATAGCGTATCGGGTCGAGACTGCGCCTGTTTATCACATTGACGGTCATCCACTCCACCAGCCGCTCATCTCCGGCGTGCTTCACCGATTCGGTACCGCTGAGCATTCCGGTGCGGCGCAGGCTTCTTTGAGGCTGAGCGTCGCAGAATATGGCGTAGTCGGCGGCGTCCGAGAGATTCCGGCAGGCTGCCGGCTTGTCGCCGGCGAGGATATTTAACTCACAAAGGCTTATATGCCGCCGCATCTGCTCGGCTGCCCTTGCCTGAGGCTCCCGGCCGCAGACTGTGTTCTCGATCTTTATCGCCGTTTCGTACAGCTCTATGCGCTCCGACAGGGGCAGAGAGGTGTCGTCAGCGGCAAGCAGGGCTATGGAACCGGTGAGATACTCGGCATAAGCGGCGATGTTTGCGCGCAGGTGCTTAAGTCCCTCGGGGGTACAGGCGCCCTTGCGGTCTGCATATATGCGGCGGGTCACCTCCTCTCTCGATGCCGCCATTGCCGGCAGCATCTCCACATATCCGACAGCCCTCTCTCTGTCCTCAAGATTGCAGGCGCAGTGGAGGGCTAATATCCCGAGAGCGTCGGCGCGTATCGACTCGTCTTTACAGCCGGCTATGATAGATTCGCCCAGCGCGAATATCCGCTCGCTGTTCTGACGCACCGTCTTGGGGCTGTCGCAGCGCAGATAGAGGGCGTTCATAAGCAGCAGTTTCACCCGGTCGTTGTTGGGGTAGCTGGAATAGGCGTCCAGCGCCCGCTCCACCGCCATGCCGTAATCACGGGTGTCGATGAGAGCCGATATATCGGCGCAGAGCGCCTCAAACGCCTTCGCTTCTTCCTCCGCGTTAACGCCCAGCAGCTCGTCGGTGGCAATCCCGAACCAGCGGGCTATCCGGGGCAGCGCCTCCGGGGGCGGCAGGCTTGTGCCGGATATCCAGCGCTCTGCCTCATGGGCGCTAAGTCCAAGAGAGCCGGCAAGCTCCAGCGGCGTATGCTTTGTTTTTTCAAGCAGTTCTTTGATTTTATTACCGATTTTCGATTCAGTCAACACAGCAGCCCTTCTCCGTTACATATATGTTTCTTGTATAACTATAACTGTCCGGCAGGTATATAAAGCGCGCCCAGCAGCCTGTCTAAGGTCAGCGGCTCCTTGACGCCAAGTCCGCGGCATGCCCGGATATAATCCTCCCTCATGCTCTCCCGAACCGCGTCCTGGGGGCGTTTGGATTTCACACACCGAAGCATCACGTTTTTCGGGGTTTCGTCGGGATCGATGAGTTCCAGCGCTTCCACCGAATAGCCCTCGTACTCCAGCCGCGCCGCCCGCAGCGCGTCGGTCGCCGCGTCGCATAGCTTCTGCCGAAGTATCGAATGCCGGGTGATGTAGCCGTATTCCCCTTTGCCCGCGATTTTCTCCAGCATTCCGTTCAGCTCATGGTGGCAGCAGGGGGTGGAGAGAATCACTCTCGCGCCGCAGGACACCGCCTTCGAAAGCACTATGTCGGTGGCGGTATCGCAGGCGTGAAGCGATATAACCAGATGCGGCGTCCCGCCCGGCGGCGACCAGCCGGCGATATCCGCGCATTCGAAGGTCATGCCCTCCCAGCCCAGCTTTTCGGCGGTCTCCGAGCAGAGAGCCGTCATGTCGGCTTTCAGATCGATGCCGTACATGCGCACCTTTCTGCCCAGAATTACAGTGAGATAATGGTACACCGCAAAGGACAGGTAACTCTTGCCGCAGCAATAGTCGCAGACGGTGAGTTCCTTCTCGGGCAGTTTCGGCATTACGTCCCGCAGAAGCTCGAGGAAGCGATTGATCTGGCGGAACTTGGCGCGGCGGCGTTCGATCACCCTGCCGTCCCCGTCAGAAATGCCCAGAAGCCTCAGAAATGGCTCCTCTCCCGACAGGATATACCGCTTCTGACGGTCGTGACCGCCGGTCTCGGCTCTTTTCTCTCCCAGCCTGCCGGATATCGCCATACTGCCCTTTTTCGAACACATTATCGAGCACTGTCCGGCGGCGGTCACAAGGTCTAACTGACCGAAGGAGCCGCCCCGACCGGGGCTTTCCGGAGAGATCAGCTCCGTGAGCCGCTCCACCGCCTCTGCGGGGGTCAGATTTTCGTGCAGCGCCTTGCCGTCGGTCATATAGGTTTCGAGCCGCAGCCGCATTTCGCCGTTTTTATCTTCAAAGGGCAGCGCGCTTGCCTTAATCACATCGGGCAGGCGGGATTTTGACAGCACCGCTTTGCGCAGCAGCCTTTCCTCCACAGCCCGGGAAATCATATCCCGTGCGCGGGTCAGCTTCGGGTCTTCGACAGGCATATTCACTCCTTGGTTTTGGCGGTTTTCTTGGGTTTGTCGGTCGGTTTGCCCTTGACGGATCCGCTCTTTTTGCCCGGCTTGTCGGTGGAAAAGCCTATCTTTCCGAGGAACCTGCCCGGCTCGTAATATTCGCCGTGGGAGTAGCCCAGCGGCTTTGCGCGCTCGAGACAGAGCCGCCCGCTCTCGTCAAGCAGGCTCTCCTCGGCACGGACGCTCAGTATGTCGGCGATGAACATGACGTGAGTGGCGTCCTCGCCGAACTCCTTTATCTCGCGCACACGGCATTCAAGCGACAAAGGCGCCTCGGCGATGCCCGGACAGGACACGCTCACCGACTCCTGGGGCGTGAAATTACAGCGGGCGAACTTATCAACCTTTGCTCCCGTATATATGCCGCAGAAGTCCACCTTCCGAGCCATCGATGATGAGGGTATGTTTATCACAAACTCGCCTGAGGAACGAATCAGCTCATACGAATAGCGCTCCGGGCGAACCGATATGTAGGTAATCGGAGGCTTGGAGCAGATGACCCCCGTCCAGCCTATGGTGATTATATTTGGTTTTTCGGCGCTCCCGCAGCTTACCAGCACGGCGGGCAGCGGGGCAAGCAGTACGCTCCCCTTCCAGGTTACCTTTGACATTTTTATCGGCTCCTTTTATATGCGATGCGGCAGGCGTATCGTATATCGCGGCGCATCGGCGGCAGGTTTTTTCAATCGTATTCACGGTCGCGCTTTTCCTTCAGCTCTTCCCACAGCGCACAGTAGCTTTCATGGCGCCGGAGCGGGATAAGCCCCCTGTTCAGCGCGTCCACCACGGCGCAGCCCTCCTCGGTTTTGTGGGTGCAGCGGGTGTAGCGGCAGCCGGGATTTTCAAGATGCTCCGCGAACTCGGGGAAGGTGAAAGGCAGGTCGTCGAGGTCGAAAAAGTCGTATCGTGTGAAGTCGAGCAGCGTAAAGCCCGGGGTGTCCGCCACATAGGCGCGTCCAGTGTCGTAGAGTTCCACATGCCGGGTGGTGTGGCGTCCCCGCTGATTTTTGCGGCTGATCTCGCCCGTGGCGAATTCCATATCGGGGAACAGTACGCCAAGCAGGGTGGACTTGCCCACTCCCGAGGCGCCCGCGAAGGCGCAGATACTGCCCTCTCCAAGCGAGGCGACACATTCGCTCAGTTCCTTCATCCCCTCCCCGCTTTCACAGGAGGTGAGGAAGGTTTCAAAGCCTACGCTTCGGTAAATCCCGGCAAGAGACTCGGCTCTCTCCGGGTCGAGCTCTTTTTTATTTATGACTATCTTCGGCGTGATATCGTTGTGAACGGCTATGCAGGTAAGCTTGTCCACTGTAAAGGGAGAAGGCGCGGGCTTCGCCGCCGCGATGACTATGAACAGTGTGTCAAGGTTGGCTATCGGCGGGCGCATCAGCAGATTGCGGCGGGGCAGGATTTCGGTTATCGATCCCGAGCCGTCGGGGGACATGGTCAGAGCGCAGCGGTCGCCCGCCGCCACCGTCTCGCCCTCATGCCTGAAAAGCCCCCGCGCCGGGCACAGCACGCTGCCGCCGCCGTCCAGCCGCACTTCATACAGACCGGACAGACCTTTTATTATTATTCCGCTTTTAATGTTGTCGGACATCGCTCGGGTATCAAAACTCCTCTCGCGTTTCCCGGTACGCGGTTACGCGCTCCCCGGGAACAAATTTCTTTGTCTTTTATTATATCACATCCCTGCCGCTTTTGAAAGCCCCGAAGCGAAAATTGTCGTCTTATAATTTACATTGCCTGCTCTTTTTCGTCAGTCATTGTTTACCGATTTTTCATTGACATGGGATATAAATAGTGGTAAAATTAATTTCTGTTATAATGGTATTCATGTCGATTTTGACGCTTCGTATTCGATGCGTATTCACCTTACGCTTTTATGGGGGATAAAATAATGTCAGAACAGGAAAGAATTTCGCGTCTTCGCGAGTATATCGTCTCGGGCGGTCACAAAAAGCTCCGCCGCGCCGACTGCCCGGTTTATACCGCCGCCGACTACGGCCCCGCCGGCTCGGATCTGCGCATGCTGACCGCAAAGCGGTTCTGCCTGCAAATGGAAGCCGAACGCCCGGTCATCCTTGAGGACGAGAAGATAGTATTCACCCGCACCGTGCCGAACCTTCCCGACATCATGAGCGAGGAGGATTTCGCCGCCATAAAGGCCGCTCACTACATTCACGAGCGGGGCTATGTCTGCAATCTCTGCCCCGATTATTCGAAAATTCTGTCGGCCGGGCTTGACGCTCTGCGCGAAAAAGCCCTTGCCGACGGCGACACCGCTCTCGTCATGTCCTATGACGCGATTCAGGGGCTGAGCGACAGATACCGCGCCGAGGCGCGCAGGCTGGGACGGGGCGACATAGCCGACATCCTCGGGGTCGTTCCCGCCAGGCCGGCGGTCACGCTGCGCCAGGCGCTTCAGTTCCTGCGCATAGTGCATTTTTCCATCTGGTGCGAGGGCGAGTATCACGTTATCCTCGGCCGCTTCGACCGGCTTATGATGCCCTATCTGGCCGCCGATCTGAAGGCGGGCAGACTCGACCGCGAGTCGGCGCTGACTCTTGTCAAGGATTTCTTTATCTCCTGCAATAAGGATTCTGACCTCTATCCCGGCATGCAGCAGGGCGACAACGGTCAGAGCATTGTGCTAGGCGGCTGCGACGCCGACGGTAATGACGCCTACAACCTGATGAGCGAGCTCTGCTTTGAGGCGTCGCTTGCGCTTCACGTCATCGACCCGAAGATCAACCTGCGCGTCGACTCGAAAACTCCCTACGAGCGCTATAGGTTCGCGTCACGTCTCACGGCGGCGGGTCTGGGCTTCCCGCAGTATTCAAATGACGATGTGGTAATAGAAGGGCTTACCCGTCTCGGGTATTCCCTCAAGGACGCCCGCGATTATGTGGTCGCCGCCTGCTGGGAGTTCATCATCCCTGGCAAGGGCAGGGATATTCCCAACATCGGCGCCCTCTCCTTTGCCGAATGCGCCGAGCGCATGACAAAGCGCCTTGCCGAAAAGGGCTATGCCTCGTATGATGAGTGGTTAAACGCAATCGAGACCGAGGTGACCGCCACTGCCGGCGCCATTGCGGACGAATTGAATTCAAAGAGCCTGTTTATGTTCCCGGCTCCCTTCCTGTCGCAAATGTTCGAGCTGCTCCCCTCGGAAGCCGCTTTCCCCGACCTTGCTTCCAACAAGGGGATTTACAACAACTACGGCATCCACGGCACAGGTCTTTCGCCGGCTGTGGATCACATCCTCGCCGTGAAGAAACTGGTGTTCGATGAAAAGCGCTTCTCCGCCGGCGAACTGCTTGAAATCATGAAGTCCGATTTCGCAGGCAAAGAGGAGCTTCGCGCCGAGATGATATCCGACCCGGTGAAGTTCGGCAACGACTGCGACGAGGCTGACGCCGCCGCCTGCAGGCTTATGGCCGTCTTCGCCCTTGGGCTGAAAGACAAGAAGAACGAGTTCGGCGGCTGCTACAGGGCAGGTACCGGCTCGGCGATGTACTATGTATCTCACGCCACCGACCTTTGCGCCGGAGCAGACGGGCGACACGCGGGCGGCTATCTGCCCGCCAACTATTCGCCCTCACTGGGCGTGAAGCTGCGGGGTCCGCTGTCTATCATCCGCTCATTTACAAAACCCGAGCTTGCCGATGCCATCAACGGCGGTCCGCTTACACTCGAATTCGCCTCGTCGGCGGTGCGGGATCAGACCGGCATAGACAAGATAGCCCTCCTGGTAAAAACCTTCACCGAACTGGGCGGGCATCAGATTCAGCTCAATGTTATAGACAAGAACAAGCTCATCGACGCCCAGGCGCATCCCGAAAACTATCGGAATCTTGTGGTTCGGGTATGGGGCTGGTCGGGCTACTTCACCGAGCTTGACCGCTGCTATCAGGATCACATACTCAGAAGAGCCGACCTGACGGTCTGAAACGGAACGGACAGGGGAGTTGTCCCCGCGGAGGCTGACATGAACTTTACGAACATAACCGATTTTTTGGACAGAATCACTTCGCCCGACACTGCCCGGGGACGCGTATATTCCTGTTCCCGCATACCCGGCTGCGAGCTGATAATTAATTTCGGCGGCAGAGAGGTATACCATGAGGTGTTCGGCTTTGCCGATATAGAAGAGGCGCGTCCGCTCAGGCGCGGCGCCCTTTATAATCTCTATTCGGTGTCAAAGGTGCTGACTGTGGTAACGGCGCTGACCCTCGTTGAGCGGGGCGAACTGCTCATGTCCGACCCGGTGTCACACTATATCCCGGCATTTGCTTCGATGAAGGTGAAGCGTCCCGACGGTTCTCTTGCCGACGCCGAGAAGCCGGTTCTGGCGGGCGACCTTTTCGCCATGACCTCGGGCATCGACTACAATATAACATCTCCGTCGGTCCTGAAGCTGCTTGAAGGCAATCCCAACCCCACCGCGCTTGAAGCCGCCTGCGCGGTCGCCGGCGAACCCCTTGCCTTTGAACCGGGCAGCCGCTGGATGTACGGGCTCAGCCTTGACGTGCTCGGCGGCCTGACAGAGGCTGTGACGGGTATGAGCTTCGGCGATTATATGAAAAAGGTGCTCTTAGACCCCGCCGGCATGAATGAAACATATTTCGATATTCCCGAGTCACGGATTAAAGACCGCCCCTCTCTCTATCGCTGCGACGATTCGGCGGGAGCCGGCAGGGGAATACTCAATAAAATCGATATAGACACCAACGAATACCGCATTGCCATGTCCGCCCAGTCGGGTGGCGCGGGACTGCACTCCACCGCCGATGATCAGATAATCCTCGCCCGCATCCTCACCGATATGGGCAAAGCTCCCAACGGCGCGCGGATCCTCTCTCCCGAGACGGTGCGGCTTATGCGCGAAAACCGGCTTTGCGGAATATTAGCCGACGATTTCACCGCCTTCAATCCGATTCTCTTTACCGGTTACGGCTACGGCTGCGGCGTCCGCACGCTGCTGAACCGCACCGCCGCCGGCTCGCTCTCGTCGGTGGGTGAATTCGGCTGGGCGGGCGCGGGCGGCTGCTATCTGCTTGCCGACCCGGAAGCCGGGCTGTCGGTATTCTACGCCCAGCAGCTGCTGAACAGCCAGGAGCCCTATGTGCATCCCCGGCTGCGCAACATGATCTATGCCTCACTCTCACTCACAAAATAATCTCACCGGAAAGGTGTTCGACATCAAGGAGCTGGCGGTATACGACGGTCCCGGGATACGCACGACGGTATTCCTGAAGGGCTGTCCCCTCCGCTGCTCCTGGTGCCACAATCCCGAGGGGCTGTCACCCCGCCCGCAGGTCATGGTGAACGCCTCCGCCTGTCTTCACTGCGGTAAATGCCGTGTGGAGGGCTGTGCGCTTATCGATACCGGGGTATGCTCGGGCTGCGGGAAATGTCTGCGGCTCTGCCCCGGGGGATACCGAAAGATTTCTGGCAGGATATACACTCCCGAAGCTCTGACCGAACGTCTTATGCGCGCCTCGGCGATGTACGGCAGCGATGGCGGCGTCACCTTCTCGGGGGGCGAACCCACCCTGCAGCATGAATTTCTGGCGGCGGTGCTCGATCTGCTGCGCAAAGAGATGGATGAGAGCGGCAGGCGCTTTACTCTGGGGATGCAGACCTGCGGCTATTGCGGCGGCGAAGTTTTCGCCGACATAGTGCGCCGCCTGGATTTTCTCTTCTTTGATATAAAGCACACCGACAGCGATGCCCATCGGCGTTACACCGGTGTTTCAAACGAACTTATACTCTCGAACCTGCGGCGGCTGGGCGAACTTTGCGTGCCCTTCATCGCCCGTCTGCCGCTTATACCGGGTGTCAACGACTCGCCCGGCGACATTGAGGCGGCAGCCAGGCTGCTCGACACGCCTGACCTGCGCCGCTGTCTCATCCGGGTGGAGCTCCTGCCCTACAACATGGCGGCGGGCGCCAAGTATTCTATGGTGGGGCGCAGTTATGAGCCGGACTTTGACGAAGGGACGCCGCGTGTCGACCTCACCCCCTTCACCGCGCGGGGCATTGATGCGTCAGTGCTTTAATAAAATATAATTAGGGCATCTCTAAAAACCTCATGCAATATTCGCCCAAATATGATATAATATACCTATGAAACAGATAAATTTTTTTGCCGAAGATAATCGCCTTGACAGGCTCAGTAAAATGGGTGACCCACTTG
>JAAZAV010000063.1 GCA_012514145.1 Clostridiales bacterium | reverse complement strand
CAAGTGGGTCACCCATTTTACTGAGCCTGTCAAGGCGATTATCTTCGGCAAAAAAATTTATCTGTTTCATAGGTATATTATATCATATTTGGGCGAATATTGCATGAGGTTTTTAGAGATGCCCTTCAACAAGAAGATCGCTGAGAATGTCGGCGCCGGCGACATGTACGCCATTGTCCGCGACGGCGACTGGACTATTACCGAGCTTATCAACCGCGCAAAGAATGTATCCGCCGATCTCAACGGCGACGGTCAGTTCACCGTTGAAGCCGACAGTTTCGGCTACCTCACCAACTGGGCGACCGCCATTGACTCCTTCCAGCCGGCATTTAACATAAAGGTGCTTGACAAGGACGATGACGGGATGCTTTACGTCGCTCTCAACAACGAGCGCACGGTAAACGCCCTCGCGTATATGGTTGAGCTCTTCTACTCGGGCAACTTTGCCTACATGCTCCGATCAGGTCCCGTCGAGAACCTGACCAACGCCTTCAAGGCGGACCGCGGTCTTTTCCTGCCGGCATATCTTGACTACGCCGACATATATCTGCGCGATATGGATAGCGACTGGGGAATCCTGCCCTACCCGAAGATGGACACCTCCCAGAGCGACTACTACTCCAATTCCATCGACTATTTCTCCCTGGTGTTGGTTCCCGGCACCGTGACCGATGTGGAGTTCGTCGGCACCGTTACCGAGGGGCTGTGCGTCGTTTCCAATCAGGAGGTCGTTCCCACCTACTACAATATAGTTCTCAAGGACAAGTATTCCCGTGACCTCGATTCCGCCGACATGCTCGATATCATCCGCGACAGCGTAATCTTCGACATCGGCTATCTGAATTCCTTTGCTCTCGACGGTGTGGGCCATATATTCGTAAATCTCGTTCGCGAAAACAGTACGGACATAGCCTCCCGTTTCGCTTCCAAGGAAGCTGCGGTTAACGCCAAGCTTGAAATCATGCTTGAAGCATATACCGGCTGACATATTTATAACATAACGCAAACCTCCCGCCGCCGCAGAAAGCTGTCTGCGGCGGCGGGAGGTTTTTATTGTTGCCGCTTGTCAAGCGGCGGGGGCTATGCCGTGATTACCGCGCGAATACGGCATTCAATTCACAAAACCCGATATTCAATCAGCTTCGACGCCCGCTTCTGACCTATCGCGATCGGCAGACCGTTTCGCAGAAGTTCTTCGGAGGTCAGAATCAACTTCGTGTCACAGTCCCGGTCATGAAACTCATAGGATTTGCGTTCAGCTATGCCGCCGGGGATGAAGTTCGCCGAGGCGCAGGGGGATTTGGCACGGCGGAAAGCCAGTATAATGCCGTCGCCCTTTTCCGGCCGGTCGTACTGCCACACCGTCCAGGCCGAGGGGTCGTAGACATTCGAGCCGAGAGAGTAATAGTCGCAGGAGAAAAACGGGCGTATCCGCTTGTATTCTTCGACTATATCCCGCGCCAGTTCCAGATCGGCTTCATCCATCGTCTGGAAGCCCGCGTTCCAGAACGCGCCGCCCCAGGCGGAGGAATAGGTGCTGCGCGCGGCGTAGATATCGCCCTTGGTCTTGGTAGTGCAGCCGTTGTAGGGCAGATACCGGGCGATGTTGTTGTGCGCCTGGGTCACCTCGGGTTCAGCGTTGAACACGCACTGGTAATCGCTGCGGAAGAAGGGGATGCTCCGCTTCAGCGTCTCGATGTCGATACGCCGCCCGCCGCTGGCGCAGTTGTCGATGATGAGCGAGGGGTATTTGTCAAGCAGCATGTCCCAGAGCCTATACAAGCCGCTGATATGCTTTATCTCATTGATTCCCGCCCGGTTCTCGCAGTCATTGCCGCGCCAGTACCCGGTGGGCGAGGTGTTGAAATCCTGCCGGTAGCAGCCGATGTTCAGCGTATCAATCTTTTCGCAGACCGTCTCGAAGGTGTGCTGCAGCGCCTCCTCATTCCCCAGGTTGAGCAGCAGGTTGTCGCCCTCTCCCCAGAACCACTCGGGGTGCGCCACAGTGTCCGGCGTGCCCTTTATGACCCGCTCCGGCTCCACCCAGAGCAGCATTTTCATGCCGGATGACCTTTCCTGCTCCACAACGTCCGAGAGTTTGTTCGGATGATACAGTTCGTTTATGCTCCAGTCGCCGGTGTGCCGGCTCCAGTCGCCCGAGAACAGGTCGTTTACCGGAAGGGTGGATTTGCCGTACCATCCGGCGTCGATCCAGTGATATTCGAATCCCACGCCGTGAGCTTTCAGGGCTTTGAGCCGGCGGATCATCTCGGCGCTGGGCAGTCCGCCCCAGGCTTCAAAGGCGAGCGGCCCGAATTCCGGGCGTCCCGGTCTGCCGATAAGCGAGAAATGATTCTTGATCAGGCGCCTGAATGTGTTTCCCGCCCTTACCTGACCCTCGTCGTATTCCATCAGCAGTATCGAGCTTGTGCGCAGTCTCTCGCCGGGGCGCAGCACAAATGCGGCGTTCTGCAGTCCGGTTTTTATGCCGGCTGTTTTGACGTCCCGGGTGAATACCGCCTGCCAGTCGCCCGTCCAGCCTATAGCGGCGATGACGCCCCTGTCTCCCCTGTGATAATCGAAAAACGGCATAAGCCCGTCGGAGGAGCGCCCGCCGATATTCGTATATTTTTTGCTCTGTCCAGGGTGTATATACTCGCCGGCAAAGGAAAACTCCTTCGCCGACTCGGCGTCGTCGGTGTAATAGAGCGACCCGTTCACAGGTCCGAGCATACGGACTATCTCCGACGTCTCCGGCTCTGCTTTGAATCCGCGAGCTTTCGGCGGGTTCTCTTCCATGTCGAAAACCGTGTCGCAGTCGAACAGATCGGTTATGAGCTTTGTGTCGGAATCCGATGTGTTTCCCAGATACAGCACCCACCCGACGGCGCCGTATTCGGGGTATTCTGTGATCTGCTGTTCGATTGTAAGTCCGTCGGAAAATCGGTATATACAGCCGGAGTCGGTTTTTTCGGTGTCGTATTTCAACTGAGAAAAGGGCATCCCGCCGTAGCTGAACGAAAATTGAGTTTTCATTATACTCTCCCGTAAATACAAATTGATAATATCGTTTCTGCCCGCCGCTGTTTTCGCTCATTCCGGCAGGAATATCAATATATCCGGCGGCAAAAAACCCCATAACTATTCCACAACAACCATAACATCGGTACATCGCCCGCTGTTGCAATTGCTTTCGGATACGCTGCAGGCGGCAATCCCGAGGCGCACATCCATCTTTGATTCCAGAACGACCCTGCTGCCCGCCTTTGACAGCGGGGCTTCAACGGAAATCGATCCGTCGGGGTTTATCTTCGTGAACATGAACAGATTCACCGGGTGGATTATGGGGCGCCTGCCGCCAAGGCTGCTGTTAATATTGTCGAGGCAGTTCGGGTGGCCGCTGCCGTTTTTATAGAAGAAATCATACATCTCCGGGCGGCAGCAGGGATGAATCAGGTCGTGCTCCCCGACCTCGTCATATATGACCTCGAACATCGGCCGGTAGAGATTCGTGTATATCGTGTCTCCCGCATTCAGCCGGAGAGATTCGTTGCAGTCTATTGTCACCCCGGTGGAGAGGAATTCCCCCGGATCGGCCGCGTTTTCGGCGAAAAAGTCGACGACCTGACCTCCCTCAAGGTCGATCACCGTGATCTTCCGACCGGCTGACACATGAATGCATTGACCGCTGCATGCGGGGATGAGTATCTCGCTCTTCATTTATACCTCGTCATTGTAATACCCGGTTATCAGGTCGGCAATGTCCTTCGCGACCTCGCGGGTTTCGAAAATCTCGTGCTCCCATATGTATATCGCCGAAGTGTCCGGCTCACCGTTCGGAAGGACGCGGTAGCAGAAATAATCTCCGCAGCCGTTTGTCGCAAAGAAGATGTGGCGGTTGACTCTTTCCTCAAACTCGTCCGGCTCAAAACACTCGGTTAAATATTTACGGTTCAGCTTTACGACATCGATGATATCTTTGGCTGACAGCAGCAGCCAGCGGTCTCCGTTTGTCTCCCGGAGCAGAGCTTTGAGTTCGTCGGGGAACCTGAAGCCCACATATTTTTCGGCTTTTTTTATCTCGCTCTCGGGGCAGGGTTCCTGCAATTTTACCCACTCGTTGCCCTTTGAAAGCTTCTCGATAAGCTCTCTGTACATGGTTTTTCCTTCCGTATAAACGCAATAAATACAGTTTTATCTGACAGACATTTTCCGACATTGCCGGTCAATATTGAGACGAGCCGCCGTTTTACCGGGTTCAGTCCGGCTTTGTGCCGGCTCCCACCGCCAGCCAGGCGAACAGCGGGTTCAGAGCGCCAAGCAGCGTGGGAATCAGCAGACTGACTATCACTCCCGATCCGGCACGCCCCTCGATGAGAAGCGACAGGGCGGAAAACAACTGTGCGCCGAGCGTCAGACCTATGCCGATAAGTATAAAATACAAGCCGGTCCGTCTCCCGCAGAGCAGCAGGATATACCCGACAAAAGCGCTGCCGCCGAGGATGATATTGTAAGCATACAGCCCCAGCTGATATGCGGGCATAGGCTCAAAGAACAATCCTACGCAGGTGACGAGTGAAATTGTGACAAAGGAACCGACCAGCGCAAGCCAGGCCCAGACAAGTCCCGCGCCGCGGAGCTTTACCGACAGGTTCGGCAGATTGCAGAGGGAGTAGACCGCCATGCCGACGAAGAAGATCGCAGCCGCCGACACGATAACCGGGAAAATCTCTTCCGTTATGAAACGCCGGAATGTGAGGTGATTGGGCGACATCCCCGACATTACGCGCAGCATGGGAATCAGCATGACAAGCATATACACGGCGCCGGCAGCGGCGCCGCAGATTGTGTTCTTTAGTTTTCCGCGTTCTCTTAACAGAACCGAAAAAACCAGCGCTGCCGCAAGAGAGAGAAGCACCGCCGTAAAAACTCTGCCGGCATAACTAAGGAAAGCGGTGTCGCTGAAAGGCATGAACATCTCGAAGCGGGCTGTCATTAAATATTTCTTTATCCAAAGTCCTATGACATAGGAAAACGCCAGCAGCAGAGCCGACACAAGCCCTATGCCGCCGCCGGTGAGCTTCCACCGCAGGCCGTTTTTCGATATCAGATATGCCGCCGCGCCTAGCATCGCCGCCGCCAGACAGTAATGAGCCGCGGGGGAATAGAGGAGTTTCACCGCAAATATCAGCTGAAACACCGTCAGCAGCAGCCAGCCGAGCGCTAAGAACAGCGCCGCCCGAACAGCGCGCATCGGCGTTTCGGGCAGAGTACGAGCCCGCTTCGCATGCGGGTGATTTTCATATGCGTAAACGGGTTTCGCGTCCGGCTGCATGGGGTTGTCGGGGCGATATACCGGCTTGATATCACCCGCATTTGTCTGCATAGGATTATCGGGACGGTATACGGGATTTCCGCCGGTCTGCGTGTTATATTCCGGCCGGGGCATTGTCTGACCTTCCGCCGGACGGTCTCCGCCGACCCAGGCAAAGGTGCCGTTTTTCAGGTGTTCGCCGGCGGCTGCGACATCGTCGTCTGTGATGCCCAGGCGCGCGGCAAGCTCATCGACCTTTCGGGATGCGTTTTTATTGAAATACCCGCCGACAAACAGCCCCGCAAGGATGGATATCAGATTGAGGGTGTTTCCCGCGATGCCGCCGATAACCTCGGAAAACAGCAGCCCCAGCAGGAGACCGGCGGCCACGCATGGGAGGAATATTTTAAAAGATGTCTTTTCCAGGTTGTCGGACGCTTCTTTATAGGCTTCAAAGATGTCTTTGTCAAAGCTGCGCCCTTTTTCAAAGTGTTCGGGACGAAAATCTTTTGCTTTCATGGTTATTGCTCCGCAGTCAATGGGTTTGTTTACATTTACATTGAATATTATGATTAAAACCGTCTCATCCGCCGGTGAATCTCCGCCGTATGTAAAATATACAATCGTAATGACGGCAGCCGATCATATAAACGAATCATTCAGTTTTTTCACAAGTTGTTCGGCGGCTTTTTACAATCGGACAGTTCGGGGGGGGGCGATACGGTACAGCCTCCGCCTGATATAGTATCAGGCGGAGGCTTACCCTGAACCAAAGTATCTCCAGGGATATTGAAGATATCGGGTTCGAGAATATTCACCTTGCAGTCTATACTGTATGCATTCGCCGCGTTTCTATATGTTCCGGTCTTCGTCCGGTCACAGTAAGAACGGCTGTAACACCGATGTCTTTTACGGTGCTTATGTTGCTTTTAAGCAGGCACTGATTTTTGATTATGGTTCGCGATTACTGCCGTTCGGCAGCCTCTTTCCAGGCGGCCATCATACCGTTTGCGCACCAGCCGCCCGCGCCTTCGATACCGTCACCCCTCACCACGCCGTTCATAACCAGGGGTTCCCGGCTGCTGCTGACCACCTGTGTGAGAGGGAAGGCTCCGTTGCTGCAGATTTCCGGACTTGATATGATAAGCGGCTGTATCTTATCCCTCAGAATACTGCCGTCAATTGAGGAAATCGATACTACACAGACATATTCGCTGCCGGCAAGGGTGCCTGCCGAATCGCCGTCGCTGATTGTCATTCCCTGCAGCAGCTGGGGAGGAACGGCTTTGCCGATAAGATAACCCGACTGATAGCCGTAGGAGCCGCTCAGGTTGTTCAGCTTTTCGATGCTGAACCTGACAAGCAGGACGCCCGGTTCCGTCCTCTGATTTGATGCCGACGGCGCATAGGGCGCATTGGGCGCGGACGGATTGAACTGTGCGTTCGGCGCAGAGGCAGTATATTGCGCATTGGGCGCGTATGCGGGGGGCTGACCGTAAGCCGGCTGCTGCGGATAGGCGCCATAAGCCGCGCCGCCGTGCGCATGTGCGTATGCGTATGTGACGGGGGGAGCCTTGTCCTTGTCGGGACCCTTTGCCAGCGCCATTCCGAGGAACAGGAAGCTCAGCGCCATTACAATGTCCTCGATAAAATATATAACAGCATTCAGTGAAAAACCGCCCCTTACAATATTTAAGACTAACAGGAATACGGCTGAAATCAGAAACAATCCCGCGGGCAGATAGTTTAATTCAACGGGCATTGATTTGCTGAATACGGCTAAAGCTATGACCAGACAGGTTACAATCCATGTTGCCGTATATATCAGCAAGTATATGCTGAAGCCGCGTATGATCCAGAAAACACACAGAGGCAGATATAAAGCTGCCGGGATCAGAAGACCTATGTTCTTTTTCCCTATAAAGATCATAATCACGAATGCAAGCAATATAAGCTGCGCCAGCCACGTGGTGAAATCATAATAAACAACGATACCGTAAGTCAGGTTGGATGCAATGTAATTCATAACGGTACTCAGAATGCACCACAGCATCAGAACGGCAGCCGGGATGCGCAGGCGTCCGAGATCCGGCTTTTTTCTTTTTGCGGCTGCCGCGAGTTCAGCCTGAGCGGGGGGAACGGGGGGCTGGCAGAGGAGTACTATCAGAATGATAGACCCGGCAAGGGGGAGAAATGTCCAGAATATATTCGCCCAGGATTTGCCCGCGTCGCGCAGACGGCGAATCACAATTGCCAGCGAGGGCAGTATGCAGAGACACGAAAACGATAACATCAGCGCAAGAAATCTGGTATTCTGAAAGTCATAGATGAAAGCTCCCAGAATTCCCGCCAGAAATCCCAGAATGAACGACAAAATAATGGACACCAGTATATTCGCCAGCACCGTGAACCAGTAGCCGGCAACGCTCGTTCTGCCTCTGAAATCGACGTATCCCAACCAGTAGTCTTTGTATGCTTTTAACATGGGGTTCCCTCCTTTACCGGGCTTTGATTGTGATGTGGTATGAGCTTCTGATATAAATCGGTTCTATGTCAGAAGTATACATTCCTTTTTACTGTTTGTCAAGCAGAGAGTTTTCCCGTTTTCCGGTTTCACTGTCGTGTGCCGACCGGCGGAATTCTCTCTTTATGCATATGTTGCGCGTATGCCGTTACGCAATTGGCAGCTGCCCTGCCGGCTGAGGGGTCTCGGTCGGTATAACCATCAGGTCCCCCGGAAGATCGACGCCGTTATTGCCTTTGTCGTCGCGGAAAAGCCGAACGACTATTTCGGGCGCATTCGCATAAGCATATGCGCCGGCGTCAAAAACCACCGTCAGATCAAGATTGCTGAAATTCAGGATGTTGTACACATACCAGGTTGTGCCGTAGTATTCGCCCGACTTGGCGTCGCGGGTCATCGGACTGCCGTTCAGACGGGCGCCGTAGTCAAATACCGAGATATTCTGGTCGCAGATGATGCGCAGGTTCACCGGCGAAGGGAGAAGCCGCCCGTCGGTCTTGACCGTGTTTTCCTGCATGGACATTCTGCCCATGCGCTTGTGCCGTTCTTCCCCGGCTTTCTTGAAGTCGTAACTCTTCTTAACCATTGAGAATATATCCAAGGCTAAGAATAAGAAACCCGCGACTACCAGCGCAGGGCTGCTGTCGGTGCCGCGCAGAACCATCAGTCCGCTGGCGCCGCCGATTATCAGAAAGACGCTGATAATGATTCCTATTATGTCGCCCACGTAGCTTATCTTCGGCTCGGGCAGGAAGCCCGACTTTGACATGACCGTAACGCGGTTCTCGGTCATGGGGTTATATGCAATATCGGTGTTCTGTGTCATGGTGCTGCTCTCCTTTTTATTGATGTGTTTTAACTTCATCTGTATTATAACCCCGATAAATGCGTTTATTGTCTGCTGACAGCATACAAAATGAGTTTTTTGAAATTTAACAAAAAAAACAGACAACAGGTCAATATTTATCATTGACCTGCTGTCTGTTCGTTGTTATGTAAATAATTATATCCGACGCCGCCGGTCCGGTCTACCGTCATGTCCTAACGCGATTTCACTCCGAAACTCTTGCGCTGTATCCGCCGCTGATGTATACGCGCCATAGCAAGCCGTCGTCGTCTTCATTCCGGTAGAATATCCACTCGCCGGCAAGGTTGAAGGAGCCGGTTCTGCCGGTCACTATTGTGTAACGGCTTCTGCCGTCGTGCGACATCCATTCCAGAGACCTGCCCTGACCGGATATGAAAAAGATGCCGCCCTCCGAGACATTCGGCGAATACAGGGCGCGGGAGGCGAGGATCACCGGATTTCCGCCGTTTAAATCCATGCGTATCAGTCCGTCGCCGGCGGCGGCATAAATGCTGCCGTCATATATGCAGAAGCTTTCGTATGAACCGCTGCTGATGAGGCTCAGATTGCCCCCGTCGGGGTCGCTGCGGCAGATAGAGTTCCCTCTGTCCGGTGAGATGTAATATAGCTGCCCCTCCGCGACATTCAGACAGCGGTATTCCGCGGCGCCGTTTAGCTGTGTCAGCGTACCCTTGTCGGGGTCAATGCCGTAGAGATAGCCGGTACCGCCGCTTTGGTTGTCATAGAGACAGAAAATATCGTCAAATATGAAAAACTGCCCTCCGGAAGATTCGCAGACTACCTCTTCCTTCGCCGTTTTCGGATCCATGCGGCAGATATTGTCACCTCTGCGGTAATAAAGCCTGCCGCCGTAATATTGCAGGGAATCGGCGCCGTTCAGAGCCGCCAGAACTTCGGTTTCCCGGGTGTATGGCTCCATCCGGCAGAGATTCTCTCCGTCAAGAAAGTATACGGCAGTTTCTCCCCGAACCGCATAGGACCTTTCCTCGGGTATGAAGTTGCCCGAAATGTTTCCGTCACGGGCGTCAAAGGAAGCGGCGCCGATGCCTATGCCGGGCGCGTCGGAGAAGCCCTTCTCGAAACCCGCTGAATATCCGGCACGGAAGCCGATATCCTCCCCCGCCGCGCCGCCCTGACCGAACCCCGCCCGCCCGAAGAAGAAGGAAAGACCAATCGCAAGACAGACAGTCAGAAGCATCATCAATATCGACAGCGCCTTTTTCCCAAACCCCGTTTCGCGATTTATCGCCGCCATAAGTTCTTTTGTATCTTTGAACCGTATATTCGGGTCAAAATCGGTGCAGCCCTGTATCAGCGAGCGGAGAGGACGGCTCAGGTGGGCGGTGTCGGTCTCCGCCTTTGACTCTCTCCCGGTCGCCATATAAAGCATCAGCATACCGAGGGCATATACCTGCGCGCCGGCTGCAAGAGGATCGGATTTTTCAATTTCGGGCGGCAGATATGAAGTCGGCGGGAGTGTCTTGCCGTGTAATCTGACATGCCCGTCCGGGCTTATCAATACGTTATCCGGATGAATGGGTATATCCCGCCCGCTCTCCCCGCCGGAAACCGAAGTGTCAGCCAGAGAACACAGCTTTTTTACGATGTATATTATATCTCCCCGCCCCAGGGCGCCGTTCTCGGCTATTATATCGGATATCGGGCGTTCGGTCTTTCCGCTCCGCCGGAACCGCAGTTTGTTTCGCACAGACCTCACCTCCCGGAGGACACTGGGTGGTCGTTGGCTCCGTCGAGCCGGACGCACCACAGTTTTCCGCCGTCGTCATCGTTGCGGTAAAATACCCAGCCGCCGGCAAGGTTGAAATCCTTCGCACGGTTTGCGGAGATCCGCTCCCGTATGCGGCCGTCCGGCGAACAGCGGTAGATCCTCCCGTCCGACAGGTCGAGATAGCATATATAATTCCCGGCGGAATTCAGCATTGCGGCGTTTATCTCCGCCAGAAGTTCGGTATCACCTGTCTTTATGTTCACCCGAAGCAGACATTCGGTTCCGTTCTGTTCCGCGGCGCAGTATATATCGCCCCCTGATAGGCAGATGCCGGCGCAGGCTCCGTCAAAGAGCATTGCGGGATTCTCTCCGTTCGGTCCGCAGCGATATAATTTCCCGTCCTCTCCGCCGATATAGTACAGGTATTCGCCGTCGGTCTGCAGGATTTCGCAGCGCGAAAGACAGTCTATCGGGGTCAATATTCCCGTAGTTATATCGAGAAGCGACACTCCCTCCGCGGTGATGACGTAAAAACGCTCATCCGCCGTAAGCAGCCTCCCCTCCGCCTCCCGACAGAGAATATCGCTCTCGCCGGTATATATGCTGGTCTGCGTTATGCTGTTGCCGGAGGAATAGTAAAGCCAGCCGTTATTATAACTCAGCGCCCGGGCGTCCTCGGACGGCACTGTCAGCTTCGGCTCGGTGCCGTTCGCCGGCATGCCCCATATCGAGCCGCCCGACAGGTAGTAAACAATGCCGTTACCTTCTCCCGCGGCGGCGAAAGCGCCCCCGGGCACCGCCATATTGTCAAAGCCTTGCGGTTTACCGGTCCGCAGAGCGCCCGTCAGGAAGACAGGCGCGGCGTCATAGCCGTCGGTGTAGCCCGACTGATAAGCCCGATCATGCGCCCGAGCCTCGGCTCCGCCTCTCCCCGCAAGGTAACCCGTTCCGTATGAGATGACCGAAAAGCAGAGCGCCGCCGCTATGAAGCCCGCAGCCGCGGGCAGCCGCTTGCGCCGCTGTATATAACCGCTGCCGTCACTGCCGCGGCGAATAAACGCGAGTATCTCCTCCGCGCTCTTTATGCGCATCTTCGGGTTGAAGGCTATGCACTGACCGATAAGCTCCCGCAGGCGGTTGTCGACTATCTGCGCCTCCAGGTCGGAACGGACTGTGCGGCCGGTGGCAAGAAAGAGCAGAACCACCCCAAGCGAATAAATGTCCGACAGCGGCGTGGTCTGCTCAAAGCCGTACTGCTCGGGTGAAGCGTAGTCCAGGGTGAGAACTATGGCGGTGTCCTGCCGGCGCTGATGCTTGTGCTCCCTCGCTATGCCGAAATCTATCAGGTGAATTCTGCCGTCCCGCCCGGCTATTATGTTCTGAGGCTTGATGTCCCGGTGGATGACCGGCGGCGTCTGCCGGTGGAGATAGACGAGTATCTCCGCCAGCTTCCCGGCGATGCCGAAAATGTCCTCCGCCGAAAGGCAGCCTCTTTCGGACACTATATCGTACAGTGTCCGCCCCTCCGCATATTCCCGGACAAGGCAGCTTTTCCCTTCCTTTTCGCGGGAAAAAAGCACCTTCGGAATCCCCGGATGATCGAGTCTTTGAAGCAGCTTCGCCTCCTCCAGCGCGTCCTCCTCGGGATAGTTTTTCGTAATGCGGAGCAGAGCCTTTGCGCCGTCCTTCTTTCGACGCAGCAGGTACAGCTCTTTCCGGCTTTCCGGGTCCTTTCGGAGGCAGCTTTCAAAGAGGTAATCGCGCAGCAGTTCCTCCGGCATTTCTTCTCCGGCGAGCGAAGTCATAAGGGTTTCCCGATACCCGGCGAGGAAACTGGCTATATCGTCATCTGCCGTGCCGGATGATTCCTTTTCTATGACAAGGGGAGACAGCTCCCTGTATATTGCGTCCGGTTCGGAACTGCCGGGCGCGCTTGTGCCTGCGTCATTATGTTGGTTCAGAACTTTCACCTCCCCGGAATCCGCGGAAACGGTGTTTCGGAAAAGACCGCCGTATAACTGCGGCGTGAGCAAAACGGGAACCAGCACGACACCGAACAGTATGTAGCAATATGTAATAATCGTAACCGGCTCAAGCCCTTTCCGCGTAAGCAGAAATACGCCTCTGTCGAGACAGAGGAAAGCAACAACGAGAAACAGCGGGTTCTTCCGGACATATTGAAACAGCAGCTTCGCGCCGTCGCGGAAGCGGTAATCCAGCCTGTCCACATTTGTGGAGGGGAAGGGGGTCTTTATTTCCTTTATCTTGTTCACAAGATACCGGCAGGTTCCCGAGAGGGATGAATAGGAATGTCCGACGAATGATATTGCTATGATAAGCGTGTCCCCCAATCCGGCAAGATGCTCCTTCGGCTGACGGCGGCGCATCACCAGGCTCCGGAGCATGGGGAAAACAATAAAACACATCGTGCAGAACAGAAAGCCCGCCCAGAGCAGATGTATGTTCCCGAAATAGCTTTCAAAAAGCACCGTGGGGATAAGCATCACCTGATTGACAAGCGAGCAGAGATAGAAAAGCATATAAAACACGTCGCAGCCCCGCACCCGGATATTCTTGTTCCTTCTATGGGGAAAGACGGTTCCGTCAAAAAGCAGTTCAAGCAGGCCGAAGGCATAACGGCGCTGCCTGCCGGTCTCCTCGGTGAAGGTGCGGCTGACGCATTCGGTGAACTCGAGACCGCGTATCTGCGCGTATTTTCCGTGATAGCCCATGCCGTAAAAACAGAGCGCCTTGTCGTAATCCTCGGAAACCCGGTTCTCCGCCCAGAGACCGCTCTTTTCAAGAAGCGACTTTCGGATAAAAGCGTTGTGCCCCACCAGCGGCACAAAGAAGCCCTGCAGAGCCTTGCAAGGCCAGATATTATGAAACAGACCGTTTGCATGCCTTCCGGCGGCGTTTGTATAATAGTTCTCGTCCGGGTTTCCGGCATTTGTGGCGCACTGAACATATGCCAGTTTTTCGTCGGCTGCAAATTCCGGCAGTATGGCTTCGATGATCCCCGGCTTCACGCCCGAGTCCTTGTCCAGCAGCAGGATGATCTCGTGTGTGGTTATGTCTCCCTCCGAGTAGCCTCCGGCGAAAACGCCGCCTTCTTCGGTCATCCCTTCATTTGATACTCCCGATACTCCCGATGCGCCCGATACGCCCGCCGCGGCTTTCCCGAGTTTCAGAGTGTAATTCAGATTGGAAGCCTTCTTAAAATGCCCCGCCCGCCCTTCGGCAGGCCGGACAACAAAGGGGATATTGTTCGTTCGGTAAAAGAGTATGCGCTCCGCCGCTTTCCTCTCGGACGGCGCGAGACCCGAGATATTGTTTTTCAGAGCGTAAATAATCGCTTCCGCCTTTTCCCGGGTGCATCTGCCGCCAAGCAGAGGGGCTATACCGTCGTCGGATACCACAACGTTTGCCGCTTCGCCGCTGAACTCCCGGTAGCTTTTCGCTGCCGCCAGAGCCGAACGCATAGTTTCGAAGATGACCTCATTTGCCTCAAGGTAGACGGGCATGCTGACGGTGACCGGCAGCAGTTCCTCTCTCGCCACCTCTTTCCGCACCGTGTTCATGTAGTATTTGCGGTTGACGGGTATTTCCCCCGAAAGGATGCCGCGGACCGATGGACGCAGCGACCACAGCGCGTCGGCGACATAGTGGAGCGGATAGATGAAAAATAGAAACGAAAGGAAGCCGCGGAAAAAGTTTTGGAAAGTCAGCCCGTAGAACAAAAGGATGGCGCAGTGGACGGCGGCATCAAATACGAGCACAAGCAGATATATCGAGACGCCGCACACCCGGTTCCCCAATGACTCGGGGATTCTCCTTCTTTTGTTCTCTCGCTTCTTCCTCATGTAAATTCTCACTCAAAACTTAACCCGAACGGATTTATGCCAAGCTGCGCAAGAGCCAGCCATCCCGTGGCGCTGATGCTCTGCACGTTGTTGTATTCCCAAAGTATGTCCGATCCGGCAATGACAAAGCCGGTGGAAACGCCGTCTCTGTCGGCGGCGGGCAGACTGCCGTCTTTGGCTGTCTGGGTTTTCAGATAAGCCATTACCGCGCCGTACTTATCGTCGTTTTTCAGCATACGGTAGCAGACAGCCATCTGCGCCGTGCCCTCGTTCCAGATGCCGTCCAGGTCGCCGGCGCTGAAGTCAAATCCCCCTCCCACCGCCATGCGCTCCTCCGCGAATGCCAGCGGCCGCCGGGGGTCGGCAAGTTCATTGCCGAAAGCAAGAACGGCAAGACTGTTTGTGTCGAGAGGGATAACGCCGTCGCTTATCGTTATGCCGTCGTCCAGCGTGCCTGTATAGAAGCAGCCGAGCGTGTCGTCATACATGGACATAACAAAGCGTTTTGCGTTGTCCGCCGCTTCGGAATAAATATCAGCCTTCGCGGGGTCGCTTTCCGAAAGGGCTTTCGAGAGGGCGGAAAACGCCGCATAGAGGTCGATGTTATGCTCGGTGGAGATGTAGGTGACCTTTGTCTGCGCCTCGTCCCAGCCCTCATAGCCTGCGGTGAACCCGCCGTTTTCCGACTCGAGGGTTAGAACGAAATCGGCGGCTTTTATCGCCCCGGCGAGATATTCGGCCTGTTTCACGGCAGAGGCATTCTCCGCGGCGGCGCAGAGCGCCAGAACCGTCCACGCCATATTGCCCGTGGAGGTGGACACGGTATAGGAATCCTCCTGCCATCTTCCGTCCTTCCAGAAGCCCGGCAGACGGACCGTAACCCTGCCCGCCGTTATGGAGCGCCCCGAATCGCTTTTCGGGTCGCCTGCCACATAGGCGTTCCGAAGCCTGCCGTCGCTGAAAGTGCGGTCGTGCTCCTGGGCGAAGATTATGGCGTTGGCTATCTTTTCGGCATGTTCCCGGGCGCCGGCGGACACAAGGACGACCGCGGCTAGGGCGTTGTCATACAGATAGGCGCTGCCCGAGGCATGGTCTCTCTTATCGTCGCCGGCTATGAATCCGCCGCTCTCCTCAATTTTCTTCGCGAGGAAGCCTGCCGCAGCCGAACGCTCTTTTATCTCGGCTGCCGTGGGCGATATTCCCGCCGGCTTGCCGCAGCCCGTCAGCGCCGCCGTCAGACATAGCAAAGCGGCGACAATGAGGGCGGCAAACGCTCGCGCTGTTCCTGTTTTTCCGGTCATGGCTGTCTCCGCATGAGTTTCGCAGATTTCATAAAATTACTTGTTACTTATTGCTTATTGCTTAAAAGCGCGGGCGGATTCTCCGCTGTCGATAACACCGATTCCCGTTAAATCCTATACCCGCAAAAACAGCAAACACTTATTCGTTTTCCGCGCCGTCGTCCAGCGGCTGCAGCCCCAGGGAGCACATGAATTCATAGGTTTTGAGGCTGTCATACCCGTGGTTGAGGGCGAAGATAACCGCGGCGTCGCGTTTAATAAGCGGATGCAGCGCGCCGCACTTGGTCACCGACAGCATCCGCTGGGTGGTTTTCAGGTCAAGTGACATCGCCAGCGCGATAAGCAGGTAGTAATCCCGCTTTCCCCTTCTGCGCCCCTCCATGAGCTGGTAGCCGTAGGTGCGGGAGAGGTTCGCCTTTCTGATGATATCGCTTTTCTTCTGCCCGGTTTCGTTCAGCAGCGCGTCGAAAAAGTTCCGTATGTCGTCGTCCAGAAATCCTTCAAAATCCTGCGGGAAATAATCGCCCTTGAGTTTTTCCTGCATATGGGTGGTATCAAGAGGCCTTCTGTTCGCATTGTCTTTTTTGCCGTCATCGCTCATGATCCTGATACGCCCCCTGTCCTGTTGTTTTTCCTTTCGGTACGCTGTTTTCGGTATGTTAAAAACGATATTTGCGTAAAATGAGTTTAACACAGAAATGTGAACATTTCTATCCCCCGTTCGTCTGATACGGCCGGAGGGCTGCGCGATGCTCGCTGTGTGTAAAAACGGGTACCTGAATACCGAAAGGACTCTCCCGCTGAGGTACAGCCTTGACGGGAAAGTCCTTTTACTATTACAGGTCAAATGTTTAACTGCCGTCGCGTTTACCTGCGCGGCATATTGATGCGGTATACGTTTATTATACACAATATATGAGAAAATCAGAGGGATAACTGCAGTGATTATAAGTCCGGCTAACCGTCTTTTCGTCATGAAAGGCGGCACACAAATAACGGAAAGGCATAAATCGGGCTGCGGTCAATCCGGATATGTTGCGTTACAGACAGCCTTGCATTAACCTCTTTTGTTGTAGTCGTCGGAAAGCATGTTCATTGCGGTGAGCAGCTTGTGGCTGTAGATAAACGGTCCGACAATAATGAACGATCCGAGTATATTCCAGAGCCAGAATGTGGTCGCGCTGAACTCGAAGTTGAAGCCCCTGCGCTTAAGCTCCGCTCCTATACGGTTGGAGAGGTTGTGGGACCAGACAAGAGAGCCGATGCCGAGGGTTATGGGGGCAATCAGGAAGAAAAGCAGGCAGAAGTGCATGGTCTTCTTCTGGTCATAGGGCGAAGCAATTTTGTTTATCGAGGTGGAAATCTCGGTCATGACTACCAGACCGTAAATGCCGAAGGTGATAAGGGAAAGCAGAATAAACTTCGCGAGGGAACGGTCGGTTTTAAGCGGAGCGATAGCGGGATTGTTGTTCATAATATACCCCTTTCAAGTGGATGAAATTAATTGGATGCAGAGTTTAACCTCATATATTGTGCAACAACAGTATTTCAGCGGCAACAGGTTATTCGGGTTTTCTATGACCGCCGTGTTAACGCAATTCACATTGTAGCACATAATATTTCAATTGTCAAGGCAAAAATGCCGTTATATATACTTTGCCGGACGGTATGATACGCCCGTCGGTTAAGGGGTAATCCATATAACCTTCAACAACAGGGGCGGTATCATTCATCTCGCGAACGGGAATGACGAACTATATTGACAAATTGTTATTGCTGTATTACAATTCATAGCGTAAGTTTATATCACGATAATTAACCGTATAATATATTCGGACAATGAGGTAATTAAAGATATGGAAAAGGATTATAACGCGGATTCTGCACGGTACACATGGCGCGGCGGAGATAAATTATATCTTTGGATGCAGCTGCTCGGTTTCGACGTGACACAGCCCGACTACGGAGTGGGCGAACTGCTTTCGCGGATGCAGATGCAGCCGCACGCGGTCATGCTCTTTGTATTCCACCCGGATATAATTCATCTTCATAACGGCATGGAGCAGGAAGCAGTCTTCCCGCCGGATTTCTGCGCGTCCTACGGCTGCGCGCGGAATCACCTGCGCTATCGCCAGACCTGGACGAATTATCACCTGCGCGGACTTGTCAGCGCCCTCCGCGAACACAACATCGACGCATATCTCAGCATCATGGGCAGGAGCATGAACAACTACTACCATGATGAATGGCTTACCAAAAACAGGGGAGTTTACGTAAACGGCGAAAGAAATTCCATCTTTATGAATGTGCTGAAGCGTCTCGACGACGGCAGCTATTACGAGGACTTTTTCGTCAGAAAATGCCATGAAGCCGTAAAGGACTACGGACTTAAGGGCGTTCATCTGTCCGATTGCTTTTGTCCCGTACCCGCAAGCTGCTCTGCCCGCGATTATTCGGCGGATTATGTGGATCAGTTTGTCAATTATGCGGGGCTTAAACTGCCCGATGAGATCGCCGCGGGCATGGATTCCGACTCGTCCGAGAACAAAGATGCCCGCCGGACCTGGATCTGGGGGCAGCATCGCGAGAGCTGGATAAGGTTTTCGGCATGGCGCTGGAACGGCTTCATGAAAAAGCTCTGCTCCTCTCTTGCCGAAATCGATGCAAAGGTCTCCATTCTGGGAGCCTATCTAACCGACCCCTTTGAAACCCTTTATGTGGTCGGAATAGACCTGCCCGCTCTTATCGAGGCGGGAGTGGACAGCGTGACGCTCAACGTCCTGCCCGACAGCGTGCGCGGACCGGGGCAGCCAGAGCTGTTCCACAAGCTGGTCAGCATGGTTCCGCTCACGGGTGCGCAGATAGGCGCGGAGCATCTGCTAAATATGATAGGCGTCAAGGATTCGACCGAGGAATACGACGTTCTGGCGCACCGCCCGGCAAGCCTGGAGCGCACGGTATACAGGATGCTGGGTTATCAACTGGTGAAGGGCGGACAGCCGGTAAAACGCGCCGCCTCCGGGCTGTTGGTCTGCCTTGCGGACGGAGTTACTGCGGATCAGTGGGAGACGCTGCGCGGCTGGTTCGAGCATGCTTACAGCCATGATGCAGTCGAGGTTTCGGGACCGCTGGTGCTCTGGTCGGATGCGGCGCAGAACAATCTTCTGCCCGAGTATATCGCCACCCGCCGCTGGTCGCCGCACAAATATCTGACCGAGCTGAGCCGAAACGGGCTTATCATAAGCGGAGTCACAAAACCCGATTCGCTCGATGGACTTAAAAATCCTCTGTTCGTGCCGAACTACGACCTTTTGAGTGAGAGCGAAAAGCAGGCGGTTCGGGAATACAAGGGCGCCGTCGTCGGCACGGTGCCTGCGTGTTTCGATTGGACGGATGAAACGCTCTGCCCGCAGTTTAAGCTCACCGACAGGGATGTGCGCTATCCGCAGCAATTGTTTGTCGTTATCCCCGATGGAATATTTGATTCCGGTGCTGCTGATGCGGATTGTGTTTCGGAACTGACCGCCGATTTGGATTCATGTCTCGACATGCCCGATACCCGCACCGAATATCAGGGTGACCTCACCTGGGTGCCGGAGAACTACACTCCCTTCCCGAGGAAGAAGGGCGATTTCCTCGATTTCGGCGATATTCTGTATTTCAGCAAGATATCATTGGGGTTCCTTGAAGCCTTAAAGCAGCTCTTTGTCAGACTGCGGCAGCAGACAGACCCGCTGACCGTCAACCTGCCATACACACTGGTGCGCCGCAGCGACGGCAGCTATCTGCTGGGTGTATATAACACATATGCCGAATACTACAACGACCTTCACGTGCAGTCTAAGTATCCAATCCGCAAGGTGACGAATGTCACCGACTTCCCGATACTGCCTGCTAAATATTCCATTGAAGAAAAATTGGATTTCGTCGCCGGATATGAGGAGGATTTCCCCTTTTCCGACAAGCGCCGCGAATTCTTCAACAAGGTGGCGCCCGACGGTATAGCCGTTTTCAAAATAGAACTGGAAGGGGTCTGAATAGCGGTTCAGATATTCAGTGAGCTTTTTTATAAGTCAGTTTCATAAATCGGTTATAATTTCAGGCAATTGCAACCGTCCGTTGCGAAAGTTCAAGGTGTCGTTGCGGAAGTTCAAGGTGCGCTTGGTTGGCTGCAACTGAAGTTTCAGCTATAATGGCATCACGGAAAGCCACAAAGGCAGTCTAAAAATTAAGGAGGAAAGAATTATGATCTTGGCAGACAAAATCATTGAACTGCGCAAGCAAAACAATTGGTCGCAGGAGGAACTGGCCGAAAAGCTTGGAGTAAGCAGGCAGGCGATTTCCAAATGGGAAAGCGCGCAGAGTACGCCTGACCTTGAACGAATCCTTGCAATGAGCAATCTCTTCGGCGTCAGCACGGACTATCTTGTGAAAGACGAGATCGAATCCGCAGCCATTCCGGAAAAGGCGGAAGAATCCGGAAGCCCCCTTCGCAGGTTAAGCATGGAAGAAGCGAATGCATTTATTAACGCAAGATTGCACAGTGCCAAACTGATTGCCTTCGGGACCTGGCTCTGCATAATGGCGGTTATCCCGCCGCTTCTGTCGGGAATTTGGATTAAACAGCCCTTTGCCGAGTCGCTCGGCGCGATCATTGCCGCGCTGATTATTGCCTGTGCCGTCGCTGTTATCATCTTAAACGTATTTAAGCTCAAAGCTTATGAATGGATATGGAATGAACCGTTTGAAACGGCATACGGCATAGACGGTATGGTGAAAGAACGGCTTCAGGGTTTTATGCCGAAATTTGCCGTTCACATCGTCATCGGCGTTGTACTCTGCATTTTTGCAATGGCTGCCTTTATATCCTCGGAATTTTTGCCTCAGTTAATCCGGATTGAGACAAATGCGGTAATTGCCGTCGGCATTGTATTCATAGCAATCGCCGTCTATCTCTTTGTCAGCGCGGGCATTTCCCGGGGAACATATTCAATGCTGCTGCAGGAGGAGAGTTATCATCCCGATAAAAAAGCGCTGAACAGGAAGATAACGCCGTTCATCGCCATCTATTGGCTTGTTGCGACCGCCGCTTACCTGGCTTACAGCTTCATCACGATGGATTGGCAGAAGAGCTGGATCATCTGGCCGGTGGCAGGCGTGCTTTTCGGCGCTCTGTATATCGTGCTGGAGGTAATTTTCGGGAAGAAAGACAAATAAGCGGATGAATGGAAGCCGCGGCGGAAAGCCCGATAATTTTCTGCGGTTACCGAAAATGCGAGGCTGCCGGTTTGGTGCCGGCAGCCTCATTATCAATGTTTTATTTCAGGATTTTTCTATTGCGTAAATTCCCAATGTGAGCGCAATCGAAACTGCTGCTGTTGCGGTTACTTTAGAGATTTACTTTTGACATTTTCAGAGCGGACAGGCGATACCGAATGACAGAGGCGGTTCCCTGCGGCTGTTAATGATGTGCCGAAAAACTCACTGTATCTGTTCGCGAAACTCACTGTATCTGTTCGCGCAAAAAACATCGGAGGCGTGTGCGAAACCGCACACGCCTCCGATGTTATCAATTAAATACAATAAAACTCACAGCTCGACGCTTAAAACCTGACCCTTTTCGACCGACTCGAAGCATGCCTCCATGATCTTCATCACGCGCATGACCTCATCGTGGGTGACAAGCTGCTTCGCCTTGCCGTCGATAACGGCGCAGGCGTTGCGGTAGAATTCGTGTACGTCGGATGCGGGACGGGCGACTTTATAGGTGTCGGTTGTGACCTCGTTGCGGGGAGCCATGGTCTTGGTAAGCCCCGCGGCGGTCTTGACCGGGAGAACATCGTTCTCGTGCCATGCCTTGCACTTGACTACCTGAGTCTCCTCACGCCAGTCGCGGATGAGGGCAGAGCCCTTCTCGCACTGCATGTAGAACCGCGGCATTGCGATGAAGTTATAGGTGCCGACCTCCACATAAGCGGAGGCGCCGTTGTCGAAATACATGCGGAGATTGAAGCCGTCGTCGACTTCCTTGTTGGTGCGGTGGCTGAAGTGGCAGTTCAGCGAGACTATCTTGCCCGGCATTATCTGCATCACCTGGTCGATGAGGTGTACACCCCAGTCGAGCAGCATGCCGCCGCCGTGCGCTTTCTGACCGCGCCAGTCGCTGGGAATGCCGCGGGAGCCGTGAATGCGCGACTCGATATTGAACACCTTGCCGATCTCGCCGGAGTCGGCGATCTGCTTCATGGCGAGGAAGTCAACGTCCCAGCGCCGGTTCTGATGAACGGTGAAAAGCTTGCCGGCTTTGTTGGCGGCGTCGATCATCTTCTGCAGTTCGCAGGAGTCCATGGAAACCGGCTTTTCGCAGATAACGTTCTTGCCCGCCTCAAGGCAGGGGATTACTACTTTTATGTGGTCGTCGTTGGGGACGGCAACCGTTATAATGTCAACCCTATCGTCTTTAAGCACCGCTTCCTGGGAATCATAGGCGAAGATGCCCTTTGAGCGGGCAAGCTCATTGCGTTCTTCCTTTATGTCATACACGCCGAGCAGATTGACCACGTCGCTTTTGAGCGCGTGTTCGGCATGCCAGCCGCCCATTCCGCCGTAACCGATAACTACAAGATTCTTTTTCATATTTACTATACCGCAGGCCGGCAGAGCCGGTCTGTTTTTCCTTTCCTTTGACCCGGTGATAGGCAGTTTGTTTCCCCGACCCGGAAATCAGAGATTCTCCGTATTATTTCCGGAGAATTACGCCCAGCTCATCGAGCCCGGCTTGGGCTCCCTGATGATTGCCTGCTTGAGGAAGTATACAGCCTTGTCCAGTCCCTCATCTATCGACATGAGACTGTCCTCATGCTCAACCGATAGAACTCCGTCGTAGCCGACGAGACGAAGATTGCTTATCATGTCGCGCCAGTACTGCATGTTGTTGCCGTAACCGATGGCTCTGAATACCCAGGAGCGGTGCAGCTCATCGCCGTAATGCTTGGTATCGAGAACGCCGTTGACGGCGGTATTGTATGGATCTATCTTGGTGTCCTTGGCGTGGAAGTGGTAGATAGCGCCCGCCTCGCCCAGCTTTCTGATAGCCGCCACGGGGTCGATGCCCTGCCATACCAGGTGGGAGGGGTCGAAGTTCGCGCCGAGGACGTCGCCGCAGGCAGCTCTGAGCCGGAGCAGCGTCTCGGGGTTGTATACGCAGAAGCCGGGGTGCATCTCAAAAGCTACGCGCACATTGTGGGCCGCGGCGAAAGCGCCGGCTTCCTTCCAGTAGGGGATGAGAACCTCGTTCCACTGGTATTCCAGAATGGCGAGGAAATCGTCCGGCCAGGGGCAGGTGACCCAGTTCGGGTACTTTGAAGAGGGGCAGTCGCCCGGGCAGCCCGAGAAGGTGACGACAGTCTTTACGCCCAGCTTCTCGGCGAGGAGAACGGCGTTTCTGTAGTCGGAATCGAACTTCGCGGCGATAGCCTTGTCGGGATGAACGGCGTTGCCGTGAACCGCGAGAGCCGCGCACTCTATGTTATACTTGGCGAAGAGGGCTTTGAATTCCTTGAACTTCGCGTCGTCTTTGAGGAGAATTTCGGGGTCGCAGTGAGCTTTGCCCGGATATCCGCCGGCGCCTATTTCGGCAGCCTCGACACCCATGCCGCTCAGCTTGCAGAGAACCTCGTCAAGAGGCTTGCTGCCGTAGAGGTTGGCTAATACACAGAGTTTCATGTATCAATACTCCTTGTCTGTACCTGAAAATCGACCGGAAGCCGGTTAATTCTCGAAGTGGAAAGCGGTGCCGGACTTTGCCGACTCGTAGATACCCTCAAGGATGCGGGTGACGCAGAACGCCTGCTCGGGACGCACGACGGGGGTCTTGTCGTTGACAATGGCGTCGATCCAGAGACGGGCTTCACGCTCTGCCGAGGACTCGTTGGGGTTGCCGTCGAAGAATGCTACACCGCCGGAGCTGAAGTCGGGGGTAAGAACATACTGACGGCCGTTGCGCACGCCGTTTATACGGACGCCGCCCACCATATCGCCGCCGGCCTTGGTGCCGCAGATGGTGGTGGCAGCCTCGCCGGTGTTTATGTAGTTGAGAGCCCAGGTAGCCTCAAGATAGATGGTGGCGCCGTTCTCCATTACGACGAAGCCGAAAGCCGCGTCCTCAACGGTGAACTTCTCGGGGTCCCAGTCGCCCCAGATGTTGCCGGTATTGGTGTCCTTGTTGAGCTTGTGGAAGGTGGTGCCGCAGCAATACTTCGGCTTGTAGTTGTCCATTATCCACAGAGTCAGGTCGAGGGAGTGGGTACCGATGTCTATGAGGGGACCGCCGCCCTGCTCGTACTCGTTGAGGAAAACGCCCCAGGTGGGAACACCGCGGCGGCGGATGGCGGTTGCCTTGGCATAGTAGATATCGCCGAAGGTGCCGTCAAGCGCTTCCTTCTTGAGATAGAGGGAGTGGGGGTTCTGACGGTTCTGATAACCGATTGTGAGCTTCTTGCCGCTGCGCTTTGCCGCGTCGACCATCTTCTTCGCCTCGACCGAGTTTATTGCCATGGGCTTCTCGCACATTACATGCTTGCCGGCGTCGAGAGCGTCGACGGTGATGAAGCTGTGGGCGCGGTTCGGGGTGAGAACATGAACCACATCAATGGTCTTGTCCTTAAGGAGTTCCTTGTAGTCGGTGTAGGTCTTGGCTCCGGCGATACCGTACTGAGCGGCCGCCTTCTCGGCGCGCTCGATAACAAGGTCGCAGAACGCCACCATCTCGACATTGGGGAGCTTCTTAAGAGACGGCATATGCTTGCCGTTGGCGATGCCGCCGCAGCCGATAATGCCGATTCTTACTTTGTCTGCCATATAGTATTCCTCCGTATGGATGAATTGGTTTATAGGATATGTGCCTTCATCCTGATTATACCCTTACGGCGCCGCTCTGTCAAGGTTAATTTATTTAATTTGCATTTCCGCCGGTTTGCCGCGCCGACACAGTCGTCAACATCGGCGTCGGCGCCCGTTTAACGGTATTTTGACGCTTGCAAAGCGGCGCTTCGTGTGATATACTCGATATATGTACGAACCGTGAAAATGTATAAACAGGAGGGAACAGCATGGAGTACGCTGCACCGAAGCCCTTTGCCGAGGGCATGAAGCTGGTATGGCACGATGAATTTGACGGCGATAAAATCGATATGACAAAATGGGCGTTCAAGGCCAAGATGGCGCAGGGCGACATCATCAACGGCACCGGCGAGCGCAACGCCCGCATCGACGGCGGGGAACTGCTGCTGCAGTGCCACCGGGAGGAGGGAGAGAAGCCCTTTTCCACCAATTGTTCGCTTACCACCGACGGTACCATGTCCTACCGCTACGGCTATCTTGAGATGTGCGCCAATCCGCCCTTCTTCAAGGGCGCCTGGCCCTCATTCTGGATGCAGTCGGACAGGCGATATCTTACCACCGAATACTTCGTTGAAGTCGATATCTTCGAGATTTTCGCCTCAAAGGATCAGGTTTATCCCAACCTGCACAAGTGGTGGAAGGGCGGACATGTCCAGCTCCCGGGCGGAGACCGCGGCTATACCTTCCCGAACCCGGAGACCCTCAACGACGAATACCACCTCTACGGCTTCGGCTGGACGCCCGAACGCATGTACTTCACGGTTGACGGGGAGGAGTATTACTCCTACAATATCGGCGAGGAGGGCGACTTCGGCGGTATCGGCGGCATGGCGGGCTTTCAGGACCCGCTGTATATAATACTCAACAACTTCCTCTTTACCGAGGGCTCCCGCTGGAAGCCCGGCGACTGCCTGGTTGATGAAAATACTACCTTCCCGGTGGAATACCGGGTAAAGTGGATGCGTCTCTGGCAGGACGAAACCGGCGAGCTGTTCATCGGTTAGCAGGACTGACTGACATCGTGGAAAGGGCATCGGATGACCGATGCCCTTGATATAATGTGTTCCGATTATCAGCCCATGTAGAGCGCAACGAACTCGGCGAACTTGGCTTTGGCAGCCTCCTCTTTGGTGGCGTAGTAGGACACCACGTCCTTTGATTTCCTGCCCATCAGGTCGCGGCCAAGATAGCCCGCGGAGTTTATCTGGGAGGCGAACACATAGCCGGTGTCGGAGAAGGCGCTGTCGTGAATGAGATCCATCATCTGAGCGGCCACGTCCGAGCTGTCCCGCATATATTTTGTCTTCATGGCTATCTCATAGTACGCGGGAGAGGTGTTCATGTAGCCGAGATAGGCTAACTCCTCAAGCGCGGCGCAGGCAAGCTCCACATTCTGACACGCGGCCGGGATAGCGTAGCAGGACACATCGTTGTGGGGCATGGCGCGGTATTCCTCCACCGATTCGTCGGACTTCGGGTAGGGGATAACGCCGTAGTCGCTTTCCATGGCTCGGAGATAGTCGGCGGTGAACATCCAGGCGAAGTTGAAGAGCATCTCGTCGGCGGCGAACTTGGCTGTGAATTGGTTGTTTATCATATTCCAGTCAGCCCCGTAAACGCCGGTGGCGGGATTCTCATAGAAAAGCCGGTACATCTGCTCCACGACCTTTATCGTGCGGTCGGTGACCGGGTCGAGAACGGGAGCGCCGTCCTTGTCATAGTATACGACCACCGCGCCGGCGTTGAAGTAAATGGCGTCGGCGGATGCGGCGGTATTAAGCAGACAGCCCAGCATGTCCTCCATGTCGTTTTTGCCGTTGCCGTTCAGGTCGGAGTAGACGCTCTCGGTCATGGTGTTTACAAGGTCGAGGGTCCACTCGCCGTCAAGCACCGTCTGATACAGCCCGTCGGCATCTCCGAAGAAGTCTGCGTAAACCTGCTTGTTGTAGTATGTTGTGGCTATCCAGCGCAGGAAGTCGGGGGAGGCGTCGCCGGTGAGCAGGTAGCGGTGGGTGTTGCCGATGTTGAGACCGTGAATGTAGTTTGACGGCCACCAGGGCATGGACACGTCTATGTAGGGCGCGTCGATTATATCGGCATACATGCCCTGCAGGATGATCTTTATCTGCTGGTACTGCGCCTCAAGCACCAGTTCGTAAGAATCGTCGCCCGCCTGCACGAAACGGGTGACCGCGTCGCAGGCGTTTGCGTTGATGTCGTTGGTGTAGACGAGTTCGACGTTCAGATTCTTCATAACGTCGAGATTCCGCTTATACATGGCGTCGTTGATGATGTCGCCGTCCGACTCCATGATGCTCAGCATCTCGATTGCCGCCTGCTGGGTGGGGCTGTTGAGTACGCGGACCTCGGCGCCTTCAAAATCCGCGTCGTCGGGCACGCCGCTGATATAGCCTTCGGTGGTGGTCTCCGCCGGCTCGGTGTCGGCTGCTGTATCCGAGGTGACAGCCGACTGCGCGCCGGGAGCGCCGCAGGCAGCGGCTCCCGCAAGCATCAGCGCCGCCGTAAGCAGGGCGAGCAGCTTTTTAATCGATCTCATTTTCGAATACCTCCGTAATTTACTATCACTATATCACGTACTGTCACTATATCATGGAAATGCGTGCCGTTCAAGTGCGAATTTCGGATTTTCAACCACACATATATATTTCGGGAGAAGGAACATGCGTATTCACGAAGACATTACCTCGCTCATCGGCGGGACGCCGCTGCTGGAGCTGTCAAGGTACAGAGCGTCGCTTGGGCTGGGCGGACGGATACTCGGCAAGCTGGAGTATCTGAATCCCGCCGGAAGTTCCAAGGACCGCATCGCGCTGGCGATGATTAAGGACGCCGAAAGCAGCGGACGGCTCGCACCCGGCGGGACGGTCATCGAGCCCACCAGCGGCAACACCGGCATCGGAATAGCCATGGTGGCGGCCGCCCGGGGCTACAAAGCTATTATGGTAATGCCCGACACCATGAGCGCGGAGCGGCGCGGCCTGATAGCCGCGTACGGAGCCGAGATAGTGCTCACCCCCGGCGCCGGGGGCATGAGCGGTTCCATAGCAAAAGCCGAAGAACTCGCGGCAGCCATACCCAATTCGATAATCGCCGGTCAGTTCGAAAATCCCGCCAATCCCCGGGCTCATTTCGAGACCACCGGCCCCGAACTATGGGCGGACACCGACGGTCAGCTGGCGGCATTCGTGGCGGGCGTCGGCTCGGCGGGAACGATAACCGGCACCGGCCGCTTCCTCAAGTCGAAAAATCCCGCCGTCCGCGTGGCCGCGGTGGAACCCGCCGATTCGCCCCTCATCTCCCACGGCAGGGCGGGGAAGCACGATCTGCAGGGCATCGGCGCCAACTTCATCCCCGAAAACTACGACCCGTCGGTGACGGACGAGATAATCACCGTCACGACCGAAGAAGCCTTCGCTGCCGCCCGTTCGCTCGCCCGCCTCGAGGGCGCGCTCTGCGGCATAACCTCTGGCGCGGCGCTCCATGCAGCCGCGATTTTAGCGGCGAGACCCGAATTCAAGGACAAGATGATCGCCGTTCTGCTCCCCGACACGGGCACGCGCTACCTGTCAACCGGGCTGTTCGGCTGATTCGGCTGAGGTGAGACAGCCGAGACAATTTAAGATTATTAGTTTATTCTATTCTAACGACATTTTAAGGACATTCAGGAGGACATATGTGGGTTTTATACGCAGTCGGCTCGGCGGTGTTCGCCGCGCTGACCTCGATTCTCGCGAAAATCGGCATCAAGGGAGTGAACAGCAATCTCGCCACCGCCATTCGAACGGTAGTGGTTCTGGTTATGGCATGGGTCATGGTGTTGATAACTCAAACAAGCTCGGGCACGTCGATTGTCAAGTCGATTTCCGAGATAAGCCGGAAAAGCTGGCTTTTCCTGATTTTGTCGGGGCTTGCCACCGGCGCGTCCTGGCTCTGCTACTATCGCGCTCTCCAGATCGGCGAGGTGACAAAGGTGGTGCCCATAGACAAGATGAGCGTGGTGATTACCCTGGTGCTGGCTTTTATACTGTTTAACGAGAGTTTTACCCTCAAGGCTTTCATCGGCTGCGTGCTTATAACCGCCGGCACGCTGTTCATGGTGCTCTGAGGTCTGCAGTCAGCGCCGCATATGCAGCCGGCTTGGAGGCGTATGCGGCGCTTCCCGCCCGGGAGGAGTGCCGGTAACGCTATCGAAGGCATTATAAATATTCGGCTATAATCGTTCTCCCGAAACGCCGTTATTTTTTCAAAAGCCCTTGCAATGCCCGCCCGTTTGTGGTATAATAACATTCACCGGCGGTAAACGGGGACGTAGCTCATCCGGGAGAGCGCAGCGTTCGCAACGCTGAGGTGGAGGGTTCGAGCCCCTTCGTCTCCACCAGAAAAGAACCGTAATCGTGATACCATGTGTATTGCGATTACGGTTCTTTTTTAATTTATGTTTGTGACATACGCCGTCTGCGCTCAGTTCTCGCTGCCGGAAGAATTGTATATCCATTCGGCTTTCATAAGAACTTCGTTGCCTTCACCAATATTATTATTGAGCCTTTCTCTTTGTTCCCGCGTACCGGAATAATTCACAGTTTTCAGCGCGCTGCAGCCTAAAAAGGCGGCCTCACCAATGCTCGTAACACTGTCCGGGATGATGATACTTGTCAGTGAACTACAATAGGAAAAGGCGAAATTACCAATGCTCGTTACACTGTCCGAGATGGTGATAGTTGTCAGCGCACTGCAGCCGTCAAAGGCGAAATTACCAATGCTCGTTACACTGTCCGGGATGGTGATAGTTGTCAGCGCGCTGCAGTCGGAAAAGGCGTAGTCACCAATGCTCGTAACACTGTCCGGGATGGTGATAGTTATCAGCGCGCTGCAGCCGTCAAAGGCGTAGTCACCAATGCTCGTTACATTGTCCGGGATGGTGAAGCCATTTTGATTTTTCCCTGCGGGGTAACAAATCAAAATGGTCTTATCCTTATTATAAATAATATTATCCACACTCGTATAATGTTCATTTTTGATATCGACTATGATACTTGACAGCGAGTTGCAGCGGGAAAAGGCGGTATTGCTAATGCTCGTTACACTTTTCGGGATGATGATAGTTGTCAGCGCACTGCAGCAGTCAAAGGCGGCATTGCCAATGTTCGTTACACTTTTCGGGATGATGATAGTTGTCAGCGCGCTGCAGCCGTCAAAGGCGAAATTACCAATGCTCGTAACACTGTCCGGGATGGTGATAGTTGGCAGCGCGCTGCAGTCGGAAAAGGCGAAATCGCCAATGCTCGTAACACTGTCCGGGATGGTGATACCTGTAAGCGCGCTGCAGCCGGAAAAGGCAAATACACCAATCGCGGATACTCCTTCAGGTATCTCATATTCACCTTCTATTTCTTCGCCTTCTCCTTCATTATAGCCCTCTATGTATTCAAGATTATTATCAGCTTTTATCTGTTCTTCACAGTTTTCGATAGAACAATAATCCATTATGAATTCCGGAACTGTAAGCATAAACCTGTGTGACAGCCTGGCGCAATAATTGGTTATAGTCTTCCGAGCTTGATATGGAGTACCCGTGGTAGGGAATACATAATTATGTCCAAGTATTGATGCATGTTCAGATGCGCAGGAGAAATACTTGATACCTACGACCGCATCCTCATTTTCTGAGCGCACCCATTGGATAAACAGCTGTGGTATTATATATTCTGCCGAATAGTGATCATCACGCATAGCACGTATATATGAACAGGCTGATATAAGCGGATACCACTTAATATATATATCAACATCCTTATTTTTATTGCCCGATTTATTTATTGCGTTATCCGGTTTGATCGAAATATCGTAGATTTTGAACTCATCGTTATCAAATATCGGACGCTGATTTTGTCCAAAAACATTGTATTTAACACGCTCATCGGTCTGCAGTTCATACCGCGACACGCAAACATAATCGCGCTGCGGGTCTTTGCCCACTTCCATGCAGCACAACTCCAACGATGTGCCAAGGTAAAGACTGGGAAATCCGGGTATACTATACCTCTGGGTTGACATTTTCGAGCGCATGCTGAACGGAACATGAAACAGCCTTTTACGGTCAGGGACGGCAGCGTTTTCGACATCGACGACACGGTATAATGATTCTTTTTTGACGTCTTTCTCGTCAATCAGCAACGGATCTTTGCCGAGAATCTCCATTACACCTTTAAAACTATCGTATGCTTTCTCCGGATACCCTCTGAAGCTGCAGTCCACGGCTGCGCATATGCCGCGGCAAACGGTTTTCACATCATCAAACAATTCAGAACCCTCTGAACAATGACTCTTAATGTCTTCACGGTAGTTCTTCAGATGTTTGTATAACGTCGCGTAGAAATCCTTGCCGTCCCAGCGTATAGGCAGCCGGTAGTTGTCTTTCGAAAAAATCTCTTTAAACTTTGCCGCGTCCATCTTTCTCTTCCCTCTCTTTGTGTTATTGAACATATTCTAACACACTCCCCCGCGGCATTCAAGCGGTTTCAAACAAAAAACAGCAATCTCATCAGGACTTTGCGCACTCGCTCCGTTCCCTGAAAATTTACAGTTTTAATTCAGAAAATCTTGAATGCAGCCGCAGAGTGTGATAAAATACCCACGATGTATAGCGCTCAATCATAACCCGCGAAAAGACCGAAAACCCGACATGATGATACAAGGAGCAGAACCGGATATGGAAGGCAATCTGGAACATTTAACCGAATTAAGCGAAGATATCAAAGACTCCACGGACAAATTGCTGGAGATTACCTCCGATAGTTTTTGGTCTCAGTCCAACCTGATTAATGTCGGAGCCAGCCTTCTTAAGGGCATATTGATTTTCGTCGTAGGATATCTGTTAATCCGTTATGCCCTGAAACTGATTAACCATATTCTAAAAAAGGGAGGAGCCACAAAAAGCGCGATCTACTATATAGAGATAATCTTCAAGTTTTTAGGATATTTCTTTGTCATTGTTATAGCCGCGAACACCATGGGTTTTCAGACAAACTCGCTGATAACTCTGGTCGCTTCGCTGGGCTTGTCGATAGCTCTGGCTTTGCGGGGTTCTTTGACGGCTCTCGCTTCGGGAATCATGATTGTTTTAACCAGGCTTATAAAAGCGGGGGATCGTGTTTTCATCGAAGGAACGGAAGATTTACTGGTGGTCGAGGAGATAAGGCTTTTCAATACGATTTTCAAAAACCGGAAAAACATAACAGTGGTTTTGCCTAACGAGAAGATTATGCAGAACAAGGTCGAAAACCTTTCAAAAACCGAGTATGTGTATACCGATGTCAAAATCGGGATACCGTTAAAGGACGATATCGAAAAAGCGAGACAGATCATAAAAACCTGTCTCGATAACAACGATCGTGTCCTTAAAGGACACGACTATATCATAGGCGTTTCCGGCACGAGCGACAGCTGTATAGATATTTTAGTCAGCGCTCCCGTTGTTCCGGAAGATTACATTATTATGCAGCTTGAACTGAGAGAAGTCATAATGAATAAATTAAAGGAGAACGGCATAATGAAGCCCGTTCTTCAGAGAGAGATTCGCCTGCTTTGAGATTCTCAGTCCCGCGTTTCCTTTTCCTCCGCGGATTTACCCGGCGACCCGCGAGCGGCGGCTGTTGCCGACCGCAGACTTTATCCGAAAATATCGCGAAGCCCTCTCCGGATTCGGAGAGGGCTTCCTGTTTATATGATTTTTGCAATATATACATACATATAAACGGGAATTAAGCAAATATACCATTGACTTGGCAAGCCGGATTTTATATAATCATATTGCAGACATATATAAAACCCGATATGTTAACCAAACGATTACAAAAAAGGAGAAGCAGCATGAATATCTTCATCATGACCGACATGGAGGGAATAACCGGCGTCGACTCAATCGACAACGTGTTTATCGAATCGGAAGAGCATTATATCGCGTCCTGCCGCAAGCTGACCGACGATATCAACGCCGCGGTGGACGGATATTTTGCGACCGGCGCCGAGAAGGTGTATGTGGAGGACGGCCACGGCACGGGGAAGAACTTCCTCCCCGGCACTCTGGACGAAAGAGCCATACTTGTGGACGGGATAAACGACTACAACAGGCTTACCAAAAGCGGGACGCTCACCGCCGCGGCGATGATAGGCACCCATGCCATGGCGGGCACCGAAAACGCCTTTCTCGATCATACGCAGAGCTCGAAATCCTGGTTTGATTACACGATAAACGGCAGAAGCTGCGGCGAAATCGCCCAGAGCGCCGTATTTCTCGGCAGATACGACGTACCTGTTATTATGGTCTCGGGAGACATAGCCGCCTGCGAAGAAGGCAGAAGGTTTTTGGGCGACATAGCCACTGCGCCGGTGAAGCGTGCCGTCGGGCGCAACAGAGCCGTATCGCTTGACGCAAAAGCAGCCCGGGCTTTGATACGGCAGGCAGCCATAGACTCGGTGCGGCTCATAGGAAAAATAAAGCCGTTCAAGATACTCTTCCCGGCGGAACTTAGGCTCGTGTTCCAGAGAACCGATTACTGCGAGTCCGCGTGCGGCAGACCGGGTGTCGAGAAGGTAGGTCCGCGCACAGCCAGAAAGTGCATCGCTGATATAGATTCCTACCTTGACCTTATGATATAACGGCCGCAGCCCGACGGCTAACCGGACTTGCCGACCGCGTTATTGAGATGATGGACGGGAGGATAATATCCGACATTTCGGCTGACGCGGGCAGAGGAGAAGGAGAGAGATAATGAAAATCATGACGGATTATTTTCTCTCGCGCATAAGGGCGGACAGGCGGAAAACCCTTCCGCTCCTGTTCAGCATTCTGCTTTCGTCTGTCGTCATTTCGATTTTCGCCTGTATTTACGTCGCCCAGCACAGCGCCGCGGTGGACTTCGCGAAGAGCTATTCCGGGAGCCAGCATTTTGTAATCAACGAGCAGCTCACCGAGGAACAGATAGACATTCTGAAAGCGAACGATGAAATCGCCGAACTCCGCACATCCGAAAACCACGCATATATAACCCTCCGCGACATGAAAAAGGTATATCCGGTTTCGGAAGCCATCGCCGGGTCCATAGGTCTGGAACGAAGCGGTTACGGTGTATATAACATTACTTATAACCGCCAGCTCTTGGGATTGTACGGAGTAAAAGACCCCTATTCAAACCGCCTCACAGCCCTGGGACAGCTGATACTGACGGCGGCGGCTTTCATCGTAATGGTGATTATACTGTTCGCTGTCATCATAGGAGGCGCGTATGCGGCGTTCGGGCGTTCGCGGCTGTCTGAACTCGGAATGCTCAAAAGCGTGGGCGCAGCACCCGAACAAATTCGGTACCTGCTTTATCTTGAAGCGGCGGTCTGCTGCATTCCCGCCATGCTGCTGGGACCTCTGGTCGGGTATATCGTTCAGAGCCTGATGATTAAATTCGCCTTTTCCTGGTGGGTGACGCTTATATGCATCGCGCTCGTTCCGCTGACCGTTTTTATAGCATCCTCGGGGCAGATACGCCGCCTCGCGCGGATTCCGATAGTCGCGGCTATCACGGGGAGCATGGACGGTTATGCCGGCATCGGCGGGAGCGGCAGGAAAGGCGCGGGAAAAAATCAGGCGATAAATCCCGCGAATCCGGCAAGGTCGCTTGCCCTGCGGTTTTACAGGGGCAGCAGAAGTTCATACCGCATGTCGATGATCGCCCTGGCGCTGTTTTTCGCAATCAGCATATCCTTTCAGACTGTCATGGCGTTCGTAAAAGCCAATTCATTCGCGCAGCTTGAGGACGACCGCTATAATATCAGCATACATTTCGCAAACGGACTGCCGGATGATCCCCTGCTGTCGGAAATATCGCAGATCGGAGACCTGTATTTCGCATACTATATGAATGTATGCACGATGACGACCGATATGAACGTCGACATGAGTGCCGCCGCAAACGCGTGGATATACAACGGTCAGACCGTTCTGCATACGATTCTGTACGGTCTGGACGACATCACATACGGGAAGATTCTTGAACAGGCGGATGCCGCCGGAACCGACGGCAGTGTTATTCTTGTCAATAATATCGGCGGAACAAATGAAACCGAAGCGGGACGGTCTGCCGGCGGCTTACCCTTTGCCGACGGCAAATCGCTGACCCTCTGCGCAAGGTCGCCCTATGACATGGAAAATAATGCCGAGATATCGGTTCCGATCGCGGCGGTCACCGTGAGCTATCCGGAAACCGACAGCGTATATTTCCCGTATAATCCGGTTATTATGATGAACCGGGAGGAATATCTTAAAGTCGACGAGGCGCTTTACGGCGACGAATCCATGAGCACGGCATCGGTCATGCTGCACGTCAGATATGAGGACATCGAAGCGTCCGTCGGGCGCATATCCGGCATTCTCGATTCGGCTGAATCCGGGCAGGAATATGAAATCACGACGCGGCTTGACAGGGAGCGGGATATAAGAGACAGTCTGCGCCCTATTGAGCGGTTCTTAAATGTATTGATCGCCTTCTTCGGCATCCTGGGACTGCTGAACGCGGTGAACAGCATCAACACGAGCCTTGAGGCACGCAGGCGCGAGCTGGCGATACTGCGATCGATAGGCATGGACAAGAAAGAGGAGCTGTCGATGTTCATGTGGGAGGCGGCGGTATACGGCTGCCTGCCCCTGGCGCTGAGCATCCCGATTATCTGTATCGCCGCGGTTCTTTTCGGATTTATATTCAAGAGAGTTACCCTTGCAGCGCTCTTCGGATACCTGTCGATTATCGGCATCGATTTATCGGTTATCCCGATCGTGCTTGTTATCTTCGCGGTATATCTGTGGAACTGGCGCCGCAGGGGCGATAATATCATCGGAGCCATCACAAGAGCGTAAACAGCTTTGACGCACGGAGGATTTATATAAAATAAGTAATTCCAACAATATAAATTGGTATAACAACAGCCGCTCCCGTGATGCGATCAACGGGAGCGGCTGTTGTTCCGCAATTGCTGGAAATATAAGCAAAATTATAATATTTAGGCAGACTGCCCGATATAGCAGCCCGCCGGGTTCGGGGAGACAGCATGTTGTATAAATATTCAACGCTATATTGACATTTTCACAGTTTTGTGTTATAATATCAACAGTAATAAGACATTTTTCCGCGAAATATGCGCTTGCCGGGATTCTGTCCCGGGATTGTTTTATTGCTTTTTCTTTTTTTGCATTTTCGAAACGGCAGTTTAATATATGGATTGCGGCGAAATTGCGAATTTTAATTAGCGTTAAGGAGGATATCAGAATGAAGAAATCAATTCTTGCAGTTTTTCTTGCTCTTGCGCTGGTACTGAGCTTCACCGGCTGCGGCAGGATTATGTCCGCCATTAAAGGCATCGGAGGCGGCGACAGCGATTCCTACGGTGTTCTTGTACTGAGCGTAAACCCCGAGATCGCAATTGAGTACGATGAAAACAGCATAGTCACGGGTGTGACCGCCCGCAACAATGACGCGCTGGCTATCATCAACAGCTGTGAAGGTCTGATCGGAAAGCATATCCGTGATGTCGTGACCGACCTTGTGACCGCTATCGGCGAAGCCGGCTACTTTGTTGAGGAAGCGGAAGGCAATTCCCGCCAGATAGTCATTGAGATCGAAGCCGGTTCCAGAATGCCGCATACCACATTCCTGGATGAGATTCTTACCAATGTTCGCGAATGTGTGGATGACAAGCAATGGAAAGTACCCGTTGAAGTCAGGAATGACACCGACTACGACGACACCGACTACGGTCCCGACAACGACGGTGTGACCGACTTTGACGGCAAGGACAATGACGACACCGATTACGGTCCCGACAGTGACGGCGTGACCGACCTTGACGATAATGACGATACCGACTACGACGACACCGACTACGGTCCCAACAATGACGGTGTGACCGACTTTGACGACACCGACTACGACGACGACACCGATTACGACGACGACACCGATTACGACGACGATACCGACTACGACGACGATACCGACTACGACGATTAAAGAATAAAAGCCGCTTATATTTTCGCTGACTCACACGGATTTTGCTGTGTGAGTCAGCTTGCATTTGGCGCTTTATATGATTCAATTTGATATAAAAGAAACAAACCGGCGGGGAAATCGGCATCAGCCGTGCAGCCGTGTAACCTGTAGCGGCGGCTCAGATTTTATAAACTTATGCTGAAACATAAACATATCGACCGTATATGCATCGTGATTATATCGATTGCGCTGGCAGTCACTATTCTGCTGATGAACGGCAAAGCGTTGGGACTTGTGCCCGCTTCGCAGGGGTATGAAACGCGCCTTTTTGATAAAACCAAAGTCCACACCATTGATATTATTATTGACGACTGGGATGCCTTTATCGCGTCGGCGCCAAAAGAGGAGTATACCCCCTGCACATTGGTGATAGACGGAGCGGAATTTACCAACGTCGGTCTGCGCGCCAAGGGCAACAGTTCCCGCCGGCTTATAGAAAAATACGGGCTGAGCCGCTACAGCATTAAGGTGGAATTTGACCGCTATGTCCATGGCAGTTATTACGGTCTTGACAAATTCTCACTTGACACCTCGTTTCAGGACAACAGCTATATGAAAACCCGTATCGTTTTTGACATGATGGAGCACATGGGGGTTCCGACGCCGCTGTGCAGCTATGCTTGGGTGCGTGTCAATGGTGAGGACTGGGGGCTGTTTCTCGCCATCGAGGAGCCGGAAGAAGCCTTTGCAAGACGGAATTTCGGCGCCGGCTACGGCAGGCTGTATAAGCCGGACTATAAGTCGCTGAAAGCGGAAAACGCCGACGTCCACCTCAGGTACACCGACGATGATTTTTCAAGCTATGACAACATTTTCCGCAACGCGAAATTCGGCATCACAAACGCGGACAAGCGCCGTCTGATCAACGCTCTGAAAATCCTGTCAACCGGTGAAAACCTGGAAACCGCCGTTGATGTGGATGAGATCATCCGCTACTTCACGGTGCAGGTGTTCGTGGTCAACATGGACAGCTATTTAGGGAAAACCGGGCACAATTACTATCTTTATGAAAAGGACGGGATTTTAAGCATCATCCCCTGGGACTACAATCTGGCGTTTGCGACCTATTCCCTCGGCATGCCGAATCCGATAAACGACTCGACACTGTATGTCAATTATCCCATCAACACGCCCGCCGAAGGAAAGATCATGCGGAAGCGCCCGCTCTATCACAATCTGATGAAAAACAATGAGTATTTTGCCCTGTATCATGAATATTTCGACCATCTCATAAAAAGCTATTTCGAAAACGGGTACTTTGAGAATCTTATAGCCGAAACACGGGAACTTATCGCCCCCTATGTGGAAAAAGATCCCACCGCGTTTTGCTCATATGAGGATTTCCTGCTTGCCGTCGACACCCTTGAAAAATTCTGTCTGCTGCGGGCTGAAAGCGTCCGCGGCCAGCTTGACGGAAGGATTCCCTCTACTATCGCGGCGCAGATGGAGGATAAGAGCGGCTTTGTCGACGCCTCCTCCGTATGGCTGCCCGACATGGGCGAAATCGCGGATCTGAAGGGGTGAATGAATAAACGCATTGTCATATCTGTGCCTATCATGCTGTTTATGTTATCCGAACCGCATAAGCATGACAGTTTTAATATTCTCGGTATTAACTGTCGTTATTTTATTGTAAATATCACTCTTCTGTAGAAAAAGAGACACCTTGACAGAACGATAAAACAAGTATACAATTAAACTGTCACAGGACGAACACACAAAAATAAAAGGAGGAATGAATATTACATGAAATCATCAGTCAGAAGTATTTTATTTCTTATCACAGCCGCGATGCTGCTCGCCGTGTTTGCCGGATGCGGCGGTACGGGAAGCAATGATACCGCATCGGTCACCACCGCTGAAGCGGAAACCGCGACAGAGACAACGCCGGCATGGACAACAGCCATCCCCGACGACCTTAATTTCGATGGCGGACGTTTCGCAATATACAACCTTGCGACCGGTTCGTATTATTATCAGATATATTCGGAAGAGCTGGACGGAGAGGTGTTAAACGACGCCATCTACAACCGCAACGAGTTCCTGCAGAGCAAATACAACTTCAAGATGTCGGAAAACCTGCAGAAAAGCGTGAGCGTCAACGACGCGCGCTCCATGATCCTTGCGGGAGACAACAATTATGAGTTAATCGTCACGGTCGACCGGGACGCCTGGACGCTGGCAACCGAGGGTCTTGCCCGGGCTTACAGCGACATACCCTACATAGACCTTGAGCGCGAGTGGTGGTCGCAGACGGTAAACGAGGACATATCGGTATACAACCGCCTTTTCTACTCATACGGCGACTACAATCTGACCTGCTACTCGTCGGTCAATGTCCTGATGTTCAGCCTCGGTCTTGCCGAGAACTACGGTCTTAACGACTACTACAAGACGGTCAGAGACGGCAGCTGGACGCTTGAAAGATTCTATGCGGATGCCCAGCTTGCGACAACCGACCTCAACGGAGACGGAGTGTTTACCATCGACGACCAGTACGGCATAACCTCTCACAACAAACAGATGCTGCCCTGCTTCTGGATCGGTTCGGGTCTGCGCACCATTACGAAAAACTCCGAAGACGAGCCGCAGTTCGCGCTCGTGGGAAATGAGAAATTCTCATCGTTCTACATGGATTTCTCGGATCGCATGCACAACGGAAACGTCTGGTTCAACACGAAGGTTCTCCCCGATTACGCCGACTGTACGGTATTCAAGGAGAACCGCGCGTTATTCAATGTGGTGCGCACCCATTTCATCATGCGCTTTTACCGCGATATGGAGCAGGACTTCGGAATCATCCCCTTCCCTAAGTGGGATGAAGCGCAGGAGCAGTACTGCTCGCGAAGCGAAGGCGGATGCTTCAACATCGTGCCGATATCCATACCTGAAGAAAGTCTCGACCTTATAGGCGCGGTCATGGAGGTCATGTCGGCATATTCCCGTGAGTATGTGGTGCCGGTCTATTATGAGACGCTTCTGAAAGACAAGTTCGCGCGGGATGCCGATTCGCTTGAGATGCTGGATTTGATTTTCAACTACCGCATCTATGACCTGGGCGACACAATCTGGTGCAACTACATCCGCGACGGGGTTTTCGCGGGCATGTTCGACAAACACGATCTTGCTCTCGAATCAAAAATCGCTTCAATGGATACGAGTATATCGGCTGTCATAGCCTCGACCCTTGAGCTTTTCGCGGGTCTCGAATAACACCGGAAACAACTCCGACCGAATGCGTTATCCGTGCGGTGCGCGGTCATGGAACAACGGCGGATGGTTTCGCCGTAACCGAATAAACAAACAAAACATAGCCGGATGTCTTCGAAAGCGGCAGACCGGCTCTGTTTTTATGATTATACGGCTGATTTATTCTGTCCGATACAACGCAACTCCCGGCGTTACCGCATTACGGCATTACAGCGCATATCCTGTTCGGGCGAGGATATTCTCCTGCAGCCCCTTGGAAAGGCTGATGAAGTGCGCCGAGTATCCGCCGACACGCACGATAAGATCGCGGTGCGCCTCGGGGTTCTTCATGGCGTCAAGCAGTTCTTCCTGATCGAGCACGTTTATCGTAATATTCTGACCGCCGTTGAACAGATATGTTTTGCACAGCTCAATCAGCGCGGCTTTGCCGGTGTCGTCGGATATCAGCTTCTTGTCAAGCTTTATCTGCATGATAAAGCCGCTCTTTGCCAGCGTCTGGTCGTAGCTGATGCAGGAGCGCGCCACCGCGGTGGGACCGTTCACGTCGTTCCCGGGCACTGCGGAGATGCTGTCCGCCATGAGCGAATCGCCTCTGCGCCGTCCGTTTGGCATGGCGCCCACACAGGAGCCGTAGGCGGCGGCGCGGTTGAAGGTGCTGAGTCCCGAGCCGTATATGCCGCCCCGGAAGGTGTGCCGGGTCAGAAGATATTCGCTGAAGCTCTTGAATATCTCGGCGGCTATGGAATCCACATACTCGTCGCCGTTGCCGAACTTCGGACAGGCTACAAGTGCGCGGTGCAGCTCCTCATAGCCCACGAAATTCGCCCGCAGCGCCGCCACAAGCTCACCCATGGTGAAGGCTTTGTCTTCGAATACCACCTTCTTCACGGCGGCAAGCGAGTCGGCGGTGTCGGCAAGCCCTTCGATGAGAATCTGACCGTGGCCGTAGAGGGGTCCGCCGTTCTTGTAGTCGATTCCCCGCTCAATACAGCCCTGAATAACACAGGAGCGGAAGGGGTTTGGCGCGTGCTCGGCATAGACCTGCTGAGATTTCCAGGACATGGAGAGGGCGATGTCCGTGATATACCGTATCTGACGGTTATAGGCGTCCATCACCTGTTCAAAAGAGGTGAAATTTGCCGCGTCGCCGGTGCGCAGGCTCCGCTGAAGCTCCGAAACGCTGCACCAGCCGTCAAGCAGAGCGTACTCCAGGCATTTGAGGAAGCAGACTTCGCCGTCCTCCAGACCCATATGGGATTTGCCCATAATATCTATCTGGTTGCAGCCGTTCATGCAGTAGAGGTGAGAGTCGCAGGGCGGAATGCCCAGCCCCTCCAGCGCCGGACAGACAATCTCGTCGTTGTATATGGAGGGCATGCCGATACCGGTGGCGAGGGTGTCGGCTGCCGCTTTCCAGAGCATTTCGGGGGTGTTGCGGTGCACGCGAAGGGTGATATTCGGCGTCTCCCACAGCTTCTCAGCGGCGAGTTTCAGCACGGCGTAGGTCAGCTCGTTGGTGTCGTCGTTCCAGTTCTCGTCGCTGCCCGAGAGGCAGAGATTCCAGGTGCGGGTGCAGTGGAACTCCACCCAGAGCTTCGAGAGAATGTCATACGCCTCCTCTTCGGGGGTGGCGCGCCAGTAGTCAATCATGAACTGGTCGAAGCGGCCGGGCGAGTCGATGCCGTTGCAGCAGAATGAGAGCCAGAAGAACACGCATGCCGACAGAAAATCGTATGCCGGACGGCGCGGAACTTTTTTAAGGGCTTCGGATATCGAGAAGAACCACTCCCGCCGCTCGCCTTCGAGCGTTTCGGCGGTTTCGGCAGCCAGCTGGGAAAAACGGTCGCCGAGAATATCCAGCGCGTCAAGCGACAGGCGGCAGGCGTCGTAGAACTCGTCGCGCCCCGGGTTGACGGCGCGGTATTTCTCGATCTTCCCGCGCAGCCCGTCGGTGCCCAGGTGGAGAATCATGTCGTAGTCGGGGTTGGCATGACCGCCCCAGCCTCCCCCCCAGCAGGCGTGCATGCCCGAGGCGAGACGTTCCTCGTCGGTGCGGGCGGCGTCGATAAGACTGCCGGTGCTGACTTTTGAAATTATCGAGCGCAGGGTCTTAAGCTCCTCCGCGTCCTCGGGATGGGCGGCGATAAGCTCATCTATGGCGCCGCCGTTATAATATATGCCGCTTCCGAAGGCGTAACCGCACACGCTTTCGGGGGTGTAGGCGGGGAAGAAGCGGTTAACATCAATCGAAAGCCGGGCGTCGCGGGCGGAACAGAGCATGCCCGACGCTATCCGGTAATCGAGTGAGCGCCCCTCGCTTTCGGCATACCCCCGGGCGAAGGGAAGCATTTTTGTCTTGAATTTCATGGCGTGTCCTTTCGGTAATCGGAACTGTCAATAATTGTAAATAAGACCGGTATTTCGGGCTCTTTCGGGCTGCCGTCAGATATTCAGCAACACAATGGCGGCAATGCCCAGCGCTATGGCGGCTGCCTTGAGGGCGTTGATTTTCTCTTTGAATATCAGCCGCGACAGCAGGGCGGTTATAGCCGGACCGCCGCCCTGAATGGCGGGATAGACTATGGCGCCGTCCATCTCGGTGGCAAGCAGCACCACGACGCTGTTGAAGCCGAAGTTGGTTATGCCCAGACCGCAGAAAAGCAGGATCATCGAAGGCGTGAAGAAGGCTTTCAGATCGATGCGCTCCTCTTTTTTCGTGCGCATCTGGAGAACGGCGCAGATAACAAAGGAGGCAATCGTCGCGAAGAAGTAGCCGTAAGCCATGTAGCTCTGACCGTAGGCGTTGTCGGTCTGAATTGCGTACATCTTTGAGAGCACCGCCAGCATGCCGTTGGTGAGCATTGCGATCACGCTGTAGAAAATCCACCTGCCCGACACCTTTTCGCCGTCGTTGACCTTGGGGTTGGTGAAGAAGATCATGCAGAGCGCAAAGAGCGCCAGGCCGATGATACGGAATACCGTTATCTTCTCGCCCAGCACGCAGAAGGAGTAAAGCAGGGGCATGACGACGCTGAAGTTTATCAGCAGCATGGTCAGCGACAGGGGGCCGGAGCTGAGCGCCATCAGATTGGTAAAGACGCAGACCGAGAAGCCCGCGCCGAACAGCGCAGCCACCAGCACGCCCGACGGGGGCATATAGAGCCCGCCGCGAAGAAGGGCATAGACGCCGGCAAGCAGCATCGCCACCACCGTAAAGCAGGCGTTAAAAAGCTGCAGCTCGGCGGTGGACTTACAGCGGCTGTTCGCGGGTTTCAGTATTATTGAGTATAGGCCGTTCATCAGAACAGCGAAAATCAACAGAGGGACGGCGAAGTTCGATAGATCCATGAGGTCGTTATCCTTATCTGGCGTTAAGTATTATCCGCTCGGCGTTGCCGCGGCAGATGAGGTTGTAATTCTCCTGTGATATGCAGCCCTTCATCAGCGACTCGTCAAGCCAGCCCGAGAGGGGGAAGAAGTTGTGCGGGGCGCAGATGTCGGTGCCGAAAAGCAGCCGGTCGGGGTACTTCTCGATGAAGCGCCAGGCGTGTTCGTGGTCGCGTAAGAAGGCGTTTCCGCCGGAGCCCGCCGACATGTCGCAGTAGAGGTTGGGATATTCGTCAAGCAGCTCGCCCAGCCGTCCGCCGGGAGTGACCTTCCCGGAGGGGTATATATTCATGTTTTCGGGTGTGACGTCCCCCGATATATGCGACCAGAACATCATGGAGTGACCGAGGAACTTGATATTCGGATATGCTTTCAGCGCTCCTTCAAGCCCTGGCAGACCGTGGGAGTCCACAAGACCGTAATGTCCGATGGCAGCCGGTGCCAGATGGAAGGTCAGCGGCACGCCGCAGTCGCTGCAGTGACGAAGCAGGTTCTTAACAAGCGGGTCTTCAAAGGGCAGGCTTGCGCATATCTCGCCCACGCCCAGGGCGCCCAGCGCCCGATAATGCTCGATGAAAGCGGTGAAGTCGGTGGTGGCGTCGTTTCTTCCCATGTGGGGGTCTAAATCCATGAACCACTTAAAGGTTTCGGGGTACTTCCGCGCGATGAGGCAGAGGGCTTCGTTGGATATGGTGCAGGCGGAGGCAAAGGTGCTTATCCCGCCCAGCAGTATGCCGAATTCGATTCCCCAGTCGTCGTACATCTCTCGGATACGCTGCGGTCCGGCATAGGTGGAGCCGTCCCGGCGGGGCATCTCAATGCCGCCGAAATCCCGGGTGTGTACGTGCACGTCTATCTTTTTCACTGTGTACGGCATGGTTGTTTCCTTTCCGTATTGTAGTTCGTTTTTGTTGAAGCTCATATCGTATTATAACCTCGCGCCTGTGTAAAATCAAGTACATTTATCAGGTTATTGCGCAAATATAGGCAAACATACTTGTCAAACCCGAGACCGGGTGATATAATACGGTTAATTCATATAACCCGCAAAGGAGAGAGACATTATGCCGAGTGATACCATAAAACTGACACATCGGGGCGGAACCAAAATGGTGGCTCACCGGGGTGTGAGCAGTCTGGAGACCGAGAACACCGCCGCCGCTTTCATCGCAGCCGGAAACCGCAGCTACTACGGCGTCGAGACCGACATCTACCGCACCGGCGACGGGCATTTCATCTGCAACCACGACGGACGTTCCGGGCGTATCTGTGAAACAGACCTTGTGATGGAGGAATCCGCCCTTGCCGACCTGCGCGCCCTGACACTGAAGGATATCGACGGCAGGAGCGATCGGGGCGATCTGATACTATGCCTGCCCTCCGAGTACCGCAAGATATGTCAGCATTACGGCAAGCATTGCGTGCCCGAACTCAAGAGCGCCTTCACGCTTGAGGAGATCCGCGCCCTTGTTGAGATTTTCGACGGATATCTGGAGCACACCACCTTCATCTCCTTCAATCTCAACAACCTGATACTCGTTAAGCAGGTGCGTCCCGAGCAGGACTGCCAGTTCCTCACCTCAAAGTATACCGATGAACTTCCCGACCTGCTTGTCGAGCATAAAATGAACCTTGACATCCACCACTCAGCTCTAACTGCGGAGAATATCAAAGTCCTCCATTCAAAGGGCATTGTAATCAACACCTGGACGGTGGACGATCCCGACCGCGCCTATGAGCTCATCGGCTGGGGCGTCGATCAGCTGACTACCAACATTCTCGAATAAAGCCGGAAACAAACAGGGAGCTGTATCAAAAAGTTTTGATACAGCTCCTTTTCTATGCGCGAATATCAGAACCCCTTGACGAAGCGGTCGACTACCAGCTGTCTGAATTCGGGCGAGAGGGTGGCGAAGTAGGCGGTAAATCCCGTGACCCGCACAACAAGGTCGGGGTAGAGGTCGGGGTTGGCGTGTGCGGCTTTTAGCTTTTCGCCGTCAAGCACGTTGATATTGATAAGGGTGCCGCCGAGTCTGAAATGGGTGGTTATCAGGTCAAGCACCCGATCAATCCCCCCCTCCTCTTCGCTGATTTTCGGGTCGAACTCAAGCTGCAGGGGCGCGGTGTTGCCTCTCCCCGGCTGAACCGCCGCTATGCCGGTGGACATGTCGGTGGCGGCGCCGTCGGGACGGAAGCCGGGGTTGGGGTTGGCGCCGTGGGATATTGGCGCGCCGCTGTGCCGTCCGTTAGGGGTGGCGCCCACAACCTTGCCGTATTCGATTGTGCGCGACCAGGAGAACCAGCCGGGAATCAGACGCATGGAGCCGTCCCAGGTCAGCGGGTGGGTCGATATGGCTTCGGTGAAGTATTCGGTTATGCGCACCGCCCAGCGGTCGCCCGCGGTGTTCCCTCCGCAGTAGCGCTCGGCTGATGAGAGAATAGCCCGGGTGCGTTCGCCCTCGGTGCCGGCGTAATCGCTCTCCAGCGCGGAATACACTGTATCCCAGTCTAAAATCCCCTCGCGCTCAACACGCTGTTCAAGAGCGGCGAAGGAGTCGGCGGCGACAGCCAGCCCCGCGCCGTCAATGCCTATGGTGTATATTTCGGCGCAGCGGGAGATATCCTCGCCCTTCTCGATGCAGTTGTTCATCATCAGGTTCATGACAAGCTCGGGGGTGACGTCCGCCTGATGCTTTATGTGGAGGTGAATGCCCTGCGCTGTGGCGGCTATCGCCTTCTCAAGATGGACTCTGAACAGCTGGAACAGCAGCTCTGTGGAGCGTGCGCCCATTCCCTTCATCTCTGACATGGCGACCTCGAAGACCTTCGCCACGTTTATCTTCACCGTGTCGTTCATGGGGAACTCGCGACCTGGTATAGCCATCCAGTTGCAGCCGACGGCGATGCGCTGACGGGCGGTGGCTTTGTCGAAGCCGTTCTTCATATAGCCGTTTGCCAGACTGTCGTCGCCGCAGAAGCGGGGCCAGCCGTTCCGGTCGCGGAAAAGGCAGGTGACAGCCTTGCGCAGAAACTCGGGATCGCAGTTTTCGTGCACCCGAACGGTGAGATTGGCGGCGATGTTCAGATCGTGCGCCGCGTCGAGGATAAGATATGAAAGCTCGTTTGTCAGATCTTTGTCGTTCTCGTCGACGCCCGACAGCTGATAATAATGGGGGTCGATGAGCAGCAGATTCGACATGATGAAGCGGGCGGTATCCCGGTCAAGCCTGCCCGATTCGATATCCGCCTTGTAATAGGGATAGAGCAGGCCGTCAAGCTGGAAGCCGGCGCCGTCGCGGGTGTAGATGCGCGACACGCAGTTGAACCACGCCGTCCACTGACAGGCTTCAAGGAAGGTCTTTGGCGGCTTGGCAATCACATTGCGGTTGCACTCAAGCATAGCTTCAAGCGAGGCGCGTATCTCGGGGCGCTCCTCGCTTTCAAGCAGACGCTCGATCTCGTCGATATGCCGCCCGATAAAGCGCATTATTGCGAGCAGTACCGCTTCTTCGGCGTTGTAAAATTCCTTTTTGTCTGTATTTATCTCAGCGTACCGGCGCACCTTGTCAAGCAGCCCGCCGAAGCCAAGCTCGAAGCCGATACGGTAATCGCAGGCAAAGTGGGAGTCGTTGTCTATGCCGTGGGTGATGTTATAAAGTTCATGGGCGGGCTTCAGCTCATCGAACGGGAAGCGCGCCTCGTCCCAGCGGGTGGCGCGGCGGTAGTTAACCATCATGTCGCGCCAGCGCCCGCAGAGCATCTCCAGCGGGTCAACATATATAGGATGTCCGTCCAGCATGCGGCAGTAGTTTTCCGCCATGCCGGTGTAGCCGTAAAAACCGCCGTTGGGGGAATTGGGGACAGGCGTAAACTTATAACCCTCGGGAAGGGGAACGGTGCCGTAGTCGTCGGCGTTCATATAGCCCTGCTGCCCCCGCTTTTCCAGCGTGTGACGGATTTTAGTTTTTCGCAGTTCGGCAAGTCGTTCTTTGTAGTTCATATTTCACCAAACAGAATGTTGTCAGTATTTCATGTTTTATCAGATTCTTATCATATATCGGTGCCTCGTCCGGCGATCCGCAGGGGAACCGAACGGCTTTTGACAATTTCGGCAAGCTCCCTGAACCGCTCGGGGGAAGGCGCCTCAAAAATTGTCTGTTCCCTGCCGAGGGCGGCGGCCTTTGATACGCCCAGCGGATGATAGGGCAGCAGCTCGTAATACTTGAGATTTTTCAGCGATGCGGCGATAACGGCGGCGGCGGTGATATTCTCATCGTCGTCATTCAGACCGGCTATCACCGGGGTGCGGAGAATTATCGGTATGCCGAGGCTGTCCAGCAGCCGCAGATTTTCGAGAATCAGCGCGTTGCCGGCGCCGGTATACTTTTTGTGCAGCTCCGGGTCACTGTGTTTGAGATCGCACATTACTATGTCGCAGCGGCGAAGGAGGGGCATCAGCACTTCGGGAGCCGCGTACAGCGAGGTTTCAAGGGCTCTGCCTATCCCCTCGGCGGCGCAGCGGTCGAGGAGAGCCGCGGAGAACTCCGGATATATCGCCGGCTCGCCCCCCGAGAGGGTAAGCCCGCCCGAACCGCCGTAGTAGGGCTTGTCGCGCCGCAGCTCCTCCATGACTTCGTCAAGGGTCATCTCCCGCCCGCATGTCACCCGCGCGCCAGAGAAGCAGCCCTCGGCACAGTGCCCGCAGCCGATGCACTTGTCGGCGTGGTACATGACCTCGGGACGGGGGGATATGCATTCGGGATTGTGGCACCAGACGCAGTTCAGGGGACAGCCCTTCACAAAGACGGTGGTGCGTATGCCCGGCCCGTCGTGAAGCGAGCAGTGCTGTATGTCCGCTATGAGCGCGGTCACTTCGCCCACAGCTCGCTCCTGACCGGTTCGGTTCTGCCCGATGCCGCCGATTTCATGGCGGCGTCCAGCAGCGCCATAACCTGAATGTTGAACCCCAGGGTAACCGCGGGGATCAGCTCCCCGCCGTCAAGCAGGTGCGCCGCAAGATGCGTGGGCATATGGCGCAGGGTCTCGGGTTGAGTATACCCGTCAAGTGAAACCGGCTCGCCGTAAATATCCATGGCGCGGGTCTCAAAGCCGCCGCCGGTCTTTTCTATCCACATGACGCCGTTTCGGCAGAAAAGAGCAGGGCCTGCGGGCATGGCGGCGTTGGGGATCGTCCAGGTGCCCTCGGAGGAGGACATTACACTCGGATAGCGGATAATGACCGAGGTGTTGTCCTCACACTCGCAGTAGGGGGTGTTCAGGTTCATGGCGACGGCGGTCGCGTCTATCGGCATCTCGGGGATGAAGCGGTTGCTGTAAAGACAGCCGTAGCACTGCATGTCGAGGAAGGCTCCGCCGCCGGGGGACGTGCGGTACCACCACATCTTTGAGCGCTGTTCGTCGCTTAATACCTCGGCGGCGCCCTGAACGCCCCGGTGACGGGCGCCCACGCCCAGAGGACCGGTGTGGCCGTTGATATAGCGCAGTTTTATAAGCCCGCCCAGCGGCTGCTTAGCATAGGCGTCAATCAGCGCGTTGACCTGCCGGCGCCAGACCACAGGCCAGTTCACCACCGCAAGAATGTTATACCGTTTGACATACGACTCGATAAGCAGGGCGCTATCAAGGCTGTCGGACATGGGTTTTTCGATGCTTATATTGATTCCCCGGCGGGCGCATTCAAGCGAGACTTCGGCTTTAACGGCGTTTTCGCAGAGGATGAAGGCAAGATCGGGCTTCAATTCGTCCAGCATCACCCGGTAGTCCTCATAGGGTGTGAGATCATGCTGCTCCGCCACATTCGCCATGTTCCATGCCCGGGTGTAGCGTGCAGCGGTGGGCTCGGGAATCTCGGGGGCAACGTCGGCAATGCCCACCAGCGACATAGCCGGTTCCTCGGCGATGTACAGGCTGATTTCGTTGCAGTGCATGTGGGCGAATCCGATTATTACTGCTTTAATGTCTTTCATACAACCTCCCCGCGCAGGGCGGATGTTTTAATGTCTTTCACTTAATATATTAATATCCTTATATCTCTCCCGTATCAGCCCAGTTCGTCGGCGCGGATCTCCCGTCCCTCCTCGGCGGAGCGGTAGAAGCATTGTATAGCCTTTGTGACCTCCAGCGTCTGATAGGGCTGAACCAGCGGCTCGCATTTGCCGTCAAGAACGTCCATTATATGCTCATACATGTACCAGTGCTGCTCAAAGGGAGTGCCCTTGTAGGGGCGGTTGTCGAAGGCTTTCACCTTGATTTCCGACTGATACTTGCCGGTGTTCTTATATAGGGTGTCGTCATTGAGCGAGAATCCGCCCTTGTCGCCGCAGATAACCATGTTCAGGTTGGTGGTGGGCAGATTTATAGCCCAGGAGAACTTGAAATTCACCGAGAAACCGCCCTCGAGGCGCAGAAATCCGGTTGCGAACTCCTCCACCGAGAACTCGCGGTGATCATATGGGCGGGGAGTCAGAACCCCCTTGTATGCGCCGCTCTCGGCGATGTCGAGCAGAATCTCATCTCCCTGATGAGCCAGCTTTGTGTATGCCGAGCCGGACACCGCCACAACCTTGGGATTACCGCAGACCCAGAGCAGCGAGTCGATAAGATGCACGCCAAGGTCGCAGAAGGGGCCGCCGTAGTTGTGCTCTTTCATATGGAACATGCCCCAGGTGGGAATGCCCCAGCGGCGGATGAAGGCAATGTCCGAGAAGTAGGGAGCGCCTAACTCCCCCTGATCGACGAGGTATTTGGCGGTCTGCATGTAGTTGCGCCATCTCATGCACTGGCAGGGGAAAAGCAGCCTGCCGCACTCACGGGCGACAGCGAACATCTCCTCGGCATCGGCGACGTTCAGCGCCATGGGCTTTTCGCAGGCGACGTTGGCGCCGGCGCGCAGAGCGGCTATCGTCCATTTCTTGTGGTACATATTGGGAGTGGTCACCGCCACAAAGTCGGGCTTCAGGCTGTCAAGCATAGCCTGAGGATCGGTGAAAAACGCGGGAATGTCGTAGCGCTTTGCCGTCTCGGCGGCGGCGGACTCGCGTATGTCGGCGCAGCCCACAATGTCGACAATCCCCTGTTTGCGCAGGTGGGTGAGGGCGGGAAGATGGGCGGCGTTTGCCACCATGCCGGTGCCGATTATGGCGACTCTAAGGGCTTTTGGCATGTTATATTACCTCGCAGATTACATTATATTTGTGTTGATTATCGGCGCGCAGTCGTGAACCGCCACCGTGCGCTTCTCCTCCCCCGCCTCGGCTGCGGAGGAAAGGGCGGCGAAAGCCTTGAGGTTAAACTCGGGGGTGAGCGTCTCCTCCCGGATAACGCCGGTGTTCAGCGCGTCGATTATATTGCTCCCCAGACTGTCAGCGAACGGTTCGGGGGCAAAAACAGCCGTCGGCTCCTTGGCGCGAAGCCCGGTGAATATTTTCACGTCCGAAGTACTCCGGTCGCAGACGAGCACTCCGCTGTCGCCGTAGACAATGGGACCGGTGGGCACACCGCCGTTGCCTATGGTGGACCAGGAGCCTTCAAGCTGCGCGATTTTACCGCCGAAGTCAAGTGTGACCTGGGAGAAGTCGGGCACATCGCTGTAAGAGGTGCCGAAGGAGGTGACGAAAGCCGTGGCGGTCTTTGCCTGAACTCCGTAGAACCAGGTGGAAAGCATACAGCCGTAACAGGCGTAGTCCATCACCGAGCCGCCGCCCCGATCCTTCTGATACCACCAGGAAGAGGCGAGAAAATCGTTTGTATAGCTGCCGCCGTAGGAATAAGGTCCCAGGGTCGCCGGACTGCGGTAAATGAAGCGGAGCGGCCGGCCCGCTTTCCCTTCGTCATTTAACTTCTTCGCAAGGCGGAATGCGGGGAACCAGGTCACCGGCCAGTTGGTTATAAAGGGCACGCCGTAGCGGCGGTACGCGCGGTACATGGCTTCAGCCTCGGAAAAGCGGTAAGCCATGGGCTTTTCGATTACCGGCAGCACGCCAAGGGAGAGCAGATAGCAGACCGCCTCGGCGTGAGCGGCGTTGTCGGCGCCCACAATGGCAACATGGGGGCGCAGGTCGGCAAGCTCCCGCCAGTCGGCGTAGACTTTAAGATCCTTATACTGCGGGAAATCCTGCTTCATGCGTCCGGTGACGCCCGGCTCGCCTTCTATCAAACCGTGAACCCCCTCATAGGGGGGCACATCGGCGCAGCCGATGAATTCCACATCGTCACGCAGGGCTATCGATTTATATAAAGTCGGCGTATGGGGATGGGCGGTTCCGATGACCGCCGCTTTGATTTTGCTCATATTCTGTCCTCTCCGTCTCGGTCTTAGAATGTGGTTTTGAGGTCGATGAAGATTCCGCCCTCGTATGCCTCGTGCATGCGGGACATTATCTCAATGACGTGGCGGGCATGTTCGGGGGTGAGCATCGGCTCACAATCGTTCTCCAGGGCGTTCACCATATCGGCAAGCGGGCAGCACTGGGTGAAGAACTCGGGGCGTTTGTCCTCGACGAACTCATCCGCCTTCTTCCAGCCCCTGGGGCCGTATTCGGGCAGGTCGGTATAGACGTCGGGAACCGGCCACTTGCCGCCGTGATCGTAGAAGGAGATAACGCCGTTCTCGCCGTATATCTCAAGCGGCGGGCACTTTGAGGCTCTCTCGTGGAAACCTGTGTCCACAAGCCCTACCCGGTCGCCTCCGAAATCTAACGCTATATAGTAGGTGTCGGGGAGATAGTCGGTCTTTATCTTCACGCCGTCGAAGGCGCCCGAGCGGCAGATGCGCTCACGCATGCCGGTGGCCGCCATGCAGCCCAGCCGCTTCGCCGGACCCATGATGCCGGTGACCTTGTGCAGGGCATGGACACCCATGTCGAACATCGCCCCCGCGTCGGCTCCGTAGAACCATGAGGGGTCGTTTTTCCGCCCCTGGAAATACTCGGGGCCTCCGTGGGCAGATACGCATTTCACCGACAGTACCCTGCCGATGATACCCTTTTCGATTATCTCCATTGCCATCATCTGGTCGGGGGTCATGACATGAATCGGCACGCAGACGAACTTCACATTGTTTGCCTTTGCCGTCTCTATCTCCTCGGTCATTAGGTCGACGGTCAGCGCCGCCGGCTTCTGGGAAATGAGATGGTGCCCCGAGCGCAGCACCGCCATGTTGATATCATAGTGAGCCGGGATGGACGCCGCGTCGATGGCGATGTCGAAATCGCACTTCTCTATAAGCTCCTCAACGCTCGAATACCAGTTCGGAACGCCGAATTTCTCGGCAGCCGCCTTTGCGCGCTCCGGCACTATGTCCACCGCCGCCACGCACTCGGCATCCGCGGTCTTTGAGATGTTGGGGAAATACTGCCCGTTGGCGAAGCTGCCGCAGCCCACCACCGCTACCTTCCATTTTGCCATGTCGTTTGCCTCCATTCAGCATGTCAATGTCTTTATAATTGTCGAAATATCCATCATACCCCATTGTAGCGCAAAATCCGCCGTTTGTAAATCGTAAAAAAGTGTATTTTCATGAATATAACGAGATAAAAACAAAAAACCGGCGCCGTAATCGGAGCCGGTCATGTATTTCGGTCAGGGTTCCATTTTGATAAGGGCGGCTTCAAGGGCGTTTTTGCAGTAGTCGCAGCTGTGGCAGCGCCGGTCGCAGGTCGAGGTGCGCTCGAAGAAGTCGTCAGGCAGCGCCTTGTTGTCGATGATGTAGGGTTCAATGGCGGGTGCGAAGCCCGGCTCCATCAGGTCGGGCAGATTGCCGTAGAAGCGGCCGCGGCAGTAGGCGTCAATTACCATAAGCGGACGGGCATGCATGCGGGTCGCCAGCTTGACGGTGCTTATAATCCCCTCGTAGTTGTGAATGTCCTCGGGGCGCACCCAGCTGTTCTGCAGTATGGTGTGCCAGTTCTCGCGCTTTTTGAGGTACCGCCAGCAGGTGTAGGGCATGAAGTCGCTCACATTCTTTGTCTCGGCTATCTCCGCCTCGTGGGCGACCAGATTGTCGTGGAAGCTGTGACCGGTGCAGTAGCTGAAGCAGCCGCTGTTAGCCAGCATGTAAAGCCCCTTGCCGTGCTCGTCGCACCACTTTTTCAGCTCGAGAATGTAGGGGATATCCCGGTTGTATTCCCTCTGCACATAGAAGGAGTCGAAGATGTCCGCCAGGTAGCTCATGGATTTGACGGTGCCCAGCCACATGTTCACCGAGGCGCGCACGTCTATCTCGGGGAAATATTTCTTTACCGTCTCGGCGATGAAGGGAGAGGCGGTGGTGACAATGTCCACGCCCCCCACCGGCGACTGATATTTCAGATACTCGAGCAGCGAGCCGACCCGGTTTCGCAGCTCCTCCGACATGGACAGCCGTCCGTAGCAGTTGGCGTTGAGCAGCAGGTCGAGTTTTATCCCCATCTCGCGGAAGCGGACGAGTTCACCCTCGAGCCGCGCCTGTGAGGTCCAGTCGGTGGCGCCGTGCCGCGTGGCTATGGCAGAACGCCCGGTGGCGATGTCAAGCCAGGGGAAATACACCTCGGATATCTTGTCGGTATAGTCGGAGATAAGCTCGGAGAAGGGGGTCTCGTTCCCCTCTGCCAACTGGTAACCTACTGCGAATTTCATGGAATATCAGTCCTTTTCTTTGGTTGGTTGTTGTTTTGCTTGTTACTTGAGCGCCTTCATCTGTTCAATGAACTTCTCGAGTCCCACTTCCGCGGCGGTCTTGTCGGCGGCATAGTCGGAGGCGAAGGTGAAGCTTCCTGTTTTCACCATGTTCTGCAGCTTGCTCTTCATGGACGACCAGGAGGTTATCTGACCGTAGTCGAAGACCCGTGAGGAATAGATAATCTTAAGCATGCGCTCCGAATCGACATCGCGCAGCTGTTTGTTGACAATCGACATGTCGTAATTGGCGGGAGTGACGCCGTACAGCGACTCGGCGGCAAGAGCTTCGGTGATGACGCCGGTCATTTCGAGGCTCTCCACCGCGGCAGGCACTACTATGCAGTTTGCCCAGTAGTTGTTCACGTCGTGATAATAGCGCTCCTGTTTCTCGTCGTACTTGGGGCGGGGCAGTATGCCGTAGTCCACCTCCGAGTCCCGAAAATAGTTGACATACTGCACATAGGCGCGGGAGATGAACATGCCCCGGCCTTCCTTGAACATGGGGTACATCAGATCCTGCCAGGCGTCTTTGTACTTTCCCTGATACTTGTCCACCCAGATGACGTTCTGAGCGTCGTTCATGATGTTGAATATAGTCTCCGCCACCTCTGCGGAGCGTGAGGTGCCGAGCGCGAGGACGGGATAATCCTCCTTGTCCTTGGCAATAACCGGCTCGCCGCAGTTTAACATGGCGTCCTGCAGCCCGAGTGAGGATGTTACAACGCCATAGCGGTCAAGGTCGGTCATGGCGCCGTCGCCGTCAAGGTCGGAGCTGGTGACCTTCGCCATCTCATACATCTTCTGCCAGGTCCAGCCGCCCGAATCTACCAGATCATAGGGATTTTCAAGGTTGTGGCTCTCGGCCAGCTCCTTGTTGAAGAAGACCGCGGCGGTCACATTGTCGCAGAGCACGTTCATGCTGTTCACAGCCATGTAAAGTCGCCCGCCCAGCGAAAAATCCTCCGCCGAGTCGGCATCCCACCAGGGCTTGCTTAAATCGAGATACGGCACGTCGTACAGGTTCATGAAATGCCCGTCGGATATGGCGCCCGCCATGTTCTGGGTGCTTGGAGATGCAAGGTCAACGGCGTTGTCGCCGGCAGTGACCGTCGTTACCACAAGGTTTACCACCTTGCCGGGATCGCGCTCGTAGATTTCATAGCGCAGCGATATGTCATACTTGTCTTCAATCCGGCTGTCCCGCTCATAGAGAGCGTCGTCCAGAACCTCGCCGGTCAGCTCCTCCGCCGTGAGGTAATGGTTTCCCCACAGCGAGAAGCCGTAAATGTTAAATTCCGCGCCGTCAAAGGCGACATCGGGCAGTTCCGGCTCGACACGCGCCGATGAGGTCTCGCCGATTGTAACAGCCTCGGTGGCCTCACCTGCCGTCGCGGCATCGGCAGCGGGTGTTTTCCCGGTACCGCCGCCGCAGGCGGTCAGCGCGGCTGTAAGCGCGAGTATCAGTGCAAGCGAAAGCATTATAGCAGTATTTTTCATTTTGCGCAACCCCCGTATGCAGCTTATAATCTGTTTCTATTCTTCTGCGTTCTCTTCGCCCTTGCCGCGGGCGAAGAATTCCCGGCGCATTTCGGGAGTGATGACCCAGGGCTTCCTGTCGCGGAATTTGTTGTGGAAGGGCTTTGTCAGCACGCCCCGCTCCTCAAGATGCACATAGCACTCCCGCATACAGCCCCGGGCGCCCTCGATGGAGGCGTTGTGGCCGAGATGAGCGGGATAGCCGTTCCAGCCGCTTTTACTGCCGTGATAGCTTTCAGCCATCTTCTCCACATCAATGCCCTCGGGCAGGAAGGGATTGTATTCCTCTGTGCCGCCCATGTAAGCCGTGCTGCAGCGCAGATAGTCCAGCTTGCCCCACTCGATTTTATGACCCGCCACCGTTATCGATTCGGTTTCGGTGGTGGAAATAGCCTTTCCGGCGCAGGCTCTGGCGCAGCGCATGCAGCGGTCGCAGAGCTTGCCTTCATATATGGGGTCGGGCTCAAGGGGCGCGTCGGTGAGCATCATGGCAAAGCGCTGGAAGGGACCGAACTCGGGGGTGAGGAACACCTTGCTGTAGCCTATCTGTCCCAAACCCGCGCAGAAGGCGGCTATACGGTAGTCAACCAGGATATCGGGAGCGGGGAGCCCCTCGCGCACCGGTATGGCGTGCTGCGGATCGTATTTCTGCGTGGAGAAGCCGGTGGATGAGTTTGAGAAAATGTTGGGCACCGGCGCCGCTTCCCAGCCGAAATCCTCGATCCAGCAGGACAGCCATCGAAGCGTCAGCGGAGACACCACCATATTGATTCCGCCATAGCCCATAGAGGGATAGACAGAGAAGAGGGTGCCCTCCTCTATACCCCGGAAATAACCCCTGGGAATGCGGAAGGCGAGCATAATACATACCTTCGCCCTGGGGAATATGAAGCGCGGGTCGGCCTGAGGCGGCGCGCCTTCGAAGCGGTCCATCGACGCGATGCCGCAAAGGTCGGCGCCGAACAGCTTTGCCTGCTCCTTTACCATTGCCGAAGTCAACTCTTGCATGTTGTTTCCTCCTGTGATATAATAAAACCGATAGTCGAATGTAGGATTTCAGCATCATTATACCCTTTATGTAAAGAAAATACAATGGACAATATGAGCATTAATATGGACGATTCGACAAATGCCCCCAGTGAATCGCGGCGTGTTATCTCTCCCGCCGCAATGCTCGAGAGAGGAGCGGGTCTGACGCTTCTGCGGACGGCGGCTATTCGCGAGCCGGCAGGCTATTCGCGCGCCTTTTCAAACGGCAGCGTTAATTCGGCGCGGAACTGTTCGGTGCTCTCGCTGTATCTTGGCGGACGGCGCGAGTACAGTTTTGAGGGAGGCGGTTTCATATTAACTCCCGGAGATATCTTATATATCCCTTGCGGCGGCGAATACGCCTTCCGCATAACCGAAGATGAAGCCGGTTCCGGATACGACAGTATGCTTGTCGCCGATTTTCAGCTGTACATTTCGGCGGGCGAACCGGCTGTTATCGGCAAAACGCCGCAAATCCTTCTGAGTGACGCCGCGAGCCCTTATAAGCCCCGCTTCGCCGCCCTGCAGCGCACCTATATGCAGCCCATGAGCGGACTGAAGGCTCAGAGCCTTTTCTACGAGCTGTTTACGGCGCTGCTTTGCGACATGCGCCGCCGCGAACTGGACGGGAGCCGTTTCTCGCCGATTCTGCCCGCGATCCGGCGCATAGAAGAATCGCCATACGAGAATACGGGCGTGGAGGAACTTGCCAGGATGTGCGCTGTAAGCGTCACGGGCTTTCGCAGACTCTTCACCGAATATTCGGGAGGCATCCCGCCCGTGGAATACCGCAACCGTCTGCGTATCGACAAGGCAGCCGAGCTGTTGAGTGCCGACGGGGTCACCGTGGAGGAAGCGGCAAGGCTCACCGGTTTCCGCGACGCGTCCTATTTCCACCGCTTGTACAAAAAATACCGCGGCACCACGCCGCGGGGAAGGGAAGGCTGACCGAAGCCGGCAAATATGTCAGGAAAACGAAAAATACCCCACGCTCTGCCGGCAGAGGCATTCTCGGCCGACGGCTTCATCATCGACCAGCGCAAAACCGCCGCCGTGCCATACGGGATAAAGAATTCGGACTACAACGGCTGCGGCTGGATAGCGGCTTTCAATCTTCTGCGCATCTGCGGCTGTGATGAAGGCGGCTGGCGGGCGGTGGCGATTGGTATGCGGCACTCCACGCTGCTCTTCGGGCTGTTGGGAACCAATCCTTTGACCCTGGTCTCCTTCCTGCGCAGACGGCTTAAACCGTTCCTTGAAAACTCCGGCGGCAGGCTGAAACTGAAATGGGGGTTAAGACTTAGCGCCGGACGGCCGGGAGACGGGAATATCCGCGCCGGCATTGTCATGTACTGGCACGGCAGGGGGGCGCATTTTGTCGCCTTTCATGCGGTGGGGGATAACCATGGTGACGGCGCACCCGAGAACGTGAATGTGAATAAAGACGAAGATACCCGTTTCCGCTTCCTGAACGCCGTATACGGCTCTCGGGGGGTAGTGAACACTCTGCCCGGGTTTCTCCGCCGCCGCGCCAAGGCAAGGCTGCACTTCATGATAACGATAGAGGAAACAGAAAATCACACAAAAGGGGAGGAAAACAAAAATGCTTGAAAACACAAGATACCTGCTGAAAACGGCGAAAAAACTGACGGTCAGCTACTTCGGCGGCTCGATAACCGAAATGAAGGGCTGGCGGGGGATGACCGAAAGCTGGATGCGGGAAGCCTTTCCCGAGGCGGAGATTACAAACGTCAACTCGGCAATCGGCGGCACAGGCTCCTTTGTGGGGTTATACCGCTGTGATCGCGACGTCATAGCCCATAAACCCGATCTGGTATTCTTCGAATTCTCGGTGAACGACGGCTTCGCCTGCGACTATGACGGCGTGTCGGTGAACAGCGAGTCGATATTCCGCAAGCTGCGCCGGGCAAACCCCTATGTGGATATCATAATAGTCTACACCATAACAAAAGCCGCCTGGGATGCCTATACCGACGGCAGACCCTCGGTAGCCAGGCAGGCGCACGATGATCTCGGGCGGCACTACAATCTTCCCCGGATAGACATGGGAATACATCTCGCCTATGCGGTGAACAGGGCGGGAGGCGATTGGACGGTATACGCCCCCGATACGGTACACCCCGGCGAGGGAGGGCACAGGTTCTGCGCCGATGCGGTTATTGACGTGCTGCGGCCGGCGCTGTCCGGAGAAGCCCCCGAGGCACTTAAAGAACACGTTATGCCCGAGCCGAAGAATCCCGCCGATTCGCTAAAGACCGACGCCCGGCTGCTCGACGCCGCAGGTCTTATTGAATGCGGTTCCGGTCAGAGACAAAAGGGCTGGACTCTCGTTGATAAACCGCTCTGCGGCCGATATGAGCACTACATCGAATCGGATGACATAGGCTCGGCGCTGGAACTGCGCTTCACCGGCAGAGAAGCTGGCGTCTACTGGATGCTGGCAAAGGACGGCGGCGACATTATCTGCAGCCTTGACGGCGGCGAGGAGAAAACCGTCCGCGCATGGGACAGATACTGTCTGAATTTCAACCGGATAGCCCTGCCGCTGTTATACGGCAATCTTGCCCCGGGCGAGCATATTCTGCGGCTGCGGGTCGCCGGCAAAAAGCACGAGCAGTCCGAGGGAAACAAAATCCGCATCGCAGCCTTCGGAATAAGCTGAGACGCGGAAGTGTGAATTGCATATGAATAAAGGGCAGCCTTATTTTGGGCTGCCCTTTATTATTGATCGGGATTCCGGTAATTTCGACCTGCCTGCATCTGTCCCTGAGCATACATCTGCTGTTCCGCGAGCCTTTTGATCCTGCGGGGGTCAATGCGGTTCTGACGTATGAATTTGCGTATCTCCCACATCCGGCGCAGCGAAAGACTGCGGCTGCGGTCGAGGGAACGTATGCAGGGTATCAGCTCATCGGCTGTCACAAGCAGCTCCTCATAGTTGGCGAAAGAGACATCGTAGGCGCTGAGCACAACCAGATTGTGCACCGGCACCGTGTAGCCGTTGGAGGTAAGCAGGGCAGTGACCGCACGCCAGGCTTCGTTGTTGAGGGCGAAGGGCGAGAGGATCATCATGGCGCTTCCGCCCGTATGCAGCTGCCAGTTTGAGTATGGCAGGTTCACGTAATGTCCCGGCTCGGGCACCGACTTTACCACCGTGACGCCGCCGCGGGTTACCGTTATGGCGTCAATCCGGACTATGCGCCCGGGGGCGTCGGGGGAGGGGAGATATACCGGTGCTATGACCGGATAGCGTCCCAGTCCCACACGAAGCAGTGAGCGCACGAAGCTGCGTGGACGATTCACCGTCTGCAGCAGCCTGTCGGTGTCTATGGAGGACTTTAGTATCAGAGCTATGGCTATGACGGCGGCAAGAGAAAGCAGCACTGCCAGAATTACAATGATTGCCAGGAGGATTTTCAAAGATGCCGCACCTCTCTTTCCATTATTTCAGCTATTTCAGCATTAAAGCGGGTGCTTCCGAAAAATCCGGAAACAGCCGCAAAGCCATAAAACCGTACATCCCGGGTCGGTTTCTCCCCGGGTCCGGTATAATTTCATTCTTCGCCGGCGATACCGGTGAGGTATTCCACAACATCCTCGACGGTGACGAAGCCGCGGATGTCGTCGTCCTTTATCTCTATATCAAACTTCTCCTCACAGAGCATGATGAGATCGGCAAGCTCCAGGGAGTTGATGCCCAGGTCGTTGACAAGCTCCGCGTCGGGACGGATATCCTCTTCTTCTACATTTAGTTCATCGACGAGAAGCTGCTTTACGGTATCGTACATAATTTATAAAACCTCCGGTTCTGTCACCCGTAACGGTATATCCGCCACGTGGAAATATTATACTATAATGTATATAAGGTTGAAAAACTGAATACATGATATGCAATTATAATATGGAACGCGCTGTTTGTCAATACAAAAAATCGATTTTCGTGCGGGTAACAAGGGTAAACTATATGTGAATAACCGCGCCGCCGGGCTGTTCCGCAGAAAGCCGACAAAGAATATACATCTGTACGGCTGCCCGGGTGAACACATGCGTGACCGGACAACGAGCAGCGCTCCCCCCTCGGATTATACAGAGAACGGGGGCGTGTATCGGCAGGCTTCAATATAAATTCACAGCCGTCACAGCAGCAGAGCGCCCGCGTGACCGCAGCAGAGGAGGACCGAGCCGCCGGGCAGCGCCGCCGCGTATTCGGGATGACCGGGCAGCAGGCGCTTTGCGGCAAACTTCGGAGATGAGGGTTCGGAGATATCGAGTATGACCGCCTCTCCCGTGCGGCGGTTCAGCACCACAAGCGAATCTCCGCAGACGAAGGGAATCCCCCGGAGCTTCACTCCCGGGAGTGTGTGCGCCGCCGATTCGCCGAGTGACTCAAACTCATCCGGAGAGGAGTATACCGCGAGTTTTCCGTCAAGCACGGCATACAGATGACCCTTTCCGGCCGCGGCACCCTCCTCGATGGGACAGAGCTGACGGTCGGCAAAGGCGATATGGACGGGCTTAACCGCGCCGCCGTTCTCGGCGGAGACCTCGAACAGCTTCGGTCCGTTGCCCAGGGGCAGGGTCACAAGATGACCGGCAAATGGCTCCCGGACGAAATGGCGGTGGTAGAGCATGCCGCCCACCGGATAGTTTCCAAGCAGGTTAAATTTTTCGCCGTCAAGTGAGATCAGACCGGCGCTCCCCACACCGACCTGCACGGCGATAAGCTTCCGCGTCGGCAGATATACCAGTTCTCTCGCTCCCGGCAGGTCGATTCGTTCGATTTCGGTCAGTGCGCCGAGATGATATCTGTATTCAGCCACGCCTGCGGAGCCCTCGGCGGCGAATATGCGCTGATCCTCCAAACTATCGCCGATTGCAATCACATCGTGACAGGGTGCCGGGGTGAGCCTGCGGGTAATCTCACCGCCCTCGGTATAACAAACGGCAAGCCCGGAATTTCCGCAGGCGAAAATCAATCGCTCGCCGCCCTCGCTTTTTATAACCGCGAAGGAATGTACCTGAGACGAGCAGGAAAATACTATGCCGCCGGCTGTCTGATTTTTATCTGCTTTTTCTATATGTGATATTCCGGCGGTCTGCGCGGAATCTGCCGCCGGAATTTCCGGTTCGCGCATCCGCACCTCAATGGCAGAGGGGTCAAGGGCATGAAGTCCTTCTCCCGGACATGCGAGCCAGATGCTTCCCGCGGCATATAAAGCCCCCATGACCGGCATGCGGAGGGTCTGCACAGGCGGCGGGGAGACCGGCTGATTCTTGTCGGCGGCAGGCAGAAAGTGCCCCGCGATTTCGGGAGCGGCGGGATTCTTGATGTCAACGGCAAAGAAACCGCCCGCCGAGTCGCAGCAGAGGGCGCAGTCACCCGATACCGACACCCGCCAGGAATCGATGCCGCCGTGGTGGGGCGGGAACTTCACCGAGCCGATATATTCAGGGCATTCAGGCTCGGATATCTCGAAAATCTCAAGTCCGTGACCGCAGCCGTAGCCCTCCTCCAGCATACAGGGCAGGAGCATCCCGGATTTCTGATACTTCCAGCGGTTGCGGAACCGGGCGGCATGATGGCCGGTGGAGGTGAGGCACAGTGTCCGCCCGCCCTGCCGCACCACCGCGCAGCCGTCGGCAAAGCCGTCCACATTGTACATTGATACAAGGCGGACGTTTTTCGGGTCTGTGACGTCGTGAATCTGTACCCGCTTGTTCATCCAGTCTCCGGAGGCTGTAAACAGCCGTTCGTCACCCGGCAGCGTAAAGAAAGCCGCCGACTGGGATTCGCCGGCAAGATAGGAGCCGAGAAAATGAGGCAGATGTGGGTCCGACACATCCCACAGTTCGTTGCCCATGTGACGGTTGGTGACGCAGAGCAGCGTAGGATGTTCGCCGCCCTCATACAGCGCTATGCCGGTCGCCAGCTCCAGGGAATCAAGATGGCCGATGAGCCGCGGGTTTTGCTCATCCCGCAGATCGGCGATGTATATACCGTCATGCCGCGCCGTGACGAAGGCATATCCGCCCCGCCCGCAGGCTAACTGCCGCGACGCGCCGATGCCGCCGAGAGAGGAGAGCTTTTCGATGCTCCCCGGCGTATCGCCGTCATTTGAGACACGAAACAGCTCAAGCGAACCGGCGCATGCGGCGATAAGCAGCCCGCGCCCCGGATCATAGGCTATATCCATGCAGCCTTTAAGCGCCGCGGCGGGTGAGGATATACCCTTATGCGGTTTCAGGCATTCGCCGAAGGGGAGGTCGGTTGCGAAAACAGCTTCGCGGGAGATGTTGCCGTTAAGAACAGACATATTGTAAAAACCTCGGTTTCGGTTTATTCGTAGAAAGAGTTAAGCTCATCGATTTTGAAAACACGTGAGGCGTAGTCTGAAGCAAAATCGGGGTTGTTGGTCTTGATATGTTCGCGTATCATGGTCTGCACTTTGCCGAGATATTCGCCGAACATAAAGCCCAGGTCGAAGGTCACGCCGTCCATTATAAGGTCAACCATGTCGGCGGTGGCGGCATCGGTGCTGTATTTGGCTTTCAGCGCCGTGTCGTAGAAAACCGGGTAGACCGAGCGGTATGATTCGGCGCAGAGAGCCTCGGTTACAATGCCTACAAATTCCGTATCGCCGATCGTCACCGGAGTGCCCCATATCGTATACTTGTCCATGATATGGGTGAAATGCTTATCCTGTTTTTCATCCCACTTCGGTATGGGCAGAATGCCGTAATCGTCGTCCATGTCGCGGTACATGTCGTAAGCCGCCGAGAAGAAGGAGGGCGCGAATACCGTCAGCCCCGCCGCGAAGCGGTCATGACCGTAGTTGGAGACATAGGCGGTCACCGTCTCATAGTTGATGACACCCTCGTTGTTGTAGTAGAAGTCAAGCAGTTTGTTGAGCGCCGACACGGTTTTGTCGGTCATAATCTCTATCTTTATCGTGTCTTTGTCACGGGAGGTGATGGGCTGGTCGAAGGCGGCGAGCCAGAAGTCCAGTGAGTTGTCGGGCATGGAGCCGTAGCCGTACTGGTCATCCTTGTCCCGTGCGCCGTCGCCGTTCAGGTCGACATACATGTCCTTCATCATTGGCGTGAATTTGTCTATTACCCATTCGCCGTCCTCCACCATGCCATAAAGCGATTTCAGGTCATAGCCGTAGTTTCCGGCAAGTCGGGTATTCACAAATATGGCGTAGGTGGACTGCATGACCGTGGTGGCGAGATAGCCGGTGACTGCGAACAGTTTGCCGTTAAAGGTGGCGCGGTCGTTTATCTCGCTGTTCCACCAGACCCGGTCAAGGTCGATGTCGGGTATATCTTTCCAGTTAAGATATGCGCCGCCGGATATTGCGACATGGGCGTTGTAGGCATAGTGCCCTACCAGATCATAAGCGTCCTCGCCTGCCAGCACAGTGGCGACGATGGGGGGATACCACTGAAATTTACCCGCGCTGTTAATCAGCGACTCCACCTCAAATCCGAAGCGCTCCTCAACCGTGAGGTTGCGCCGGAATATGGCGTCGTTGGTGACGTCGCCCGTCTCCTCTTCCGCGTAAATCTGATAGGCGTACTCATCCGAGGTCACCACGCGGAATTTGCGCCCGTTGAAGTCAGCCTCGGGCAGATTGTCGGCTAAGGGGTCGGCTGTCTCGGCGATTGTGGTGATGGCGCCGTCTGCGGCATCGGCTTCCCCGGCTGTGGTTTCTACCTGTGACGGTTGTGTTCCTCCGCCGCAGGACATGAGTGCGGTAAGCAGAGACAGGGCAACAAACAGTGTCAAAATGCGTTTCATCGGATAACCCTCCTTTTACAGATTATATGAAAGATTATATAATACAACCAACATCTAAACTCCGACTTTCGCAATAGCCTCGGCGGTATATCGTGCGTTCAGCGCCGCCTGATCCTCGGTCTTCGGGTACATGCCCACCACCACGGCGTCGCTGTCCTTGATATTCGCGAAAGCCTCGTCAAAGCAGGCTCTGACGCTGTCCTGCGAAGAGCAGCGCCGCGCCGCGCCCAGTATCTTGAAGGCAAGGCAGGGCTTGGGGGTCCGGCGGATTGTGCGGTACATAATCGGAATGTCGCCCTCGTCGAACACCTCGCCCACATTGGCGCCGCCGGTGATGGCGGAGCTGACCCGGTCGGTGCGGCTGATGTTGTAAACGCATGCCATGTAGAAGTCGACGCCCCATTCATGCTCCTCGGCATATTCGATAACCTCGGGCATATGGGTGCCCAGCCCCGCGGGAATTCCCCGGGATTTTATGAAGTCGATACGGCGGCGAAGCTCGTCGGTCCTGCCGCTTTTGAAGAAACTGTCGGTCACCGAGCCGTGGTGGTACATGGCGACAGGCTTGTACTGCATCATCTGCCGCACGTTGCCCTCAAATGAGAGAAACTCGCTGCCGGTCATGCCTATCCAGTTGAGCCGCCCGCCCTCGGCGCGGTACTCGAGCAGCAGGCGCATTATATGCATGTCGCCCCGCAGCAGCATGGAATTTATGCCGCATTCCTCGCAGCGGAAGAGCAGCCGCTTGATACGCTCGACGGTGAAATATTCGCGCATCTCCCGGTCGGCGTCGGCGCTCCAATGGGAGTTGCCGCTTATCGGGTTGCCGCCGAGAATCAGACGGGTGATATCGGTATCGCCGAGTTTTACGGTTGGAAGGATGTTCATTCTGTACCTGCCTTTCGCTGACGATGTATTCATATATCCGGTAATCCGTGAATTTCCGCGGAAAATCGCCGCAAATGTAATATCATCGCGATTATATCACACGGCGGGAGGTTTGACAACAGCGGTCATTTTATTATTTGTAAATCGGGTCTTTCATTTCGCGGAATCATCTGTTATAATATGTTAAAATCACCGATGCGAGGAAATAATCATGGGCAATAATATAAAATACACCGGCAGCGTGCTGATTCATCCCGACGAGCTTGACAGGATATGGATCGACGAGGCGGTGCGGCTGGGCATACCCCGCATCGGACTGCACCCCGAAGGCGGCAGAGAGGCGCACAAATCGCTTGCCGGACTGCTTAAGATGCTCGAAACTCCCGAATACCGGGCGACGCTCGATTACGCCAATGAAAAGGGCATCGAGATTGAATACGAGATGCACGCGGCACGCTACCTTCTGCCGGCGGAGGAATTTACGGCTCATCCCGAATGGTTCAGGCTCAGCGCCGACGGTAAGCGGGTTCCCGACCTTAACTGCTGCGCCTCGAACCCGGAAGCCATAGGCTATATGGCGAGACGCGCCGCCGAGACCGCTTTGAAACTCTACCGCTCTACAAAACGCTTCTTCTTCTGGATGGATGACGCCCGTGATTCGGCGTGCCGTTGTCCGGACTGCGCCGGGTACACTCCCTCCGAGCAGCAGTTGATTGTCATGAACGCAATAGTGACCGAACTGCGCAAACACATCCCCGGCGCGAAGCTGGCATATCTTGCCTACGCCGACTGCAAGGCGCCGCCGGTGAAGGTAAAGGCTGCCGAGGGAATTTTCCTCGAATACGCCCCTATGGACAGGGATTTCCACATCCCGATGGACGACCCCTCCTCCGAGAAGAACGCAAGGCAGTGCGCATACCCGAAGCCGCTGTTGGAGCTGTTCGGCGCAGAGGAGGCAAAGCTGCTTGAATACTGGCTTGACAACTCGATGTTCTCGGGCTGGAAAAAGCCGCCCAGGTCCTTCACCCCCGACAAGCCGGTAATAGCAGCCGACGGACGATATTATAAATCCCTGGGCTTCCGCGACCTGTCAACCTTCGCCTGCTTCCTCGGGTATGACTACCGCGAGCAGTTCGGCATGTCCGACGTGACCCCATTCGCAGACATGCTCCGGGGCGGCGGGGAAGAGTAAAGTCCGACAGCATATAAGCATATGAAAAAAGTCCGCATAACGGCGGTCAAGGCCGTCCGTCACAGCGACCTCATCGCCCGTTACGAGAATCCCCTCGACTCCCCCTGTGACATCAGAGAGGGCATGACCTTCATAGCCAACGGCTGGGAAAAGCCCGAAGGCTTCTGTCAGAGCGCCTGGGACAGCATGTCAGCCTTTGTACTCACCCTTGCCTGCGGCGGGGAAAACATATACAACGGCTGGATGAAGAACCCCCGCTCGGCAATGATTTCCTGCAACGACGGCTTCCGTCCGGTGTCCTTCCTCATTGAAGCGCTTGACGAGGACGCGGATTGATAAGGACAGAAACCGACATTTTCGCGGAAACAGTAGACACGGAGCGAAGTATATTGTATAATATATTCGGATTCCGATGTGCCGACGACACGTTAAACATTCAAACATAAGCCGAAAGACACACGCTGCATATGGTTTAACAAATACTGGTATATGGAGGTAAAAGCATGAAATATTTGCTTATAATTGTGCCGGCTGCGGCTTTGCTGTTCATGCTCCCTTTTATCAGGTGTTTCCTGAAACGCCTTTCGCTGTATGGTGGCATAAAGAGCGTATGCAGGAAAAATGGAATGACCTTCGTTCCCGCTCATCCGTTCTGGATTTTCGGCAATATTAAAAGCGGCAGATGCGATTTTCATATTGTCGGCGGCAGCATACTATATCGTGTCAAGCTGGCGGGGAGCATATCGCGAAACAATCTCTATTCTTTCCGCAACAGCGGCATATACCTTGTCAGACCGCTGATGTGGGCGATTTCCTATACTCGCCATGCCATAAAATATGAAGCCAAAAACAAGCGCCCCTTTGATTTCGAATACGGCATGCGGGATGAGTGGCGGGGACATGAGATTACCGATATATTATTGTTCAATCCCGCGCCGGGCGGCGTTTCGATCTCCATGAAAGACGGGACAATGAAGGGAATCGGGAACGGAGATTATACCGGAGAAGCGTATTTTTACAATAAGACCGGATTTCTGAAGCTGCTTAAGAGCAAAGGCGTCTCGGACAGTGAGCGGCCGCAGTCACTTTTAACAGAAGCGGAATAACATAAAACCGTTTTTGGTTCACGATTCCCGATGAGATGAGGCGGCTATTTTCGGGTTCAGGCATTTTTGCGGCAGACTGCTGCGGGCGAAAGCGCCCGAAGCGTGACCCCGCATTTCAGAGGCAACAATTTTGGAGGTTAACAATATGGCATCAGATGTTTTCCGTGCCGGTGCGGCGCGAGAGATAATCACTCCGCCGGTTGGCACCGCGCTTTTCGGCTACGCGCCCGACGTTATATCCACTTCGGTGCACGACGATCTGACGGTCACCGCCGCGGCATTCGAGAGGGGAGAGAACAGGACTATCCTGGTTTCAGCCGCCCTCTGCGAGCTGTCGGACGAACTGGCGGACGAGCTGAGAGAGAAGATCGCCGCGGCAGCCGGCATTGACTTCGATGAAGTCATAGTCTGCGCCACACACACCCATTCGGGACCCACAACCGTGGAGCTGACCGGCTGGGGACCGCTGAACCGCGAGTACTGCGATACGATACTGGTTCCCCGGGCGGTAAAGGCAGGCGGCGACGCCTGGAAATCCCGCATACCCGCGAAAATGGGCATCGGAACAATTGAAAGCAAGGTGGGCATAAACCGCCGTCAGATAACCCCCAAGGGCGAGGTCATCCTCGGTCAGAACCCTCACGGCACCTTTGACCCCACCATGACAATACTTGCCTTCCGGGGCGCCGAGGGGAACGAGCCGATTCTCAACCTTGTACACTACGGCTGTCACGGCACGGCTGCGGGCAGGAATCATGAGATCACCCGCGACTGGTCGGGCGTGATGATCGACCGTCTCGAGGCGGAGAGCGGCACCATGACGGTGTTCTTCAACGGCGCCATCGGCGACACCGGTCCCCGTCTCACCAACGGCCGCACAACCGGCAACATCCAGTATGTGCGCGAGCTGGGCGCGGTGGCGGCGCAGGACGCGGTAACCTGCTGGCGGACGATATACGACTACCGCACCGACGTGGCGGTCAAGACGGTAAGCGGCGACATTTCGCTGCCCTATCAGCCCCTGCCCCCCGAGTCGGAGGTGGACGAGCAGATAGCCTGGTTCAGAGCGAACCACGACGTGAACAATCTCATAAACCTCACCGGTCTGAAATACGACCACCTGCTGCGCATAAAGGCTCACTACGAGAGCGGAGCGCCGGCAGAGACGGCATTCACCTTCCGCCAGACGCTTGCGGCGATAGGACCGGCGCTGTTCATCCCCTTCCCATATGAGATTTTCAGCGCGGTGACTCTGCGCCTGCGCGAATACAGCAAATTCCGCCACACCCTGTCGCTGAGCTGCTGCAACGGCGCCCACGCCTATTTCCCCTCCCGCGATCAGATACCCCTGGGCGGCTATGAGGTTATGACCTCCCGGGCGGCGGACGTCTTCAATCTCACCGACGACGCCGACAACCATATAATACTTCAGAATCTTAAGCTCATCGAAAGCCTGTAAAAAACATACAGCGAGGTAAAAAATGTATATCATAGGACAAGAAGAAATAAACGCTCTCGCCCGCGTGATAGAGAGCCGCAAACTGTTCAAGATAAATGACGGCGCCCGCGAAGTCGAGAACTTCGAGAAGGAGATCAAAGCCTTCATGAAGACCGACTACGCGCTTCTCATGACCTCGGGCTTCGCCGCGATTCAGTCGGCGCTCATCGGTCTGGGCATCGGCCCCGGCGATGAGGTCATCGTTCCGGGCTACACCTATATCGCCACCGCAATTGCCGTGACGGCTGTCGGCGCTATACCGGTAATCTGCGAGGTGGACGAGACCCTCACCATCGACGCGGAGGACATGGAGAAGAAGGTGTCAAAGGCGACAAAGGCTGTTATCCCGGTGCATATTCAGGGCTTCCCCTCGGATATGGACAAAATCTGCGCGGTGGCGAAAAAGCACGGTTTCGCGGTGGTGGAGGACGCCTGCCAGTCGGTGGGCGGCGAGTACAAGGGCCGCAAGCTGGGCGCCATAGGCGACGCCGGCACATACAGCTTCAACTACTTCAAGGTCATCACCTCGGGAGAGGGCGGCGCCCTGTTCACAAACAACCGTCAGCTCTACGAGCGCGCGCTTATATTCCACGACTCAAGCGCAATAGCCTTCTTCGGCTCACAGCTTGACGGCGTGAACGAGCCCCAGTTCTGCGGCACCGAGTACCGCGTCAGCGAATTCCACGGCGCCATTCTCCGTGAGCAGTTAAAGCGTCTTGATCCCATCATCGCCGGACTGCGCAGTTCGAGACGCAGACTGATCGAAGCCATCGCCCACAAGATGGAAATAGCTCCCTCCCACGATACCTGCGGCGACTGCGGCACCACCGTCGCCCTGCGTTTCGGCAGCGAAAAAGAGGCAAGAGCCTTCTCGGCGCGCTTCGGCGGCGGTACGCTTCCCATCGACACCGGCAAACATGTCTATACCAACTGGACGCCGGTCATGGAAAAGCGGGGCGCTCTCCATCCCCTTATGGACCCATTCAAGATGGAGGCAAACAAAAACCTGAATCACAACTACACCCGCGACATGTGCCCCAAGACACTTGACCTGCTTTCCCGCACCGTATATATCGGCACCGCCCCCGACTGGAGCGACGAGACTGTCGAAAATCTGGCGAAGAGAATCATCGGCTGATATAAAATTATACATATACGGGCTGCCGCGCAGTATTTCGCGGCAGCCTTCGTAATATAGAAAAAGTGTTATTCCGGAGCGACATGGACATAAAAGCAAAACTACACGCGCTATCCGACGCGGGATACGCCGCGTTCCAGCGCAGACTGATACCCAACATACCGCCCGAGACGATAATCGGTGTGAGAACCCCGGAACTTCGGAAACTGGCAAAGGAAATGATAAAATCCGGTGAAGCTGACGGTTTCATCGCGTCACTGCCCCATGACAGCTTTGAAGAAAATCAGCTTCATGCGTTCATTATAAATGCCTGCCGGGACTTCGGCGAATGTGTTGCTGATATTGATAGATTCCTGCCTCATGTCGACAACTGGGCGACCTGCGACGCTCTCCTGCCCAGGGTCTTTGCGAAACACAGGAGAGAACTGATTTCCCATATTGAGAAATGGCTGCGCTCGGAGCATGAATATACCCTGCGCTTCGGGATCGGGATGCTGATGAAGCACTGCCTCGGTGAAGATTACCGCCCGAATTACCCCGAAATGGTCGCGGAGATTCGTTCGGACGCTTATTATGTTAATATGATGCGGGCGTGGTATTTCGCCGAGGCGCTGACCCTGCGCTATGATGAGATTTTGCCCTGCATAGAAGAAGGCAGGCTTGACAGATGGACGCACAACATGGCGATTCGCAAATCCTGCGAGAGTTTTCGCGTGCCGCCCGAACACAAGGCGTATCTGCGGGAATTGCGGCGCTGACGGTCGATAAATAAATTAACAATAGTTAAGTTTATTATAATTGTTACAAACAATTTGTAACAATTCCGAATCGGATGTTGACATGCTAATATAAAACTGATATAATAATTACCATTGCACAAAGCATCTATGTAAATTGAGAGGCAGGATAAAACATGTCATATAAGAACAGAAAATCAAACTACCCGTTATACGAGACCACCCATTTCGAGGACTTCCGCGAGCTTGTGGAAAATGTGGCGGAGCGTTACCCCGACCGTCCGGCGCTGGTATATCGCAACAACCCGAAGGACCCCGAGCCGTCTCAGGTGACCTTCGCGGAGATGCGCGACTATGTCCGCGACCTGGGCACAGCCCTTGTCGATATGGGTCTGCGCGACAAAAATGTGGCTGTCGTGGGCGAGTGCCTTGTCGGCTGGGTGTATGCCTACTTTGCGCTCCTTGCGACGGGCTGCATTCTGGTTCCCATTGACAAGGAACTGCCTGCCGCCGAAATCGCCGCCATAATGAACAAAGCCGAGTGTGAGGGTCTTATATACTCAAGCGGTGTCGTGAACAAGGCAAACGAGATACGCGACCTGGTTCCCACCTTGAAGAATTTCATAGAGTTCGGTCCCGATCCGGCTGTCACCGCCGAATATGCCGAGCACATGGACAGCGTCAGAGAACGGGGCGCCAAACTGTTTGCAGGCGGCGACAACTCATACTACGACTATGAATTTGATGTCGACCGGCTTGCCACCATCGTCTTTACCTCCGGCACCACCGGCAAGGGCAAGGGCGTAATGCTCTCTATCCGCAATCTCTGTTCCGATATGGTTCAGGGCATGTATAACTTCCAGATCACCTACCGCTCAATCATGGTACTGCCCCCCCACCATACCTTCGGCTCCACGGTATGCTTTGAAGGTCACTTGGCACAGGGCTGTACCCTTTACCTGTCCTCAGGCACAAGACATATTCTCAAGGAGCTGCAGGAATTCAAGCCGGAACACCTGGTGCTGGTTCCCCTATTTGTCGAGACCTTCTACAAGCGCATAATGACCACCGCCGAGAAGTCAGGCAAGCTACCGATGCTGAAGAAGCTCATAAAGTTCTCCGACGGCATGCGCAAAGTGGGCATAGACCTGCGCAAACCTCTTTTTAAGTCGATAACCGAGAGCTTCGGCGGTGAGGTCAAGATGATTATCTGCGGCGGCGCCGCGCTTAATCAGGATATAATCGACTTCTTCGAGAGCATCGGCATTGTTATCCTCAACGGTTACGGCATCACCGAGTGCGCCCCCCTTATCTCCTGCAACCGCAACGAGTACCGCAAGACCGGCTCGGTGGGGCTGCCGATTATCGGCGGCAAGGTGAAGATCATCGACCCCGACGAGAACGGCGAGGGCGAGATAGCCTACAGCGGTCCAAACCGTATGCTGGGCTACTACAAGGACGAGGAAGCCACCGCCGAGGTCATCGACGAGGAGGGCTACTTCCGCACCGGCGACTACGGCAAGATATTGACCGAGGGCGAAGACCAGTGGATCTACATCACCGGCAGACTCAAGAACCTCATCATCTTCTCCAACGGCAAGAACATCTACCCCGAGGAGATCGAGACCGAGATTCAGGGCGTCTACGGCGTGAACGAGGTTGTGGTATACGCCGGCGAGAGCAAGAGCGACCCATACAAAGAGATTATCGTCGCCGAGATTTACCCCGACGCCGAGGCATTGGAGCGCCGCGGAATCACCGACCCGCAGGCACACTTCGAGAAGGCGATAAAGGAGATCAACGCCCGCAGCGTATCCTACAAGTCGGTGGGCAAGGTGAAGCTCCGCGATACCGAATTCGAGAAGAACACCTCCCGCAAGATACTCCGCTTCAAGATAGACAAGACCATCGACTGACAATGAATCACATAAATAACAGGCATCCAGCCCCGGTTCAAAGTTCCGGGCGCGGGATGCCTGTTATTATTCGTTAAATAATCCGTTTGCCCGCCGTTTCCGTCGGACGGATTCAGTCTGTCGTTTCGGGCGGGAGTTCGTTTGTCTCGCCGGAAATAACCTCGCCTGTTTCGGCGGCGTTATCCTCTGACTGGGAACATGCAGGCGTTATAACGCCGTTCCCGGCGTTTTCGTCCGCATCGGGGCTTGAATTTCCGCCGCTCATGTCATCGTTCTTCTCATCAGCGGCATCCACGGCGGCGGCAAACTCGTCGAGGTATGAGGATATAGCCGAATCATAGCGCTCGGATGCGGCGTCAACCGCAGAGGTTATCACTATGCCGGCGCGGTACTGCCCGGGCGTCTGCGGAATCGGACTCCCCGCGGCGGATGTATTCGATGTCGCGGACGCATACGCAGGCGCGGCCGAATCTGCCGCAGCGGCTGCAGGGGAGGGCTGTTCGTCTGCCGCGTCCTTTTTCTTTGTGATGCCTTTGAGACTGATACCGATTCCATGGCTCCGCAGGTGTTTCACAAGTTCGATTCCCGCCATCAGCAGGGCGGGGGGAACGAGGGCGGGCACCCAGGCTTCGGCTCGCAGGCTCACCACATCGAAAAGCCTGCCGAAATCGGGCAGGGCAAGGCAGCACACCGTGAAGGCGGCGGCGCAGGTCAGCACGAACATGAACACGCGGTTGATGCGTACGCTGGGTATGAACATTGACTTGTCCTTACGCGACTCGCAGAGAAGGATTATCTGACCCAGTATCATACCGATGAAAGTCGCGGCAAGCAGCTCGGTGCGCCCGGGATAGATATCGAATAAGTAGGTTAAGGGCATCTGCAGGCAGATGACCAGCGCCCATAAGAACGCCGTTATGACGCAGGGCAGGTAATAGATTACCGGATTCTTTTCAAGCTCCCGCACCTGCATGCCCCCGCGCTGTCTGAAAACATCGGTGTCGGGGCGCTCAAAGGCTATGACGATCGCCGCCGCGAAGTCAAGAAACAGCCCGCAGAAGAGCAGCTGGGCGGCGCTCAGAAATTTTATACCGCTGAACACTCCCGTCAGCACCGTAAAGAGCCGCACACACTGTGAGGTGATAAGATAGCTTAACACCCGCCGCAGGTTTAAGAATATGACCCGCGCCGAGGCGATTGCCGTCACTATGGCGTTGAAGCCGCCGTACCCCTTTGAGTCAGCCTCTGGGATGCAGACGTCGGCTAAGAATTTGACAGCTTCGCAGCCGCCTCTTGACGGTCTGTGGGCACTGCGGCTGAAAACGGGTATCCGGTGGTCGGCAAGCTCCACTCCCTCGCGCCCCGCCTTGACCGACAGGGTCATTGCCTGGGCGAAGCCCACATCGCATTCGCGAAGGAGAATCAGCTCGTTCAGTTCCCGGGCAAGCAGTCCGGTGACCGCGCCTTCCTCGCGCAGCGAGCGCAGCAGGAAGCGCTTCTGACTGACGGTCAGCCCTTCGAAAACCGTATAGTTCCCGATGTTGGCTCGCATAAGTCCGGGCTTCACGGCATCCATCTCCCGGGAGGTGATTATCTGATCCCGGCTTTCGGCTATGCCCAGAATGGCGGCCAGATAAGCGTTGTTTTCGCTTGCGTCTGCGCAGGTCATAATGACCTTTATGCCGGCGGCTTTCAGGCGGGATATGCTCTTGACGGCGCCGGGAAGCAGCGGCTCCCGTATTGCCATGAAGCCTTCAAGGGTAAGAGCGCTTTGAATCCTGCCCAGCCGCGCCAGATTGTTGTATTCGGTCTCGCCGGATGCCACCGCTATTACGCGGCAGCCCTCCTTTGCGGCAATGGCGGCGGCTACACGGATTTCCGCCATGCGCGTGGGGGTGATAGGATAGCTGCGGCCGTTATATCGGTAATAATCGCAGCAGGTGAGAACCTCTTCGAGTTCGCCGCGCATGGCTACACAAAATTTGCCGCCGTCGAAAAACAGGGAGGTTTCAAAGCGGTTGTCCTCGGATACGCTCTCGTGGTCGAGCAGCGGGTATTCCTTCTCGAGATTTACGTTATACAGCCGGTATTTTTCGGCGGCGCGGATAATAGCCTCCTCCTCCGGCGTGTAGAGATTTTCATAGTTGAGGTTGTTGCTTATAAGCTTCTCGGAGCTGTACAGCCCGGTGGAGATTATGGCGTAGCGCATGATGCGCCGCACGTTATCGGCAAATTTCCGCTCGCCGGCGGTGTGCGTCATGTCATTTACGAACACCGAGGTCAGAGTGAGGTCGCGCGTGCCGAACACGCCCTCCTTTGGGACGATGATGCAGTTGATGTCGCGGAGCGCCGGCAGTTTGGAGGCGTTTTTGATAATGGCGCCCCGGTTCAGATCCCGGTGCCGCTCCATGGCGGTGAAGATGCCGGTGGCTATGACGATATAGCCGAACGCCGTGAAGAACTCGCTCATCGAGGAAACGGCGAGGGCAAGTCCGGTGATGAAACTGCCGAAGAGACCGCCGCCGCTTTTCCCGATTATCACATCAAGTACGGTCAGCAGGAAGATAAGCCCGATCATAACCAGGCTCCAGATCGAGCAGAAGCGATGCAGCGCCGAAATAACGCCGATGCGGTCATGGGAAACCAGCGGCGCGTTCTTGCCCATCTTACAGACCAGTGTGTCGCCGCCCACGGCGCAGACTACCGCTTTGCCTATGCCCGAAGTGAGCACCGTGGAGGCAAAAACCATATTTGCCTGCTTTGAAGGGGGCAGATCCCGGTAGTCGATGAATTCGGCGTCCTTTTTGACAGCATGGGGTACGCCGGTGAGCGTGGTCTCAAGGGCGGCAAGCCGGTCGCTCTCCACAAGCCGGGCGTCGCAGGGCACGATGTCGCCCGCCGTCAGATATATGACGTCGCCCTCGGCAAGCTGCTCGGCGCGCACGAGATAGAGCCGTCCGCCCCGCATGACCTTGGCGGTGGGCAGCGCATACTGCCCCATGTCCTCCAGCACCCGCTGCGCCCTGATATAGGTGATTACCATGAACAGGGTATTGATTGCCACAAGACCAATCATCACCAGCGCCGTGACGCTTTTATCAAGCACGGCGGATATCGCAGCGGTAACAACCAGCAGTATGGAGGTGAAGTCGGTGAGAATATGACGTATATAGAGTTTTTTGGTACCCCGGGGGATGGGATATATGACATTGCCGCCGCTTTTAGCCATACGCGCCAAAGCGGTCTCCCGCGTCAGTCCGGTGGTAAGGTTGGTTCCCAGGTAGGCGGCAACCTTTTCAATCGACTTATCGTACCATTTATCGGTCATGAACGAATTTCCGTTACGAGCCGGAGCGATCGGCGGTCACTGCCAGGGTCTCGCCCTCCGCCGCTACGTTGATAGCCGTAACCCTGTCGTTGTAGCTTTCGATAATAAGGTTCGCGGCGGCGTCCTCCACATGGGTCTGGATATATCTTCTCATGTTGCGGGCGCCGAACTTGCGGCTGAAGGAAGCCTTTGCGATAAGATTAACCGCTTCGTCGGTTATATTGAGCGCGATCTCCTTCTCGGCAAGGACTTTTCTCAGGTCGCCTATCATAATGGCGGCTATCTTAACGAAGTCGTTCTCGTCAAGAGCCCGGAAGGTGATAATCTCATCCACACGGTTGAGGAATTCGGGGCGCAGGAAGTCGGAGAGCGCCCTCATGGTGCGATCCTCGCTGATACTTAACTCACTGCCGCCGAAACCCGCGGTATTGGATACCGAGACCGAGCCGGCGTTTGTGGTCATTACGATTATTGTATTCTCGAAATTCACCTGCTTGCCGTGGGCGTCGGTAATTCTGCCGTCGTCCAGAATCTGCAGCAGGATGTTGAGCACATCGGGGTGCGCCTTCTCTATCTCGTCGAACAGCACCACAGAGTAGGGCTTGCGTCGTATCTTTTCGGTAAGCTGCCCCGCCTCGTCGTAACCCACATAGCCGGGAGGCGCGCCGATGATGCGGGACACACTGTGCTTCTCCATAAATTCCGACATGTCCAGCCGGATTAGTGTCTCGGGGGAGTCAAAGAGGTCGTTGGCAAGGGTCTTGACCAGTTCGGTCTTTCCCACGCCGGTGGGACCGGCGAATATGAAGGACACCGGCTTGCGCTTGTAGGACACGCCCGCGCGGGAACGCTTCACGGCGCGCGCCACCGCTTCAACCGCCTGGTCCTGACCGACAATCCGCTCTTTGAGGCGGTCGGCGAGACGGTCGACCCGGGCAAATTCATGCTCGTTTATATTAGCGGCCGGAATTCCCGTCCATATCTCGATGACCGCGGCCAGGTCGGCCTTGGTAAGGCAGACCGATTCTGCCTGAGCGACGGCGGCATCCAGTTCGCGGACGGTATTAAGCTCGGTCGTCTTAAGATCGGCAAGCAGGCGGTACTTGTCCTCAAGCTTGTCGGCGGGGTAGTTCTGGTCAAACTCGAGAGCTTCGGCTTCACTGCGCACCTTGGCGAGCGCGTCGCGCAGTTCGGCGGTGCGCCCTATGGCGGGGGTGTTCAGCGCCAGATATGACGCGGCTTCGTCCAGCAGATCTATGGCTTTGTCGGGCAGGAAACGGTCGGTGATATAGCGCTCGGAGAGATACACCGCCGCACGAACGGTTTCGTCGGGAATCTTCACGCCGTGGAAGATCTCGTAGTAGCCCTTGATACCCTTGAGAATCTCCACCGAATCTTCAAGCGAAGGCTCCTCAATCACAATAGGCTGGAAGCGGCGCTCGAGAGCGCTGTCTTTTTCTATATATTTGCGGTATTCCGCCATGGTGGTGGCGCCTATGACCTGCACATCGCCCTTTGACAGAGCCGGTTTGAGGATGTTTGCGGCGTTCATCGAACCCTCGGCGTCACCCGCGCCGACGATGCTGTGCACCTCGTCGATCACAAGTATTATGTTGCCCAGATTCTTTGCCTCCTCGATGAGCCCCTTCATGCGGGTCTCGAACTGACCGCGGAACTGGGTGCCGGCGACAAGCGAGGTCATATCGACTAAGAGAACCTCCTTGTCTTGCAGCTTGTAGGGCACATTGCCGTCGCCGATCCGCTGTGCCAGCGCCTCGGCGATGGCGGTTTTGCCGACGCCCGGCTCACCTATGAGACAGGGATTGTTCTTCTGCCGGCGGCAGAGTATCTGAATAAGACGGCTGAGCTCCCGCTCCCGTCCGATTATTCTGTCGAGCTTGCCTTCCTTCGCACGGACATTGAGACTCTGACAGTAGAGGTCAAGAAATTTGCGCTTCGGGTCCTTCTTCTCCCGCCCCGACTTCTTTTCTCCGCCTTTGCCGGCGCCGCGGGAATCGCCCTCGCCTTCACCCGCGCCCGTACCTGCACCGCCCTGATCGAATATGCGGCGTGGAAAGTCGGGTATCATCGAGCCGCCGATCAGCTTCTGAAAATCTATGGGAGGCGTGCGGGAGGAGGGCTCGCCGTCATCGTCATCCGAATCTTCCGCGCCCGATGCCTCCACAAGACCCTGAACCTCCATTTCCATACGGTCAAGGTCCTCGTCCGAGAGACCCAGCTTGTTAATTATATCGTTGACCTGCGGCAGCCCCAGCTCCTTGGCACACTTAAGGCACAGTCCTTCGTTGGAGCTTTTGCCGTTCTCAATCTTTGTGATAAAGACAACCGCTACGCGCTTGTTGCATCTTGAGCATAATTCCATAATGTTTTATTATCCGTTTCTCCGGCGATGTAGTTGCATTGGTGTATCGGTATACGCCAGTATGCGCCGGTATGCGCCCCCTGCCGGACAGGGGCGGCGGTCATTTCTCCAATCTGACGGCGCAGCCATTCCGCGCCGTCAGATCGGAGAGATATTCAAAAACGAGAAAAAACCGTATTTAGTGAAGAACGGCAGGAGAATCGAGCCGCAGAACTCCTGATTTCCGAAAAATTCCGGGTACGCCGCGGTGAGAGCGGGAAGGGCTTTCGCTATCAGAGCGGCGGCAACACCCGCATAAAGGTAGGCACACAAACAGCCCACGACAAAGCCGCCGAAGCGATTCAGACCGCTTAACCCCGGGAGCTTGAATATGGCGTCAAGCAGAAGCGCCGCCAGCTTCAGCACCAGACTGACAACCGTGAATATCAAAAAGAACGCCAGCACATCAGCGAATATTTCGGCGACCGGCCGGGCGATGAATTCGCAGACAAGACGATGAAGGTCGGAGGCGCCGGCGGCTTCCTGGATGTCGAAATAGCTGGACAGCCGAGACACGTCCGAGCCGTAGCGTTCGGTTATCTCTGTGAAAGCGGCGGGCAGTTCCTTGAACAGGTTGCCCAGAGTTATGCCCGATGCCATTATGGCATCCAGCGCTTTGGATACCAGCCCGGTGATCTCCTCCATGAACAGCGTCTCCAGGAGAAAAGCCGAAAACATTGGGGTAAAAAGCCAGGCGCTGGTGAGAGCGGCTCCGAAGGCGACAACAGTCATGACCGAGTTTATCATGCCCCGCTTGATTCCCGAGGCTATGGGTATGATTATTATTATTGCGAGCAAAACATCGATGGCAAAGCTCATCCGCTCTCCTCCTTCCGGGCGAATATATTAATAATGGGCACCTCTAAAAACGTCAAATTTCCTTTAGCATATCATACCCCCCCGAAAAATCAAGGGGATTTTGCAAAAAAATGTATGAATTTATCGTAGAATCATCAAAATATCTGTCTTAAACAGCCAT
>JAAZAV010000062.1 GCA_012514145.1 Clostridiales bacterium | reverse complement strand
TTCGGGTCGATGACCTGAACTTTTGTTACAGTTCTCGTCAGCGCCTCATCCCTGCACCAGCCCTTGAACTCATATCCGTCACGGACGGGGACATACCGCTCCAGCTGAACGGTGGTGCCGGTGGGGAGAGTTATCGGGTCGATAGCCGCGCCTCCGTTGGCGCTGAAGTTCAGCGTGGAATAGTTGGGGTTTGGCGGGAGTATGGGAAGCGGGAAGAAGGGCACGCTGCTCGGGGCGCTGCTGCCTGTGCCGTCGGCAACACTGTACTTGGCGTAGAGAGTTAGCTCAGAGGAAAGGAGAAATAACGAATCATCAGCTTCGGATGTTAAACCGGCGTCTTTATACCAGCCCTCAAAAACATAGCCGGGTTTGGCGGGCTTAAACGCACTTAAATCTACGAGGTCGTAAAGACTGCCCTCGTAATCCTTAACATGGCTGCCGCCATTGGTTACGAAGTGTATGGTTGCGGGAAGATTGGCATCTTCAATCTCGACAACATGTGAACAAATCGGACAAGTTCTGGTCCAATGACCGGGGGTGCCATCCACCCAAACGGGTTCGCCATACTTATGATATTCCAACTGGAAGGCGAGGCATTTTACGCAAAATCTCCTATGAAAAAAATTATTAACATACCACCAATCACCAAACTCATGATCGCATTCCTGCGCATGAAGGTGCAGCGGAAGGACCGCCGCCGCAAGCGCGGCGATAACCAGCGCAAGGGAAATAATCTTCAACAGTTTTTGCTTTTTCATTTTTTATCCACCCCTGATTGTGATTTTCATCATAATTTTTGCACATCTTTTTGTGTATCGGGTATATGCGGAATTTATGCCTTTGGATATATGAAATCGGAATTGCCGGATGCTGTAATGTTCATATTTAACAAAACCGATTCTACCAGATTCCGGCAGATTAGTCAATAGTTTAATCAAATAAAATTCATTTTGTTCTCACATTTTGATTTAACGATAAGTCCGAATCCGGAGGTATTTATAAAGTCATTCATACGGTACCCCTGTCGGCTTCTTACAGCTCCCTCGGCGAAGCCGTTACGGAGAGAGTGCCCCGTGACGCAACGCGCGCGGGGAGGGTGTGAGATATCCTCCCCGCGCGCGTTTTGTGTTTATACCGTATTATATATCATTATATATCGGCGCACATCCCTTATTTGAAGTTGGTAAACAGCTTCATGGCGGCGGTGAAATCATCGATGGTGCGGTCGGCGTCGCCGTGCTCTATCCCGTCGCGCACGCAGTGGCGGATATGCTCCTCCAGCAGGAAGCCCGCCGCGTTCTTGACAGCCGAGTTGGCTGCCGCGAGCTGGATCAGCAGCTCCTCGCAGGGAACATCCTCGTCAATCATGCGGTCGACAGCCTGAAGCTGGCCTATCGCCCTCGCCAGACGGCGGTGAAGGGCGCGCTTGTCTATAAGTTTGCTCATTTGTCTCTCCGTTTTCGGTTGCGCGTTTTCAAACGCCGGATATTCATTCGGTCCGCCGGCTGTTCCTTGCTTTAATCATGCCGGCGGCGGCATATCCCCCGATCCCCAGCGCAAAGAGCGCCGTCAGCAGACCGGCGAGTATCTTTCCGGCGCGGTCGTTCGGGTCGGCGCCGTCAATGTCGCCGTCGGTCAGTCCGTCGGAAAGCGGGCTGCCGGCTCCCTCCTCCGCCTTGATGCGGTATGGCGGCGCATGGGGGCGTGAGGTGTCGCGGACGGGATTTAACTGCGAAGGCCGCCAGCTCCCCTTTCCTGTAGGCATGACGGTGTTTATGGCGCTCAGCGTGTCGGCGCTTTCGGCGTCAATCGGATTCGAGTACATGGTTATGGCGGTCCTTCGGAAAACCGAACCGACGGCGCGGCTGTAGTAGGCGTTGTTCTGTCCGGTGACGGCGCAGAGGTATATCCCCCCCTCACCGGGCGGCAGGACAAGTTCGGGGGCGCTGCCTTCCACCGGCGTCAGACCGAATCCGTCCTCATTAAGCCGGTACCAGCGGCAGCTTTCGTAACTGCCGAAGATGTTGCAGCAAAGGGTGACCCCGCCGTCATCGCCGCGCACCGCGTCGGCGGTACAGCCCAGAAGATACTTTTCGCCGTCCCAGAGACTGCCGAACCAATGGTTAAAGCGGGTTATAAGCGCCTCCTTCATGCGCGCGGCGCAGGTGTCGTAGCTCTGATCCTGCGACCAGCGCAGCCAGTTCATCTCCTGGGTCTGCCGTATATGTTCCGCCATTTCGTCGTAGGTGAAGATCTCCTCCCCCGCCTCGAACCCCAGCATCTGACCGATAATGCTTTCCATTCGGAAATTCATGTCGGTGAGCAGCTTCATGTAGTCGCCCCGCCGCCACATCTGCTCGAACCAGATATACTGCTGCTCCACTTCATATGAGAAGATGGTGCCGAGCAGCGTCTTGTCCGAGAACAGCGGACCGGGACCCGTCTCAAAGTCCCACACCGGCCCGAAGTGGAGTACACCGTTCGGGGAGCCGTCGAAGTCCTTATACATGTAGGTGGAGGTGCGGTAGATCTCCCAGTTGAGATAGAAGGCGTAGACCAGGGTCTGAGCCGCGAAGGAGCGCTCGTCTATATACTCCGAGTAGTGTATGCCGTGGGAGTTGAAGCCCGAGTCGGAGAAGATCGCGTTCTCGAAGGCCTGCACATAGGAGGCTATATACTGTACCTGAGCCTGCGTGCAGAACTCGGGGCTTTTTATGTTGACATACATGCCCTTTTTGGTTATAAAACCGCTGGTGCCGTGGGTGCCGCACATCACCTCCAGCACATAGCCGCCGGTGATGTCGCTCCCCGCCGGCAATATAGCGCCCGGGCAGTAGGAATAGCTGCGGATTCCCTCGGCTATGGCGGGGTCGGACCTGTCGCGCACCGATTGTCTGCCGTGGTCGTTCACCGTCATCTTCCCCTCCACGTCGGTGACGGGGATAGCGGCGTTCACATCCATGCGCTCGCTGAGTATATAGGCTCCCCGGTACTCGCCGTTTATATAAAGGTCAACATATTCGGCGGTCATATTGGGATAGGCGTCAAGCACCAGGGCGTTCCAGGTGTAGAAGGCGGTTATATAGCTCATTCCCGTGGGGTCGTAGTTGCCGAAGGGGCGGATTTTCAGCAGCGTCCACTTGCGGCTCTTTCCCGCCGACTCAACAAGTTCGGCGGGCTTTTCGAGATTCAGGTTGTAGGAGTTCTTGGTCTCCGCCCGTCCGGACGCCTCATAGGAGGTGAGCCCGTGCCCCTTGAGCCTGCGCATGCGGCCGTCGTAGACAATGGAGCCGTCGGCGCGCACCATCGAGACAAAACCCGTGTCGAAGTTTGACTGGGCGGAGTTAATATGCACCAGACCCTCATCGCCCCGGTCGAGGGTGATATGAATCGAAGGACAGTGGTTCCCGGTCACCACATAAAGGGTGTAGCGGTAAAATTCGCACTCGTCCGGGTCATACTCGAAGAAGCGGTGCGGCAGGGATTTTGTGTTCTTGTTTGAGGGACCGCTCATGTCAAGCGGCGCCGACTCGCCGGCTTTCAGATATTCCCTCGTGTCCGGCTGATACCAGAGCTTATCGCCCGTGTAGGTGAAAAGCAGCGATGCCGGGTCGGCGGAACCGGGCAGAAAGAGATACCAGCTCCCCCCGGCGCGGGTGGGTCTGATATCCTCCGCCACATAGGCGGCTCCCCCCGCTCTGTCAACGGCCGCGGCAAACGGCGGGCGGGCGTTCGAGTCGGAAAACTTCGCCGGCGCTCCGGTGTTCGGGTCGAGGGCATAGGAACCGGCCGCCGGTATGAGCGCCAGCAGCAGCACCATAAGCGCGGCGGTCAGTATCACTCGCAGCGGCGGTGAGAAAGTCAGGCTGTTTTTTGTCATAGTCGTTCCGTGGGCATGAATTTTATTCTTACACTTTCATATTTTAATCTTACCCTTTCATTATACAATGAACCGACGGAATTTTCAATAGTTTATTGCCGGGGATTTATATATTTGTGCGCGATATAAAGCGTTTAATCGTTTCCCCCGCCGGCAATTTCCCTTGAATAGAGGGCGGCGGAGTTGAGTATTACGCCCAGCGCGCCGGCGTTGTGTATCAGCGCGCCCGCCACAGGTCCCAGCACCCCCATGAAGGCAAGGGTCACGGCGGCGAAGTTGAGAACCATCGAGACGATGATATTGAAGCGTATGGTGTTCATCATGCGGCGCGAGAGGGTAAAGAGCCGGGGCAGGGGAGCAAGACTGCCGCCGGTGAGCAGGATATCGGCGCTCTCGGCGGCTATGTCGGTTACCCTGCCCATCCCCTGACCGGCAATGGCTATGCCCACATGGGCGGCGCGCAGCGCGGGCGCGTCGTTTATGCCGTCGCCCGTCATGCACACCGGCTCGCCCTCCGAGACGTACTTTAACTTGTCCGCGGGCAGGCAGGAGGCGTGTACGTGAGCTTTGTCTATCCCCAGTTCGGCAGCCACGGCGTGCGCGGCGGCATGAGAATCGCCGGTCAGGAGCACCGGAACAACTCCGGCGGTTTTGAGAGCCGATATCATCCCCGCGCTCTCGGGGCGGAGGCTGTCGGAAAGGGCGATATATCCGGCGGTGCGCCGCGATTCGCCCTCCCCGAACATCACGCGCACCACGGTGGCGCCCCGGGAGCGTAAAGTCTCGATATTGCCGGGCAGCCTACTGCCGTCTGCGCCGTCACTTATCGCAGCTGCCGCAGTGTCCGCGGCCGCCGAACCTATCCATACCCGCCGGCCGTCCACCGAAGCCGAAATGCCCACCCCCGGCGTCATTGCGAAGTCCGACACCGGCAGAAGCGGGACATCATCGGGAAGGGCGGCGGCAATCGCCCGCCCCAGCGGATGTTCGGACAGGCTCTCGGCGGATGCGGCGACGCGCAGAAGTTCGCCGTCGGTCAGTCCGGGCAGAACCGAGGTACATGCCGAAACGGCAGGCGCTCCGTGGGTCAGGGTGCCCGTCTTGTCGAAGGCGGCGCGGCGCACCGATGACAGCCGCTCCAGCGCGTCGCCCTGCGCCGTGAGGAAGCCCATGCGGGAGGCGTTGCCAGCCGCAGCCATGACGGCGGCAGGGGTTGCAAGCACCAGCGAACAGGGACAGAATACCACAAGCACGGTCACCGCGCGGATGATCTCACCGCTCACTGCCCAGGCAATAATTGCGGCGGCAAGGGCGGCGATGACAATCCAGGCGGCGGTGCGGTCGGCAATGCCGACTATCTTCGCCTTTGAGGCGTCGGCGGATTCGGCAAGGGCTATCATCTTCCGCAGCGAGCTGTCTTCACCTGCGCGGACTGCCCGCATGTCAAAGGCTCCGAAGCGGTTTACGCTCCCCGAGATCACCTCGTCGCCGGCTGTCTTCTCGGCGGGCAGCGGTTCGCCGGTCATAGCCGATGTGTCAAGGGTGGTGGAGCCGGAAATTATCACCCCGTCAGCCGGAACCGTCTCACCGGGCAGCACCCGAAGCAGGTCGCCCGACTTTACCGCGGAGGCGTTGATTATCGGCAGCTTTGCCGTGTCGGCGGATGAAAGGCGGGCGGTGATGCCGGCATCATCTTCGGCAGTAATGCCGGTACCCACGCCCGCGCCTGCGTTCTCGCCCGCGCATAAAAGCCTGGCGGTGCGGGGGATGAGAGCGGCAAGCCGTCTGATCCCCGCTTTGGCGCGGCGCACGGTCAGCGCCTCAAGCTGTTCGCCCAGCGCCATGATGAACGCCACCTCGCCAGCCGCGAAGGTCTCGCCGATACCGACCGAGGCGACAAGCGCAATCGCAACCAGCACGCCCGCCGTTATGTCGAAGGAAGTTATCAGCCCCAAGAGCGCCTCGATTACTATCGGTATGCCGCAGAGGATCACGGCTATCCACGCCGGGTCGAAGGGGATGCCGGGCAGCAGTTTTTCACGAAGCAGGCTCAATATAAGCGACAGCGCCGAGACCGCCAGAAACACTATCTGTTTTATGGTGCCGCCCGCCTCGAGAAATTCCTCGACCCTTTCGGCGGCGGCGTCGATTTTGTCTTTGAATTTCTTTGATTCCGACATATTCTGCCTCTTTCTTGAAGATTGGAATATACCCGCGGGGGTATCACTGCCGGCATTATACCCCATGGGGTATACTTTGTCAAGAGGGAGAGGGAAATTTTCGGGAAAAAGATGTCGGTGTGCGCGGGAACATTGTCCCCCAGGCTCCCTCTCCGAGGGAGCTGTCAGCGCCAGGCACTGAGGGAGTTGACATCCTCCGTCACGGGTACACTCCCTCCGTCACGGCTTCGCCGTGCCACCTCCCTCTAAGAGGGAGGCTTTTGTGGCGCTCATGTGGAGTGCACGTTCCCAAATGATTGCGTTCCCCAGGCTCCCTCTCCGAGGGAGCTGTCAGCGCCAGGTACTGAGGGAGTTACACTCGTGTGCAAAGATAAAAATATCTCACCCGTATGCACAGGTGAGATACATAATGATATTCAACTCACGCCCTTCTCGAATATGGCGTGTGTGCCGGGAGGAGCGGTCTCATCGCCCTTCAGCGTCCATACGAACATCGGCAGCCCGTACAGTCCGGTGACCGCCTTCACGGTCGGCATACCGAGACAGTCCTTGTCGCAGGAGATGAAGTTCGGTCGGCAGAGACGGTTGAACGCCATGGCGGAGAGAAGGAAATTCACCCCGGAGCGTCCGCGGACCCTGAAAACGTCGGTGTAGAGAAGTCCCCGGGGCATGAGGGGATCAACCTTCGCGAAACCGCTGAGCAGCAGCGGATTGAAGGACTGGACGGCGAATTGCCCCTTATAGCCCTCAAGCACCTTATGGATTGCTTCGCAGAGGGCGGTGTCGCCGCTCTCGCCCTTGAGCTCCAGCAGGAAGGGCACCCGGCCGCCTGCCGCGTCAAGCACAGCCCGAAGGGTGGGAATGCCCTCGTCGGTCTCCCTGCCGTCGGGAGTACGAAGGCGCAGTGCTGACAGCTCCCCGCAGGTGCGCTCCGACAGCAGTCCGGGGGAGCCGGTCATTCGCTCCAGGTCGTAATCGTGGAACACCATCACCTCGCCGTCGGAGGAGAGCTGCAGGTCAAGTTCTATCCCGTACCCGGCGTCCGCCGCGGCGGTGAAGGCGGCGAGGGAGTTTTCGGGTATATCCCCGCCGTAAAGCCCCCGGTGGGCGTAGTCGGTGAACAGCGCCGCGTCCTTCATCGGCTTGCCGGGCAGCAGAAGCAGCAGATACAGCCCGGCGGCTGCTATGAGAATTATCAGTATTATCAGTAAAACTTTCATGTTTTTACGGTTTTTCATATATCCTCCGCCATACTCTCGGGAGAGACTTCAAATCCCCTGGAATCGCCGTGGCGGACGAAAAGCATTGTGACAAAGGAAAGTGCCACGAATACTGCGGCGTAGGGGAAAAGAGTGAGCATGCCCACGCTTGTGAGCAGAGCGCCGCTGAGTATGGGGGTGACTATCTGGGCGCTCATGCTGGCGGTGTAGTAGAAGCCGGTGTAGCGTCCCACGTCCCCCGACTTAGCCAGTTCCACCACCATGGGATAGCTGTTGACGTTGATGGTCGCCCAGCCGATGCCCGCCAGAGCGAAGAGAACATTCATAATCATGACGCTGCTCCCGGCGCGCAGGAAGGCGGCGGAGGTGAAGGCGATAAAGAGCATGATTATGCCGGCAAGAATGGTCTTCCGGCGTCCGACTTTGGTGGCGACAAAGCCCACCGGCAGGAAGGAAACAATGGCGGCTGCCTGAGCCACCAAAAGGGTGGTGTTGAAGTCGAGCCGCAGCACCTCTCCGGCGTATACCGAGTATTTGCTTGTGACGGCGTTGTAGCCGGTGAACCAGAGGGCTACCGAGGCAAGCAGGAAGCAGAGGGAGCGGAACTCGCCGGAGGACAGCTTTCGTTTGGGTGCGGCATCGGCTTCACCGTTTTTCCCGCCGCCGTCTGTCCTTCGGTCATTGTCGGTTTCCCGTGACAGCATCTCGCCCGCCCATTGCTTTTCGCGGACGAAGAGGACAAATATCAGAAGGGCGGCGAGCATGACGCCTGATATGGTCATAAAGAAGAGGGTGTAGGGCATGAGGGTGTTCTTCGGCGCGCCGGTGCCGAACAGAGTGCCCAGCAGCAGCACGAGAATGCCGCCGGCGGTGCCCATGAGGTTTATCACGGCGTTGGCTTTGGAGCGGAGGGGCTTGGGCGTCACGTCGGGCATAAGCGCCACGGCGGGTGACCGGAAGACAGCCATCGAGATAAGCACGCCCAACAGCAGCGCTATAAACACCGCGAGCACAACGGGATTTTCGCAGGTCGTACGCCAGGCGTAAGCCTGACGGGCGGCGGCGATATGGGCGATATCGGCGGTTCCCCCATTGACGGCGGCGACAAACTCCTCGCCGCTGCCGTAGATATCGGCTAAGGTCTGCCCGTCGGCGCGGGAGAGGGTCACTCCCGAATCATAGAGCCGCATCAGCGCTTCATCCCGCTGCGGGGAGGCTTCGGCCTCTGAGCAGACGGCGGTGATGTCCTTAATGCCGGCGAGCTGCAGCGTGTCAACATATGAAAGACCAACGAAAAGGATTGCGGCGGCTATGGTGCCGGCGATAATGAAGGGGGTGCGCCGTCCGCGCATGCCCTTGTGGCGGTCGGAAACGGCTCCGAAGACAGGCAGAAGAAAAACAGCCAGAATATTGTCAAGCGCCATAATGACCCCCGACCAGAACTGGGAGAGTCCGAACTTGTCGGTGAGGATTTTCGGGATGATGCTGTCGTATGCCTGCCAGAATACGCATATAAGAAAGAAGGCGAATCCCACAAGCAGAGTGCGCCGATAGCTGAGCTTCATGATGACATCCTTTCCTTGCCGAGACAAATGTGCGAAACGCGAAATTTTTCCCATTATATCATATACGAAGGTTAAGCTCAATATCTCTTTCGGGAATTTCGGGAAAATTTTACACGGCGGGACGAGCCGGCTCCGCTCTTGACAGGGAAGCCGGGAGGTGATACAATCACGGGACAACAATATTCGAGGCATAAAGCAATGAAACGAGGAGAAATGTCTCCCGCGCGGGAGCGCCCGGGAAGCAGAAAAGCGGCGGCATCGGCGATAATAGCCCTGGCTTGGCCGACGATAATCGAGCAGATAATGCACACCGCCGTTCAGTATATCGACACGGCGATGGTGGGAGCCTTGGGCACCGAAGCCACCGCGGCGGTTGGAGCCACCACCACAATAGGCTGGCTGGTGTTCGGCATAATATCGGCTATAGGCGTGGGCTTCCTCGCCCTTATAGCAAGGGCGTGCGGCGCCGACGACCGGGCGTTTGCCGCGAAGGCGGCTTCCCAGGCGGTTCTGGCGGTGCTGGTCTGCGGCAGCGCGGCGACGGTCATATGCACTTCGCTGAGCGGCGTCATACCCGTCTGGATGCGGACAGACCCGGCGGTAAGACGGCAGGCGAGTATATATTTCTTCATTATCTACCTCCCCATGCTTCCCCGCACCGCGTCGGCGGTGTTCGGCACGGTGCTGCGGGCGGCGGGCGACACGAAAACCCCGATGAAAGTCGGAATATCGGTCAACCTGATAAACGTGGTGTTAAATTACTTCCTAATATTCGAGACAAGAACCGTCACCCTGCCGTTTGCGTCGAAAAGTTTCACCGTGCCCGGGGCGGGAATGGGAGTGACCGGCGCCGCCATAGCCAGCGCCATAGCCTTCACCTGGGGCGGGGTGCTGATGACAGCGGCGCTTTACCGCAATCACAAGGTGTCTCCGAGAGGTCTGCCCCTCAGACCCGATATGTCGATCCTGCGCCCCTGCGCGGCGATAGCCCTGCCGAACATGCTGCAGAGGGTGGCGACTTCAACGGGTTATGTGGTCTTTTCGGCTATGATAAACTCGCTTGGCGGCGCGGCGACGGCGGCTCACACCATAGCGATAACGGTGGAATCGGCGTTCTACATCCCCGCATACGGCATGCAGACCGCCGCCTCAACGCTGGTGGGCAACGCCTACGGAGCGGGGGACAGGGAGCGGATGAAGTCGCTGGCGGCGATGTTCATCCCGATAGAAGTGGGACTGATGGTGCTGACGGGGGGAGCGCTCTTCGTGTCGGCTCCCGCGCTGGTGGGCATATTCTCGAAAAGCGGGGAGATAATAGCCCTCGGCTCCACGGTGCTGCGAATGGTGGCGCTGTCCGAACCTTTCTACGGCGTGTCCATCATCACCGAGGGCATGATGGTAGGGGTGGGCAACACCCGTCTGCCCTTCCTTTTCAACGCGATATGCATGTGGGGCGTGCGCATAGTCGGCACTTTCATCTGTACCCGTCTGCTGGGTCTGGGGCTGGCGGCGGCGTGGGGCTGCATGATAGCCCACAATATGACGCTCTTTGTCCTCTACCTGATATGTCTCGTCACCGGCAGAGTGTTCGGCAGACAGGCATGAATAAGCCGTATCAATATCCGTGTTTTGACACAGCGCCGTTCAGCTTTAAGAAGAATCATATTATTTAAGGATTGCCGGGGTGTGCTGACGAAATGTCTTATATTGGAAATAACATGAACCTCGGAGAACTCCCTCAGTTAACTCCCTCAGTCAGTGGCTGACAGCTCCCTCGAAGAGGGAGCCTCAGAGAACGAGCCGGTTGATAGTCAGTCAACAAATCAGAACTTGCCCAAGCCTCCCTCACAGAGGGAGGTGGCACGGCGAAGCCGTGACGGAGGGAGTGAAGCTGTGACAGAGGTAGCAACATCGGCGACCGAAGGTGTAACCAACACCGTCGTTTAACTCCCTCAGTCAGTGG
>JAAZAV010000005.1 GCA_012514145.1 Clostridiales bacterium | reverse complement strand
TGTTATGCCGTTTTTATTTGCCTGTAATCATGCGTTGCGTCTGTTATGCCGTTTTTATTTGCCTGTAATCATGCGTTGCGTTTGATTCTTCTGCACACGCCCGAAAAAATGAACGATAAACCCCCGCCTAAAATAATCGCTGCGATATTGACGATAATCGAAATCAACTTTCCGTCCCATTCCGGCAGTATCATAACAGCCGTCGCCGCGACTATGCCCAGTATGCCGTGTGATGAAGCCGAATAATGGTTTTCAAAGGTCTTTCCTATGATTTTTGAAAGCAGCAGCACACACAGACCCATTCCCAAACCCATGGGTATGAGAACCGACATGTCAAACGAAGCTATTCCCATAAGCATCGGCTGATACAGTCCGAAAAACAGCAGCAGCGACGAGGAGCTCAATCCCGGCACGATAAAGCTCATTCCCCACAGAACGCCGCTCAGGAAGAACCCCGGTATGCCCGGCTCAATGCTGAGCGATGTGTTGGATTTCAGTATCCCCAGAAGGATTATCATTCCCGCAAATCCGATCAACAGGGCGATGACGCTCCTTTTGGTTCGCCCCTGCGCGCCCGCGTCCCGCCACAGATCCGGAAAAGTGCCTATAATGAACCCTATGAACAGGCAGGTCACAAGATCCGTATTCTGTTGAAGCATAATCGCCGCCGCGCCCGACAGCGCCACGAAGCCCGCAAGCACGCCCAATAAAAAGGTAACAAGCATCAGCGCGTGTTTTTTCAGCCCGCTTCTCACATTTGACAGCGTCTCGATGAGCGGTTTATACATGCCGAACGCCACACACAATGTTCCGCCGCTTATCCCGGGCAGAATAGCTCCGAAGCCGACAAGCATCCCCTCAATAAACCATAACAGGAGCAGGAGCAGCGGTCTTTTTTTCCCTTTCATTGTATATCACATCCCTTAGTGTCGGCATGCATCTGTCACCGATGATAATGTTTTTTGATTCTATATTATATAGATAAAATGTGAAGAAATCTACATTCAAACAAGGATAAATAAGAACGGCCGCAGACTTTCCGCATAATTCGGCATGCGGAGGGTCTGCGGTCGTTCGTTTATTCGTTTATTGAACCGTACTGCCGGGAGCGTGAAACCGAATGTTAACCAAGCGTGACCTCGTCGGTGTCGAAGTTCACCGTCACCGTGGAGCCGTCCTCGAAGGTGGTTCTCTGGATCCTGCGGTCGGGGGTCAAAAACTCGTGCTTTACCATTTTCTGCAGCGCCAGCCGTTCGGCGTTCTCGCACGCCGGCATGATCTCGGCGATAACCTTCTCATCCGCCTTAATCGAGAGGTAGAGGGGGTTGCCGTTGAGCCAGCCGTGGGCGTAGCCGCTGTCGGTGCCGGGTATGCCCCAGCCGCCCCGGCTGCCCTTCCGTCCTATCCAGGGTATCACCACACAGTCATGGTAGACAAGGTTGAGCAGCGGTATGTGGATGCCCACCGACTGCGCCTCGGTTGAGCCAAGGTTCGACGTGAAGTAGGGCGCGTGATGGCAGAGCACCTGGGAGGGCAGTATGCAGTCGAGCACCTCCTCCGAGCTGGGGATTATGCCCCTGTCGCTGAGTATATCGAGACATTCCCGGCGGTATGCCGCGCACTGCTCCCGCGTGGCGGGATGGGCGGGGTTGAAGCACTCGTCCATCGACACCACCGAGAAGACATCCAGATACGAGCCCTCGATTTTTATGCCCAGCTCTTCGAAAGTCGCGTAATTGCGCCGCACATAATCCCTCGCAAGCGACGAGCAGAGATACGAATGCTTGCCGCCGTACCATATCGAGCAGAAAGGATGGCCGCCGTCCGCCTGCGTCACCGCGTTGTCGAAGGAGAAGGAGGGCGCGTCATAGTAATAGTCGCGGTACTGGTCGTGTATGCCGAAGATATAGCCGCACTCCCGAGCCGTCTCGGACAGCTCCTTCATGCCCTCGGCGCCGCCTGCCGCCTCATGGGGCGGGAAGGGATCGGGATGGAGATTGTCATAGCCGTGGTTCCCCCATCCGTCAAGGTGTATGTACGCCTTCCGAAGTCCCTTTGCGTACAGGGCGCGCAGTTCCTCCGCCCGCTGCGCGAAGGTGACGTGATGGTCGTTGTTCTCCGGCTTATCGGGCTTATAGTAGTTTGAATCGGGGGATATATGCACCGCTATCCCCTCGTGTATTATGGGGCAGCCGGGCAGCCGCGCGGCTTTCGGGTTGCGGGCAAACTTCTCCCGCAGTGTGACGCTCTTTCCACGGCTGTCAACATACTGACGGTATGACGCCGCGAAGCGGTTGTAGTCGCAGTTTCTCATGAAGCGGTAGAGCATCCTGCGCGGGTATGCCATTCGCCCCAGCGATGGCACGAAGCCCGGCGCCACTCCCTCTCTGCCCTCCTCATAGTCCAGCGAATAGCGGGCGTCAAAGGGCGTATCGTATATGGCAAGATAGCCGCTGTCTCCCCGCACCTGACCGAATATGGGTATATAGGCGTCCCGCTCCATAATCTCTCCGCTCGCTATCCTGATATGCGTTCCCGCGGGCACAAGCGTTCCCTGCATACGGGGCAGCACCGTGTAGGAATATGGAAGATTCGCCTTTCCCGGCTTGTCGGTGTCTCCGTATGCCTTGCCGTAGTCGAAGGGCGCCGGCCATGAGATATACTCTATCTCGCCCTGCAGGTCTCCCTCGGCTATCAGCGTGAAGAATATGTCGTCGGTTATAGTCTCGACTTCCGCCCGGGCGCGCAGAGTTATTGTCCTGCCGCCCTCCCGCGGGAAGCTGTAAACCGCCTCGAAACCCTTTGTCGTGCCGGTCTCCCGCTCTCCCTCGCTCAACGGTTTCGGGAAGGGCAGTACCTCGCCCCCCGCGAAGCGTATCGAGGGAGTTTTGGTCATGCTCCAGACCGCGCCGCCGATCTCCACCTCATAGCGGTTCGACGACGGATCTCCCGTCAGCTTAATCCCTCTGCCTTTTATTTTATACATACCGTGCTTACCTCCCGAATGATTTTTCTGTTTTCTTTTTACGCGGCATTATTCCGCCTTCCGATATTATTATACCGCCTTCCCGCCGCTCACGCAAGCCCGATTTAATCGAATTGTTTTATCGTTTATATTTTATTGTGTATGCCGTAATAAGCCGTCAAAAATTTCTCTAAACCCTCTTTACAAAACGCGCTTTATGTGTTAATATTATAGTGTTGGAACTGCTGACGGCGGAGCGTATGAGCATATTATACAAACATTCTGATTTGTTTTTGTCTTATGTTTATACTGCCCTGCAACCCTTGTTCAGCAGACACATCAGGGACTCGTTCGGGCATTATCCGGCAAAACAAACAAAATAACACAAAAACAAAAGGAGTAAAGACTACAATGAAGAAAATTCTTGCAATCGCCCTCGCTCTTCTTATGCTGACAGTCATGTCGGTAGAAGTAGCCGCCGCTTTCAACCGTTCCTACACCGCCCCCATGGCAACCGTTAAAGTAGACGGTGAGATCGACCCCATCTGGGAAAAGGCCGAGTGGACCAATGTTGACAAGCCCCACGACGGCACAGCCGACACCAACTCCACAATGAAAATCAAGCTCCTCTGGGATCCCGACTTCCTCTACTTCCTCGCCGAAGTTTATGACGAGGATCTCAACGCCGACAACGACATCGTCGAGGTTTACATCGACCAGAACCAGGATAAAGCCGGCGATTACGGCGCCGACGACTACCAGACCCGCTTCAAGATAGGCGGCGGCGGTGTTGTTAAGGATTCCGGTAAGAACTGCCAGAACGACGCCAAGCATGTCGCCAAGTCTCTCGGCGGCAACAAGTACCTGGTTGAGGGCGCTCTCAAGTGGCTGGGCGGCGCTCCCAAGGAAGGCTCCAAGCACGGTCTCGAGTTCATGTACAACGAAGGCAGCAAGACCGCCGACTTCGTTCAGGCTTACCGCTGGAACGTTGATACCGCCAACGGTGATCCCGCTCCCTACGCCAGCACCGCAGCTTTCGGCACCCTCACCCTCGCCGGCCCGCCCGTAGTCGAGACTACCGCCGCCGCTACCACCGCCGCCGCTGCTGAAGCCCCTGCAAAGGCTCCCGCCCAGGCCGCCCAGACCTTCGACTTCGTCACCCTCGCAGCCGCCGCAGCTCTCATTTCCGCTTCCGGCGTCATCATCTCCAAGAAGAGAAAATAATAACAATTATTATCACCCGCGATATCATCTCCGTATAAGCACTGTTCGCCCGAACGGCTGCCCGTAAGGATAATACAACAGCACCGCCCCGAGTTAAACTCGGGGCGGTGCTGTTGGGGGATGCCGGCTTTTCTATGCGACGAGCTGCGCTCGTCGGGAATATGCATATGAGTGTGTTATCCTGTTTCCACGGCGAGCAAAGCTCGCCGCACATAAAAGTTCTTTGCTTCTTTCTTTCAAGAAAGAAGCCGTTATTCCCCGCGCTTTTTGATTGCTTCCCAATAGGCTTTGGCGGCTTGTTCGCTTTTGTTCTCGCCGTAGCTGTAGTAGCTTCTCCCCCGGACGTCCTCGGGCAGGTAATCCTGCTCCACCCAGTTGGAGGGGTAGTCATGGGGGTATTTATAGCCTGCGAATCTGTCCGACGGCCGCATATAGGGGGGGATATTCAACCCCAGACCCGCCTCGATATCGGCTTTCGCCGCGTCGTACGCCGCCACCGTCGAGTTGGATTTCGGCGCTGTTGCCAGCAGCAGCGCCGCGTTGGTCAGCGGTATGCGCGCCTCGGGCATTCCCACCTGCAGGGCGCTCTCGATACACGCCGCCACCACCGCGGGAGCCAGCGGATAGGCTAACCCGATGTCCTCCGATGCTATGACCCGCAGCCGCCTGCATGCGCCGTATATGTCCCCACCCTCTAAAATCCGCGCCAGATAGAAGACCGCCGCGTCGGGGTCCGAGCCGCGTATCGACTTCTGCAGCGCCGACAGCAGGTCGTAATGCGCCGTGCCGTCCCGGTCGAACTCGCCGATGACCCCGGGGATGAACGCCGCCGCTTCATCAGCCGTAAGCTCATCCTCCGACGCCATGTATGCGCATTCGAGAATGTTCAGCGCACGCCTCACATCCCCGCCCCCCGATTGGGCAATTCGCATCAGAGCCTCCTCCGACGCGGGCAGGGTCTGACCGAAGCGGCTGTCAAGCTCCGCCATGCCTCGGCGCAGCACCGGCAGTATATCCTCCGCCGGCACGGGCTTGAACTCAAACACCGTGGCGCGGGACAGCAGGGCGTTGTAGATGTAGATATAGGGATTCTCGGTGGTGGAGGCTATGAGCACCACTCTGCCGTCCTCTAAAAACTCCAGCAGCGACTGCTGCTGTTTTTTGTTGAAATACTGTATCTCGTCAAGGTACAGCAGTATTCCCCCCGCGCCGAAGACGCCTGCCGTGGCGGCGGTCACCTCACGCACGTCGCTGAGCGACGCGGTGGTGGCGTTCAGCCGTCTCATCTCCATGCCCGACTGCGCCGATATTATATCGGCGGTGGTGGTCTTTCCGGTGCCGGGAGGACCCCAGAATATCATATTCGAAAGGTATCCCCGCCCGAGCAGCCGGCGCAGCGTTCCCTTCTCTCCGAAGAGATGGGGCTGGCCGGCTATATCCTCGTAACGGGTCGGTCTCAGTTTATCGGCAAGGGGCTGCATACAATACCTCACAGGGATTCGTTTAATGCGTAGTGTTATTGTAGCACACCCCGCCGCCCTTTGCAAGCAAATATTCTGTTACGGATAAGTATGCGGATGCGGTTCAGATGCGGTCAAAGCACTCTCAACAGCCGTAGACGTCGCGCACCGCTCCCGGGAAGCCTGTGCGCCCGAGCCTTCCGAGCGCGTTGTCAATCATGACCGCCGACAGCGCGGGAGCCTCCCGCACGGTGAGCAGCGCCGCCATGAGGAAGGAAGCAGCCGGCAGAAGACAGGCGGCGATTCCCGTTTCGTCCTCCATGCTGCCGAATTCCGGGAAGCCCTCTCCCCAGGGCACAAGCGAACCGACTACCACGGCGGCAAGGGGAAGCGCGCGGCTTGCAAGGTCAACGTTATGTGGCGCGTCGGGCTGCTCGGCGATAAGCGCGCATGCCGCCTCATACAGCTGCCCCACGGTGGCGGTCGGTTCGTCGGGGGTATCGCCGTTCTCGTCGGCGGTTATGCCGCCGCCGGAGATGGCGGTTACATCGATATTCTCGGTATCGGACATATATCCTCCTTACTCGTCAGCGGCAAGGCTGACGTTCAGCAGCACCAGTTCCTTCGGGTAGACTAATTTCGCGCCATAGAGATGCAGCCCCTTCACCGCGTCGGCGAAACGCTTCTCGGGGCGGTAAGCCTCCACCGAGGTGAGCTGTTCGGCAAACGCGACGGCGCGGCGGGTGCGGGCGAAACACTTGTGATAGGTGACACTCGTTCCGCTCTCGGTGACAGCCGCCTTCGCCACATTATTGGACACGTAGATGTTGAAGCCGATGAAAGAGCCGATATATCCCGCGCCCAGCGGCTCGGTGTTGTCGCTCTGGTTGAGAATTTTGCTCTTGAGCAGCTTGGTAGCCACAGCCGGAGTCACCTCCAGCACCACCTCCGAGTCGGACACATCGTTGTTGTAGAGCCGCTCGCGGAGGTCAAGCAGGACATCCACCACATCGCCGGTCCGCATACCGCTCTTTGTCAGGGTATTGTCGGCGTGCACCGAGCTGTAAAGTCCGAAGATATAGCGATCAGCCGCGTCGGCAAGCCCTTCCGCCGCCCGGCTCATTGCGTGCTGCATGAGTTTGGGCGACTGCTGAGCCGCGTCCACATCGTCGATCTGGAAGTTGAAGCCCTTCAGCTGATCGATTACCAGAGAGCGGGTGTTTGACGAAAGGGTCTCGGCGCCAGCCTGGAAGTCGGTGTTCTTGGTGTAGGTGAATATTGTCACCGGGTCGATGCCGCATATACGCACGGTGTCGCCGCAGCCGCGTATCTCACCCTCGAACTCGCGGTTGGAATTAGCCGCGCCCACATAACGGCGGCCAAGCTCGCGGTAGAGTGTCTCGCTCCATACGGAAGGGATAAAATCGTTGATAGCCATGGCAAAATCTCCTTTTCAAGATTGAATTTACGTCGTTTGTTTCATATGTTTACTGACCGCGCCGGGTAAGACTGCGCAGTATTGCCGGGAATCGGGAACGCACCTCCCGGGGCGACATGGCGCGTATCTCGCCCACCGTGTAGAGCCGGGGCTGTCCGGACGGACTGAGCGGCGGACTTCCCAGCCCTTCCGACGCCGACACCGCCGCCGCGATGCCGCCGTTCGTCTCCTTCCCGGCGCTCTGCCTTTGCATTTGCACATCATGCATATGCACATGCCTGCGTTCCCACAGCGCCCAGGCTGCCGCAAGAGGAAGATTCGACTCCCTCACCTCGTCGGGCAGTGAAGCCAACTCCACATCGGGATAGAGAGAAGCGAACTCGGCAAGCTCCTCCCGCCGGGCGCTTTCGGCCTCATAGCCGCGAACAAGCGAGCGGAGACGGTCACATTCGGCGCGAAGCGATTCCACCGGGTCGGCAGTATGGGCGGATACAGCGGAATCATCGGAATCATCGGAATCGGGCAGAACGGTTTTCTCCGCCGTGTCAGCATCGGATAAATCCGTCTGTTTCATCTCATCGTTCATCGTCATTTTCATTCTCATCGCCTCCTTCGACAATTTTCAGCAGATCGCTCCGTCCGGCGATTACCCCCTCGGGCAGGGAGCGGAGATACTGGGCGGCTGTAATATGGCCGCCGTCAAGGAGCCGGTCAAGCAGCGACAGCCGGGCACTCACCGAATAGCGGTTCGAGCCGGACGCCGACACCGAAGCCGACAGCCGTCCGCATATGCAGTCGGCATACAGCGAGATGAAGCCGCATCCCTCACCCGACAGCCCATGCAGACAGACCAGCTCCGCCCAGGTCAGGGCATATCCCCTCACCGCGTCGTGGAGGAAGGTGCGCACCGCGTCAAGCGGCAGGTCGGCGCGTTCGCTCAGCGCGATGATAGCCGAAGTGTTGTAGGCGTCAAGTTCACCCAGCGCCGCGGGAGTGCCGCCGCCGAAGGATTTTGTCAGCTCCACACAGCGGTCAAGCACCTCGAGGAAGCCCTCCTCCATCCTGCCCGTGTCCAGCACCTGCGCCGCCCCCGACACGTCGCCCCCCGACACAACGCCTATTGCCTGCCCCACCTCGTTTGTCCACTCGGGGATCAGCTTGCGGTCGTAGATGACCTTCGAGAAGGCGGTGTCGGTCATGTGCTTCATAGCCATGGCGAAGGCTTTGTTGATATAGCGCTGGTTGGGCAGCAGCTCGTCTACCGGCGAATCGCCGTAGAAGGCGCGGGCGGGATTCTGCCAGCGCAGCGCCTCGAAGGGATAGCGGGAACAGCCGGTTTGTCCCCTGCCGATGACCGCCCCTCTCACACACTTCTCCCAGACCACAAGTCCGTCCTCATCCCGGCTGAATCGGAGGATATATTGCGTCCTACCGTCCTCAGAATCGGGTATCAGCCGCTTCAGCTCCCTCTGCTCGATGCCATATGCCGCCGCCTGAGCGCGAATCGCCTCGGTTCTGTCGCTTCCGGCGGCTGCCACCCATGCCTGAGCCTGCAGGTCGGGACACGCCGGGTCGGCTGCCGTAAAGTCGCAGGTGTCCACAAGCGTGGTGACGATGCCGCGATTGTTCAGCGGATTTAACTGCCCGTTTCCCGGCTCATAGCGGGTATAGAGCACGGCTGTGCCGGTGAGCGCCGCCAAGGTCAGCGCATCGCGCAGCAGAGCGTCGCCGCCCCTCCGCTCCCAGTCGGCGGCAAAGGCTGATGACAGCCCCTCCAGCGCCTCTCTCACCGCCCTGGTCTCGTCCGATTCGGGGGCGAAGTCGAGAGACGAAGATGAGAAACTCACGCTTACGCGCCGGGAGGTAATCACCCCCACCCAGGCGTCAACCAGCCTGCGCACAAGGTTGAACACCGGCGTGGGCAGACCGTTGGGGTCAATACCGCTCCACTGGTCGCCCCGGTAGAAGCGGATATTTTCATGACAGCGCCGCATGATCCCGGCGCTGCGAAGGTATTCAAGTCCCGTTTCATAATCCTGCCACTGGGGGATTATTGCGCGGTTCGGTTTTCTGTCGTTCACTTTTTCTCCTCTCATATTACCATGTTATACGGTTCGGTATTCGGCGCCAAGCCTTGAGACGGTCAGCGGATATCTGCCCGAATCGGAGAATTCGGCACAGAGCGCCCGGCTGCGGGGCAGCAGACAACGGAAGTGATACACGGCGGACAGGCCCGGATCGCTTCCTATGCCGGTAAAGCCGCGGGAATTGCCCCTGTCGCTGTTCAGCGTCAGTGTCAGCCCGGGATAATCTTCCCCCTCACCCGACGCAAGCGTGACACGCAGACCGCAGAGATCGACAGGGTCTCCCTTTTCCGGCTCCAGCCAGTCGGAGACATACGAAACCTCAATGGGCTCCTCATTCGGTATAAGATTCGGGTCGGAGAGTATTTCGCAGTCGGTGTACCGCCCCTCCCGGAAGGCATAGAGCGCCGCCCCGGAGGAAAACAGCGTGCCCGTCCCGCCGCACTCCGCCATGTATTCGGCAGGGATGCCCGAATGGCAGTACCAGAGCGAGCGCCGGCAGTCGTAGACCAATACCATTCCGCTGTCCGGACGGACAAGCCATATCTCGCCGGTGCGGGGCAGAACGTGGAGATAAGCAGAGGAGATAAACCCGTCGTCAAGCAGGGAGGACACGGGCAGTGAGCGTATCCGAGCCGCCCGGCTGCCCTGATTGTAGGATGAGACCCACTCATAAAACCCGCCCCGGTCAAGCGAATATAGCCGTTCGTCGCAACAGACGGCGCAGCGCTCCGACACCGCCCCCACCGCTTCGTTCAGAAGATAGCAGTGATAGCCGTAGCGGACATAGCCCGCCGGGTCGGTGTGCTGTGTGCGCCTGAGCAGCTCGGCGCCCCGTTCGCAGAAGACCAGGAGCGAATCAAACTGCCTGAGCGCGGCGCGGACAGGCGATCGCCCGCCGCCCACTATTATCCGCGAACTGCCCTGGGGAAAGTAGTCGGCAGAGGGAGCCGGTGACTGTGTTGGCGGCGACATGGAACCGGGAAGCCTGCCTGTACCCGTCGCATCAGCAGATGTGCGCCCCACCGGCTCCGAGACGTAAAGAGCGCAGTCGGAGTACCCGCCTTCCGCCGAACCGCCCCAGAGAAAGACCATCGCGCCGTTCTTCGTGTCGTAAGACACCCCATGGCGGCATGCCGTCACCGAAGCGCGCAGACTGTCGTCCGCGGGCAGATAATAGGTCACCTCCAGGGTCTGACCGGCGACCAGACTGCCCACGGTGACGTATACCCTGCCGTCAGCCGCACTTTTGGGGGTAAAAGCCACCGCCGCGCCGTCGGCAGTCACGCTCACCACCGAAGTTTTCCCCGCACAGCCGGGCAGTGTGTAATCGCCCAGCGGCTGGGTCACCGGAAATCGTATTCGCACCAGCCGGGTCAGCAGATTCGGCTCCTCGCACAGCTCTCCGCTGCCGTCCCTGCCCGCCGCCTCGCAGATGAGGGGAATATAGCCCTCCACCGGCGCAAGACCGCCGAAGCCGTCCCAGGCGTAATATTCAAAACCGTCAAGCAGGTAGAGCTTCCCCAGAAACCGAAAGAAGGTCACTTCGCCGCAGTCGCTGTCAAGCTGTCCGATTACCGTATCGGCATCGGGCGAATTGCCGTAAATGTCCTCCCGGCGGTAAAGGGTGTCGCCGGCGGCGTAGACCAGCCCCGGCTCGCCGCCGCCAACCGAACCGTACCACAGTCCGCGGACAGCCTCGCCGTTGGCGCTCACTCCCACCCGCTCAAAGCCGATCCGACGGGTTAGCCGCCCCTGTTCGTCGGGACGAAGATTCACCGCCTCGAAGCCGCCGGAGCAGTCGAGGGGAATATCGATATGCTTAATATCTTCCATTGTTTAAGTTTAATATGCCTCCGTGTTTATTTACATGTAATCGGCTATCCCCGGCGATTTTGCGCCGATGCCGAGCGTCAGAAAACGGGATATGTCAGGGTATTCGCTCCCGGGATTTGGAGCCTCGGCGCGGGACATCAGCCCGTAGCGCAGGGCGTCGGGCAGATGGGTCACCTCGTGAGGATGAATCGAGGCGTCGCCGGCGTCATGCTCGGCATAGACCAGCGACGGCAGACAGCGGATAAGTTCCCGGCAGCAGGATAAGATTGCCAGTTTCGGCTTGCCGCCATCCTGCTTGCAGTTCAGATATTCCCTCACCGTCAGCCAGCCCATGACCCGGCGGGCGTCGGCGCGCACCATCGGCGGCAGGCCACGGACGGCGCTCATTATCTCCACCCCCGAATAGCCCGAATCCTGCCGCCGGTTCCAGAGGTCGGGCGGCGCGGCGATATATTCCACATTCTCGCCTTCACATTTCTCCGCTATGGCATCGGCAGCCGCCGACAGAGTGAGATTCGGGCGGCACAGCTCCCGATATACATAGCAGCGCCCCTCACAGTCCACGGCGAACCACAGCGCCGCCAGCATGTCAAAGCCGTAGTCCAGCGCCGCGAAACGTCTGCAGCCGTCGGGCAGTGAATCCGGGGCAGCCACATGCCGCTCCTCCGAAAATTCGGCGAAGAACTGCCCGTCAAAGGAATCCCAACTCCCCTCAAGCCAGGCGCGGCGCAGTTTGTCGGGGAGCGATTTCAGCGAGGCGACGTACTCGGGGCAGTCATCCATGAGCACCTTGTTGTCATACACAGAGGCGGGGATAAATACATAGTCCCCGGGGCGCTCGCCCTCCCGGTACTCCCGGTCGACAAAGAGCCGCTTCACCCATGCGTGGCCTGCGCCCCCGGGATTGCAGGTCAGAAACATCCGTCTCGGACGCTCTCCGGTGCCCCGCAGGCAGGAGCGCAGACAGTCGAAGTGCCGTTCGCTGAACTGTGTCGCCTCGTCAAGGGCTATCACGTCGTACTCCATCCCCTGGTAGCGGTCGGCGTGCGAATCGCAGCCAAGATACCCAAGCTGAATATAACTGCCGTTCGGGAAGGCAAGCAGCTTTTTCGATTCTGAGTATTCGGCGTACCCCTCCAGCTCGCGGCGCAGCGGCCGGATATGGTTGCTCTCAAGCTCGGCATATGTCCGACGCACCAGGAGACAGGCAAGCCCCGGGTAGCGTTCGCACATCAGCACCAGCTTTCGCCGCAGCGCCCAGGATTTGCCCCCGCCACGGGCGCCGCCGTATGCGGTGTACCTCGCCGTGGAGCGGAAGAACAGCGCCTGGCGCGGGTTGGGCGCGCCCCTGAGTTCGATTAAGCCCGCGGGATTTCCCAAGACGCGTTCCGCAAAGCCGCCCGCCGTTTCCGCCGCTCCCTTCCTGCTTATGCTTATATGTCTGCCGTTCCTTCTTTTCACAGCGGATCAGATTCCGTCGGCGAAGGCGTCGTGCTCGCAGGTTATTCCCCGTATAGCGGGAAAGGCCTCGCCCGGCTGAACCGCCTGCTCGGCGGGAGCGAAGGGTTCCTCTATGCCCTCCGCCAGAAATCGCACACGCTCCGAGGGATTGGCTATGCGCTGATTCAGCCCCGCGTCGATGAACACCGACCGGGCTATGTCATACGCCTCGGGGCAGAAATCCTCCGACGCCGTATATGCTTCAAAAGTGATCCTGCAGGCGGCGCAGAAGCCGAAGATATTCGGTATGCGCCTGTCGGCAGCGCACCTCCCCAGATACTCACCCAGCGCCGTCAATAATTCCTCGTTGCCGGTGAACGCGGGGGTTATTTCCGCGCCGGCGGCATCGCCGTCCTTTCGGGCAGGCTCTTCGGGGATTGTCAATTCCGCGGCGGGCATGTCATCGACCGCCGGAACGGGTTCTTCAAAAGCTGTAAGCTCTGTCGCCCCGGGAACGCCGTCTGTATCGTGTTTCTCCATTCTGTTTTCGTCCTCCTTTAACTGTAATTTTCCTCTCCACGGCGGCAGTGTAGCACATTCTTTTGTGTCAAACAGTGTCACTTTCGGTTATTTGCTGTCACTTCTAATATTAGAATTTCAGCCGCGCAGACCGCCGATGTGTGAATATTTGTGAAACTCCTGCCGCAATTGATTGACATACATAGCAAATGGTGGTAAAATGTCTAAGTCTATAATACATTCTGATAACCGGACGCAAATATAACGGGGAGTGATAAAATGACTCCGGACATAATCAAAAGAATACGCGGCGCCGAAGCCGCCGCCGCCGAGCTGGGTCAGAAGACCCGGCAGGAGGCGCGGGAGCTTATCGCCGACGCAAGACGCCGGGGAGAGGCGCATATCGCGGCATCTGCTGCCGATTCCGCCGCCAAGGCCGCGGAAGCTCTGCGCGCCGCAAATGAATCGGCTGAAGCGACTGCCGCCCGCTCGGAAGCGGAATCAAAAGCCGAATGCGCAAAACTTCGCAGTGAAGCCGCCGGCAGAATGGCCGAGGCGGTACAGCTTGTAATTGAAGGAATAATGGTAAAATGTCGGTAAGCGCAATGAAAAAGCTGACGGCGGTGGTGATGAAGCGTGACGCCTCATACCTGCTTCGCCGTCTCATGTGGCTGGGCTGCGTTCAGGTGACCGATTCCACCCCATATGTTCAGCTTGCGGACTCCGCGCCTCTCGCCTCGCCTTCCGATGAAAGCGGCGGCAAGCCCGCGCTTCCGACGGTCGGTTCGGGAGCCCTGCCCGTCATAGGCGCGGCCGGCAGTGTCGGCATGTCCGACCCCTTCGCCGATCCCGAGGTAAAGCGGCTGAACGCCGCCATAAAGCTGCTGAAAAAATATTCCCGCAAATCGGGCGGGCTCTTCTCGCGCCGCCCCGTTATGACGGTTACGGAATTCGACGCACACGCCGAATCGGACACCGTAGCCGACGCCCTGACCGTGGCGGACACCGTGGCGGGACTGAGCCGCCGGCTGGAGGAGATTAAAGCCGCGAAATCGGCAATAGCGCTGGAAATTCAGGCGCTTGAACCCTGGCTCGGATATGAACTGCCCCTGTCGCTGACTTCCACGGCGGATACACAGCTCACCTTGGGCTATCTGCCCCCGGGACGGGACGCGGGGGAGACAAACGCCGCCCTGCTTGAAGAACTGGGCGAATGTCACCTTGAATCTCTGGCGGAGGGAGTGGCGGGGAGCTTCTGTGCTTTCATCTGCCACCGCTCAAAGGCGGACGCCGCCCGGGAGCCGCTTTTCAAAGCCGGCTTCACCAAACTCGATCTCGCCGCATACGGCGACACCACCGCCGCGTCGGCTATGCGGACTCTCGGCGCCCGTTCGGAGAAACTTGACGCGGAGGTCGAGGAGATTAAACAAAACCTCACCGATCTCACCTCCGAACTGCCCGCCCTGGAGCTCGCGGCGGACATTGCCGCCACCGACGCCGGCTGCCGCGCGTCGAAGATGCTGACTTCAGACACCGCCGAGACCACGGTGCTCACCGGCTGGGTTCCCGCGGGAGCCGAAGCCCTTGTAAATGACGAGCTGTCAAAGATCTTAAAACGCAATTCAATCTACTGGGAGTTCGCCGACCCCGCAGAGGGAGACAATCCTCCGGTGAAGCTGCTGAACCGCAGCCTGTTCCGCCCCTTCGAGTCGGTTATCGCGCTCTACTCCCTGCCGGCTTACGGCAAGTACGACCCCACCGTTATAATGAGCATCTTCTTCTTCGTTATATTCGGTCTCATGCTGGGCGACGCTATCTATGGTCTCATCCTCACAGTCGGCGGCTTGCTCGCGGTTAAGCTGCTGGATCTGGACGAGGGCATCAAGCGGCTGGTGAAGCTGTTTGCCATCTGCGGCGTGTCCTGCACCATATCGGGACTGCTCTTCGGCAGCTGGCTGGGCGACCTGCCCTCGGCGTTCAATCAGAACATGCTGGGCGGCGAAGCCCTCAATGTGGCGGTCTGGTTCGACATGGTAACCGACCCCATGACCTTCCTCATACTGGCGCTGGCGGTCGGCGCCCTGCACCTCTTAACGGGCATGGGCATACAGATGTACCTGCTGTTCAAGCAGAGAAGACCCTTTGAGGCGATATTTGATGTGGGAAGCTGGTTCGTGCTGTTCGCCGGCATAGGTCTCTACTTCATCGTCAAGCCGGTCGGCACGGTTCTCGCCATAGCCGGCGCGCTGATGCTGGTTCTCACCCAGGGACGCGCCTCGAAGAACCCGATAATGAAGCTGCTCAAGGGTATAATGAGCCTCTACAATATAATTAACTATATCTCAGACCTGCTTTCCTACTCGCGTATAATGGCGCTCGGTCTGGCGTCCGCCGTCATAGCCTCGGTTATCAATATCTTAGCCATGCTGGCGGGTCCGAATATCGTCGGGTTCATACTCATGCCGGTCATACTTATCTTCGGCCATCTGGTCAACCTGCTTATAAACCTCCTCGGCACCTTCGTACATACCAGCCGGCTCCAGTATATCGAGTTCTTCGGCAAATTCTACGAGGACGGCGGTCAGCCCTTCAAGCCCGTCTCACCCAAGCTGAAACATGTGAGGGTTGACGGGGAAACAAGGGATTAAGAGAACCCGCAGGACGGCAAAGGCAAACATACAACGCTTATTAAAAACAAGAAAATATACAGGAGAACACCAAAATGGAATATTCGTTCATGTCATTCGCGCAATTCTTATCCGAGTATCTTACCGGCACCAACCTGGCAATCCTCGGCGCCTTCCTGGCGGCATCGCTGGCGGGCATCGGCTCCGCGAAGGGCGTCGGCATCGTGGCACAGGCGGCCAACGGCCTGCTCACCGAGTCGCCCGACCTCTTCGGCAAAGTGCTTCTGCTTGAAGCGCTCCCCGGCACCCAGGGCATTTACGGTCTTATCACAGCCTTCGTCGTAATGCTCAAAGCGGGCATAATCGGCGGCGGAGTTGAGCTCACCCTCGCCCAGGGCGGCTATCTCTTTATAGCCTGCCTTCCGATCGCGTTCGTCGGTCTCATCTCTGCCATACACCAGGCAAAGGTGGCGGCATCCGGCGTCAATCTACTGGCAAAGCAGCCCGACGAGATAGGAAAGGCTATCACCAACGCGGCTCTGGTCGAGACCTACGCCATTTTCGCGCTGCTGGTATCCCTGCTGCTCATAATATTCTTCTGATAAATATAATGAACGGAATCGACAATATCGTAAACAGGATATTATCCGACGCGCGTGAGTCGGCAGTCGCCGTTATTCGTGAAGCACGGACCGAGGCGGACAAGATACTCGCCGATTGCCGCAAAAGAGCCGACGCCGAGAGCGCCGCGGCTCTCGAAGCGTCAAAGCACAGCAGCGCCCTGATAACCGAACGCGCCGAAGCCTCCTCCGAGACCAGGCGACGCGACGCTCTGCTTCGAACCCGGGGCGATCTGCTCGACGAGTGCTTTAACAAGGCGGTGGACGGGCTTGCCGCCCTTCCCACCGAAGAATATGCCGCCTTCCTTAAGAAACTGCTGATAAAGGCGATAACCGACGCCCTCGACGGCGAGCGCAGGCTCATCGAGATCTCAGACCCCTACGACAAACCGTCGCCCGTCCGCGAATACGCCGTCCGCTTCAACCGCCGCGACCGCACCGGCGTGGGCATAGCCGCGGTGAACAGCGTCCGTCCGCTGCTTGCCGACAACGGAAAGAGCATAGTCATCTCAGACAAGCCGGCGGACATAAAAGGCGGCTTCATGCTGATATGCGGCGACACCAACCTCAACTGTTCGCTTGAGGCTCTGACCCGCGACCTGCGTGACGACCTTGAGGGCGCCGCCGCCGCAGTCCTTTTCAGGGCTGAATGAAAATGACAGAGAAATCAAAAAAGAAGAACGCCCCCGGCATACGGCTGCTCAAAACGGCGCAGTACAGCGAGGACGACTATCTATACGGCTCGGCGCGGCTCCGCGCCCTTGAGCGGAACATAATCGGAAGCGAGTTATGCGCCCGGCTCTGCGAGGCGGAGGGCGAGGAATTCACCCGTCAGCTCTGCGAACTGCTGGGCATATCGGGCGAGGATGAACTGGAGGACGCGCTGAAAAACCGGCTTGAGGAGGCATACGCTCTGACCGCCTCCCTGCTGCCCGAGCGCAATCGGCGCATCCTCGACATCTACCGCTGCCCCTACGACTGCCATAATCTTAAATATATACTCAAGTGCGAGGTTCGCGGCCGCGATCCCTCCCCCGGACTGTCGGCATGCGGCACGGTTCACCCCGACATAGTGACCGAGACGCTGCACCGGGACGGAATCGAGGCGCTGGGCGAATTATATCCCGCCAATATGGGCGAAGCGATATACGAAGCCCGGGAGCGCATGGCGCAGACCCGCGACCCCCAGACGGTGGACTTCATTCTTGACGCGGCATGCTTTGCCGACATGAAGGAGGCCGCCGACGAAACCGGAGTGCCCTTCATATCGAAAGCGGCTGCCCGGCGCACCGACCAGGCAAACCTTATGATGGCTCTGCGGATTTCCCGCATGACCGGCGACCCCCGATACCGCGCCGAGACATTTACAAAGGCATTCCTGCCCGGAGGAAAGGCGACAGCGGCTCCCGACGGGCTGCTGGCGGTGCTGACATCCGATGACATTGACACCGGCGGCAAAGCCGACGGCGAGCTTGCCCGGGCGGCGGGACTTACCGGCGCGGCGCTGACCGACTTTACCGAGGCGGCGGCCGTCTCCCCCGGCGCGGCTGAACGAGTGTTAGAGGATCGGCTGAGCGCGGAATTTTCCTCTACCCGCTACAAGCTGGCGGGCGCGGAGGTTTACGCGGCATACCTGAACGAAGTCGAGACATCGGTTAAGAACCTGAGGATAATCGCGGCGGGCAAACACGCCCGAAGCGACCCCCGGCAGATACGTGAGAGGCTGAGAGCATGTATGATTTGACCCAAAGCCTGAAGACGCCCGACGGAAAGCCCTGGCGCATTGCGGTCATGGGCGACCGGGAGAGCGTTCAGGGCTTCATGGCGGTGGGATTTTCGGTATTCGAAACCGCCGATGACTATGAAGCCGACGCGGCACAGCTCCGCAAACTGGCATCGGGCGGCTACGCGGTGATCTTCGTGACCGAGGATATCGCAATACGCATGTCGGACATCATAGCCAAATACAAGAGCAGGACCCTGCCGGCGATTATTTCGATCCCCGGACGCGAAGGCACCACGGGATACGGTATGCAGAGTCTGCGCGAGAGCGTGGAGAGAGCGGTGGGCTTTGCAAATCTGATTTAGCCGGGCAATATATCCTGCCGATACCGGCTGAAAACGCCCGTCAAACAGGCGGACGATATACCGCCGTCTTACCCCTTATGCGCGGCGGCGGCAAGCGGCAAGCGTAACAAAATCCCGCCCCAAACAATAAAAGGAACCACACAAAAATGATAGAAGGCAAAATATTAAAGGTCTCAGGCCCTCTTGTAATTGCCGAGGGCATGCGCGAGGCCAACATGTTCGACGTTGTACGAGTCGGAAGCTCGGAACTCATAGGCGAGATAATCGAGATCCACGGGGACAAAGCCTCGATACAGGTCTACGAGGAAACCGCGGGGCTTGCCAGGGGCGATCTTGTGATATCCAGCGGCGCCCCCCTTTCGGTAGAGCTTGGCCCGGGCATGATGACAAACATCTACGACGGCATACAGCGCCCCCTCAGGAGGCTCTACGAGATGACCGGCCCCAACCTGATAAAGGGCATCCAGGTCGAAGCTCTGGACAGAGCGAAAAAATGGAGCTTCAATCCCAAGGTGTCGGCGGGCGACAGGGTGGTCGGCGGCGACATACTGGGAGAAGTGAAGGAAACCGTACTGGTAAATCACCGCATCATGCTCCCCCTCGGCTGGGACGGCGAGATAATCGAAATCTCGGCGGGCGATTTCACGGTTGAGGAGAAAATAGGCGTCGTCCGCTTAAAAAGCGGCGAGGAGAGGAAACTGACCCTCATGCAGAAGTGGCCGGTGCGAATCGCCCGCCCCTTCAAAGAAAAACTTCCCCCCAACGAGCTTATGGTCACCGGTCAGCGCAACGTTGACTCGTTCTTCCCGATAGCCAAGGGAGGCACGGCATGTATACCCGGCCCCTTCGGCAGCGGCAAGACGGTGGTTCAGCATCAGCTGGCAAAGTGGAGCGCCGTTGACATAGTTATCTACGTGGGCTGCGGAGAGCGCGGCAACGAGATGACCGACGTTCTAAACGAGTTCCCCCGGCTGAAGGACCCGAAGTCCGGCGAATCGCTTATGGAGCGTATCGTGCTCATAGCAAACACCTCGGATATGCCGGTTGCCGCCCGCGAGGCGTCGATCTACACGGGTATAACCATAGCCGAGTATTTCCGCGACATGGGATATACGGTGGCGGTCATCGCCGACTCCACATCCCGCTGGGTTGAGGCTCTGCGCGAGATGTCGGGGCGGCTCGAGGAGATGCCCGGCGACGAGGGCTACCCCGCCTACCTTACAAGCCGTCTGGCTCAGTTCTACGAGCGGGCGGGCATGGTGGTCTGCAGCGGCAGCGACGAGCGCCGCATCGGCGCCATATCGGCAATAGGAGCGGTCTCGCCTCAGGGCGGCGACATCTCCGAACCGGTGTCGCAGGCGACCCTGCGCATAGTCAAGGTCTTCTGGGGTCTCGACTCGGCGCTGGCATACCGCCGCCACTTCCCTGCGATAAACTGGCTGAACTCCTATTCACTCTATAAAGACCGTCTCGCCCCTTGGTTCACAGAGAATTGCGCCCCCGGCTGGAACGAAAATGTGGCGACGGCAATGAAGATGCTGCAGCACGAGTCCGAACTTGAAGAGATAGTCAAGTTAGTGGGCGTTGACGCCCTCTCCCCAGAGGACCGTCTGGTGCTGGAAGTGTCGCGCTCGATCCGTGAGGACTTCCTCCAGCAGGACGCTCTGGACGATGCCGACGCCTATTGCTCCCTTGACAAGCAGTACAATCTGCTCTCGCTGGTTTTAGGTTTCTATGAAGCCGCAAAGAAGGCGATAGCCAACGGCGCCGATATTCAGGCGGTGGCAGACCTGCCGGTACGCGAGGACATCGGCCGCGCCAAGTTTATCCCCGAAGCCGGTCATAAGGCGGAATTCGACGCAATCCTCGCCGCCGCCGAAGCCGCACTCGCGAAGCTGGCGGAGCAAGCCGAATAATATGACCGCACACAATGTGCTATTATGCGCGCAATCGCGCGAGATGCCATCCGTTTCCCGATAGTTATACAGAAGGACGACAATCGTGATCAGAGAATATAAAACAATCGAGGAAGTAGCCGGACCGCTTATGCTGGTCAAACACGTGGACAACGTGAAGTATGACGAGCTGGGCGAGATTACCCTGCCCGGCGGCGAAGTTCGCCGCTGCCGTGTCCTCGAGATCAACGGAACAAATGTACTGGTACAGCTCTTTGAGAGCGCCGCGGGCATCAACCCGGCGGAGAGCTCGGTTCGCTTCCTCGGCCACGGAGTGGAGCTGGGAGTATCAAAAGACATGCTTGGGCGTGTGTTCAGCGGCATGGGCGAGCCGATAGACGGCGGCCCCCGGCTCATACCCGAGCGCATGAGCGATGTAAACGGCACGCCGATAAACCCGTCGGCACGGGTCTACCCGTCTGAATTCATTCAGACCGGCATATCCACCATCGACGGATTAAATACGCTTGTGCGCGGTCAGAAGCTGCCCATCTTCTCGGGTTCGGGTCTGCCCCACGCCAACCTGGCGGCGCAGATCACCCGTCAGGCGAAGGTGCGTTCAGAGAGCGGAACGGACGACACCAAATTCGCCGTGGTTTTCGCGGCGGTGGGCATCACCTTCGAGGAAGCCGATTTCTTTATCAGCGACTTCCGCCGGACCGGCGCTCTGGACAGAACGGTGCTCTTTATCAACCTGGCGAGCGACCCGGCAATCGAGCGCATCACCACCCCCCGCATGGCGCTGACCGCTGCCGAATATCTGGCATTCGACCTGGATATGCATGTGCTGGTCATAATAACCGACATCACCAACTACGCCGAGGCGCTGCGCGAGGTGTCGGCAGCCCGCAAGGAGGTTCCCGGCCGCCGGGGCTACCCGGGCTATCTCTACACCGACCTTGCCACCATGTACGAGCGGGCGGGACGCAAAGCCACCAGCGACGGCAGTATCACCCTCATCCCCATCCTCTCCATGCCCGAGGACGACAAGACCCATCCGATTCCCGACCTTACCGGCTACATCACCGAAGGGCAGATCATCCTCTCCCGCGAAATGTACCGCAAGGGAGTTCTGCCTCCGGTCGACGTGCTCCCCTCCCTGTCCCGTCTCAAGGACAAGGGAATAGGCCCGGGCAAGACCCGCGAGGATCACAAGGGCGTCATGAACCAGCTCTTCTCAAGCTACGCCCGGGGCAAGGAGGCAAAAGAGCTGATGGTAGTTCTCGGCGAGGCGGCTCTGACACCCATCGACCGGCTCTACGCCCGATTCGCCGATGAATTCGAGGCGCGCTACATCAACCAGGGCTTCAACGAGAACCGCTCCATAGAGGAGACTCTTGACCTCGGCTGGGAGCTGCTCTCGATCCTTCCCAACTCCGAGCTGAAGCGCATCAAGCCCGACATGATAGCCAAATACATGAAGCGTCCGGAGAACGCCGATTCCGAAAAAGCCGGTGAATAGAAATGGCTGAGATTCGAGTAAACCCCACCCGCATGGAGCTGAAAAAGCTCAAGGCGCGTCTTGCCACCGCGCGGCGGGGTCACAAACTGCTCAAGGACAAGCGGGACGAACTGATGAAGCAGTTCCTGTCGATAGTCCGCGAGAACAAGGAATTGCGCCTCATGGTTGAAGCGGCGGTAGGCGGCGTTTACGACAGCTTCAACGAAGCCGCCGCCGTCATGTCACCCGCCGTCATGGAGGAATCGCTCATGCTCCCCCGCATGGAGGGCGAACTGACGGTATCCCCCCGCAACATGATGAGCGTAATAACTCCCGTATTCAATTTTCACCTTGCCCCTCCCGGCAGGGATGCCGCAAACGGCGCGGGCGGCAATAACAATAATAAAACCGATGCCGACAGCGGCTCAGACGATGCCCAAAGCTCAGACACAAGCGTCGGCGCCATAAACTACGGTTTCGCCTTCACCTCCGGCGACCTCGATTCGGCTGTGAGCGGGCTGAACGCCATACTCCCCGACCTGATACGCCTCGCCGAAGTGGAAAAGGCGGCGCAGATGCTGGCGGACGAGATCGAAAAGACCCGCCGCCGTGTCAACGCCCTTGAGTACATCATGATCCCCCAGCTTGAAGTCGCCATCCGCGGCATAGTCATGAAGCTGGACGAGAACGAGCGGGGCAACACCACCCGTCTCATGAAGGTGAAGGACATGATGGTCACCAAAGCAATCACCGAACGCCGCGGCAGAACCGAGTGAACGGAATAAACCCAATAAATGTACAGAAAGAGCATCAGGGCACCCGAAAATCGGATGCTCTGATATTTTTACGGCAACAGGGACGGCTTTTGAATCAGCCGTCCCTGTTGCAAAAGCCGTCCCCGCAATCAATAACGCCGAAAAGCCGCCATGTTCCATTTGCCCAACTCGCCATTGACAATACACCGCCGCTGTGCTAAAATTGTACATATCCAACAAAACACCAAGACAGATCGGAGCGTGATAACATTGAACAGGACACCGACCCGGCTTCTTGCCCTTATCCTCGCGTTATTTACCATACTGCCCGCAGCGGCGGCACTGACCTCCTGCGGCGGCGGAAGCGGCTCTGAAACCGCCGACACCACAACAGCCGGAGAGACCGCTTCGGGTGAAGACACCGCCGCCGAGCCCGACATTCTCGACGGTCTCGGCTTCAACGGCGCGTCCTACCGGATTCAGATGTCGGTCACCGATATAAGTTCCGACGAATATATGATGGGTCCGGAGGAGGAGACGGGCGACATAGCACTTGACGCGGTGTACGCCCGAAATCTCTATGTTCAGGAGAAACTGGACGTGAACCTTGAATACACCGAGTCAAACTACAACTGGAGCGATGTCTACACCCAGGTGTCAAAGCTGATACTCGCGGGCGACGACGCCTTCGAGCTCATAGTCAACGACCAGATAGGGCTTGCCACCGTCGCCATTGAGAAGATGTTCGTAAACGTCTACGACTGCCCTTACTTCGATTTCGAGGAGGAGGGCTGGTGGTATTCCTACATGCGCGACCTCACCATCGGCAATGACAGGATGTATCTGCTTGTGGGCGACTACTTCATCGATGTGCTGCGCAAATCCCATGTCCTCTACTACAACCGGGAGCTGTTCGAGACCTTTAACGGCGACCCCGACGCCCTCTACCGCCATGTGCTGGACGGCGAATGGACATATGAGAAGCTCATCGGCTACATCGAAACGGCATACGCCGACCTTGACGGCGACGGCACCAAGTCGCTTGACGATCAGTACGGCTTCATCGTAGGCGGCATAGGCGGTTCCATCTTCCCCTTCTCCTATTCAGCCGACGCCGATTTCATCACCCGCGACGCCGACGGCATACCCGAGATAACCATGAACAACGAGCGCGCCGACAAGCTGTATACAAATATATATAATGTTTTCTATAACGACGCTTCGCTGAACAAGGGATACGGCGAGAACTCCATGGAGCTTGCCAACAAGTTCATCGGCGGAACCGCGCTGTTCATCAGCGGCGCGGGCATCGGCGACTTCGAGCGCTTCCGCGCCATGACCTACGACATGGGTCTGGTGCCCTATCCCAAGCTGGACGAGACACAGGACGAACACATCACGGTGGTGCACGACACCGCCGAGATTGGCGGCATCCCGATAACCTGTAAAAATCTTGAACTTGCCAGCGCCGTTCTGCAACTGCTCTGCCGCGAAAGCTACCGCACTGTCAACCCCGCCTACTACGAAACCACGCTTAAGATAAAGTATGTCCGCGACGACTACTCGGCTCAGATGATAGACATCGTCCACGACGGTCTCAGCGGCCTGTTTACCCTGGTCTACGGCGCAGCCCACTGCAACAATATCTTCACATGGGCGTTCCTTGAACCCCTCCAGGCGGGCAATCCCGAATGGATGTCTGCATACGCCAAGCGGGAGGAAGCCGCCGTCACAGGCCTGCAGACCCTCGTTGACGCATACATGAGCTGACAAATCCCGGCATATATCCATAAAAAAGATACACCCCGAAATTAACGAGGTAGAATATGAAACGCATAACATCGCTCCTGCTGATTATTACCCTGCTTTCAACGGCGCTCATCTCCTGCTCCGGCGGAGGCGGCAAAAACACGGAAACGGAAACCACAGCCGCAGCAGCCGAAGTAACCGAAGCGGAGGTCACCGAGACCGCCGAGCTCACGGCATACGATTATCTTGAAAAAGCAGACTACGAGGGCTACAAGTTCCGCATCCTGGGACCCACCGGCCAGACCCGCTATCTGCCCACCACCGTGGTGCCCGAGGAGCTGACCGGCGAGATAATCTACGACGCCGCCTTCGACCGCAACAAGGCGGTAGAGGACTATTTCAACGTCGAGATAGTATATGTGGACGGTGTGAGCACCTCAAACGCCCTGACACAGACCCGCTCCAACATCCAGGCGGGGGAAGATGCCTTCGATCTGGTGATAAATTCGCTTGTCAACTCGGGCACCGCCGCTTCGGAAAAACTCTTTCTCGACGTGCTGACGATAGACAACATCGATGTCACAACCCCCTGGTACAACCAGAGCGTCAACGACAACCTGACTCTCGGCGGCAAGCTCATGACCTTCGCCTCCGACTTCACCTGTATATTCTTAAGCTGCACCTACTGCATTTTCGTCAACCAGACCATGGCATACGAGAAGTTCACACTGCCGAATATGCACGACATGGTGCTTGACGGCAGCTGGACCCACGACAGATTAGCCGATTTCTGCAAGTCGGTGGCAAAGGACCTCAACGGCGACGGCGTTATGAGTTCCGAGGACCAGTACGGCTTCGGCTTCTCGGGCACCCTCGCCCCCAACAACGAGACCTCCATAATGCAGCAGTACGGCATGGAGCAGTTCACCACCGTTCCCGACAAAGACGGTCTGCCGCAGCTTGTGGTTAACAGCGAACGCATGGCAAAGGTGGTGGAGAAGCTCTACACCCTCTACACCGCCCCCGACACCCTGAGCAAGCCCCCCGCCTGGAACGATGCCATCAAGATGTTCGCCAACAATCAGCTGCTCTTCCTCAACTGCATCATAATGCACGCCCCCAACTACATGCGCGACATGGAGGATAACTACGGCGTGCTCCCGATGCCCAAGCTTGACGAGGCTCAGACAAACTACTACACCTCCATCAGCCCCGGCTCGGGTATGTTTGAGGCAATCCCGATCACCGTCAAGGACATCGACCGCTCCTCAGCCATCTTCGAGGCGCTGGCATACGAGGGACACATCACTATAATCCCCGCCTTCTTCGAGACCTCCATGAAGGTGAAGTACTCCCGCGACGAAGCCACCACCAAAATGTTCGACCTGCTTCGCGAGGGCACGGTAGTCGACTTCGGTCTCGTCTTTGACGGCGGCGTCGGCATGTCCACCATCATAGCCCACACCCTGTCGGGCGGCGGCACAGGCTTCGCCTCCCGCTATGCCTCCATCGAAGCCAAGGCTCTTGAAAAGTATCAGGCGGTAATCGACGCCTTCACCGCATAAATACAATACAGCCGACAGCCAAAACCAAGGAGAGACACCATGAAGCATAAGCGTTCAAAATTATTAGCGCTTCTCCTCATATTCTGCACCCTGCTGACCTCAGTATTCCTCCCCTCCTGCGGCGGCGCTGATACCGATAAGGAAGGCGCCGACGACACCGCTGTTGCCGGCGACATCAAAGATGCCGCAACAACCGTCACCGAGACGACACAGCTGCGCCCCGACCTGCCCGATATCGATTTCGACGGCAGGACATACGACATGCTGGTCATGGACAACGACAACGCCTGGTGGCTGGAAAATTTCGAGTACTATGCCGAGCTCAACGGCGAGGTGCTCAACGACGCGATCTACATGCGCAACAACGCGGTGGAGGAGCGCTTCAACTTCAAGATAACCGAGACCCGGGAGGCAAATCCCGGCGCCATCATGCGCACTTCGATAACCGCGGGCGAGTCGCAGTACGAGGTCTTCTGCGAGGATCTGGCGGAACTTGCCAACTTCGCCTCCTCCGGCTACCTCTACGACTTCAACTCGATTCCCTATATCGATCTCGGTATGCCCTGGTGGGACGCCAACGCCGCGTCGGGCTTCTCCCTGGGCGGCAGCCTCTACTTCATGACGGGCGACTACACCCTCCACGATAAATACCGGCTCTACTGTATTCTCTTCAACAAGGGTCTGGCGGAGAAGTACAATGTGGAAAACCTCTACAATGTGGTGGACGACAACCGCTGGACGATAGACCTGATGGAGAAGATCGCCCGTGAGACCACAGTCGACCTGGACGGCGACGGTGTTATAGGCTACGCCGACCAGTGGGGCATCCTCTCACAGGCATATGACAATTTCAACGGCATGTGCTACGGAATGGACAACCGCATCAGCACCAAGGACAAAGACGACATGCCGGTGATTGACATGTACACCGACCGTCTGGTCAAGACTGTCGACATCCTGGTAAACTTCCTCTGCGACACGAATGTCTCGCTGTTTATGCAGGATATAAAGGGTCAGCCCCGCGCCGACATCTTCATGGCGACCATGTATGAGTCGGGTCAGGCTATCTTCTACAACGCCCTGCTTGTCTGCGCCAAGATGACCTATCAGAACACCGACCAGCTGGACTTCGGCATTATCCCCCAGCCAAAGTTAGACGAATCTCAGGAGAACTATCTCACCACAACTCAGTACCCCTGGGCTTACGGCATCGCCGTACCGCTCACGGTGGAGGACGCCGAGTTCACCGGCATAGCTCTCGAAGCCCTCTCCGCCGAGTCGCGCTATGTCACCATGCCCGCCTTCTACGAGGTCACAATCAAGACCAAATACACCACAGACGAGAAGGCGCCGGTCATGCTCGACATGATTTTCGACAATATAATCTACGACGTCGCCGCCGTCTACAACTGGGGCGGGCTCCGCACAATCCTGGACGCCACCCTCCCTCAGAGGAAGGAGAATATCTTCGCCTCCGAATACGCCAAGGCGGAAGCAAAGATAGAAGCCGATATGCAGAAGACCTTAGAGGCGTTCTTCGGATAAGGAAAACCTGCCGGCTGACACATCGGTGCGCACATGCGCCTGTGCCTGCGATTTGCCATAATACAGAAACGCAAAAAAACACAGCCAAACTTTCGTTTTCGTAAGGCTGTGTTTTTAGTTTATTACGGTTTTACTCCCTCCGTCACAGCTCCGCTGTCAGCTTCGCCGTGCCGCCTCACTCGGAGAGGGAGGCTTTTGGCGTGGGGGTTCTAACCTATTGATTTACTCATAGCCGGTGTACAGGCACATCGCCGCGCCGCTCTCACCCGACCACGAGAGCGTGACCGTTCCATCTTCTCGCCGCAAGCGCCACGGCATCGGCGTCGCCGGTGAGGGCAATGGGCTTCGGGAAGGTCAGGTCATATTCCGCCAGCGCTTCGGCGGCGGACAGGTCGGGCAGCGATATCGCGGCATAATCACCGTCGCCGCATATATCTTCAAGTGAGGTATCCCCGTCATACTCGACGAAAACCGCGTCGGCAGGTATCTCGCATACATTGCCGCCGGTGGAGGCAAGCCGTTCAACCGACGGCAGAGCTATATCTTCCGCATCATAATCGTCATGAATACCCGAGCGGTCGATAACCTCACGCAGGGCGGCGGTATGTTCGGGGCCGCTTCCGCAGCAGCCGCCGAGAATGAAGATGCCGCCCTCCAGCATATGGACGGCAAAAGCGGCAAACTCCTCGGGTCCCATGTCGAAGTGGGTGCCCTTCTCGTCCTCACGGGGCAGACCGGCGTTGGGCTTGGCGATGAGCGGGATCCCGAAAGCCCGTGAATAGGGAACCAGGGGCAGCAGCTGACCCGCCATGATATCGGGACCGGTGGAGCAGTTGGCGCCGAATGCCGCCACCCCCAGCCCGGCAAAGGTCACAAGGCAGGAGAGCAGCGTCTCGCCCGACAGAGTGCGTCCCCGCTCGTCAACCGTCATGGTAACGAACATCGGTATGTCGCCTCTCCCTGCCGCGGCGACCCCCTCGCGGGAGCCTATTACCGCGGCTTTCGTCTCGTACATGCTGATGTTTGTCTCGGTCACCATGAAATCCGCGCCCTCCTCGGCAAGCACCTTCGCCTGCCGGGCGTATACAGCCACCACATCTTCAAAGGGAGTGTCGCCCCAGGGCTCGATGAACAATCCGGTGGGCGAGAGGCCGCCGCCGACGAGCCATCCTCTGCCGGCGGCAGCACCGTTTTTACAGCCGCGTTCGCAGGACGACTCTCCGAAGGCAAGCCGGGCGAGAGCGCGGTTCAGTCCTTCGTCGTCCTCAACCCCCGATTTGGCAAGCATCGGTTTTGTTCCGCCGAAGGTAGGTGTATATATGACATCCGCCCCGGCACACCGATAGGCGTTCAGCGCGTCGGAAATCTTGTCGGGATTTTTGGCAGCCCAGACCATGGTGGCGGTGCCCCTGGGCATACCGCGCTTGATAAGTTCTGTTCCGTGGGCGCCGTCCAGCAGCAGCGGCAGCGGGAAGGACGCCGGATATCTGTTGAATATTTCACGAATTTTCATGTTATTTCACCCTATAATCTGCACAAAGTTTTACGAAATGCTCAAAGAGAGGCACCATGTCGGCGAGTCCGTCGTCGGTTGAAATCATCCGCTCTGGATGCCACTGCACGCCTATTATCGGCAGCGTCTTATGCTCCACCGCCTCAATAACGCCGTCGGCGGAAAACGCGGTGGCGGCAAGTCCCTCGCCCGGGCGGCGCGCCGCCTGATGATGGAAAGAGTTGGTCTCGAATTTCTCGCCGAACAGCCGGTGAACCAGGCTCCCGGCGACGGCGGTGACATGATGGCGGTGCTGTTTCTCCGCCGCGAGCCGGGCATGTATTCCCTCGGGCAGCTGGGAGGGAATGTCCTGCCACAGAGAGCCGCCCAGCGCCACATTCAGCGTCTGAATCCCCCGGCAGATGCCAAGCATAGGCTTACCGGCGGCGCGGAAGGCTTCAAACAGCTCCAGCTCATCCCGGTCAAGTATTTCATCGCACTTCACCGTGTCGTTTAACCGCTCCTCGCCGTAGAGCTTCGGCTCAAGGTCGATGCCGCCGGTGAAAAGGATGCCGTCGCAGAACTCCGGGAAAGAAGCCGCATGCCCCGGCGCCGAAATGACAGGCACACCGCCGCCCTCGGTCACGGCGCGGCTGTATGTGTTCCCCACCCGCAGAGCGCGGTCGTTCGGCGCCCCGTCGCCGTATTTATGAACAAGAAGAATTACAGGTTTCATATTTCACATCCGATTTTAAGCGTTGCAGTAATTATACAACAACGGAAGCCGGAATTCAAGTACATATATAAAATAACAGCCCCGATCGCGCGACCGGGGCTGTTGTCTTACTCGTATGTTCACAAATCCGCCAGATTCATGCTTATTTCAGCATTTCCGACAGAATCCCGGGAACGGCGGCTAAAGCCTCGGGGATCTTGTCGATATCCCGGCCGCCCGAAGCGGCGGAATCGGGGCGTCCGCCCCCCTTGCCGCCGGTTATAGCCGAAACCTGCTTTAAGATATTGCCGGCATGAGCGCCGCGGGCAACCGCATTCTTGCCGCAGGCGCCCACAAAGTTGAGCCTGCCTTCATTGACGGCGGAGAACACGGCGACCACATTCTCGTCCTTCGCCTTCAGGTCGTCGCAGAGGGCGCGGAGCACGTCGGGAGCCGTCTCGGTTGCCTCGGTTATCAGCTTTATGCCGTCGATAACGCGGGCATCTGCCAGCAGCCCCGCGGTGCGGGACGCGGCGAGCCGTGAATTCAGCGAGTCGATCTCGCGCTTCGCCGCCTTAAGCTCGTTATTGAGAGAGGCGGCGCGCTTGGGCGAGTCGGCGACATTGGATTTCAGTTCATGTGCGATCTCGTCTAACAGCGCTTCACGCTCGTCGATTATCGAAAGAACGCCCAGTCCGGTGGTGCCCTCGATGCGGCGCACACCGGCAGCCACCGAGGTCTCGGACAGCAGGCGGAAAAGTCCGGCCTTGGCGGTGTTGTCAAGGTGGGTGCCGCCGCAAAGCTCGGCGGATATATCGCCCATCTTAATCACCCGAACCCTGGAGCCGTATTTCTCGCCGAAGAGAGCGATGGCGCCCATGGATTTGGCGGTGTTGATGTCGGTCTCGACAGTCTCGACAGTCATTCCCGAGAGAATGCACTCGTTGACCATGCGCTCCACCTTCGCCAGCTCGTCCGCGGTCATAGCCTGGAAGTGGGAGAAGTCGAAACGCACCCGATGGTCGTCCACATAGGAGCCTGCCTGCTCCACATGATTGCCCAGCACCGAACGGAGAGCCGCATGCAGCAGATGAGCAGCCGAATGGTTGCGGCGGATGGCGTCGCGGCGGTCGGCATCTATTGAAGCGGTGACCTCGTCGCCCTGGGAAAGCCTGCCCGAAACGACTTTAGCCACGTGCATATATACGCCGTCGTGCTTCTTGGTGTCGGTGACCTCAAGGAGCGCGCCGCTCGACGCGATGGTGCCGGTGTCGCCCACCTGACCGCCGCCCTCGCCGTAGAAGGGGGTGCGGTCGAGGATTATCATAGCGTTGCCTTCGGCAAGGGAGCCCACCGCCTCGCCCGACTCGGAGTCGATGATGGCGACGACCTTTGCGTCCGACTCGGTTTCGTCATAGCCGGTGAACTCGGTCTTGTCAAGCTCCGAAAGAGCGGCAAAGACATCGTCCTTCCAGCCGAAATCGCCCAGCGCCGCGCGGGCAGCCCTGGCGCGCTGCTTCTGCTCGGCCATGAGGGCGTTATAACCCTCGGTATCGAGAGTCAGTCCCTGCTCGGCGGCGATCTCACGGGTGAGGTCTATCGAGAAGCCGAAGGTGTCGCTGAGACGGAAGATGTCGGCGCCGGCAAGTTCGGTCCTGCCCGCCGCCTTCGCGTCGGCTATTATATGCTCGAGGATTGCCAGCCCCGCGTCGATGGTGGCGGCGAAACGCTCCTCCTCTATTGAAACTATCTTCTTTATATATTCAAGGCGCTCGGTGACCTCGGGGTAAGCCGACAGGTTCTCCCGGGCGACCACGTCGCAGATGTCGGACAGGAAGGTGCCCTGAATGCCCAGAAGGCGGCCGTGACGGGCGGCGCGGCGGAGCAGACGGCGGAGTACATAGCCCCTGCCCTCGTTCGACGGAACAACGCCGTCGCAAATGAGGAAGGTGGTGGAGCGGATGTGGTCGGTGATGACCCGCAGCGATATATCGGTCTTGGGCGACGCGCCGTACCTGACCTTCGCCACATCCGAGATAGCCAGCATGATATTGCGGACGGTGTCCACCTCGAACAGGTTGTTCACGCCCTGCATGATGCACGCCATGCGCTCCAGACCCATGCCCGTGTCGATATTCGGCTTGGCAAGGGGGGTGTAGTTCCCTTCGCCGTCGCCGTCGAACTGGGTGAAAACCAGGTTCCAGAACTCCATGAAGCGGTCGCAGTCGCAGCCCGGCTTGCAGTCGGGGGAGCCGCAGCCGTATTCGGTTCCCCGGTCGAAGTATATCTCCGAGCAGGGGCCGCAGGGGCCTGAGCCTATCTCCCAGAAGTTGTCCGCCTTGCCCAGCCGAACTATGCGCTCAGCCGGAACGCCGACTTCCCTGTTCCATATCTCAAATGCCTCGTCGTCGTTCTCGTATATGGTAGCCCACAGCTTTTTATGGGGCAGCGCCAGCCACTGCTCGCCGGTCATGAATTCCCACGCCCAGTGTATAGCCTCGCGCTTGAAATAATCGCCGAATGAGAAGTTGCCCAGCATCTCGAAATATGTGCCGTGGCGGGCGGTTATGCCCACACGCTCGATGTCGGGCGTGCGTATGCACTTCTGACAGGTGGTCATGCGGGTGCAGGGCGGCTCCTCCTCGCCGGTGAAATACTTCTTCAGCGGCGCCATGCCCGCGTTGATAAGCAGCAGCGATTTGTCTCCGATGGGCACCAGCGGATAGCTCTTCTGACGCAGCGAACCCTTCGTCTCAAAGAACGAAAGATACATCTCCCGTATGTCGTTAAGCGACATCCATTGCATAATATATGTCCTCCGATTGAATTCGATATTTCTGGATATTATATCAAAAAATCCCTTGTATGTCAAGGAGGAACAGTCGCTTTTTTGCTCTGAGCGCTCAGATGCCGGAAAGACGCCGCAAAAGCTTTTATATGCGGCGAGCTTTGCTCGCCGGGCGGATGGTTAGTTTCGTCCGTACACATAGAATTGCCCCCTCTGTTCGAGGGGGCAATTCTGAATAGTTTTCGCTTGTTTCAGCCGTTTCACCCAACCGGGCTCCACTTGGCGTAGACGACGGTATTAGGGTCTATCACCTGAACTTTTGTGATAGTCCTCGTCAGCGCCTCATCCCTGCACCAGCCGACGAATTCATAGCCGTCGCGGAGGGGAATGTACTGAGACAGCTGGACGGTGGTGCCGGTGGGGAGGGTTATCGGGTCAATCGCCGCGCCGCCGTTGGTGCTGAAGTTAAGATTCGAGTGGTTGAAGTTGGGCGGGAGTATGGGGAGGGGGTAATATGCTATACTTCTCCTTGACAGACCGCCGTCATCACTCGCTATATCGTCGGCTATGTCCTCGAAAAACTCTTCCAAATCCTCGGGATCGTCAACCTCGCGATATCCCGCGTTTTGAATGTCATTCAACAGCCTGGCGGCAAATTTTTTACTGTAGTCGCCCATATTGTGGAAAAAGCCAAGTGTATAAATCCTGTAGTCATCATGAAGCGCAACGGCGGTGTCGTATATCGCATTTGCATATTTGTAACTGATATGATCACCAATTGAATACCTGCCGGTAATCGAATATTTACCATGATTCGCAATACCGTCGGTCATCAGCACTATGCTTTTGACTCTTGCGGCAGACGTTCGCAGCAGCTCGTCGGCTTTTTCCAAAGCCATATTTATGTCAGATCTACCGTTCATATCCGTGTTGTTGATGAAATCGGTCAGCTCGGTTAAATCGTCGGTGAAATCGAGAGTCTTAGTTGTGTTTGAAAAGAGTACAATCGAAATACGGTTTATTCCTTCCGAATCCAGAATACGCTCACAGAAACTTATCGCGGCGCTTTTCAGTTTAGCCAGCACAGGTCCCGACATTGATCCCGAACGATCCAGCAGCAATACCGTATCGCGCGTAACCGGCGGAACCGCTGATACCGTTATCGGCATCGTACCTAACACAATGAGTATAAGCAATATAAACGCAATTAATCTTCTGCGCATGGTAAATCTCCTTTTTAGATTTAATATTATGTAAATCGTATGCTTTTTCGTTATTTTTTAAATATCGTTAGGCATTTACATTGTATCATTGACTTTTCTTCTTGTCAATACTTTTTTGAATATTCTTTCATATTTTATGTCGCGATATTGTACGCGAAATGAATCTCATGTTACCGTGTTCAGTCAAAAAAGGAACCCCCGGAAATCCGGAGGTTCCTTGTATATCGATATATTTATAGCTATTTCAGCCTTATCACCATATCGGGCTCCACTTGGCGTAGACGACTGTATTCGGGTCTATCACCTGAACTTTTGTGATAGTCCTCGTCAGCGCCGCATCTCTGCACCAGCCGACGAATTCATAGCCGTCGCGAAGGGGAATGTACTGAGACAGCTGGACGGTGGTGCCGGTGGGGAGGGTTATCGGGTCAATCGCCGCGCCGCCGTTGGTGCTGAAGTTAAGATTTGAGTGGTTGAAATTGGGCGGGAGTATGGGCAGGGGGAAGAAGA
>JAAZAV010000061.1 GCA_012514145.1 Clostridiales bacterium | reverse complement strand
TCAAGTGGGTCACCCATTTTACTGAGCCTGTCAAGGCGATTATCTTCGGCAAAAAAATTTATCTGTTTCATAGGTATATTATATCATATTTGGGCGAATATTGCATGAGGTTTTTAGAGATGCCCTACAATTACTTTCGGGGGGTTGAAATTTCCGACGGAAAATGTTATAATATTTAAGTTAATTCACATCAATTATCGAAACGGAGAAAAACATGAAATCTATGCATCTGCGCGCAATTTCACTTTTAGTGATCCTTGTTATGGCAGCTTCAATGCTGCTCACATCATGCGGCGGAGGAAGCGGCGACAGCACCGCTCCGGCAAGTGACACTGCACAAACACAGTCCGAGGCCGCCGAGACCACACGTGTCGCGGCAAACCTGCCCGAGCGCGACTTCAACGGCGAGACCTTCACCTTCTACGGACGCATTTATGAGGGGGCATGGACGGCAATCGATATCATCGCCGAAGAAGCTGACGGCGAACTGGTAAACGACGCCATCCTTGAGCGCACCAACTACATCGAAGACACATACAATGTGAGTCTGGCGGTGATAAAAAGCGATAGCAATCAAGTTGCCTCCCAGCTCAAAACGGTAATCGCCGCCGGCGATGCCAGCTTTGATGCCATTGTCTGCGATGTCTACGACTCGGGTGCTCTTGCCATCGAGGGTATGCTCTACGACCTGAACGATATTGAATATATCGATCTTGAACAGACCTGGTGGTCACATATGATGAACGGCTCGCTGAGCATCGGGTTCAAAAATTACTACGCCACCGGTGATATCTTTATCGTTGACAACAAGGGAACCCGCGTCTTCTTCTTCAACAAGAACATGGTGGAGGAGTTCAATCTGGACAGCCCCTACGATCTGATCTTTGACGGAGTATGGACTGTTGAGAAGTATATGGCGCTCAACGAGGCTGTGGGCGGCGACATCAACGGCGACAATAAGATTACCCGCGAGGACGACCGTTTCGGAACCATGGCTCAGACTACTCTCGGCTCGGTTCTCTACTTTGCCGCAGGCGAGCTGCTCACCGCCAAGGATGAGGACGACATACCCTACATCGCCTGCAACAGTGACCGCGCCCTGTCTGTCATGAACGGAATTTCAGAGAAGATAGCCGGCTCCACCGCCATCTCCTGCAGCGGTGAAACCAAGATCAATTCTCTCTATCCTGACAACCTTGTCTACTTCCAGGACGGACGCGTTCTATTTGCTCCCGAAGTGCTGCTTCACATCGAGACCATGCGCGGCTGTGAGGTTGACATCGGCATAATTCCGCCTCCCAAGTACGATGAGGATCAGGATGCCTACCACTGCTACGCCGACGGCTGGTGTGTCAACGTGGTCTCGGTACCGGTAACCAACATTGAACCCGACAAGATCGGTTTTCTGCTTGAGGCGATGGCTGCGGATTCATTGAACAATCTTACCCCCGCATACTACGAGGTGGCGCTGACCGACAAATTCGTCCGTGACGTGGAGTCGGTGAAAATGCTTGACCTGATACTGGATTCGGTATCTATGGACAACGCCAACATCTTCGCCTGGGCGGGTATAGAGGGTACGGTAAGCTCGGCGATTTATAACGGCGGTGCAATCGCATCGACAATTGAATCGAAACTCAGCTCTCTCCAGACTGCCATCGACAAGACGGTTGCGGCTTTCCTGAGCTGATAATTACGACCGTTGATTGATGGGGCATTATCAGGGCATTATGAAGAAAGAAAATCAGGTAGGGCTGTTCTACTTTCTTTGGCTTGGCGAGCACGGAAGGCACCGCCCCTACGACATCTCAAAAATAACCGCCGAGCATCCCGACGCCGGATATCACCCGGAGGCGGAATACTGGGGCTCTGTCGGCACATACCACCACTGGGGAGAGCCGCTGTTCGGCTACTATTACTCGAACGACGAGTGGGTGGTGCGGCGGCACATGAAGCTGCTGATACATGCGGGCATCGATTTTCTCTTCTTCGACACCACTAACGCCGTCATGTATGAGGAAAACGCCCGGCTTGTAATGCGTGTGCTGCAGGAATATCACGATCACGGTCACCGAATCCCGCAGGTTATGTTCTATACCAACACCGCCTCGGGAGATACCGCAGAGCGCATCTACCGCGCTATATACCGGGAGGGTTACTGTCCCGACACCTGGTATATAATCGACGGCAGACCGGCTATAATTGCTTTCCCCGATGAGTGCTCCGACGAGGTGCGCGATTTCTTCACAATCAAACTGCCCCAGTGGCCGAATGAACCGGACAAAGTAGGGGGCTGGCCCTGGATGGACTTCACCCGTCCTCAGCGTGTATTCATTGGTCTCGACGGCAAGCCCGAGTGCATAAATGTCTCTGCAGCGCAGCATCCTCAGATTCGTTTTGGCGATTCGGTGCTGTACGGTGAAACAACAAACAGGGGACGCGCTTACCATAATGGCGCAAACGACCCCGCCCCGGGTGCCTGGAAAACGCCATATAATCTCATCGAACAATTTGAGCGCGCACTTGAGGCTGATGTGCCCTACACACTTGTGACCGGCTGGAACGAATGGATCGCCGGACGATGGCAGGGTCCTCCGGAACGACCGATAGTGTTTGTCGACTGCTGCAATTATGAATACAGCCGCGATATCGAAATGATGCGGGGCGGATATTCCGACAATTATTATCTTGCCCTTTGCGAATATACGGCACGGCTCAAAGGTCGGAAATATCCCGGAGAGACTCTGCTGCTTGACGGCGATTCGGCGGTGTTCAAAGGCTTTCACGACGGGGGCATGTCACGTAAGCATGAAGGCTACGGCGGGCATATCTACGAAAACCACACTCCCCGACACGCGATAACCGCTCTTGAAGTTCATCGCGGGGGCGGTAGGCTTTCACTGACCGTCTTAACAGCTGACGCAATAGATCTGAGCGTGAGCGACACCGGCGGCGAATTTTTGAGGATTTATATCACCGCCGGAGAGAACACTTATGTCACCAATGCGCCCATTGAGTCGGAAAATGGTATATCCTGTCTTTCGGATATCTGCGGGAATGTATTGTACCGCGCTCCCTTTACTCTTTTCGCGCCGAACAGATTAACTGTCAATATTCCCGAAAGCGTGATCGGCGCGGACCCGGGCATCCGTATTTCGCTGAAGGCATATGACAGCCGTGAGGTGCACACCTCACACGAGGACTTTTACGACAAGGGCGACACTCTGCCGCCCGGACGCGACGGGATTAACTTAATACTTAAATAGCGATATGCAAACGACGCCGACCGGCAAAAACCGATCGGCGTCATTTTCGTTATTTCGTATGAAGAGATGCGGAACAAGAGCTTTATCAGCTTTTCTTATGACATTCTGAAGTCCAGTCTCTTCGGAGGTGTCATGGTCTTTGTCACCTCGGCTATCAGTTCATCGGTCAGCGGAACACCTTCGCGGGCGGCTTTGCGCATTGCTTCCATGCGGAACCAGAGCCTGGTAAGCGACACTTCGCCCTCGCGCACGTCGGTGAGTTCTATTTTCTTCATAAGCAGCTCTTCTGCTTCATCTATGCGCCCCAGTCCCAGCAGCGCCTCAATGCGAAGAAGCCTCATCCTGCCGATACGGCGAACCTCCTCCGGCAGTCTGTCGATGACCTCCACCGCCTTGGCGTGGCTGCCTGTATTCACCAACAGACTCACCGCCTCCAGAGCCAGATTGCGCTGCGAGGACATGCTCACCGCTTCAAGCATATAGCCGCATGCCTCGTCTTTGGTGCCGTAAAGCTGAGCAAGCACAGACAGACAGCGCAGTGCCCAGGGCGAACGGGCGTATTCCAGTGATTTGTTGAAGGCTTCTGCGGCGCCCTTGCCGTCGCTGCGATACGCCAGCATAACACCGAGCTGGTAGTATGAGTACCAATGCCTGCCCTTGCCGGAATCTATGGACTCACGAAGCAGCGCCAGCCAGCGGTCGTTTACCTGATAGCCCTTCGGCTCATCCAGCGGATCGGGACAGGGCAGCGCTCCATCATTTAGCAGCGCCAGCCACTCAGCCTCCGCCTTGCCTATGCGCCGCTTGCAGAATTTCAACACGCCGCTGCGGAGCTTGCCGACACTGCCCGCGGTTTTGCTGTCGGCGCAGATAAGCTGTTCCAGCCGTCCCCAGCCGTCACCGAAGTGAAGCATTCTTCCCTTTTGGGAGTCAAGTTCGTCTGCCATACGCTTATGCATCGCACCCAGCGCCTCGCTTGACAGACCCTCCTCGAGACGCGCATTGACCTCATCGGCGGCGGCATCCCAGTCCTTGCCGTGAACTATCGCCGGGTCTGCCTGCAGCGGACCGTATGTCTCAAGCCAGGACAACGTCGAGCCGCCGGGCATGGGGAGATGCTCAAGCTGCGTATGTGCCAGTCCCGCCTGAATCTCAATATAGGCGGAGCCGGGTACCGATAGGAACTCCTGCCAGCGTCTGCCGCCGGCGCCCATGCCCCAAACGAAAAGTTTGCGTCCCTTTAACTCGGGCGTAGAGCTCTGGCACAGACCGTAGCCACTGCCGTCAAGGGCGGATATCCAGGGTCTCTGCGGTCTGTACAGGTCGAAGAAGTAGTCCATAGCCTGGGGAAGGTTTTTGGTATAGCTGATGTCGCCGAATATATCGCTGTAGGGCACCGGCACCTTCGTCAACTTTCCTCCGTAGCCATAGCGGTAAGATTTCCTTGACGGTACGATAACACGCACATCATCCTTTTCATCAACGGCGATATTGCTCCACCAGTAAACGGCGGTATCGTCAAGTCCGGCGTTATCTATGCGTACCCTGACGAAAAGCTGACGGGCGCCGTCCGGCAATGCCGCCTCTATCCTGTATAACAGGTGGCGTACCCGCTCATACTGGTAGAAGCGCACCACGGGAGTGCCGTCCGACAGTGTAAGCGCCTCGGCGTAAAGCGAGTCGACGGTGAAGGGAGTGTGTCCGATTATACCGATATTCCATTCCACGCCGCCGGATATCCATGCGTTGCGCAGGGCCAGATTGCAGGGCTGGAATACCGGATTGCAGTGAAGCAGTTCCCTGCCGGTGTGCCGGTCGATTAGCGACCACAGTCTCGCGCCCAGCTGCGGCAGGAAGGTGGCGCGTATATGCTCGTTCTCAAGCACAATGGCTTTCCATGCCTTCACGCGCTTTGTGCGGTTGTAGTTGTTCAGTATTGTGTAAGGCAGTATGCCGTTTACCCTGCCCCAGCCCATATAGCGGGCTTCTTCCTCGGTTACCTGTTCGCTGTCGTAACTGATTGCCGAGTGGGCATCAAGATTCTTGTGCAGGTCGGGCAGCGGACTCGGCGCTCCCAAAGAAGCGGAGGGCATTGTGTATTTTTCGATTTTCAGTACAGATGACATGATGCAGTCTCCCGATATAAAGATTGATAGGAGAATTATACCACCCTTATTGCGACATGTAAAGCACTATAATTGCGAATTATTAAAACTCACTTGCAATATGCCACCAAATGCTGTTATAATAATACGGTAATCGTTATGCGAAATGCGAAAAAAGAAAAAGAACAGGAGGACAATACATGGCACAGCTCTATTACGGCTTCAACTTTCTCTGGATGTTCTCGAAAAATCGCCGGAATCCCCTTCCCGCCGAACCCGATCCGCGGGAACTTGACTTTGTCGCAGAGGAAGGCTTCAACTTTGTCAGAATTCCCACGGACTATACCTTCTGGACAAAGGACTTCGATTACTTACATCCGGATGAGAACATTCTCGCCTATATCGACCGCTACATCGACGCCTGCAACAGCCGGGGACTTCACGCAAGTCTGAATCTACATCGTGCGCCCGGCTACTGCATCAACCGCCCGGAACTTGAAAAGCACAATCTCTGGACAGACGACGAGGCGGCTGAGGGCTTCATTTTCCTCTGGCAGCTGTTCGCCGAACGATATAAGCATATTCCCTCGTCGAAGCTGTCCTTTGACCTGGTGAACGAACCCTGCAACCGGCCGCCTACCCACCCATGTACCCGTGACGACCATGAAAAGAGGATTCGTCAGACCATTGCCGCCATACGAGAGGTTGACCCGACCCGCCAGTTGGTTATTGACGGCTTTGACGGCGGCGGCTCCGCCCTTCCCGAGCTTGCCGACCCTGCACTCGATGTGATTCACAGCGGACGGGGTTATGAGCCCTTCAATATCACCCACTATAAAGCCGAATGGGTCAACAATGCCGATAAAATGGAGATGCCCGACTGGCCGCTCAGACTGCCTGACGGCAGGGTTAAGAACATCGACAGCCTACGCGAATACTACAAGCCCTGGAAAGCGGTTGAGGCTCGCGGCGTAAAGGTGCATATCGGCGAGTTCGGTGTATATAATAAGATTTCGAACAGAACAGCCCTCGCCTGGCTTAAGGATCTGATACAGGTTTTCCGCGAGAACCGCTGGGGCTATTCGCTCTGGAACTTCCGCGGCTCATTCGGTGTTGCGGAGCATGGCAGACCCGACACGGTCTGGGAGAACTACAAGGGCTTCCGGGTTGACCGGGAGATGCTGGAGATACTAAAATCGGGAATGATAAGTGAATAAAGAGAGGTATATATGAACGGAGAAAAGTACATCGGCATCGTTATGTCCTGCATAGAAAAGGCATGGTCGACCCAAACGGACACATTTGACAAAGTCTCGGCGCTGATTGCAGAAAAAATCAAGGCAAAACGCAACATATTTGTATTCGGCTGTTCTCACGCCGGAATATTGGCAGAAGAAGTCTTTTACCGCACCGGCGGATTGGCGGTGATTAACCCCATCTTCTTCCCCGGCTTTATGCTCAACACCCGCCCAATAACCATGACAAGCTCTCTTGAGCGTGTGGAGGGACTGGGAAAGATAATTCTTGCGCAAAATCATGTTTCGGCGGGCGACCTGCTAATAATTCACTCGGTGTCGGGACGAAATACCGTGCCGGTTGAGATGGCAATCGAAGCGAAAAAGGCAGGTATTTCAACGGTCTGCATCACAAATCTTGACTACTCACGCGGGGTAACCTCCCGTCATCCGTCGGGGAAGCGGCTGTTCGAGGTCTGCGATATCGTCATTGACAACTGTGGTGAAAAGGGCGATGCAGCCATAAAACTTGACGGACTTGCCGAGAAGATAGGTCCCACTTCAACCGCCGTGGGGACCGCTATCCTTAACGCGATAATTATCGATGCAGTGGAGAAAATGATTGCCGACGGTTTGGTTCCACCGGTGTTTATGAGTGCGAATCTCGACGGCGGAGACGCCCACAATGCCCGCATTTTCGAGGAATACCGGGACAACATATTTTACATGTAACGCCGGACGGCTGACAGACGACAATACAATAATACGATAATATGAAAAAATATCTTGCACTTGATACCGGCGGCACGAAGGTACAGGCTATTTTATATAACGAAAAATTCGAGCCGCTTCGGATTGCACGCACCGGCAGTCTTCGCGATAATACCACCTCGGCAGAGCTCATCGAGCGGAATCTCAGCGACATCGTGGAAAAGCTGGAACTAAAGAAAGGCGATGTGCTTGAACGGGTTTCGGGCACAATGGAAGGCAGTCTGCACAGACGTATCGCCGGCATATGCGAAATCAAACGCTTTGCGGGGCTGGGTGAGCTTGAGGCGGGACTCCATGCCGCCGGAATCTTCAGCGACGGACTGCTCACCCTCTCGGGCACCGGCGCCACCGTGTTCGCAAAGTATGACGGCAACAGCTATTGCGGCGGCGGCTACGGAGCTGCCGTGTCGGATGCGGGCGGCGGCTATTGGATGGGACGCGAAGCGATCAACGCCGCCATAGCAGACTATGAGGAGCGGAGTGAGCCTACCCTGCTGACCGAGCTGGTCTGCCGTCACTTCGCCCGTCCGACGCTGCCCGAGGCAATCTTCTCAATATACGGTCAGAATGCGAAATCGCCGGCTGCCTGCGTGGCGTCCTGCGCACCGCTTGTGACAATAGCCGCCGAGACCGGCGGCGGCGACCCGGTTGCTCTTGACCTGCTTCGGCGCACCGGGAAAATCTTAGGTGAGCAGATGGTATCGCTCATTAAACGCAATTCCCTGCCCGACAGCCTGCCCCTCACCATATCCGGAAGCGTATGGCGGGGACACCGGCTGATCTTCGACAGCTTTGTCGATGTTATTCGCAATCAGTGCCCTTCCCGTCGAATCGTTATTCCACCCTTTGAGCCGATTATCGGCATAATGCTGCACCATTGGCTCGAGGAGTATGGAAATTTCGACGATACCGGACGGGAGCGTTTCAATTCGCTTTACGGCGACTTCACTTTTGACATAAATAAACCCAAAATATATAAATAGGAGTATATTAATATGCGGTTAATCGAAAGATATCAGAAGGCGGTGGATGAACTCTTCGCCAAGGTGCGCGCCACCCAGACCGAGACCATTGAAAAAGCGGGACAGCTCATTGCCGACAGCGTGGCTTCCGGCGGAAAGGTTTATCTTGCCGAGATATGCCACAGCATACAGATGGACCTGATCTATCGCGGCGGCGGTCCAATATTCTACAAGAAGTTCGACAAAGCCGAGCACTGGGACAAACTGAAGCCCGGCGATGTATTGGTGGTCAGCTCGGTCTCGGGCAGAACCGCCCACGTTGTAGAGATGGCATATGAGGCTATGGAGCGCGGCATCACGGTTATCGCCTTCACGAGTATGGAATATGCCTGTCAGGTGGATCCGGTGCATCCCTCCGGCAAAAAACTTTATGAATTCGTAACTCTTGCGGTGGACAACTGCGCTCCGGCTGCAGAAGCCATGCTTGAGGTTGAGGGTATCGAGGCGCGCTTCGCCGCGGCATCGGGAATCGCTTCAAACTACATTATGTGGAGCATAACCTCGGTGGTGGTGGAGAAGCTGCTGGCACGCGGCATTACACCCGGCATTCTCAAGAGCGCCAACTTCCCCGGCGGCAGCGACTACAACAAAACGGTGGTTGAGCCTAACTACGAGAAATACGGATACTGATATTGACCCGTAATCGGATAAACGAGGCTGAATATGATGAAGCTGACGCTTAAAAGCCTTTATTCCAACATATGGGTAAACCTGCTGCTAATTATATCCTTTGCGGCGGGCTTTATCGGCATCTTTATAGCCGGCGGGTATATCGACGCTTTTTTCTCGGATGTTTCAAGCTACAGGATAGGCAGCGGGGGCGACGGCATCGTTTTTGTCACGACAAGCGAACCTGTCGCCCTGAGCAGCTGGCAGTTTGAAGGCTCCGGTTCGGTTATCTGCGGCGCATATTATTCCGACGATATCTCCGGGCAAAGCGTTTATCTTGCCGGTATCGACGACCGTTTTGCCGAAAAGCACCGCTTTGTCGTCAATGATGGGCGGTTTTTCACCGGTGAGGAAGCGTTGTCCGAAGATGATATCTGTGTCGCCGAGACAGGCGCCGGACTTTCCGCGGGTGATGTATTTGCTGTCGCAGATCTGAAACTTAGGGTGATCGGAGTAATAGAGACAAACAACCTGCGGGGCAGAATATTCCTCCCCTACGGCACACTAATGAAATCACCTCGGCTCCGGGCGGATATAATCAACTACATGCTGACGGCGGATTCACCTGAAGCCGCAGAAAAAGCCGCTGTGCCGGCACTGAAAGAATCACTTATGACGCAAAGTCAGACCTCCCGGGAGTATTTTGCGGCAACACTTCACGGCGCGTCGGTCAAGATGCTGACAGCGCTCTTGCTGGGAGCGGCTGCTCTGCTCCTGAACCTGCTTCAGATTCGGAATATCGTAAAATTCAACACGGCGAACCGAATCCGGGAATACGGTATACTGATCTCGCTGGGCGCGGACAGAACCGATATCGCAAGACGGCTTTTCGCCGAGTATTTCGCCGTTATGCTTATGTCACAATTGATTCTGATTCTATGCTTTCAGATTGCAGGCGGGCTGCTTAACAATTTCATCTCGTGGGAATTCGGACTTGCCTGTGTGGTTATTCCCCTGCTGCTGAGTCTGGCTGAGTCGGTTTATATCGCGGCGAGGTATTCGAGGAAAATTTGCTCGCGCAAACCCATTGAGCTGTTAAGACGGCTTGAGACGGAAAGCGGGGTGAAAGCATGACTAAAGCAAAGCTGCTGCGGCACTATATCAAAATGAACCGCGGTCTTTACAGGGCGCTGTTCGTTCAGACAATGGTCGTTTTCGCACTGCTTTTCGTGATAGCTAATACCAATCTGACGGTAGAAATGCAGCTAAGTCAGGCGAAAAATACCGAAAACGCCGATGTTTATGACATAATGTATGAATTCAGCGACGAATCCTCCTGCACTCTCGCCTATGACAGCATAACTGCGGCTATCGGGGATGAGGGAGCGGAGCTGATAATGAAATCGACGGTATTCATTAATATACGCCTCAGCATCCCGGAACAGACATCTCTGATGGAGAAGATTCAGACGGCAGTCGATTCTTCCGGTGTCGGGTATAGCATTTATACTAAGAACACCGTGAAGCAGATTGAAAAATCAGGTTCGGGAGCGCTGAACTTCAATAGTATATTGAAGCTCCTGCTGTTGATCACGATGACTTCCACGGCTATCGGTCTCGTGGGGGTGCTGCTGATAAGTCTATACCGGCGGGAATACGACCTTTCTATACAATATGTCTGCGGCGCGTCGAAAGGCGGGCTGATATCGGCGACACTGGCTGAATACTTTCTTGTCACTCTCGCGGGCGCGGCTGCGGGTACCGTGCTGGGCGCCATACTGTCGCCGTTTGTGAGGGTTTTTGCCGGTGCCGGTGCCGATGTGGGTGTAATACCCTTATCCTTTGCGCCGAAAGCCGGAGCGCTTGTATACGGCTTGTTCGTATACCTGTTCATAATCCTTGCAACCGCGGCGGTCACGCTGATACGGCTGCGCGCCGTCGATATGCTCGACAGAGTAAGATACGGGGATAACATATGATTTCATTAAAGAACATCTATAAATCTTACGGCAAAGGCGAAGCTGTACGGAATGTTCTTACCGACTTCAGTCTTGACATAGCTCCCGGAGATTTCATCTCAATAAGGGGGCGGAGCGGCTGCGGGAAATCGACACTTCTTTATATACTGGGCTGTCTTGAATCATATGACAGCGGTGAATATCTCTATAAGGGCGAGGATGTATCAAAGATGTCAGAGAAACAGCTCGCCCGTATGCGGGGGAAAGAGATCGGGTTCGTGTTTCAATCGTTCTTTTTGATCCCGTCGCTCACCTGTTATGAAAACATCGAAATTCCCATGATGTATGCCGATATCCCGCCGAAGCAGCGGAAAGATAAGATAATCACCCTGCTTTCCGAGATCGGGATGAGCGAATATGCAAACCAGAAGGCGGCGACCCTCTCGGGCGGTCAACAGCAGCGAGTTGCGATTGCCCGCGCCCTCTCCTGCGATCCCGGCATAATCTTGGCCGATGAGCCTACCGGCAATCTTGATGAAGCCAGCGGCGAAGATGTGATTTCCCTTTTCGAAAGAATCAACAACGACTTCGGCACCGCCATACTGCTGGTCACCCATGACCCAGCCGTCGCATCCCGGGCGAAGCTGCATCGGACGCTATAAAATACTTTGTTATTCGTCAATAGTTAAATAGAACAGAGCCTAATGTCTGCAAAAGCAATACATAAGGCTCTGTTATTTTTCGCTATGGGATTGTTCGTTTATTAACTCATATCAGAAGCGGACGACGATTCCCTCTTTTGAGGATTTGAAAGCCGCTTCGATTACTCTGAACACACGCATGACTTCGGAGGGCTTTACAATAAGCTCTTCTTTGCCATCCAGCACGCCGGCGATATTCTTGTATACCGAATTCCAGTTGCCCTCGGGCATGACCTTCGGTCCATCCAATTCCTCAAAGCTCTGAATATGGTGGACACGCTGGTCTCTGAAGGTCTTCGCGTGGTTTTCATAGGCGGGAACCTTTACAACTTCTGTGGTTTCCTCCTTGATGCGGCGAATCTTCACCGGCTGCGAATCGGAAGTCATAATCATGGCGCCGCGGTTGCCGTAAACCGCCCAGCGCGGCAGGGGCTGAGGTGCGTAGGTGGTGACTTCCATCTGCGCGGTCATGCCGTTTTCGAAGGTGATGATAACCTTGGAATAGTCGTCGACCTCCTCCGACCACAGCTTCTTTATGTCGCTGTATACCGTTTTAACCGGCGATTTGATGAGGTAGAGCAGCTGGTCAAGCATATGCACACCCCAGTCAAGCAGCATTCCGCCGCCGTGGTCGGTCATGCCGCGCCAGTTGTACATGCAGCCGCTGCCGTTTGCGGGATGAATGCGCGATTCAATCATGTAGGGAGTGCCGACAGCTCCCTCCTCTATGCAGCGACATATGCGCATGAAGTCGCCGTCCCAGCGGCGGTTCTGATGCACGGTGAAGAGCTTTCCGCACCTCTCGGAGGTGTCGATCATTTTCTGCAGCTCAACACAGTTCATGGCTGCCGGCTTCTCCACCATTACGTGATAGCCGGCTTCAAGGGCGCGGCAGGTCATCTCGCAGTGGTAGTTGTTGGAGGTGGCGACAAGAACCATCTCAAATTCCTTTGATGCAAGGAACTTGTCAAGGTCATCATAGGTTTTTAGCCCTTTTTCGGCTGCAATTTTAAGACGCTCCGGGTCTATGTCGTAGCCGGCGACCGCTTCAAAAGGCACATCCGCCGCCCTCACCGCATTCAGATGATGGCCGATTGCCATTCCGCCGCAGCCTATAATTCCAAGTTTATGTATCATGTGTTCACTTCCGTATGTATTTAAGTGTTACAGTTTTCGGTCAACCGTTGACGGCTCATTCCCACCAGCGGTTGGGCTCCTTAGAATAGTCCACCTTCTCGGGCAGTTTGCGCCACTCGTTCCAAAGAACATCTGCAGCTTCCACATCCTCGCGGAATTTCCTGCCTTCGACGGCGTCGGGATGCAGCATAAGTTTTATATAGCGCCACTGGAAGCGTGAACGTTTTACAGCCTCGAGACGGTCGCCCGCCATTTCCTCTGCCTTGTTCCACCAGTTGTCTATGGTCTCCTCCAGCGCTTCATACTTTTCGCGGGGGATAATCGAGAATGGAGGATCCCATATCTTCATATGACCGCCCGCAGCCTCGGCGCAGGTGAAGTCGATATATGCCCTGATGTACCGCCAGCCTTCGCCGTAGTAAGCCGCCAGGAATTCGTCCATATGGCGGTAATACTCCACCGTTGACATGTAGGGATTCATCATCAGCTTTGCCAGCAGATAGCAGCGCAGCTCGCCGAATTCACCCGACTTGGGTGAGTTGTAGTTGCCCTCGGGATACATGCCGCGCACGCCGTGCTCGGCGAAGAACCGCATATTCTGACGCAGCACGCCGAAGTTGGGGAAGGTGGGAATGTAGTGTGAGAAGTTGGTTACATAGTCCCAGATGTAGATGCGGTCACAGATTTTGTTCCAGTCAATTATATCATTGAAGAAGGCGTTGTTTTCGGGACAGGAACGGTCGTCCAGCGGATGCGCGAAGCAGCACTCTATGGAGCAAAGACGTATGCAGACATTGGGTCTCGGCTTTGTGATCGACGGCACATGGCGGGTATACTGGTACGCCAGGGTGTCGATGACTACATTGGGGTAGTCATCCCTGATATTGTCCGCAACGGCGTTGACAAAGCGCAGCAGGGTTCCGGCGTGGCTTCCCTCCTCCTCGTCCACCGCGGCGCATTTTTCGCACTTGCAGTAGTTGTAGTTGTCGTTCTGAGAAACCGAAATTATCGTAATGTTCGGGTCGGCAGCCAAAATGCCCCGGACTTCGGTGATAGCGCGCTCGAGAACGGCGGGATCGCTCAGACAGGGCTGCTGACTCTGGGGGGTGCCGGTTAGCCGCTCCATCGAATGAACGAAGATGCCGTACTTGATATGCCCGCCCATTTCGTTTGGAATCGGACGGCTGTTCTCACCGTTTTTGACGCACCAGTCGAAGTCGTTGCCGCACTGCCAGTCGGACTGGCGATATTCGAAGGGCGGCGTAAACTCAAATCCCTCGTCAATGACGATATCGCCCTCGCCCAGGGTCTCAAGACCGGGCATGAAGTACCTCACACCGGCATATTTCTCAAAGAACGCATAGACGCCGTAAAGTATGCCTCTGCCGTTGCCGCCGCAGATAGAGATGCCGCATTCGCCGCAGACGCATATCCGGTATGAGTCGCGGGAAAGCTCCTTGTCCTCATTAAGAGTTATCTTAAACGCCTCGCAGTCACAGCAGCAAACAGGCTTTATACCGCAGGTTTTTTCGAGATACTTTGAGAACTCGCCCGCAGCATACTTGCCGACCGGGGTATCGGGCGCCGATAGCTTCAGCGCGGTGATTTCTTTGCCAAGTATTATCAGCTTACGCATATGAAACCTCCTGAATCGTTTATGTGGTGTTGTTCTCGCCTAATAAAGATTATACATCAGCCATTCATCGATTACAACAGTAATTTTACAAATTTGATTCGGAGCCGCCGCTTTTCTCATTAAACCGCAAATAAAGACACACCAAATTTTGCGAACGGTTCTTATTAGCACAATGTTTCGTCATTGGACCCCCCCCCCGCTATTGCATTTCACCGGCTTTTGTGATATAATCCCGGCAAATTTAAGAGCGATGCAATACAGAGGCGATACAAATGAGATTCAACAGAAAATCAATGCTGAAAACCGCCGGCAGACTTCTGCCGCTCCTGCTGGCAATTCTGCTTGGAATCGGAGGCTGCAGCCTCGGTGACGCGGCGGAAATAGCCGGCGCGGCGGTTGATCTTGCCGGAGTCATATCCGAGGCGGATGCGGCGAATGGCTATGATACCCCTTTTGCGAACGAGTATGACGGTTCCCCCGCGGATGATACCCCGGAGCCTGCCGAAACTGCAAAGGAAGCCGGAAAAACAACTCAGAAGACTGCAAAGGCTGCTGCACCCGCCAAAAATGAGCCTGCGATTGACAAAGACGGCTCATATTCGTCAAAGGACGATGTGGCGCTCTACATTCACACCTACGGAGAGCTGCCGCCCAACTACATGACAAAGCGGGAGGCGGAGGAACTGGGCTGGACGGGCGGTTCACTTGAGCGTTACGCTCCGGGCTGCTGTATCGGCGGAAGCAGATTCGGCAACTACGAAGGGCTGCTGCCCGACAAAAAAGGGCGCAGCTGGACCGAATGTGACATCGACACCCTGGAAAAATCATCACGTGGAGCCAAGCGCATAGTCTTCTCGAATGACGGACTTATCTACTATACGGACGACCACTACGAATCTTTTGCTCTGCTTTACGACAGTGAGGGCAGGAAGTAGAAACATTGACGGTGACATTTATGAAATTTACTCTTGACGGCGCGGCGGTGGACAGCCGCGAAACTCTCCATACACTCCTTGCTGCCGGGCTGGGGCTGCCCGTATGGTACGGCAAGAACCTGGATGCCCTTCACGACTGCCTCACCGACATCCGCGAACCTGTGGAGCTGACTGTTATAAACGGCAATAGGCTAAAAGACACGCTCGGACCGTATGCCGAACGGCTCCGCCGTATGCTCAGCCATACAGCCGATGAGTCTGATTTCCTTTCACTGAGCTGGCACGAATAGATCCATCTGAACATAACATCTCCGAATACACCGCACCCGTCAGGCGTACTAATCGCTCCGCCGGGTGTTTTTCATTTGTATGTTTTATATTTCAATCTTGTAATACCTGTCAGGCAAGTGTATAATCACTAATGATGGGATTTTAAACGAACGGAGGTATTGTATGGAAAAGAAACGTATTCCCGCGCTGTTGCTTGCGGTTCTGCTCACGATATCGGCGACATCCTGCAGCAGCGGCGACAAGACGGCTGACGAGGCTACAACAACGGCTTCGACTATTACCGAGTCCGAGACCGCCGCTCCCCGCGATTCACTGCCCGAGTTGGATTTTAACGGCACGGAGGTCACAATCTATGCCGCCAGCGATCTGCCGGTTATAGAGTTTGACGCGGAGCAGACCGGCGACATTGTATCGGACGCCGTTTTTGCCCGAAATTTAGCGGTTGCGGAGCGGCTGAATATCAAACTGGGCTGGTATATGACCCCCGGTCTCTGGGCGGATCAGAACTCCTTCAAGGGTGTGATCCGTTCTGCAATACAGGCGGGCGAACAAGCTTACGACATCGTGGCAGGTTACGGCGTTTTCATCTCCGACCTGGCTGTGGAACAGCTCTTCGGCAACCTTACCGATACGAAGTACATTGACTTCGATCAGCCCTGGTGGTCTGACAGTCTGGTAGAAAACCTCAGCGTCAACGGCAAGCTCTATTTCGCGTCTGGCGACATCTCCACCAACACCATCGGTACATCCTTCTCGGTTATCTTCCACAAGAAACTGCTTGAGAACTACAAGCTGGACAACCCTTATGAAATTGTTGATGCCGGTCAGTGGACGATAGATCGAATGTTCGGCATGGCAAGCGAAATCTACACCGACCTGAACAGCAACGACAAGCGGGATGAGGAGGACTTCTACGGTCTCTACTCCCAGGTCACCAGTTTCGATAACTTCTACTATTCCTGCGGTATGAGCTGTGTGATACCCGACGGGACCGGCGGTATGAAGGTCTCCGAGGACTTTGGCAGTCAGAAGATGTCCACACTGGTCGAGAAGATGTGCAATGCTTTCCATAATACCGTGGGTTGTAACTTCGGCAACGAGGACGGTCCGCCCGTCAAGAGCTTCATAAACGGCAATACCATATTCTTTCTGTCGGGCCTGAAAGTGGCGTCTACTTCCCTGCGCGACACTGAATTTGAATACGGCGTTCTGCCTACTCCAAAGTGGGACGAGACACAGGAGGAATATCGTTCCACCACCTCATATCTCGGCTCGCTCTATTCGATCCCTCTGGACGCCGTCGACGCCGACATGTCCTCCGCCATAATGGAAGCGCTCGCCATCGAGGGTTATTACGAGCTGGCTCCCGCTTTCTTTGAGACGGCGCTCAAGGTCAAATACTCCTCCGACAACGACTCGGCGCGTATGTATGACATCATCCGATCCTCGGTCACCTATGATTTCGGCCGCGTGTTCTCAATGGGCGGGCTGAACAGCATCCCGGGCAAGATCCGCAGCATGGTCAGCGGCAACGACACCAACTGGGCAAGCGCCTACGCCGCAAACATCGATACACTGGAAACGAAACTGGCGGAACTCGTCGAGAAATTCGCCGGTTAAAATACAGCGGAGGTATATAATGAAACTTAAATACACAGAACAGCTTATGACCGACGAACTTGCCAAGGGGACTTTCGGCGATTATGCCCTGTTGGTATATAAAGGCGGGGACGAGACTTTTATATCCTCGGAAAATGTTGACAAGGATACCTATTTCGATATCGCAAGCATGGGCAAGGTATTGATTACTTCCGCGCTCATCCTCCGTGCCGCCGGAGAAGGCAGGCTTTCGCTTGATGACACTCTCGATAAATTCTTCGCGGATGTGCCGGATGACAGGAATAAGATTACTGTCCGCCAGCTGCTCACGCACACATCCGGTATCGTGCGTTTTGAGCTTCCCGATGAGGCTGCCGGCTATACCCGGGAACAGCAGGCAAAGCTGATTATCGCAAATCCGCTGAAATATGCGCCGGGCAGCGATTATGTCTACTCCTGCAACGGATATATACTTTTGGGCTTCATCGCCGAGATAGTTTACGGTGATATGCTGGATAAGCTGTATTTCAGGTATATCAAACCCTCCCTGGGACTTACCCGCTCAACCTTCAATATCGCGGGCGACGAGCCGAATGCCGTCATATCCTATTCCCGCCGTGAGATGGGCGAGTATCGGGCTGACGACCGTAATGTGCGCATACTCCGCGGTGTCGCCGGAAACGGCGCCTCCTTCTGGACTGCCGCCGACATACGCCGTTATATTGATTCGGTCTTTGCAAAGGATGGCAAGTTATATGCTCCCGAACTTCACGCCGAAAGCGAATTGAATTATACACCCAACTTCTCCGAAGGACGTGGGCTGGGCTACCTTTATGTCACCGAGACCTACAAGCAGACAGGGCGTCTATTCCCGGTGGGCAGCTTCGGGCACTGCGGTCACACGGGCACCTCCTTCTTCATGAACCGCGAACTGGATATGTTCGTCATACTGCTGACCAACACCACCCGTTATTCCAACATCCGTTCGGGCTTCAAGGGATATGACTACGGCGATACCATGAGAATGCGTGAGCGCGTTCACAACGCTATCGCCGATGATCTCTTTGGCAAGGCATAGCGTGTGTTAGACAACAGACCTGCCGGATGCCTGTTTATCCGACCGGTTCCATATTAAATCAAACAGAGCGGTTTCCGCACGGAAACCGCTCTGTTCATATATTTATCTGTTCCTGTCGCCTCTGTTATCGTCGAATTGCTGACCCGCATTGCCATAACCGGAATCAGGCTGCTGTGACGGTCTGCGTATGTTTCCCTGCTGAGTGTTATCACCCGCACCTGAGCCTGACTGCGGACGGCGCTGTGGTGTACGCCGCGGCTGACGCGGCTGTATGCCCGCACCCGTCGCTGTATACGCGCCTGACTGATTGTAATACTGGCTCTGAGGCGTGCCGGTCTGTCCTGTCGGCTGAGGGCGAGAGCCTGGCTGCCCGCTTTGAGTGCCATAGGGCATAGACCGTGTATTATACTGTCCGGTCTGCTGAGAACTTATCTGTCCGCTCTGAGTGTTGTAGGGGCCTGACCGGGTGTCGTACTGCCCTGTCTGATTGCCGTACTGTCCCTGCGGCTGCTGCCTCGGAGGACGCTGCTGTGTCTGAGGCTGAATCGGCGGAATCTGCTGCTGCGTCTGCTGAGAGTTCAGATACTGGCGGTAATTATCGTAGTTTGCTTCACGCCTGCGCTCCTGCTCCACTTCGCGCCGGCTTCTTGTACGTTCTTTAAGCGCTTTAGAACGCGCTGCATTGCGCTGGCGTGCCATATACTCGGTAAAGCGCTCGCGTATGCTCGAGAAGAAGAACGCTGCGAAGGCAAGTACCGCTATGACAAGAATCGCAATGATAACGAAAGTAATAATACCGGAGTTGCTCTTGGTATACACCGACATATCGGAAATCCACATTCCGTAATTGCCGGTATGCAGCTTATCATCATATGGCTTTATCCAGATACGCATGGAATCAACAGTGGGACGATTGAGGGTGAAACCGTCGATCTTGAAGGTGACCTCCTCCCACTCGTTGGGTGTGATCTGTGCCAGTCCCTCATAGCTTGCCTGATTGGCTGTGGCGCTGCCTTCGCTGCCGAGACGCAGCATCAGATTGACCGCTCGCACATCAGAAGGAGCCTCGACCTTGATATTGATCGTCAGATAATCTGTATTCTTCAGCGACAGACCGTTTCCACTCTCATAGATGCGGCAGATGCCCATGTATTCTGTGGGATATAGTGTAGACATCGTGGCGTAGAGCATGGACTTGCCGGAATCCGAGTCGCGGCGCAGCTCTATATAGTCGGCGTTGTCGGAGATATCAAAGCCGAACAATTCACCGCGGGAGAAGTCATATAACAGCTCGTCCGAGTAGCCGCGGCCGATATCGTCAGCTAACACCGGTATGGTTTCGATGGTGTCCCGAAGCGCCAGCCGTTCGCTGTCCTTAAAACCGGGGATTACCTCGCTCCAGTCGCCAGCGCCTATAATTTTAAGGGCGAAATTAGCTACATCGAGTGAGCGCTCAGTGTCTATGTATTCGAATACCGAATATATGGTCTTTTTCTTTGCCGGAGTGACGATAGACTCGCTGTCCGCGGTCCAGAGGCCGTAATATAAACCGTTCTCTCCGAGATGGTCTACATGACGGTGCCAGATCAGAGCCTCAATATCCGGATTGAAGAGCGCCTTGTAATAGGCGTATACGAAGGACGCCGCCTGGTCGGTGGTGGTGTCGTCGTCGACAAGCGCAATGCCATCCTGAGCGGTGGCTTCCCGATAATTTACGCCGCTGACACCGAATTCGCTGACAAGAACAGTGCGTTTCCTGCCGTTGTAGAGGAACGCCTCACCGCCGAGAGCGTCACAGATAAGCTCTATGTTCTTCATGGTGATGAATTCGGTGGTGTTGTAGTCGTCGGTCGCCTTGGAGTCGTTCCAGACACGGCTGTTTTCCGGGTCTGAGGGATAGGGATTTATTGCGAGATTCCAGGGCAGATTGCCCGAATATGCCAGCTTTGTGTTAAAAGTCTCAAGGAAATCACGGCCTGCATAGTCCATAGTCGAGTCGCCGAGAACGGTGGTATCCGAACTCCAGGCGTTAAAGTTGTTTGCCAGCGAAACATAAACTCTGCCGTTGGCGTAATTGGAGCGCAGCGCCGTATCGGCTATGCGGAAGCCCGCGATATAATAGTCCAGGTAATTATTCATCGGCAGGGCGCCCATGTTGTTCCAGGTGCGGTTCGAGTTCACCTGATAGCCGAATATGAAAGCGCCGGCAAAGCCGTACATTTTGTCCGCACGGGTGTAGCGCTCCGCGATAAAGTCGAGGAATCCCTCGAGAGTAAGAGCGCAGTCCCGGTTCATTATGTTGAAACCGTAAAGGTATGAGGTCTCGAAAGCGTTGTCGAAGTAGAGATGGCGCAGGTCAGCCGGGAAGCCGGTTTCGGGACGGCTGAGCATAATGTTGAGATATACCGTTATTCCCGCATTGGTAAAACCCTTGATCCTCTGATCAAGCTTATCAATCTGCGGCTTGTTTACATAGTATGTGTGTCCGTCCCAGACATATGAGTAGGTATTGGAATTGCTGACTGTTGATATGTAATCGTTTACCGGCAGGTTGATAACGGTGTGTGAAACTCCCAGTTCCTGGGCATCGCCGGAAAGTTGAACCTGCAGACCCTTCTTGCGAGAGTACGCGGAGGAAGTAGGAGTTGGGAAAGCATAGGTTTCGTCAGCTGCGGTTTCGATATTGTCAATATAGCGGGCGGCGCAGAGAATTTCATACTGTCCGCTGCCGCTGATGCCCGCAAGGATATATTTGGAGTAGAGCCGGGCGCGGTTCTCCGGATCGAAGTCGAGTTTGAAGGTCATGTTTTCCGCCGCTTTTTCGGAGGCTATGGGCTGCAGCTCCGCCAGCCTGGATACGCTGGTGTATGGCTCCAGCTCATACAGCATGAGTTTCTCGCCCTTGTGCGCACTCACATATTCGGCGCTGACAACAGCCTTGATTTCAAGTGTTGTACAGTCATTTTTAAGCAGCGCGGAGACGAGCGCGGTTTCAATCCCCTCGGCTGATACTGTTATACAAAGCACCGCTGTGATTATTATGACCGCCAGTATCCCGAGAGCAATTTTTATTGTCCGCTTCATTTACTACCTCCGTCGTATTTGATCTGTTATTTTCCGATGCCGTAACGGGTGATTCTGCTGTTTTAAATACAATACAGTCTGTCTCAACCGTAAAAATAAAAACGGATTTCTTCCCGTATATTGATAAACCGCTTATCCGGGTCTATGTATCAGAACGGTTTTTATTCAATGAAATCGCTGCTTTTACGGCATATCGCGGCGCACGATTCAATCAACTTGAAACGACATTTTTCACGTTTTCACGATACTGTGTCGTTTTGTACCGTACGCTCCGAAACGGCGAAAAGCAATCCCGGACATTGGGGGGTACCGATTTCGGATCCCCCCGCAGTCCTTTATCCTTATGCTTTTATATATCTATGCATTCATGCATTAGCTTCGCTGACGATAACCGAGAAGTCTTTCGCCTTCAGCGAAGCGCCGCCGATAAGTCCGCCGTCGATGTCCTCCTTTGCAAGAAGGTCGCGGGCGTTGACAGCATTCATGGAACCGCCGTACAGTATGATGACCTTGTCTGCTGTATCGGTGCCATATTTTTCAGCAATCACTCTTCTGATGAATGAGCAAACCTCTTCAGCCTGTTCGGGAGTGGCGGTGAGTCCGGTACCTATTGCCCAAACCGGTTCATAGGCAATTATCACGTTGGCAAGCGCCTCGGTGGCTACATCGGCAAGACCGAGCTTGGTCTGCTTGGATACTATCTCATTGGTAATATTTGCAAGGCGCTCATCCTTGTTCTCACCCACGCAGAGGATAACCTTAAGACCTGCGTCAAGTGCCGCTCTCACGCGGAGGTTGACGGTCTCATCAGTCTCGCCGAAGTACTGTCTGCGTTCGCTGTGTCCGATTATGACATATTCAACACCTAACTCTTTGAGCATGGCTGCCGAAATCTCGCCGGTATAGGCGCCGTTCGGTGCGAAGTGAACATTCTGTGCCCCGACCTTGACATTGGTCTGATAGGTCATATCAACCGCCAAAGCCAGGTCAATGAAGGGAACGCATATAACTATGTCACAGTTGTCGGCGTCCTTGACTGCGGGTACGATGTCGGCAATGAGTTCCTTTGCCTCTGTAGGAGTTTTATTCATTTTCCAGTTGCCGGCGATTAAAGGTCTGCGAAGTGCCTTGTTCATATATATTACCTTCTATATCAGTCGTTGCTTAAAATATCGGACTGCCCTACCCGCGTTAACGGTCGGGCAGTCCGACTTAGTGTACGTTTATTGCCCTTTTCGGGTTTATTTATCCTGCAGGCAGGCGATACCGGGAAGCTCAAGCCCCTCGAGGAACTCAAGAGCCGCGCCGCCGCCGGTGGAGATATGGGTCATTTTATCGGCATAACCGAGAGCCTCAACCGCAGCTGCCGAGTCGCCGCCGCCGATGATGGAGATGGCGCCCGATTCCGCAACAGCCTTGGCAACCGACTTGGTTCCGCTGGAGAAATGCTCCCACTCGGAAACGCCCATGGGACCGTTCCATACAACGGTGCCGGACCCCTGGATGGTCTTTGCATAGAGCTCCTGAGTCTTGTCACCGATATCCAGACCCATCCAGCCATCCGGAATGGCGTCGGAATATATACGCATGTAAATAGTGTCTTCCTTATACTCGCGGCCTATTACGTTATCGACCGGAAGCAGGAGCGAAACGCCCTTCTCTTTGGCTTTTTTGATAATCTCAAGCGCCAGGTCAAGCTTGTCCAGCTCGCAGAGGGAAGCACCGGTCTCATTGCCGAGAGCCTTGAAGAAGGTGTATGCCATAGCGCCGCCGATAATGAGGGTGTCAACCTTATCAAGCAGGCTGTTGATAACGCCGATCTTGTCTGAAACCTTTGCGCCGCCGAGGATTGCAACGAAGGGACGCTTCGGGTCGGTGAGAGCCTGACCCATTATAGAGATTTCCTTCTGGATAAGATAGCCGCAGACTGCCGGGAGATAATCAGCCAGACCGGCGGTGGAGGCATGGGCTCTGTGAGCGGTGCCGAACGCGTCGTTCACGAAGATGTCAGCCATGGAAGCCAGTTCTTTGGCGAACGCAGGATCGTTCTTCTCTTCTTCGGCGTGGAAACGAACGTTCTCTATAAGCATTACCTGACCTGCTTTGAGGGCGGCAGCCTTAGCCTTGGCATCGGGGCCGATAACGTCGGCAGCCATGATAACCTGAATGTCGAGGAGCTCGCTGAGACGAGCGGCAACCGGAGCGAGAGAGAGCTTCTTCACATCGCCCTTTGCTTTATCTATGAGAGCGGCTTCCGCCGCAGCCTGCTCAGCTTCGGGGAGAGCGGCAACCTTAGCCTTCTCCTTGCTGTCAAGCTTGATCTTATCATTAAAAACATTGTGGGGTCTGCCCATATGTGAGCAGAGTATAACAGCCGCGCCCTTCTCAATGAGATACTTTATGGTGGGAACCGCACCGACAATTCTCTTGTCATCGGTGATGGCACCGTCCTTCATCGGAACATTGAAGTCGCAGCGGGCAATTATTTTCTTACCGGACACATCGATATCTTCGATGGTTTTCTTATTGTATTTTGCCATGTCGATATTCACCTCATGTATAATATTTGCTGTTATTGTAGCATAAATAATATGCCAAAACAATAACTATTTATTAATTTTCAGCATTTTCCGTGTTTCGCATTTTCCGCACTATACACCGTATGCTGATTTTCGGCTGATTGTCGAAACATCCGGTATATCGGGTTTATGGTGTGATCAGTCTGGTGCGGCAATGATTCCGTTTTTTACATAACCGGCAGATTAAGCCGTATAGTCGCCGTTGTAGCTCACCAGAATGGCGTTGGTGACGCCCTTAATTGCAGTGAGTCCGTTTACGAATGATGTATCGCCGCCCTTTTCGAGTCTGACTTCAAAGTTCAGTTCAATACGGCCTGGAGCTACTGTTTTGCTCTTTACGACAGACTTTCTGACATTGGTTGAGAGGTAGGAAGTAACTTCGCGCTCCGCCGTTTCGTTTTCGCAGGTAATCACGGTGATATAAGGAGTGTCAAACACCTTTACATTGACGAATACCACAAGGATAACGCCGATGACTATAGAACCGATAACCGCCAGCGGGATAAGCCCTGCAGCCAGAACTATACCCACCGCTATAGCCCAGAAAAGGAAAACTATGTCAAGGGGATCCTTGATGGCGGCTCTGAAGCGCACAATGGACAGTGCTCCAACCATGCCAAGAGAAAGAACCACATTGGAGGTTACCGCAAGAATGACAATGGTAGTGATCATGGTGAGGGATATCAGGGTGACGCCGAAGCTCTGGGAGTACATTATGCCCGGGTAGGTCTTCTTATAAATGTAGAATATAAAGCAGCCGACCGCGAAGGAGAGGAGTATCGCAAGTACCATATCCAGCATGCTTATGGCATTGAAGTTCTCGAGGAAGCTCGATTTAAAAATATCCTTGAATGTCATATTAAAACTCCGATTTATAATATTTGTATTTTTGTGTTTAACTGTATCAGCCGAAGCGGCGGCTGACCGCGTATTTGGAGAAGGAGGATGCCCGTCTGGTTCCGAGATTCACAAGCCCGCGTATCAGGTCAGGCAGATACTCGTCATATTTGACCTCGAGTACCGCTTCACCCGGCGCAGCTTCAAGCAGCGTCAGATCCGGATCAAGGAATGCCTTTGACAGAATACCGGTGCGGATGTCCGAATCTATGGTAATCCGCACATTGCCCGCAGGATAGGTAAACGGTTCGCGAAGATATTCGACCACCGTCTGCGGACGCAGCAAATCATTCTTCATCCTGGCATGCAGTTCGTTTATAAGCGGGTCGCCCCTCAGCGGCATCCAGTCGGTATGTCCTTCAATCAGCTGCGCCACCTCGTCATATCTGAGCCGGGTCTGGAGCTTGCGCGACAGGTTGTTGTACTTGCTCTTTTTCTCAAGCATTATGAAACTGTGGTCACCGTTGTACAAGCGGATTCTGAACTTTTCCCGGTATTGGAGTCCGTCAAGCTTTTCGAGCAGCGCTTTATCGTATAGATTATCGAAGTAAAGACTGCGCACCCGATACCTGCCGTCCGCCATTGTATACTTATCACGCTGAAGCACGGCACCGAGACGCATGCGAAGCACCTGTATGTCCGTCTCGCTTATCGGAAATTTATATTCGTGTCTTAATTTCACGGCTTGCCTCCGTTAGGATGTAATAAGGCAACCGGCGGCAACCGACTTTATCGGGCTGTTTATCGACTCGCCGGCACAGGATATGGTAAGACGCCCGCCGGTTATATTTACCGATATGGCGGCCTGTATGCCGTCGTCTGCGGCGCTAATGACAATATCTCCGTCGGTCATGATGAAGTTGCCCACCGTACCGTCCTTCTTGGAGGCGGTTTTTATACCGTCGTCGCCCGAAATAATCCGCATGGAGCCGCCGCTGACCGTCACCGAGATATTGCCGCGAACCGCATTGTTCGGGGCGTTAACCTCAATGGAGCCGCCCTCTATAATCAGATTCTTAGAGGTATCAAGACCGTTGTTGTAATTACCGGTAATGCTCAGTTTGCCTTCGCCTCGGATTGTAAGATCGGTGGCTGCGGCGAGACATGCGTTGGCGCGGGTATCTTTGTACTGCGAAGAGTCGGACAGTGTGCTGGATGTGCCTGCCGGAAGTGTTATGGTTGCTCCGGACGTACTGTCGATGCGTATCGCCGCCGAATGGCTGTTAACCGTCAGATTGTCGAGAATCAGTTCCACCGGCTCATCCGGAGAAACGGCTACGATAATCTGCCCCGAAAAGCTGCCCGACAGGCTGTATGCGCCGCCGTATACCAGCTCGCAGCGTCTCTCGGTTATAATGGCTGAGTCAGGATCGCCTTTTGTCACAGTACCGCCGCTGCCGTCAAAGCTGATACATATCGCGTCATGTGTCAGCACTCCGGGTGCATCGGAAATCTCTTCACCGCATGCCGTAAGTATCGGCAGAACGGCAAAAGTCAGCAGCAAAAGCAGTACAATATTTGTTCTGAACCGATGTCTTGCTGTCATCGTTAACCTCCATAGGGAAATGTTTGTTCATTATACACCTTAATGTTAAACATTTCATGAATAAAACAGTATTTTCGCTGATTTTTTGTTATTTTTTCAATACAATTTGTGTGGTTTTACATCCCATAATCGGAACTTATTGAAAAGCCAGGCGTCTAAACAGCAGATCTAAACAACAGATAGGATACAATTCCCAAAGAGAGGAGAACTATAAATGAAACTTAACACAAACACGCGGCGCGGCAAAAAAGCTGTGCTTATATGTCTTCTGCTGTCAGCACTGATGATTTTCCCCGGCTGCGCGCAGACGGTGTCGCAGGTTATGGGCGGCATCGTATCATCTGCAATGGGAGCAGACAAAGCCGAGACGGCAACCGCTCCGGATGACAACAGAATTAAGGAGAACGAATTGACCATACACACTATTCAGACCGGGGCTATTTGCGGCAGTCTGGGTGAGATATCGGTCACCGCCCACGGTGAGAGCGGCGGGCTTATCCCCACCGACTCATACTTCAATGTTGAATGCTCCGGCGATATGGATATCGAACGGCTGCAGAGAGCAATATCCATAACCCCGGATGTGGGATTAAAGATGTTTCCGAACGCGTCGGGCGGATTCAAGGTCGTGCCCGAGCGTGAGCTTGTCCCGGACACTGTCTACCGCATCACAATTTGTGAGTACTGTAACGAGGATGAGGATCTGACGATAATCGACCCGGATCATTCCCGCTACAGCTACGCTTTCCAGACCGGCACAAAACTGGCGGTCAAGGAAACACTGCCGGCGGACACATCCACCGAGGTTCCCACAAACACCGGAATAGAGGTCACCTTCACCATGCCCGTGACCTCCGACAGCGTAAAAGACGGCATGAAGGTCTACACCGGCACCGGTGACGGGCGCAGCGCGGTTGAAGGCGAAGTGCGCCTCTATCCCGACTGCCGCACCGCGGTTTTCATCCCGTCTGAGTATCTCGAAGGCGGCAAGGCATATTACCTTGAAATATCCGAAGACATTACCTCGGTGAACGGCGAAAGGCTGGGCGATTCCAAAACTGTGCGCTTCCGTACCGGCGCTTACACCACCCATGACGACAATGCTTCCGTGATGTTCAATCTGGTATCCGAGGCAGTATTCGCTCCGGGTGTGACAAACAGACTCGAATATCAGGTCTACTGCTGGTCTTACAACAGGGATAACCGGCTTAAGTATGTCAGTACCTCAGGCGAGCTTTTTAAATATCCTTCCTTCAAAGCCTTCACCGAGGAGGTAAAGAAGGCACAATCTTCAGAGGACAAGTATATCTTCCCGACCGAAGGTCTGTCTGTTGCGGCAAGGCTCACGGGCGGGGCTGACGAATCGGATAAAACATACAGCAATATCAGCGGCAAGGTAAATATCCCCAAGCTGGAACGGGGCGCATACCTTGCGAATGTAACTGTGGAATGTTCTCTGGGAGGAAAAGGATTCACATTTAACCAGCAGGTTCTTATACAGGTCACCTCGCTAAACGCCTACACCGAGGCGGGGGGCGGCATGCTTCTTTGGGTTATGAAGGACGGCAGTCCTGCCGCATCCGCATCGGTGACTGCTGAATTCTTCGACTACACCGAGGGCTGGGGCGCGGACGGCAATGAGTTTAAGGCTGTCAGTGCCGTAACCGACGAAAACGGCATTGCGGTCATTACCGAATCGGAAGCGACAGGCAACACCGCGCTGACAGTAATCACTTCCGGCGAAGATACACTGCTGCTTATCGCATCGCTCGATTACGCAGATTATTCGGATAACTGGATGTACTTCCTGTTCGCCGACCGTGAAACCTATTTCGCCGACGACACGGTGAATTTTCGCGGCATCATAGCACCTAAGGCAGTCGGGAAAACCATACCCGACAGGCTCTTTGCCACCCTGGGTTCGCAGCTCTCCCCCGCTGTGCTGGAGGTTGCGCCCGACGGCAGTTTCTCGGGCAGCATAAGCTATGAGGCGATTTCCAGCTACGGCATGCGCCTGCGCATATATGACGCCGACGACAACACCGTTATTTCCAAGTACATCTCGGTCACCCAGGAGGATAAGCCGGTATATAGAGGCAATATCAGCTTTGACCGGCTCTTCTATCGCCGCGGCGACACGGCAACACTCACAATCAGCGCCGCGTTCTACGACGGCACTCCCGCACCCGGGCTGACCTTCAACCTTATAACAACGAATTTTATAAACAACGGCATCGCCCTTACCACCGATCAGAAGGGCGAGGCGGTGCACACCTTCAAGACTACGGCACTTGACAGCCGCTCCACCCGTCCCCAGAATATCTATGCCTATGCAGAACTTATCGGCGAGGAAGAGAGCCACCTGTATCTCTCTGCCGATACGAAGTATTTCAACAGCGACTATGTATTCTCGGTGGAGCGGATCGTTCCCGAGGAGGGACAGTCCTATTCCGAGGTTCGGCTCAATAATCTTGACACCTCAAAGCTTCTCACCGAAGAGGACTTCGACTACAAGGTATTCCCCGACAATACCATCGGATCACCCGCATCCGGCAAAGTCGATGTAAGGCTCATCGAATACAAGTATGTACGCACCATTTCGGGTACCAGATATGACCCCATCAGTAAAACCACCAGCCAAGTCTATGATTTCAGAGTCGATGAGAAGGAGATCGAAAGCTATACCGCCGACATCAACGGTACGCTGCGTCTCGAGCATGTGGTGCCGGAGAAAGGCTTTGAAGGCTACTACCGTTATGAAGTGGTCTTTCATGATGAGGCTGCCGGATGCAGCTACAAGCACTATTCATACGCCACCGCCGGTTCAAGCGAGGATGTTCCTCCCATGTACGGCGACGGCGAATACCAATACTACGAACTGAAAGCTGAAAAGGAGCGTTGGCTCATCGGCGAGACTGTAAAACTGAACCTTTTATACGGCAGCGAACCGTCGGATTCTCCCGCCATCTATACGATAAACAACGTGTCTGGCAGACGCTCATACGGCGTGACCGCCGGCGGCAGTCTGGACTTTGAGTATACCGACAGTCTCGTCGGCGGCTGCACCGTGTTTGTAACCGTATGGGACGGCTCATCCTTCCTGCAGTTAAACTATACGCCGATATATGACTACGAAAAAGGCTCTGCTCTGAATATTTCCCTTACCCCCGACGCCGAATCCTACCGTCCGGGCAGCGAAGTGAAAGTGGAAGCCGCCGTCACCGATATCGACGGCAAGCCGGTGAGCGGCGCGTCTGTAACCCTTTCCATGGTTGACCAGGCATGTTTCGCACTCGGTGAACAGAACATTGAGCCGCTTGACTCATACTATCTGAGCAGCCGATATATCTATTACCCCCGTGACATTCGTGTTTCGCTTGCCGGCTCAAGATTCAATGGCGGTATCGGTAAATATAATACAGCAATGACCAGGGATATGGGTGCAAAGGCTTTTGCAGGAGGCATGGCGGGCTCTGAATCGGCTATGGTATATGATAGCGCCGCTGAAATGCCGGTCGCCGGCGGCAGAGGCGGCGGTTCCGGCGAAATTGTCGTCCGCGAGAGTTTCCTCGACAATCCACTCTTTGAAACCGCAGTCACCGATGAAACCGGCACCGCCCGCTTTGCCTTCAAGGCTCCCGACAACATAACCGAATGGCGTCTCACCGCCGCAGCCGAATGTCTGGGCGATATCGGCGTTAAATCCTCCCGCAAGCTCGGAGCGGCGGTTGGCGGTATAATCTGCACTCTTCCCTTCTTCGTCAACGCAGAGATCAGCGAACTATATGTCACCGGCGACAGCATAACCGCCTCGGCGAGAGTCTACGGCAGCAAACTGGAAACCGGAAGCTCCGTAAGCTACACCGTAAAGGTTGAGGACGGCAGCAAGACTGTATTCGAGACTTCCGCTGAGAGCGCTGCCGGCGAATACAGGGCTTTCACTATCGGAGACAATCTCAAGAACGGAAACTACACCGTAACGATCACCGCGGTATGCGGCGAATACTCCGATGCCGTGAAACTGCCATTCACGGTTGCCGACAGCGGACTCATCACCGATGTCCGCCGTACCGTAAAAGCCGGGAATCTGTCCACACTGAAACCGGTTATGTACCCGGTAACCCTCTCATTTATCAGTGCCGAATATGCAGGGGTTGTTGAAGTCATATCTTCAATCATGAGGGGCGGCGGGAACTCGCGTGCCGATTCGATGGCTGCCAACTATGCGGCTATGCAGCTGGTTGAGAAGTTAAGCGCCGAGGCTGACAACCGCGGCTTCGACGAATCGCTCAAGCAGATCAGAAGCGAACTTGCAGGCAGCTATATCGCCGACAACGGACTTATCCGTCTGCTGCCCTATTCCGAAGGCAATGTAACCCTCTCGGCAATGATTGCCTATTCCTCCCCCGATTCGCTGACCGATGAGGTCAAGAGCAGCCTTGCCGCGGCTTTTGTCCGATATATAAACGGCTCCGACAATTCCGATATCACCGAACTCTGCGCTGCCTATCTGGGACTGAGCGCTCTGGGACGTCCGGTGCTGCCCGAGCTTCGTCAGCTCATTTCCAATCCTTACCTCACCGATGAAGCCAAGCTGATCCTGGCGGCTGCCTTTGCGGCAATGGGCGACAGGGTGTCCGCCCTCCCGCTTTACAACAGCGTAGCCGACAGGTACTTTACCGAATCGCAAAGCGGCTCGTATTTCAAAGCAGACCAGTCGAACGACACGGAATCAAACCTCGATCTCACTGCCACGGCGCTGCTTGCCGCATCCCGTCTGCTGCCCGATACAGCAAAGGACATGGCACGCTATATCACCACCCATACCTCGTCGATCGACACCTATGCCCTGCAGCTGGCGGCGTTCGCGGCATCCTACTATCCTGCCGATTCCGCAGAAAAGCTTGAAATCACCTGCACCGCCGACGGCAAGAGTCTTGACTTCACACTGTCTCCTCTGGGCAGACACTGCATCACCCTTGACAAGGCGGGCTGGAATAGCTTCAAGCTCACTTCCGGCGCTGACAAGCTTCTGATTTACGCTGCCTACAAGGGCAGCTACGCCGAAGCCGCCGATTATGCGGACGCCTCCGATTCGCTGAAGCTCACCAAGACGGTTGAGAAGTATGACGAAAAGCGGGGATTCTGGATGGTCAAAATCTCCTACACCGCTGTTATTGACAGCGATTACCTCTGTTTCAACTTGAACGACCGCATCCCATCCGGCGCCCGCTATGTGCGCACCGCCGACCTGGGTCTGAACAAAGGTGAATACTCCAGGTACACTTACGCCTGGCTGTATAACAGCGCTCAGATGATGAACGGGCGAATAACCGTCTGCAATCCTGTGGGCGACAAGCTCTCCGGCCGCCAGACTCGTACCGTCACCGGCTCGGTATGCTACATCATCCGCGGCGCTTTCCCCGGCAGCTACACGGTTGAACCGGCTGTGGCGCTGAGCGGCAATACCATGGCTTACAGCGATTCGCTCACCGTTACCTTTGATTAAGCAGTCGAGGAAAAAATTCCACAAATAAATATCGTCCCCGTTGTCGTTAATATGACAGCGGGGACGATATCTTTTATCAGGACTTATTCGGATTTGGACGGCGGCAGTACCTTTTTCAGATACATTCCGGTGTATGAGGCTTCGCATTGCGCGATCTGCTCGGGAGTGCCGCATGCAACGACAGTCCCGCCGCCGTCACCTCCCTCGGGTCCCAGGTCGATTATATAGTCGGCGGTCTTGATAATGTTCAGGTTATGCTCTATAACGATGACGGTGTTGCCGCCGTCGGTGAGCTTATTGAGCACATCAAGCAGCTGTGCCACATCGGCGGAATGGAGACCGGTGGTAGGCTCGTCCAGTATATAGACGGTACGCCCGGTGGAGCGCTTCGAAAGCTCGGTGGCAAGCTTGACACGCTGCGCTTCGCCGCCCGAAAGTGTAGTTGACGACTGTCCGAGTTTGATATATCCCAGACCCACGTCACACAGTGTTTTAAGACGTCTCGCCAGTCTGGGCACCGAAGAGAAGAAGTCGTATGCCTCTGCGGCGGTCATATCCAGCACGTCAAATATGTTCTTGCCCTTGTATCTTACCTCAAGGGTGTCGTGGTTATAGCGCTTGCCACGACAGACATCGCAGGTTACGTAAACATCCGGCAGAAAATGCATCTCTATGCGCTTGACTCCGTCGCCTTCACACGCCTCGCAGCGACCGCCCTTCAGATTGAACGAGAAGCGGTTCGCTCTGTAGCCACGCACCTTTGCGTCAGTGGTGTTTGCGAAGAGCTCACGAATATCGTTGAACAGCCCGGTATATGTGGCGGGGTTGGAGCGGGGAGTGCGTCCTATGGGGCTTTGGTCTATGGTAATGACCTTGTCAAGATGCTCCATGCCCTCTATACGGTCGTGCTTTCCGGGATAAGTGTAGGCGCGGTTAAGCTGACGTGCCAGCGCGGCGTTGAGTATGCCGTTGACCAGCGATGACTTTCCCGAACCCGACACACCGGTGACGCATATAAAACAGCCAAGGGTGAATGCCACATCTATATTCTTTAGGTTATTCTCTCTTGCACCATAGACTTTCAGGTACTGACCGTTGCCCTGACGGCGCTCGGCAGGTACCAGTATTGATTTGCGTCCCGACAGGTAATCACCGGTCACTGATTCGCGGCATGCCATGATCTGCTCGGGAGTGCCCGCGGCTACTATATGACCGCCGTGCACGCCGGCGCCCGGACCTATGTCGATTATCCAATCGGAGGCAGACATGGTTTCCTCATCGTGCTCAACCACTATGACGGTATTGCCTGCATCGCGCAGCCGCTTCAGTGTGTCAATAAGTTTGCTGTTGTCGCGCTGATGCAGACCTATGCTGGGTTCATCGAGTATGTACATTACTCCCACAAGTGAGGAGCCTATCTGTGTTGCCAGACGTATACGCTGCGCTTCGCCGCCCGAGAGGCTGCCGGCTTTTCGCGAAAGGGTGAGATATTCAAGCCCAACACTGCGCATGAAACCGAGTCGAGCCTTGATTTCCTTGATTATCTCGGCGGCAATGGCAAGCTCGGTGGGAGTAAATTGCAGGTTTTCGATGAAATCAAAGGCGTCCACCACCGACATAACACAGAATTCATGGATATTTATCCCTCCGACGGTAACCGCCAGTACCTCGGGGCGCAGGCGTGTGCCCTTACAGGTGCGGCAGGGAATTTCCTCCACAAACTCTTCGTAATATTCGTTCTGTGTTTGCTCGTAACGGCGCTGGATAACATCGATTATGCCCGAATATTTGGTCACCGAGTTGTGCCCCATGCCGCCAAAGTATCGGGTGATTTCATAGGTTTTCTCGCCTGTGCCGTAAAGAAGCGCGTTCTTTGCCTCCTCGGGCATGTCACGGACGGGGGTGTCAAGATCGCAGCCGTAATCCTTCAGCACCGCCTCGAAAAGCGGGCCCATCCAGGTTTCTTCATCGGCGCTCTTGAAGCCGTTGACCTGTATCGCCATATTACGCAGCGAACGTGTCGGATCGGGTATTACCTTCTCGGGGGAAACCACCCTAAGCTCACCCAGACCCGCACAGTCGGGGCATGCGCCCGCCGGGTTGTTGAATGAGAACATACGGGGAGTCAGCTCGCCGAGGGATATCCCGTGCTCCTCGCAGGCGTAATTTTGTGAAAAGCTCAATTCCTCGCCTTCGATAACCGCGATGGTCAGCATGCCCTCGGCAAGGTTAAGCGCCGTCTCCACCGAGTCTGAGAGCCGGGTGCGGATGTTCGGCTTCATCACCAGACGGTCGACGACGATATCAATGGTATGCTTCTTATTCTTATCTAACTGTTGGTTCTCCGACAGGTCGTACATATAGCCGTCGACACGCACTCGGACATAGCCCGAGCGGCGCGCGTCGTCAAAGACCTTCTCGTGCCTGCCCTTCTTTGCCCGCACCACCGGCGCCAGTACCATGAATCGGGTTCCCTCGGGCAGCTCGAAAATCCGCTCGAGGATCTGGTCAACCGACTGCTGACGAATCTCCCTGCCGCATATGGGGCAGTGAGGTATACCTACCCGGGCATAGAGCAGACGCAGGTAGTCGTATATCTCGGTTACCGTACCCACCGTGGAGCGGGGATTGCGGGAGGTGGTTTTCTGGTCTATGGAAATTGCCGGCGACAATCCTTCGATGGAGTCAACCTCCGGCTTGTCAAGCTGTCCCAAGAACATCCGGGCATATGATGACAGTGACTCCACAAATCGTCTGTGCCCTTCGGCGTAGAGGGTGTCAAAGGCAAGAGACGACTTGCCGGAACCGGACAGACCTGTTATAACCACAAATTTGTCGCGGGGAATCTCGAGGGATACATTCTTGAGGTTATGTACCCGCGCGCCGTTTATTACAATGCTTTTTGCAGACATATTCTCCTCTGTTCAATGCTGTTAGGGCGCTGATATTATATCGGCAGTCGATGCCTCCGCGGCTCGAAGCAGGTCGGCTGGGGCAAGTTCCACCTGACTGCCGACGCGTCCGGCGCTCAGACACACGGTATCCAGCGCCAGCACCGCCTCGTGAATGACGGTTGTATACTTTTTCTTCATGCCGATGGGGCTGCAGCCGCCGCGGATATAGCCTGTAACCTTGTTGATGTCGGCTACCGGGATCATCGCCACCGACTTCTCGCCGCAGGCTCTCGCAGCCTTTTTCAGGTCAAGTTCGGCGTTTGAGGGCAGACAGAACACGAAATACTGACCGCCGGCGCCCTTTGTCACCAGTGTCTTGTATACGCTTTCGGGCGGTCTGCCGATTTTCTCAGCCACACTCATCGCCTCGATATGATTGTCCTCAACGCTGTATTCGTGCTGTGAACAGTTTATTTTTAACTGCTCCAGTATGCGCGTTACATTAGTCTTTTCTTCTTTCTTTGCCATGTATATATACTCCGCGGTTCTCTTTTTATGCCCTTCGGCTAACTCTGAATTGTATCACATGTGTTGTGTTTTGTTGTTACGTGCGTGTTAATATTGAGACAAGCCGGAGGGACTGAACATTTGCATATCTGTAAATCACCGGTTAACAGACAATTATCGCCTAAGATATTGATTTTTTCATTGCAATCGTGTAGAATACCGTCATTATATGAATGTTTCGGGAGTTAACATTATGCTGCCTACAATGAAAATCGGCGACCTGGACGTTACCCGTCTTGTGGTCGGAACCAACCCTTTTACCGGCAAATCTCACCTTGATAAAGAAACCGACAGCGCCATGAAGGATTACTTCACCGAGGAGCAGATTTTCGCTACCCTCCGCGCTTGTGAGGAAGCCGGTATCAACGCCGTCCAATCCCGCGGCTCCCAGCCTTCAATGGGTATCATCGGACGTTATCGTGCTTCAGGCGGCAGACTGCTCTACCTCTGCCAGACCGGCAAGAACGAGATCACCTTTGAGGAGGAACTTGACGAGCTGATGAAGTACAATCCCGCAGCCATCTGTATTCACGGCGAGCTTGCCGATGAGCTTTATCTCACCGGGCGTATCGACCGTCTGAAGGCTCTTCTGGATTCGGTGCGCCGCCGCGGCCTGCCTACCGGGGTCTGCGCCCACTTTCCCGAGGTGCTTGAATACTGCGAGGAGAAAGGCTGGGCGCCCGATTACTACATGGCGTCGCTCTACAATATCACTCAGCCCGACCGCTCTCATGATGTCAATCCCGACGGCGAGCGCTTCGAGGACAGCGACATTCCGCGCATGTATAAAACCATCCGCTCCCTGTCCGCGCCGGTCATCGCTCTGAAGATCCTCGGAGCCGGCAGGCGCTGCGCCGATCAGCAGCAGGTGAAGGAAGTGTTCGAAGAAGCCTTTGCCTCTATGAAGCCCGGCGACGGCGTACTGGTGGGCATGTTTGACCGCGATATCGAACAGCCGAGGTTAAATGCCGAATACACCCTTGCCGCTATCGAAAAGGCTGAGGGAAAGAGGTAACCTATAAAGACAGCAATCCCGACAGGGACGGTTTGCGCCGTCCCTGCCGGGAGTTTTATTTGTTTAATTTCTTAATACAATTCGTAAAGCCCCTCGAGATTTGCCAGAATTTTATCCTCTATTGAGGCGTATTTGGATGCAAGGTCCGTGCTGTTCGCCTTGCAGAGATCGCGGAAGATGTATGGCAGATTGCAGAACACCGAGTTTGTCTCGCCGAAGGTGAACGCCACATCGAACTGACGCCCCGCCATTACTATGTCAATCATCTCGGCGGTGTCGGCGTCCTCGGAATACTTGGATTTCAAAGCAACATCGAAAAATGCGGGGTAAACCGATTTCAATGATTCGCAGGCCAAAGCCTCGGTGATGATGCCGATGAACTCATATTCCGTGGTGGTAATCGGAATGCCCCACACGGTATGTCTGTCGTTGAGGTAGGTGTAGTAACCTTCCTGAGCCTCATCCCACTTCGGAAGCGGCAGAATACCGTAAGGGTCCTCCATTTCGCGGAAAATCTTGTAGGGCGCCATAACCGGACCGGCGTTGAATACCTGCAGCCCTGCCGCGAAAAATGCTCCCTCTGTCCACAGCCAGTCGGTCTGTATCGGCTTTTCGGTATACTTGAAAACTCCGGGATTGTTTGAGTAGAAGTCAACCATCCGCTCAAGCGCCGCCTGACGCTTCTCGGTCATGTAGTTGAGAGTTATTTTGCCGTCCTTGTCTCTGCCGGTGAACGGCAGGTTGAAGGCATTCTGCCAGATGTCGTATATCGAGCTGGTAATCATCGTCCAGCCGAAGATGTCGCCATTGTTGCGTATCGAGTCGCCGTTCACGTCGATATACATTTCGCTGACCATCTTCGAGAAAACGTCGAAGGTCCAGGTGCTGCTCCGCACCATTTCGTAGAAATCGGCAGGCAGGTGCCCGTAATTCTCCGCCATGCGGACGTTGTAGTAGAAAGCCACGGTATACTGAAGCAGCGACATGCCCAGATTGCCGACTATACCGTAGAGCTTGCCGTTGATCGTTGACGAGTCGTTGATTTCCTTGCACCACCAGCTTGCGTCAAAGTCGATGTAATCGCACTGATGCCAGTCCTGATAGATCCTATTGTTCACCGCCTTGTAGAGCATGTATGCATAGTGACCGCCCACATGGAATGTGTCGTCTCCCGCCATAACCAGCTTGACGATATCGTCGTACCAGTTGTACATACTCGCCGACGGGGTGGTGGCGACTATTTTTACATTAAAACGCTCCTCAACCAGCATATTGCGGCGGAATACCGCGTCGTTGCAGACGTCGCCAGTCTCGGCTTCAACCAGAATGTCCTCGATGTTATCGGGATATACCGCAAACACCATTTCCTTGCCGTTAAAGTCCCGCTCGGGGAGATTGTCGCGCAGTTCTGTTTCAGCAGGTTCGACAGCAGTGGTTTCGGCGGCAGCCGCGGCGGCGGTATCGGCGGCTCCCGGGGTGTTGTCGGCTGCCGGGCTGCAGGATGCCAGCACAGACAGGGAAGCAAGGATTAACATCAGGGCGGTGACTCCTGCTATCAGACGAATTCTCATAATTCAACCTCCGTTGTCAAAACCGGGGATACGCAGCGTTGTACGTATCCCCGGCATTATCTATATCAGACTCTGTTTACTTCGATCTTACGGTTGTAGGGCTCGTAGTCGGTGATACCGAGAACCGCCATTAATTTTTCATAGGAGGCATCGCGCAGCTCATCGGTGTCCGCCTCGAACACGAAGAGTCTGTCTACATTCTTCGAGTTCTCAAGTGCCGGAGGCGCAACGTTCTCGGCGGCGATATAGGCGTCGAGATCGGTATAAACGTTCTTGTCGCGCTCGGCGGCCTTGGGGTCCTCGGCGAGACGGTTGAGCAGACGGCGCTTCAGTTCTTCCTTGCTGATATGAACGAAGACCACAAAGAATTCGCAGTCTTCCTTCACAAAGAAGCGATGGAACTCATCGAATGCGGGGCAGTTTCCGGCGGCTTCCTTCTTCAGCTCGGAGGTATATGGAGCATTGACAATCACAAGGTTGGAAAACTGCAGGCCCTTGATGAGAACATCGCGTGTTGACTCGTACTCGGGGTTGCGGATATAGTCCTTGAAGAACTGGGAGTGCCGGTCACGCTTCTGCAGGGTGTCGCGGTCATATTTCAGCTCAACATCCTTGGGTACCAGCTGCTCAACTGCATCGAAACAGGCGTTTGAGGTGGGAACCAGGTCGTCCTTGTCAAAGTAATAGCAGCCGCCGCTGTTCTTCGCAATATTAAGCGCGAGGGTGGTCTTGCCGCTGCAAACCGGTCCCGAAACGATTATGAAACGCTTCTTGAAGGTCTTCTTGCTCATTTTTTGCTCCTTATATTCATCTTTTTATTGTTAATAATTGTTAAAAAATCATGCTGCTCAGACTGTCGGCTCAAGCCGTGAGATCAGTATACACAATTTTGCCGTCGTTGTCAATAGCGCAGACCCGCATTACTGTTTTGCCAGCTTCTGGGCGCGGATGTCGCGGCCATAGAACATCAGCGGTGAAAACTCGCCGAAAAGACGTGAGGTTATGCGGTCGGCGTAACGCCTGCGCAGCTCGTCACGGGTGAGATTTGTGTTGATTATCATCCACCGCCCGTTGTTGATACGGGTGTTAATGAGATTATACAGGCAGGATATTGTAAACTGATTCGATACCTCTGTTCCGAGATCATCCATGATCAGCAGCTCGCAGGCGAAATACCTGGCGGTTCTAACCTCGGAAGTGTCAGAATAGCTTCGGCTGAAACGCTCATACTCGAAATCAGCGAATATATTGGAGGCGGTGTCATACACCACATCATAACCGTTCTCTATAATAACCTTCGCGATGGAGGTGGATAGGTGGGTCTTGCCAAGCCCGGTGGCGCCGCAGAGCAGCAGATTCCCGCCGTTCTTGCCGAAATTCTCGGCATAATCTTTGCAGAGCGCCAGCACCCGCCTCATGTTCTCCAGCGCCCGGGTATCCTCGGAATAATAGTCCAGCGAGAAGGTATCAAATGACTGAGTCTCGATAAGCCTTCCTATGCCCGAGCTTTCATAGCCCGCCATGACAAGAGCCCTTTTCAGGCAGACACACATGCGGGTATCGACAAATCCGTAATCCTGACATGCCGGGCATTCGTATACGGGGTCGGTGTAGTCGGAGGGGTAACCCGCCGAGGTAAGACACTCGTTTCGCAGTTTTTGTAAATCTTCGTTCATGCTGCGCACCTGATTTATGCGCTCATCCAGTGTGCCGTGACCCTCCTGACCGTTTATGGCGCGCATAATGCGCACACCGGTTCCCGCCAGCTCCGAATCGATGGCACGGAGTTCGGGCAGTTTGACATAAAGTTCGGCGGTGCGGCGATCGGCATCCTCAATTGCCCGGAGATGCTTCGCCTCAAACTCCTGACGGAGCCTTGCGACATTCGCGGAATTATAGGCCATCAGTTACCGTCCTTTCCGCCGGAGCTGTTTTTACTCAGTTTTTCATAGCTGCGCTTTAATGCCAGTTCAAAGAACTCATCGGTGCTGAAAGAGGATTCGGGGACTACCGTCTGTAACCGGGCTTCCTCGCGGCTGCGGCGGTAGGCCGCAAGAGCGGCGTCCACCTCATCCAGTGTCCGGTAGCCGGCGGTATTCCAGTTCTGGAGAATCTTGTTCAGATATGGCAGCGAGAGTTTGTGTTTTGAGGTGCTCTCTATGGTTATTTCATAGGCGCGTTTTATAACGTCAAACTCATAGCCGAATTCCATGCACCAGCGGTTCACATACTCATCTTCTTTTGCGGTGAGCTCGCGGTCGCCGAAGCCGAACAGCTTTCTGAGTCGTCCGGTCAGGTTGTTGAGCCGCGAATGGCGCTGCATGTATTCCTCAAGATGCGGGATGGTGGCAATACCCTCGTCCGCCAGGTTGTATGCTGTCTGTACTATATAGCGCACCGATTTCTTGTCCCGCTCGACACAGTACATGAAAAGCATTATAACATACTCGGCGTCAAGGTGAAGGTAGTCCACAAGACCCACCAGCTGACCTATCTCCGCCATTGAGAAGAGTTTGCCCGCTATGCGCTGACACTCATCAATAAGCCGCTTGAGACCGTTGGTGCTGTCGATAACCTCCGCCAGTTCTTTGCCGGTATAGCTTGGTCGGACATCGGGAGGCAGTGGGATGACATCGGGAACCTTTGTTCCCTCTGCTGCTCCCGAGACTGAAGACAGATCCGCCTCCGTTATAATTCCTGCGGCGCTCCAGAAGGCAAGAGATGTCTGCACTGCATCGGTTGTTGACTTTACAGCTGTCGCAAGCGCGTTAAGGTCTCCCCTCAGTGATGCTTCAAAGCAGAGCGCGGCGAGCACCGATATGTCGGAAGCCGTCCATCCTTTAACGCCTCTTATGTCGGGAAAAACCGCCGGCGAGCTGCCGTAATTGATTTTTATATCCATTGTAAAATTGTTATTCCCGGCGTTCCATGAGGAACAGACCGGTGGTTATTGCTTAGGTTCGGACTGCGTTCTGCCGATTTCGTAACAGAGCAGCATCAGCGAATCGCCCAGCGAAAGGCTGCGGATTACCGGCTGTCCGGGCAGCTCATCGGAGGTCAGGCTGCTGTCTGAAAGATTCCATATACCTAAAAATCCCGAATCCGCCAGCAGCTTTCTCAATCTTGCGTCGATACCCTGGGTGCAGATAACCGCGATATCGGCTCCGCATCCGGACAGCTCGCCGAGCGGGCGAACCGTCAGACCGCCCAGAGTCTCACCGGCACGGTCATCGTCAAATACTCCGATGAGACGCACACCGTGCTTGGCAAGCACCGGCTCGGAAGCCGCCGCTTCGCCTATTGGTGTGGCGCCGATTATCACCGCGCTGCGGCTGTCAGACAGGCAGAGCGCCGAATAGATGCCGGTATAGAGATACCTGACGTTGTAGCCGTATCCCTTCTGACCGAACTCTCCGAAAAAGGAGAGGTCCTGCCTCACCTGTGATGGAGTTGAATCCATGAGGCGCGCCAGTTCAGAGGAACTGACCCGCATTATATCGTTGCCGATCAGTCCCCGCAGCACACGCAGGTAGCCGGGCAGCCGTCCACTTACCGCCTGGGAGGGAGTTGATTTGTCTTTCACTGATTCTTATCAGGCCTGAAGAGCCTTTATGGTTTCCATTACATAGTCGGCGTATTGCTCGCAGGTGGCGCCCGTATCGCGGCCGGTTATCTTCAGCTTCTTCTCCTCGAACATGCATATGTCCAGCGCCCTTTCAAGCAGGTCGGCTTTATCCTGGCGTCCGATGTGAGACAGCAGCAGAACCGTGGCGCGGAGCATTGAGCAGGGGTCGGCGTAGATCGCACGGCCTTCCTGTACCATACGGGGAGCCGAACCGTGAATCGCTTCGAACATGGCGTAGCGGGAGCCGATGTTGGAGGAACCTGCGGTGCCGACACCGCCCTGGAACTCGGCTGCTTCGTCGGTGATGATGTCGCCGTAGAGGTTGGGCAGCACGAACACACGGAATTCGGTGCGGCGCTTCTCGTCGACAAGCTTTGCCGTCATTATGTCGATATACCAGTCGTCGGTTGTGATCTCGGGGTATTCCTCGCCGATCTTCTTGCAGAGATTGAGGAATTTGCCGTCGGTGGTCTTTATTACATTTGCCTTGGTTACTATGGATACACGGTTCTTGCCGTTCTTGCGGGCATACTCGTAAGCCAGACGGGCTATTCGCTCGGTGCCGGTAGTGGTGGTAACACAGAAATCTATCGCAAGGTAATCGGTGACATTCACACCCTGGGAACCGACAGCATAGCTGCCCTCGGTGTTCTCGCGGAAGAAGGTCCAGTCGATGCCCTTATCGGGAACCTTTACGGGACGGACATTGGCGAAAAGATCCAGCTTCTTGCGCATCATAACATTGGCGCTCTCTATGTTCGGCCAGGGATCGCCCGCCCTGGGAGTAGTGGTGGGGCCTTTAAGGATAACGGGGCACTGATAAAGCTCCTCCATGACATCGTCGGGAATGGCCTTGCCGCATGCCGCCCTATTCTCGATTGTCAAACCGTCGATGTCCTTGAAAACAACGCTTCCCCTCTCGAGTTCATCGGCAAGCAGATAGGCGAGAACTCGTTTTGAAGCCGCCGTTATGGTGGGGCCGATGCCGTCGCCGCCGCAGATGCCTATGGTCAGCTTGTCGATTGCGGCGAAATCCATGGGTTCGCGGCTGTCGGCGATTTTCTCGCAGCGCTCCAGCTGTCCGCGAAGGATAACCTCGAATTTCTCCAGCGCATTCTTTATCTCATTCTCGTAATTGCCCTTCATAGTGTGTGTCTCCTTATTAACCTTTTTGGTTTCATATTTACGGAATTCCACATGAAACTGTATTCCGTTTCGCTGCGAAATACGTTTCGCCTCATGCTTCAACTGTATGATATAGCTTGTTTTTTCGCCTTTTTACCGGCATCCGGGATGTTAAAGTAACGCAAAATGTACATTGTCCACAGAGTTTTACACAGGTTGTGGAAAACTCCCGTGTATTCCGTGTAGAATTCATGCAGTGTATATGCACATTCCCGTGAGCCTTTGTATTATGAGCAGTAGGCGTTCAGCTCCGAACCAGCGGTATGACCCGCCAGGTATTCGTAATAGCCCTGCGCGCCCACCATGGCGGCGTTGTCGCCGCAGAGAGAACGTTCGGGCAGATAGAGCCGTATGCCGCGTTTGTCTGAAAATGACTGAAGAGCGCTGCGAAGGTGTGAATTAGCCGCCACGCCGCCCGCCAGCACCAGCCGGCTGACGGAGTAAATCTCCAGCGCCCGCCCGAGCTGTGAGGTGAAGGATGAGGCTACCGCCGCCATCAGCGATGCCGCCACATCCTCCCGCGAGTAACTCTCCCCCTTCTGGTCCAGGTTGTGCAGATGATTGATAATCGCGGTTTTGAGACCGCTGAAGGAAAAGTCAAGCGTATCGTCCCGTAAGGCTGCCGTGGGGAGCTTCACGTTGTCCCTGCCCAGATGCGCCAGTCTGTCCAGTTCGGCACCGCCGGGGTAAGGTATACCCATGACTCGCGCAGCCTTGTCAAAGCACTCGCCGGCGGCATCATCACGGGTGCGCCCCACCGTTTCGTATTCGGTATGGCTGTCAAATCGTATCAGGGAGGTATGTCCTCCGGAAACCACCAGCGCGAAAAAAGGCGGATCTAGTTCCTGATGAGTGAAGTAGTTGGCGGCAACATGAGCCGGAATATGATCCACCGGCACCAGCGGTTTGCCGTATGCCAATGCCAGAGATTTTGCAAAACTGACACCCACAAGCAGCGAGCCGATAAGTCCCGGCCGGTTTGTCACGGCTATTGCGTCAACCTCGGACACTGTTATTCCCGCCTTGTCAAGCACCTCACGGGTTACTCCGCTTATTGCTTCGGCGTGGGCGCGGCTGGCTATTTCGGGCACGACGCCGCCGTATACCGTGTGTATCGGTATCTGGGACGCCACAATATTCGATAATATGCGCCGGCTCCCGTCGGCCATCTCAACTACCGCCGCAGAGGTCTCGTCGCATGAGGTTTCAAAGCCCAGTATAAGCATAAATAGTATAAACCTGTTATTTTATTTCCGCCGACATAAGCACCGCATCCTCGGTGGGGTCGCGGTAGAATCGCCGCCGTATGCCGTCGGTGACAAAGCCGGATGATTCATACAGCGCCCTGGCTGCGGCATTTGATTCCCGCACCTCAAGGGTTATCCGTCCGGCTCCAAGCTCCCGCATCTCATCCATTACAGCGCCGAGCAGCGCCTTTCCCACTCCCATACGTCTGAACTCGGGTGATGCGGCTATGCGCTCAAGCTGTCCTTCACCAGCCACAAGATATACGATGGCATAACCGGCGAGCCGGCTGCCGATATGAGCTGCAAAGGTCAGCTGTCTGAAACTGTCCGAGCGTTCGGGTGAGAGCACAAGAGTCGATATCGCCTCGCTGCTCCAGGGATCGGAAAAACAGAGCCGTTCCAGCTTGGAGACAGCCGGTATGTCGGCAGACGACATGCCAGAGACGGTTATTTCAGTCATAAAGACCGAACATGGCGCGTATGCCTTCTGTTATCTGCTTCAAACACTCGTCGTATATTTCCTCGCTGCCGCCCCAGGGGTCGGCTATATCCTCGTTGAATGCGGTGATACGCGAGGCGTACTGGGGAAACAGAGCGAGCAGTGTAAGGGTGTGGCTGCCGCTGATACCGATGATTTTATCGCAGCCCGAAAGCAGTTCGGCGCTGACCCGGCAGGCGGTGTGTGAGGTATACTCGTTGCCGGGCGAAGGCTCTATGCCCGCGGCTTTAAGGGCCTTTACCGCATTTTCGGCGATAGGTTCACCCACATTTGGGTAGATGCCCGCCGATACTCCGGTGAAACCGTAGCGGCTGCCGAGATGATTTAGCACCGCTGCCGCCATTGGAGAGCGGCAGGTATTTCCGGTACAGACGAAGCATATCTTTTGGGGACGCAGCGGCTCAAGTCCGGGAATCAGAGATGAAAGCGGGTCTGCTCCGATATTTATGTCGGGAAGCACCGCGGAGGGAATTCCTCCGGTATTCTTTTCGTTCGTACTCACACTCATTTTATGCCCCTTCGGTTTCGGGTGTGTCGCTCAGGTAGGCTTTGAGAATACGTCCCGCGTCGCAGCACTGTTTTGTGTCGCGATCATAAAGATAGTCTCCGCTGTCGCACTCCACATAGAGTATGTCATAGTAGATGCCGGGATATGTCTCTGACATGAACTTTATATGATACGATGTACCGCCGGAGGGAAGCTGAAGGTTGTCCTCGCACCCGGTCAGAGCCTCGATTATTCGGTTTATGACGGACTGATTGTCGATTGTCTGCAGATGCATTGTTATTGCGTCCTCGACACAGATATACGCCTCAGTCGCACCGAAGTTCTCAAGCGCGGGCAGTTCCGTCTCTTCCGAGTAGAATATCGAGCCGATGCCGTCATACTCCTCTGCGAGCCAGAGCTCAGGGTCAAGCCCCGGGATATTGTATAATGTTCCGCCGTCATATTCGGCGTATGGCTCACCTATAGCCGTCGGCTCATAGCTATCACCGGCAGGCAGATAGGTTATGCCGTTGGTCTTGTCAATATACTTGCCGTCCTCATATGTTATCTTTACTATTCCCGATGAGCAGGAAATGAAGACCGCTATCGGCAGCAAAGCGGCAAGAAGTAAAAATATGATTTTGCAGAATGTCTTTTTCAATTATATCAGCTTCTCACAGTTCGGTCGGTTTTCGTTTCAGTATCCGAAACTCACATCGGATATGTCGTCCTGCTCCACCCAATCGGAGACAAGGTACTCGCGGTATTCATTCGCCGTCTCGCGCACAATCACACGCTCTATGCCGGCGTTGATTATAAACCGCTTGCACATCGAACAGGAGGTGGTTCCCGGTATTATCTCACGGGTGCGCGGGTCTACACATGCCATGTACAGGGTTGAGCCTAACATCTGCTCTCTCGAAGCGGCGATTATGGCGTTTGCCTCGGAATGCACCGAACGGCATAGCTCATAACGCTCGCCCCGGGGTATTGCCAGCTTCTCGCGGAGGCAGGTACCCAGGTCACAGCAGTTTGCCCGGCCTCTCGGCGCGCCGTTGTAACCGGTGGAGATTATGGTGTCATTCTTGACGATAATAGCCCCGTAACACTTGCGCAGACAGGTTGACCGCTCTGCCACCGTCATGGCTATATCAAGGTAATAATTGGTTTTGGAAACTCTTTCCATTTTTGTGTTCTCTCCGTTCAGAGGATAAGGTTATGCCGAACAGGATGTCAGAGCGTGGCGGCGAATTCCTTTAGATAGGCTCTGAATTCCTCGCCCAGCTCGGGATCCACGGATGCCCGCTCTACATTAGCCTTCAAAAAACCCAGCTTAGAACCGAGATCATAGCGCTTGCCTTCAAAGTCGACGGCGATCATGCCCTTTGCTTCGGAAAGCAGTTTCATCGCGTCGGTAAGCTGAATCTCGCCGCCGGCGCCGGGAGCCAGATTCTCAAGAATGTCAAAGATATCGGGCGTCAGCAGCACTCTGCCCAATATGGAAAGGCGGGTGTATATCTGCTCGCGCGTCGGCTTTTCAATCATGGTGGTAACACGGTACATGTTATCGCCCAGAGGGTCGGCTTTCAGGGTACAGTATTTCATCACCAGTTCTTCCGAAACCTCCTTCACTCCGCAGGCTGCCAGACCGTACTTCTCGTATGCGGTCATAAGCTGGCGGCAGACGGGTGTCTCGGCGAAGATTATATCATCGCCGTAAAGCACCATAAAGGGCACATTCCCAACAAAGGAACGGGCGCGGTATATGGCATGCCCCAGACCCTTTGTCTCATGCTGGCGTATAAAGTGCACATTGCAGCGCTCGGCGATGCGGCGCATTTCGGGAATCTCATCGCTCCGACCCGACGAGATGAGCTTGTTTTCGTATTCAGGCGAATAATCGAAGTAGTCCTCGATGGCGGTTTTTCCCCTGCCGGTTATTATGAGCACATCGGTTATGCCGCTGTCGGCAGCCTCCTCAACCAGGCAAGATATGGCGGGACGGTCGACTATCGGAAGCACTTCCTTCGGAACGGCGCGTGCTATGGGAAGCATGCGCATACCCAGACCCGCCGCGGGTATCACAGCCTTTGTAATCTTTTTCATATAGTCACCTTTATCAGACATTCATTATGACGGGCAGCAGCATCGGCTTTCGTCTGGTCTTATTATACAGGAATTTAGCCAGATCATCCTTGACACGTGATTTTAACTGCGTCCAGTCGGTAATATTGCTCTCCAGCGAATCTTCAAGCGCATCGCGGGCAATCATCCTCATCTGTTCCATCAGTTCCTCCGACTCGCGCACATAAACGAAGCCGCGGGAGACTATATCGGGACCGGCGTAAACCGAACGATTCTCGATATCCACCTGCGCCACTATGACTATCAGCCCGTCCTGCGCCAGGTGCCGGCGGTCGCGGAGCACTATATTGCCGATATCGCCCACAGAATAACCGTCAACCAGCACATTCCCGGCCTGGATGCTGCCGCCGGCGCGCATTCCGCGTTCGTCCAGTTCCAGCACCTTGCCTATATCCGGGATGAAAATCTGGTTCTCGGGTATACCCATGGTCATGGCGAGATTTTTCAGATGCACCATGTGCTTATACTCGCCGTGGATAGGCATAAGATACTTTGGCTTGGTCAGCGCCATCATGAGTTTCAGCTCTTCCTGGCAGGCGTGACCCGACACATGAACCTCCACCACAGAGTCGCGTATTACCGCCGCGCCTTTTTTATACAGCTCGTTTATTATTTTGCCGATAAGCTTCTCATTGCCGGGAATCGCCGATGACGAGAGTATCACCAGGTCGCGCGGTCCGAGCTGAACCTTGTCGTGGTTCGAAAACGCCATACGGTAGAGTGCCGACATGGGCTCACCCTGGGTACCTGTGGTGACAACGGTTATCTGCTCATGCGGATAGCGCTTAATTTCGTTTATATCAATGAGCACGCCGGAGGGGACATTCATGTATCCCAGTTCAACCGCCGCGTGGACGACATTGAGCATAGAACGGCCGGTAACCGCAACCTTTCTGCCGTGCACCGCCGAGGTGTTGATTATCTGCTGCACCCGGTGCACATTTGACGAGAAGGTGGCAATGACAATCCGCTTGTCGGCGTTCATCATGAAAATATTGTCAAGTGTGCGTCCCACGACACGCTCGGATGGAGTATAACCCGGGCGCTCGGAGTTTGTAGACTCGCACATCAGCAGGGCAACGCCTTCATTGCCGATCTGACCGAGGCGGGCAATATCCATCATCTCGCCGTCTATGGGGGTAAGGTCAAGCTTGAAGTCGCCGGTATGTATAACTGTACCCACCGGTGTGCGTATCGCCAGACAGCAGGCGTCGGCTATCGAGTGGTTTACCCGAATGAACTCGACCGACATGCAGCCGGCTTTTATAATGTCGCCGGCTTCTACGCTCCGAAGCTCCGGCTCGGTGTCGTAACGATGCTCGGCGAATTTGTTCTTTAGTATGCCGCAGGTCAGGCGTGTGGCATAGATCGGGGCATGCACGACTTTCAGCACATAAGGCAGCGCTCCGATATGATCCTCATGACCATGGGTGATGAAGAAGCCGCGAACCCGGTCGCTGTTTTTCTCCAGATAGCTCACATCGGGTATAACCAGGTCGATACCCAGCATGTCGTCATCCGGAAAGCCAAGTCCGCAGTCGATTACGATTATGTCCTCACCGAACTCCAGCACCGCCAGATTCTTGCCTATTTCGTTGAGACCCCCGAGCATACATACTTTTAACTTTCCTTTTGATGATGCCCTGGAGCCGCCATTTTTGTTTTTTGCCATAAATTCTCCTTATTGTATAAACGCGGCAGCGGCGAAACACCTGCCGTATCTGCCGCGTGTAACCTAAAAAGCGCACCCTGAATATAAATGTGCGCAACACGATAAAGCCTGTCGGTTCCGGAGTTTACGGCCGCCGTGCAACTGCACATCTGCACGGCTCTCCGGCAACAAGCCTTCTATAAGCATATAAATCCATCCGCAGAGAAAACCCAGGTACCGGGCGATCATACCTGAGCAAAGCCGGAGGATATTCCGGCAGGCTCTGACAGATTAGTTCGTACACATATATCTGCAGAATTGTATCATTAAAATGTTAAATTATTTCCATGCAGTCCGTGAATGAAGTGTAAAGACAACTTAACCGCCTTGACAAGCCGGTCAAGTCGTTATATAATGCTTTTGCTGAAAATTACAAACCGATTATGAGGCAGATTCTATTATGAACAAAAAAGAATATACCCCCACAGATCGTCTGCTGCTCGCCTGTGCCGCCGCCTATGAGGAACTTAAGGAGGATATCGCCGCCATCAAGGAACGCGACCCTGCTGCCACCTCGTCGCTTGAGGTGCTGCTGCTATATTCAGGTCTGCACGCGATTATGGCGCACCGTATTTCTCATGCCCTGTACAAGCGAGGAATGCACTTCCCCGCCCGTTTTATCAGTCAGGCAGCCCGTTTTCTGACCGGAGTCGAGATACACCCGGGCGCAACCATCGGGCGGGGGCTTTTTATCGACCACGGCAGCGGCGTTGTCATAGGTGAGACCACTGAAATAGGCGACAACTGCACTCTTTATCAGGGCGTCACTCTCGGAGGTACCGGCAAGGATGTAGGCAAGCGGCATCCTACACTCGGCAATAATGTCATGGTTGGCTCGGGCGCCAAGATTCTCGGTCCCTTCAGAATCGGCGATAACAGCAAGATTGCCGCCAACGCCGTGGTTCTTGAAGAGATTCCTCCGGACAGCACGGCGGTGGGAATTCCCGCCCGCGTGGTAAGGCGCCATAATCAGAAGGTGCTCAACGAAGAACTGGATCATGTTCATATCCCCGACCCGGTATCCCAGGAACTCTGCCGCCTGCGCGTCCAGATAGAGCGGCTTGAAAGACAGGTTTCCGAGCTTGAGAAAGCCGGAAAAACCGATAAGAACGACACTGACGAAGAATAGTCGGATTATATAACAAAACAACACGCCCGATCATGCGACCGGGCGTGTTGTTTTATACATGGATCAGTGACCGAATGCCGGATCGCCGTCCGGAGGCAGGAGGATCTGGCTATGAAGACCGGAGGAGGAAACCGGTTCATCGCCCACGCGCAGATGGGACACGTCGCCCAGACCAATGACCCGCAGAATACACTGATTCAGGTAGGGCTTGTATTTCTCGGTGTATACAGTGGTGACAGATGAACAGGGCAGGAAGAAGGACTGCCACATAAAGGGCAGCGGAGCCTTTAAGATGCGCGACAGCAGACCCAGGCCAAGTCCGAGATGGCAGAAAAGAGCAATAGTCTGAGATTCATCGGTATCCGGCTTGATGTCGTAGAGCTGACCGTTCCGTTCATATCCATGTCTGTCCATAAGGGCTTCCCAGCCGGCATCTATCGCCGCACAGGTTTTGTGTACCCCGGAACCGTCGTAAAGCGGGTGATCCGCCCACATTTCGTTGCTGTAAAACTCGTTTTGAGTTGTCCAGTACTGGGGCATAAGGTTCCAGGGGCAGTTGGTATTCCAGGCTGGTACGATGCCCAGTTCCTCATATGGAGGTTTCACCGAACCGGGAAATTCACGCAGCCAGTCAAGTGTGATCGGCTCTATTCCGCAGTATTCGGCGATAGGCTCGGCGGTGCGCTGTGCCCTGCCGAGAGGTGAGACATATATGGATGTGATTCCCTCTTTCTTAAGGGTCTCAAGCAGACAGGCTCTCTCGCGGAAGCCCTTCTCTGTAAGTGAATCCCTGGCGTAATCGGGATCGCCGTGCCGGATTATCAGTATTCTCATATGTGTTACCTCATTCGGATGATTTGTTTGATATCAGCCGCCCCGTGCTATGCGGATATTCTGAGCCTGCTCTGTATAGGTCTCGGCAAAGAGCGCCCAGCCGTTGGACTTGGTTACGAAGTAGAAGTAGTTGGAGGGATCGGGATAGAGCGCGTAGCTCATGGCGTCCAGCGACGGATTGCAGATCGGACCGGGAGGCAGACCTTTATATATGTATGTATTATAGGGGTTGTCTATATCAAGGTCCTGTGATTCTACCACTCTTTTTTCTTCAAGGAAGTATTTGACGGTGGCGTCCGACTGCATATAACCCTGGGTCTCACCGCCGGGATTGTTGATACGGTTATGGAATACCGATGATATGAGACCGTAATCGGTGACAAACTTTGCTTCCGCCTGTATCATGGATGCTATGGTGATAACTTCGTCAACCGACATGCCTATGGCTTCGCAGGATGCGCGGTAACGCTCATCAAACTGCTGGTTAAAGCGGAAGAGCATCTTGTATATCGCCTGTTTTTCGCTGGAATCCGAGTAGAAATAATAGGTATCGGGGAAGAGATAGCCCTCCAAACGATAGGTGCGGTTGGGGCTGAGCTTATCCGCGGTCAGCGACTCCATGAACCAGAAGTCGAACTCTCCGTTCTGTATAACATCGACAAAGCCCTCGCGGGTACCTATTCCGTGTGACAGGAAGAGTTCGATTATCTCGTCAACCGTCATACCTTCGCGTATTGTAATGCTTATCTCTGTACGAACCTTACCGGCATACTTGCGGAAACCGGCTATCAGTTTATCGTAACTTGTGGCGGTAGAGACAGTGTATGTGCCCGGCTCAAACTCGACATCAGCTTTTTTGCGCATCTTTGCGTAGAAGCGGAAAAACTCGGGGTGTTCGATAATACCCTCTTCGGAGAGCATATCGGCAATGTCGTTGATATCGTAATTAGCTCCGACAACCACCTCGACCGGCCTGTCTTCTTTTACAAAGGCAAAGCACTCGTTTCCCACCTGTATTATATAGTAGCTGAATATACCCGATATAACGAAGATCACCGCGATATATATAACCGTTTTCAGTATCGAAGAGACCAGCGAGGCGCCCGGATTGTTCTCATCGTCCAGCGGCAGATTCGTCACCGTACTGCTGTCGCGCAGTTTGGCGCGCCTGGCGTTTTTGCGAAGGCTGTCACGGCTCACCTGTGATGAGGATGACCGCTTTGCCGGAAGCTGATCCCCCCGACGCGGAGACGGATGCGGGCTGCTCTGAACATTCGCTTGCGGCTGCGCGTTTGCACGCGGGTTTGTTCCCGGGTTCTGCCGTCCGGATGATACTGAATGAGGGGACTTTGTCGCCGCCTCGGCTCTGGCAACAATACCGGCTCCCCGTTCGGCGCGGGGAGGATTCACCGGGGGCGGCATCTGACGGCGGGGCATACTGCCGGCTTCGGAAACACCGGCACGCTGCGCTCCTCTGTCGGGTGACGGCCGTGATGAATGCTGCTGAGGAGGATTCTGCCCGGGCGTACGCATGCGGTCCTGACCGCCGGACTGCCCAACGGGTCTTACGCCCGGTCTTACATCCGATTGTCCGCGCGCTTGCGCGCCGGTCGGCTTGCCTGATTGCCCGACCGCGTTTATTGGCTGAGGGGTGCGGATTGGTCTGCCCTGTGCCGGTACCCTTCTTTTCGGTACCTCATAGGGCTGTTCCCGGTTCTGCGGCTGCCTGTTCGAACCGGACTGACTGTTTGGATTGTAGTTCATTAAATAACCTCTGCTGCGGGGAAATTGTCAGCCGATCGCCCTGACTATAATGCCTGCCACATAGAGAAACAGACATATTATCATGGTCGGAGAGAGCATCGCTTCGATAAGTCTTGAGGACAGCGACCCACGAGGCATAACATCGCTGTGACGGGAAACGGCGTAACCGCTGTAGATACGCTCCGCCTCTCCGAATGCAAGAAACAGAAATATGAAAAATGCAATGACGATTATAAAAGAATACACTACCGTGCCGGAAGTCTGCCGAATCAGCATGCCAAGCTGCTGTTCAAAAGAAAGCTCCAGGCAGTTGACTGCCACATGTATTATAAGCGGAGCTGCGACCGAGCGTGTGACACATGCCGCAGTTCCCAATATCAGACCGTAGAAAATGTAAAGCGGCATCGCCTCGGGGCGCAGATAGGGGAATGCCGACAGCAGTGTGGTGGCGATAACGGCGCATACCGCGCCGCCCTTCGCATATTCACTGATTAATACCGAACGGAAAACCAACTCCTCGCACACTGCCGGAAGCACCGCGCAGGCGATCACCGCGTATGCCGTCTGAACTGCGTTTCCCAACGCCATGGAATTCGGAATAATATAGGAATAGACCTGATAGTCACCTGAGTAGGTACCGGATGCATACATCAGCAGCTTGATAATCGTACCGCCTGACAGCATAACCGCAAGAGACCATAGGGTAAAGGGTATCATCCTCGGCGGGAAAAGACGCAGATTCAGTTTCGAGATATACCCGGAACCCTTGATCCGGCAGAAAAATATGGTCGGCAGCAGGAAACTGAGCATGCTGAGAATAATGACCGACAGGTAAATATTCTCATTGTATTTAATTATCGCCGTATCCACCAGATCGGAACAGATAACAAGCAGTATTATAACCGCGGTCAGTACGGGCGCCAGAATCGGCTCGTTTCCGTAAACCCTTACTACCGGTTTGGACATGGCTCCCGCCTGTCCCGCGTTCCGGTTTTGATTGGCTGCGGCTGCCGATGCCGTTCCGGATGAGTATGACGCATCGTCCGCGCCGGCTCTTCCGGCTGTTTTGACCTTCACACGGAATGTTTTGTTCCGCTTTGAAGTCTTTTCGGAAGCCTTGGCTTTACCGGTGATCGAGTCGCCCTCTTCTTTGTCATCGTCAACAGGCTTCTTTTCGTCAATCAGCTCGTCAAAATCCCCAAATATGTCTCTGAAAAAACGCCCTCTGCGCTTCTTGCTGCGTTCTTCGCCCAGCATGCCGCGTCCGATAGAATCGCGTTTTATCTTCTCGCGCAGTTCACGGTCGCGGCGCAGGGACTCCGACTGCTCCTGATGCCTTTTCCGCTCGCCGCGGGACATGCCCTCAAAATCGAATTCTTCGACATTTTCCGTATCCCGGCTTTCACCGGGATTAATTTTATCCTCAGCCATTCAGGGATATCACTCCCTTATCGGTGACAAGCATGTCAACCGCAATGTCGTAGCGTCCGCGCGGAACACTTTTTACAACAAAATCGTTATAAACCACGCCCACCTTAACACCTTTGAAGGCAGTCAGATAGCGGTCGTAGTAGCCCTTGCCATAACCGAGGCGATAGCCGCCCTTATCGTATACAAGCGCGGGTATCAGACATGCCGCTGTATGGTCGGAAGCCGGGTCGAACACCGGCAGACTCTCGGGCGGCTCGTATATGCCGTACATGCCGCGTTCAAGCTCGTCAAGGCTGCCGATAATGTGAAATTTCATTATGCTGTCCTCATAACAGCGGGGATATGCCACCGTCTTCCCGTCCGCCAGAGCCTGACGGGCTATATCCGATATGTCCGTCTCGGAGCCTATCGGCGAATACATAAGCAGGCTGCCGGAGTAACGGTAGGTGACAAGCGATATGAATCTGCGGCAGACCGCCGCGCTGAGTTCACTCCGTCTGTCGACCGGTATGGCATTGCGGCGCTCGGAATATGCCGCACGCATACGCTTTTTTTCGGTTCTGACCTCGTACATCAGCTCTGTGCGTCGGTAAGAATCGAACTTGAAATCTCGTCAACCTTATCCGGTCCGAAAAGCACGCCGGTTAGCACCAGCGCGAAGGTCAGCGCAACACCCATGCCCTTTCCGGTTATGATATTGCCGTCGCGCACAACCTTTGCCTTGGGGGCGAGTGTGGCGCCGCTCATAGAGGACTCAAATCCCGGATAGCATACCGCACGGCGTCCGGCAAGCAGACCAAGTTCACCGAGTATCGAAGGAGCCGCGCAAATAGCCGCCACCCAGCGGTCCTCGTCTGCAGCTTCCTTAACCATGGACATGAGCCGTTTGTTCTTTTTAAGATTAAGTGTGCCGGGCATGCCGCCGGGGAGCACCAGCATCTCGGGCTTCACATCTTCACCGAGCTGCGAAAGTGTCATATCCGCCACTACCGGTATCCCGTGGGCACCTTTAACCGTCTTGCTGCGGCCTACCGCTATTGTCTTGACATCGGCTCCCGCTCTGCGCAGAACATCCACCGGCGTCAGTGCCTCTATTTCTTCAAAGCCTTCCGCAAGAAATACCGCTACCATATTGTTACCTCACTGGTCTGTCGTTATTGTTATATCGTATTGTTGAGTACCATTTCCATGTACTCCTGATTCGAGATGAGAACATTTCTCGGCTTCTGATTGTCGGGACCGGACACAATGCCCATCTCCTCCATCCGGTCGATCAGTTTCGCCGCCCGGCCGTAACCCAAACTTAACTTGCGCTGTATCAACGATGTAGAAATCTTCCCGCTCTCAACCGCAAGTTTTATCGCCTGTTTCAGCATCACATCATCACTGTTATCGTCAAGAACATTATTACCCGCATCTGAACCCGGTGAGCCCTTTTTGCCGATGCCGGTTACGCCGCACTGTTCCGCTGCGCGCTCGATATCCTCGATGATGCTGTCATCATAGCCTATGCCCGAAGACTGATCGCAGATGAATTTAATGATCTGCTCGATTTCACCCTCGCTGACATACGCGCCCTGGACACGCATGGGCTTTGTAGCGCCCACCGGCTGGCAGAGCATGTCGCCACGCCCTATCAGCTTCTCGGCGCCGACGGTATCGAGAATTACCCTCGAGTCGGTCTGAGAAGCTGTGCGGAAAGAGATACGCGATGGAATGTTTGCCTTGATAAGACCGGTTATAACGTCCACCGAGGGACGCTGTGTACCTATGATAAGATGCATTCCGGCGGCGCGAGCCTTCTGCGCAAGACGGCAGATATTGTCCTCAACGTCGTCGGGAGCGGTCATCATAAGGTCTGCAAGCTCGTCTATGATAATCACTATCTCGGGCAGGCGTTCGGGACGGGGCAGTTCAATCACCTCGCCGGTAAGAGCATCGGTTTCGAAGCCAAGGGCGGGATTCAGCTCCAGCTCATCGAGCTGCGACGATACATATTGATTATACTGGGCAAGGTTGCGGGAATTGGACTCCTCAAATAGCTGGAAGCGGCGCTCCATCTCGGTCACCGCCCAGTAAAGGGCGCCTGCTGCCTTCTTGGGGTCGCTTACCACCGGCACCAGCAGATGGGGCAGTCCGTTGTAGATAGACAGCTCAACCTTTTTCGGGTCGACCAGGATCATGCGTACCTCAGCCGGCGTTGCCTTGCAGAGCAGCGACACTATCATGCTGTTTATGCATACCGACTTACCCATACCCGTGGCGCCGGCAATAAGCAGGTGAGGCATTTTAGCGATATTCAGGTAAACAGCCTCGCCCGCCACATCCATGCCGAGGCCGACTGTGAGTTTGCTTGCGGCTTCGCCGAATTTCGGGTTTTCAATCAGCTCGCGCAGCCATACGGTGGAAACTACCCGGTTGGGCACCTCAACTCCCACCGCCGATTTGTTGGGTATGGGAGCTTCTATGCGCACGCCGGTAGCCGCCAGATTCAGCGCGATATCGTCCACAAGGTTGGCAATCGAGCGTATGCGCACCCCTTCATCAGGGAGAAGTTCATAGCGGGTTATTGTAGGACCGCGCGAAATATTCACTATCTTTGTGTGAACCTTAAAGCTCTTAAGTGTATCAACCAGCTTTTTTGCCGTGGTCTGCAGCTCCTCGCTGACATCCTCGTTGGCTGCCGGATTCTCTATTTTCAGCAGCTGGGCAGGGGGCAGCCGATACTCTTTTTTGGGGGCGGGAGCCGGCTCAAGTTCAGCGGCGGTGACCGCTTCGACCGCGGTCGATTCTGATGACCGCTTCGCCGTAACACTTGCGAGAAGTTCGGCAGGGATAACCGATTCGTTCTCATCTTCATCGGCGGGAGGCTCCTTTGCAAGTGCCGATACAGTGCCTCTCCTCGTTCCCGAACCGGTAATTCTGCGGGGTGCGGAAGCCTGGGAATAGGAATCGGCCTCCGCTGTGTCAAAGGGCGGCAGATCATTATTTCCCGGTTCCGTGTCTGCCGTATCATCGTCATCCATTTCGGTGAGAATGACGCCGCCCGAGGGCTGAACCGTTCGCCCGGCGGCGGTATCGGTAAGGTCAACCGTATCCTCTCCTGACGTCTGCAGTTCATCGGAGATTGATTGTGCTCCGCTGCTACTTTCAGTATTTCTGCTTGAATATGCAGGCACTGAACTGAGCAGAGTCTCGTCTATGAGCTTTCCTTCCTCCGCCTCTGTCTCGGGACGCATATCCTCGGGAGCTATGATTATCTCGTCACCAATACGGGCTGCTGTAATATCCGTCTCAACTGCATTGTCGGCTTGGGCGGTCTTTTTATCCTCTGCCGCCATGACCTTCCTGTCGTCTGACAGATCGGTGAGCATTTCTTCGATTTTTTCTCCGAATACACCGCTTCCCGTGCCTGACGGTACAGCATATTTGCCGATATCCACCTTGCCTTTTCTGCGGCCGGCTGGTGTTATCGTCACCTTCGGCTCGGCCTGCACCTGAGTCCGATCCGGAATCGCTTCACCGTTGCTTCCCGTCTGGTGTGTTACTCTGTACCCGGCATTTAACTGCCTGTGTCTCAGTGCCTCCTCGGCTTCGATTTCGGCGCGGGCGGCTTCAAGCTCCTCGGCGCGGCGTTCCCGGTGTTCATGTATTCGGTAGGATATCCATATGCGAAGTGAATGTGGGGTCAGACCGAAGATCAGAAGCCCGGTACAAAAGAGTATAACCGCGGCGATTATTACGGTGCCCACTCTGCCGAAAGCCCGCACCATCAGCGCTCCCAGCATACCGCCGAAAGCTCCTCCGCCCTTCAGCGCCACACCGTTTGTCCAGTGTGTGCGTATATCGAGCAGTTCGCTCGCCTCCGCCCATCTGCCGGAGGCACGGGTCGCCCAGACATGCAGCAGCACCGCCAGCAGCAGCATAAACAGCAGCGACAGCAGCAGCTTCACACGAACCATTTTCTTCTCGTGGTCGCGCCGCCAGTAGACAGCCGTTATAAAGAGCAGCACCGGGCAGCAGAGTCCCGCTCCCGAAAAAAGCCCCGCCAGAACGGTTCGTATGCCCGAACCCACAAAGCCTGCCCTGTCGGACAATATATAAAAAACGAGTATCAGCACCGACAGGCAGATAAGAGCGAAGGGCATGATCTGACAATAAATATTGTACCGCTGCTCCTCCCACGCGTCGCTGCGATATTCATCACGCTCATCCCTTGCGGAACGGCGCACATGCGGGTCACTGCGCTGCGCGGCTTCGGCTTTTGACGCGGATTTTGAATTTGTGTTTTTCTTTTTACCTGCCGCAGAAGCCGACCTGTTTTTTGCCGGTGCTTTTTTTGTATTGTTAGATTTACCGGATGAGGATGCCATTTTTCACCTGTTAATAATATATCTTGTTAACCTTATCAGATCGTGTCTGCATAGGGGACATATCAGCGCTTTATAATATCCCTGCTTTTCCTGCGGCGTGCGCGCCTGCTTCTTATGAACGCGACCAGAAGCACATACATAACGCCGAGAAGCGCCAGAACCGCGGCTGATATCTTAAACACCGGTTGTTTGATAAGCGTTTTAAGCTGCCCTTTGCGGTATTCAAGTTCCGAGCGGTCAACCGGATATTTTGTCACCAGCTTAACCGTGTCGACCAGTTCTCCGCGATAAAAGAGCCTCAGCTCGCCCACTTCCAGCCCCTCGGGTACGGGAGCCGACAGCGAACCAACCGAAAATGACACAACCCGGCTCATGTCCGAAGACACATCGATATCGGTCGGCAGATACATCTCGACAGAGCGCTCTGGCAGAGCCGATACAAAGTCGGTCTTGGATGAAAGCGTTACCGGTATCTCGCCTATGACCTCGGAGCGGTTGAGTACGGTCTTGTATTCATAGCCCTCGAATGCCCAGTCAAGCAGTTTGCTGCACTCCACATATGAGTAGATGTGGTCGGCATCCGAGGACGCTCCCATCACTATGCAAAGGTATGTATAGTAGCCGTTGTCACAGATGGCTGTGACGCAGTGCCCTGCCTGGGGGGTAGAGCCGGCGTTCAGACCAAGCATGTAACGATTGCGGTAGCGATCGTCAATAGTGTCGCAGATAAACAGATTCTTGTTGGTTATGCGCCGTTCCGAACGGTTAATGTTGGTGGGAGCAAGCACATACCTGACCTCACCGGATAACTCCAGAAAGGTGTCGTTGCGGTAGCAGGCAAGCGCCACCTTTGCGGTATCCCGCACCGTGGTGACCATCGCAGCGTCGTGAAGTCCGGTGACATTCGTATAAACGGTGGAGTTCATGCCGAGTTCGGCGGCGCGGGCGTTCATCATCTTAACAAATGGCTCAATACCGCCGGCTATCTCGTATGCCAGTACCTGAGCCGCATCGTTGGCGTTTCCGGTGATAAGCGCCGCCAGCAGGTCGCCGACAGTAAGCTCCTCACCGACTTTAAGGCCGATATTGTTGCCTCTCACACCCTGCAGTTCCTCGGCAGTGACGATGACTTTCCTTGACTGCTGTGTATACAGATGCTCCGCGGCAATCAGTCCGGTCATAAGCTTCACCGATGCGGCGGGGTAACATTTGGTATCGCCGTTTTTGACGAACATCTCGGTGCCGCTCTCTATGTGGTAAACATACGCAAAACGCGCGTAATCTATTTCGGGTGCGCCGGTTGCGGCATCGGCGGCACTCAGGTTCAGTGGGAGCACAAGCATCCACATCACACTCGCCGCAGCCAGCAGCAGAATAGTTATTCTGCGGGTTAAATGCATTTTATCATCCCGTTTATTTCTGCTTTTTCTTATCAAAGCTCCATTGCTCTTACCGCCGCGATATCAAGGGCGATTCGGTTTTTAAGCGACTCAAGTGAATCAAACTTCTCTTCGGGGCGGAGGTATCTCATGAAGAATACCCTCGGCGAATGTCCGTAAAGATCCCCCGACCAGTCTAAAATATGTGTTTCGCAGACCACCGAATCGTCCCCGCCCACGGTGGGACGGCGGCCGATATTTATAACCGACGGACGGTACACACCCGGCACCACTTCGCAAAGGCCGGCGTATACACCGTTGCCCGGCATGTGTCTGTTCGCCGGAAAAATCTGGTTTATTGTCGGAAGTCCTATTGTGCGTCCGATCTGACGGCCGTGAATTACCTCGAAGGCCGCCGAGTAGGGACGGCCGAGCAGCTCGATGGTTAGTTTTGTATCGCAGTCGGAAAGCGCCGCTCTGACTCGTGTGGAGCTTATCGGCATACCGCCTCTGAAAATCGGCTGTACCACATGAGCCCGACCGCCGGAGGTCAGCATAAGTGCCGACAGTGTCTCGCTTGTGCCTACTGCTCCGTGTCCGAAGTGGTGATTGAAGCCGCAGACCGCCATCCGGCAGTTCATGTCGCGAACCAGCAGGCTGCGCACATACACCGCCGCCGGCATTATCCGCAGCTTCTCGAAATCGTCAATGACCGCGTACTTAATTCCATAATGTGCGAACAGTTCCAGCCGTTCGCTGTCCGAGGTGAGCCTGTCGGTTTTGCAGTCCGAAGAAAAGGTGCGCACCACCGGAACAAGCCCCGATTCCCGGGCATATTCAGCCGTGCGGCGAAGCAGCTCCGCGTGCCCCACATGTACGCCGTCGAAGTTGCCCAGCGCCACCGCGGTGCCGGTGCCCGCAAAAATCTCCGCCGGACTGCCCTCAAGCGCCCGAAATCCGGTTCGCGGGGCGGTCTGGCTGTAAAACGGAGTGTCGGGCATTGTCGGGAAGCCGTGTCTGCGCGCTTCCTCAAGGCTCGGCGTTCCGCCTCTGTTGACGAACAAGGGACAGACGATACCGTCTGCCCCGCTTAAGGAATAAACTGTCATTCAGCCGATACACTCACAGCTTCAGATAATTGCGCACAAGTGAGGTGAGCAGCTCCTCACGGTCGATCTTGCGTATCAGTGCGCGGGCGTTCTTGTGATTGGTTATATAGGTCGGATCCTCGGAGAGAATATAGCCCACAATCTGGTCGACCGGATTGTAGCCCTTTTCGGTAAGGGCAGTATATACCGTATAAAGGATTGTCCGCATTTCCTGCTCGTGCTCGTCCTTCAGTGAGAAGGTGAGCGTCGCATCATTATCGTAATTTGCCATATGTCTCATCCTTTCCGTGCGATAAGCCGACTGCTGCCCCGGAACTGCGCCGCCGGGCGGCTCCCAATAATACTATCATATTATATACCACAAACATCCGGATTGCAATAGTGCTGATAAACAAATTGTAAATTTTGCCCGGCTTTCATGTTATTATTGTTGTTTTTAACGGCACATTGAAATAATCACATTCACTCGGATATGCTCATGTCATCCCGCTTGATGTTCTTCACTTCCTCCACACCGACGGCACGAAGAACACGAGAATCGGATAGATCTCAAGTCTGCCGGTAATCATTGTTATTATGAGCACCAGCTTCGAAAACACCGAAAATCTGCTGAAATTCTCAATCACACCGACTTCGCCAAGTCCGAGGCCCACATTGTTGATACATGCTACCGCCGTGGAAAAGCCCGTTTCAAAGCTGCAGCCGTCGATAGACACAAGCAGTGACACAAGCCCGATGATAACAAAATATGTAAGAAAGTAGACGCTGACACTGTTTACAGTGTAGTCGTCGACTATTTCGCCGTCTTCGTGTATAAGTATTACCTTATTGGGATGGAAGGCGTTGTGAATCGAACGGCGTATTATCTTGAACAGCAGCCGGATTCGGATGATCTTGGCGCCGCCGACGGTGCTGCCCGCACAGGCTCCTATAATCATCATCAGCAGCATCAGCATCCTGGCAAACTCCGGCCATATGGCAAAGTCCACCGTAGTGTATGCGGTGGTACTTAGAATAGATACGGCTTTGAATGCGCACACCCGCAGGCACTCGCCCATATCGGTGAACACGCCCCGGACGGAGAACATCAGCAGTCCCACCGCTCCGGCTGTAATCATCAGGAATGTTCGCAATTCACCGTTTGAAAGCGCTTTGCGCCATTGCCCCAAAAGCAGCATGAACCATATGTTGAAGTTTACCGAGAACAGGAGTAAAAACACCATCGTCACCCACTGGGTGTAGGACGAGAAGGACGCCATCGAATCGTTATAGGCCGTGAAGCCGCCGGTACCCGCCGTACTCATGGCTAAGCATATTGAATCATAGACGCTCACGCCTCCGAAAAGCAGCAGTACAAACTGGGCAAGCGTCATGCCGATATATATGAGATATAATATCGTTGCGCTGTCCTTCATTCGCGGAACCAGCTTTGACGCGCGTATGCCCGGGCTTTCGGCGCGAAGCAGATGCATGTTCTCGCCGCTGTTCTTTGCCGTCAGAGGGTTGAGGATCATCAGAAATACCAGCACACCCATGCCGCCCAGCCAGTGAGTGAAACAGCGCCAGAACTGTATTCCCTTAGGCATGCTCTCAACATCGGCAATCACAGTGGCACCCGTGGTGGTAAAGCCGGACGCCGACTCGAACAGGCTGTCGACAAACCCGGGTATCGCACCGCTGAAGCAGAATGGCAGCGCGCCGAAAACCGACACGATTATCCACACCACGCCGACCGTCACCAATCCGTCACGGGCGAACAGCCAGGTATTCTTTGGCTTATGCAGTGCCATCGGCAGTCCGACAATTGCTGCGGCGACAGCCGACAAAACCAATGCCAACGCCGCCCGGTACTCGCCGAGACAGAGCGATATCACCATTGGCGGCAGCATGAAGACGGCTTCGACACACAGGACCTTGCCGACTATTGATAAGATCATCAGGTAATTCATGTTAAAACCATAAGCACATTATTTTCGCTTAAGGACTTCACTTCTTCCAGACCGACGGCACTAAGAACACGAGAATCGGGTATAGCTCCAGTCTGCCGGTAATCATGGTAAGAGTAAGCAACAGCTTTGAGAAAACCGAAAATCCGCCGTAGTTGCGAACCGCTCCCACAGCACCGAGTCCGGGACCCACATTATTTATGCACGACACCACAGCCGAAAAGCTCGATTCAAAGCTGAAACCGTCAAGCGACACGAGCAGCGATACCAACGCTATTATCGTAAAATAGATGAGGAAATAACTGTTGACCGAACTTACGGTGCGGTCGTCGATTATCTCGCCGTCCTCATGAATCAGGTTAACCTTGTTCGGATTGAAAGCGTTGTGTATCGAACGGTGAATAATCTTTATGAGCAGCTTTATACGGATAACCTTGGCACCGCCGCCGGTGCTGCCCGCGCAGGCTCCTATCATCATCAGCATGACCATCAGCATGCGGGCAAACTCCGGCCAGAGATCAAAGTCAACGGTACAGTAGCCTGTGGTGCTTATGATCGATGCGGTGTTGAATGCGCATACCCGAAAACTCTCGCCGATACCGGAGAACATGCCGCGTGTGGAGAACATCAGCAGTCCGACAGCGCCGGCAACAATCAAGAGGAAGGTTCGCAGCTCGCCGTTTGAAAGCGCCCTGCGCCATTGACCAAGCAGCAACATGAACCATATGCTGAAGTTTATTGAGAAAAGCAGCATGAATACCGTAGTCACCCACTGGGTATAGGACGAGAAGGATGCCATCGAGTCATTATAAGCCGAGAACCCTCCGGTTCCCGCCGTACTCATGGCGATACACACCGAATCATAGACGCTCTCGCCTCCGAACAGGAGCATAATAACCTGCAGAAGCGTCATCCCGATGTATATCAGGTACAGTATTGTAGCACTGTCCTTCATTCGCGGAACCAGCTTTGACGTGCGAATGCCCGGGCTTTCGGCGCGAAGCAGGTGCATGTTCTCGCCGCTGTTCTTTGCCGTCAGAGGGTTTAGAATCATCAGAAATACCAGCACGCCCATGCCGCCCAGCCAGTGGGTAAAACAGCGCCAGAAGAGTATCCCCTTCGGCAGGCTTTCAATTTCGGCGAGCACCGTAGCGCCCGTGGTGGTAAAGCCGGACGCCGACTCGAACAGACTGTCAACAAACCCCGGTATCGCGCCGCTGAAGAAGAAGGGCAGCGCACCGAACACCGATACGAAAACCCACGCCGCGCCAACCGTCACCAATCCGTCACGGGCGAAAATGTCGCGTTTCGGGGGCTTTATCATTGATAGGGGAAGACCGGCGATTACCGCAGCGGCAGCCGACAAGACCAGCGCCGACGCTGCACCATACTCGCCGAGACAGAGTGAAATAACCATCGGCGGCAGCATAAAGACAGCTTCGACGCAGAGAACCTTGCCGATTATTGTCAAAATCATCAGGTAATTCATAAATCACTCACACCGCGCGTCATTCCGCATGCGTCAAAAACATAACGCATATGCAACATTATGGCAGCTGCTTATATTGTTCGATAATTTTTTCGATGTTTCCGAGCCACTTGGCTTCATTTGCGGCAACCGATGAAGCCGGATCTCTGCCGTTGAGCGTGCTTGTGATCCATATCTGGTTCGGCCAGGGATCGCCGCCGATGGCGTTACAGTATGCAAAGGTTATGTTGAAGCGGATACTGTCGGTCACCATATCAAGCACCTGCTTGTTGTTGGCATCGCGCAGGAATTTTTCCTTCAGCGCCACCTCGTAGTATTTGGGCAGAATGTCCGCCCAGCCGTAGTAGGTAGACGCCTCCATAATCATCGCCGACATGTTGGGATCCGACGCTGTCACTGGAACAAGTATCATACATGTTGCCGTGGCGCCCTGGGTGATATAGTTCTCCTGGGACTCATCAAGTTTTGGCAGCGGAATGATTGCGAAGTCGTCCTCCATATCGCGCAGAAATTCACTTTGAATAAGGCGTTCGCAATAGTAGAGAACATTGCCCGAGGCAAAGGCATTCAGATTGCCTATGTCATTGGCATCTATTACGCTGTATATACTGCCGCTCGCGAAGAAATCCGCCGTTTTGTCCACCGCCTTCGCCAGCCTGTCGGTCATGCCGTAAAAGACTATCTCGCCGTTTTTGTCCAGATCAAGTATCTGTATGCCGAGAGAGCCCTGCCATGAACGGGCGCTGGTGTGGCGTCCCACCGAGCCGATAATATCGTCGTTGATCTTATATACACCGTCGCCGTTGAGGTCTGCGGTGCAGGTTATGGCGTTGTTCATGAACTCGTCAACGGTCCAGCTGCCGGCAAGCACGGATTTATAGGGCAGATCTATGCCGTTGTTCGTTAATATAGCCGTATTGGCGAAGAGGATCGCAACCTCCTTTTATATGTCCAGCGTGGAGGCGCCGAAAACGCCGTAGAGCTTGCCTGCAAGTCCGAGAGTCTTTGCCTGTTCTCCGAGCCACCATTCGTTCTCCAGCTTCAGCTCGTCATATTCCAGCAGGTTGAAGAAATAACCGGTGGAGAGGGTATCTATTGTGCAGACTTCAACGCCGTATATGTAGTCATATGTGGGGTCTCCCGCCTGCACCACAGAGGCTATATGCCCGTTGTATTGCGCACGGGTATCCCAGCCGTCGGTCATTAGCACATTTTCAAAAGTCACGCCGAATATCTCTGAAAGTTTGCTGTCCCGGGTGAAAATCGCGTCGTTTACAACCTCTCCGTTCTGTTCTTCGGCAACGTCGTAGTAACGCTCCTGGGGGCGCAGTATGGTGACCTTGCGGCCTCCGAAATCCTTATACTCCGGAGTGTATTCGGTCTCTGTAACTTCTGTTGCACTATCTGTCGTGTCGGTTTGAGTGCCGGTGCTGTCCGCCGTTTCGCCGTCTTTACCGCCGCACGCGACCAGTCCGGAGACAGCAAGAACAGCAAGCAAACTGCAGAACATCCTGACAGCAGTTGATTTATTGATTATATTCATATAATCACTCATCCTCCATGATATCGTTTAGATCCAGCAATTTACGCCCGCTGCGGGCAACAACTATAACGGTGTCACCCGCCTCGATAGTGTCGTTGCCTCCGGGAATTATAACCTTACCACCCCGGTTGATGCAGGCGATGAGGATGTCTTGTTTACGTTTAAGATTGCGCAGGGTATGTCCCGCTCCAAGGAATGCCGAAGTTACCTCAAACTCAAGCGCTTCGGCGTGACCGTCTGCAATATGATGCAGAGTCACCACAGCGCTGCCTCCCGAGTTCTGGCGGGCTCTGACATAGCTTATAATCGCAGAGGCGCAGAGCTGTTTGGGGCTGATTATACGGTTCTCCGGTCTGCTGAACAGCTCGCTGAAACCGATATGATCCACCATCGTCAGCACCTGAGGCACCCCCAGCGACGCTATATACATGGAGAGAATCAGGTTTTCTTCGTCCCTGTTGGTCAGTGTCGCCACGGCGTCCATTTCTTCCGCGTGTTCCTCACGGAGCACCATTTCGGAGGAGCCGTCGGCGCATATGACCGAAATCTCCGGAAAATGCTCGGCGAAGTGTTCGGCGTTGGCGCGATCGGGTTCTATTATCTTCACATGGGCACCCGATTTAAGAAGCATAGGAACCAGGTACTCCACGGGCCTGCTGCCGCCAATCAGCATTATGTCCCTTGCCTTCCTGCGGTATTCGCCTGTAGCGCGGAGCATGCGGACAATCTCGGTGGCGGGTGCGCATATATAAACCTTGTCGCCGGGCTTGAACACGAAGCGGCCGTCGGGAATTATGGTCTCCTCGCCGCGCCGCACAACACAGACCAACGCGCGGCAGCGTATCTTTTTACCCCAGTCACTCAGGGGGAAGCCGTCAAGCACGTCTCCCGGGTCCACAAGAACTTCTACGATTTCAACTTTGCCCTTTGCGAAGGTGTCACGCCGCAGCACACCCGGGATTTCAAGCAGCCTGAACATTTCCTCGGCGGCGTTTAATTCCGGGTTGATTATCATGGACAGACCGAAATCGTCCTTAAGCTCGTATACCTGTTCCACATATTCTGGTGTGCGCACTCTGGCTATCGCGCCGCCGCAGCCCAGTTTCTTGGCGAATACACAGCAAAGCAGATTGAGCTCATCCTCGCCGGTACAGGCGATTATGAGATCCGCCTTATCCACACCAGCCTGCATCATGACGCTCTTTTCGGCGCCGCCTCCGTGAATAGCCATGCAGTCAAGGCTGTCCGATATCCTGTCCACTACCTGGCTGCTGCTGTCAATTACCGTGATATCATGCCCTTCGACTGTCAGCTGCGAGGCTATGGCAGTACCCACACGATCTCCGCCGATGATTACAATCTTCATAGATTCTCCCGACTCTCCGCCGTTTTTTTACCGTTTTTTGTTTTGCATTATAGCACAGCGCCGGTTGCGGTGTCAAGTGCGGACGGTATAAATAAGTAAGAGCCGGCTTGCAAATTTTATCGTTATTATCGTGCGTAAACATTCCTTCGATAATGTCCCGAAATTGAACCAACTCATTATGATTTTATACCTCAACATCATCTGACAGAAAGTAACACTGTTAATACTCTCCTGTCAAGTATTGTTTTATAAAATTATACTTTTCTTCAATCTAATAAATGGCTCAATATATAATAACTCAGAAAAAACTTCCCGAATTGCCGCATTGAACAATCCGGGAAGTTCTCTGTTATTCGTATCTCTCGTCGATAACGCGCCTGGTTTTCTTCTCGCTGCGGGGCAGGACGCCGATCTCAACTATTTTTACCAGCGGCGTGAAGCCGATGCGGCTCTTGAAGCGCTCGGTGATGCGGCGGCTCAATTCCTCGAAATCGTGGTGACCGGTGGTCTCGACATAAATCCGCATGGTGTCCCGGCCGTCAAGATGTGAGATGCGTATCTGATACTCACTTGACAGTTCGCTGAATTCCTTGAGTATCTCCTCTATCTGGCTGGGGAAGACATTGACGCCCTTTATTTTCATCATGTCGTCGGTGCGTCCCATGATGCGGTCGATGCGTGGGAACGGGCTTCCGCAGGCGCACTTGCCGGGCAGTATACGGGTCAGGTCATGGGTGCGGTAGCGTATCAGCGGAGCGCCTTCTTTTACCAGAGTGGTGATTACCAGCTCGCCCAGCTCGCCGTCGGGCAGGTTCTCAAGTGTCACCGGGTCCACCACCTCGAAGTAAAGGTAGTCGTCCCAGTAGTGAATGCCGCTGTTCTCATCACAGTCGATGCCGATGCCGGGGCCGTAAATCTCGGTGAGGCCGTAGATGTCGTAAAGCTGAATTCCCAGTGTGCTGCTTATGTATTCGCGCATTTTATCTCCCCAGCGTTCAGAACCGATTATGCCCTTGCGGAGCTTGATCTTATCGCGGATGCCCCGCTTCTGAATCTCCTCCGCCAAAAGAAGGGCGTATGAGGATGTGGAACAGAGTATCGTGCTGCCCATGTCTATCATCATTGTAAGCTGCTTCTCGGTATTGCCGGGACCCATGGGGATCGACATTGCGCCCAGCAGTTCGCTGCCCGCCTGGAAGCCGATACCCGCCGTCCAGAGGCCGTACCCGGGGGTTATGTGAACACGATCCATCGAGTTCATGCCCGCCATCTCGTAGCAGCGCTTGAACATAATTGTCCAGTCGTCCACATCCTTCCGGGTGTATGGGATGATGACCGGTTTGCCGGTGGTTCCCGACGAGCTGTGGATGCGGACGATCTTTTCCTCCGGCGCAGTCATAAGCCCCAGGGGATATGCGTCACGCAGGTCGCACTTCTCGGAGAAGGGGAGCTTTACGAAATCCTCTGCGGACCTTGCTCCGCTTATGCCCGCCTCTTTTAACTTTTTGCCGTAGAAGCTGTCGGCTGTAATAAGCGCCTGTATTCGGTCGTTGACCTGTGAAAGCTGTTTTTCGCTGATAATCATTGTATTTTCCTCTGTATAATCAGACTGTGTAGTTTAGCGCTTTAAGATTAAGCTCCACATACTGCGCCTTTACCCTCTCACGGATGGCGTCGGCTATGTCGTCACGGGTCAGGGAAAGCACGCCGCTGCCCACTGCCGCGCCCAGCAGCAGTACATTCATTACCTTGGGGGAGCCGAGCTCTCGGCAGATTTTTCCGCATTCAAGCGTTACCGGATGAGGCACAGAACGCCTGAGATACTCAACCATCTCGCCGCCTGTGTAGCCTGAACCGCCGAGAGCCGCGCTTACCGGCATAACCGGGTCGGTATTGACTATAACCGTTCCACCCTCCCTCAGATACGGGAGCATGCGAACCGCCTCGGCAGGCTCGAAGGCTATTATGATATCCGCCTCACCTAAGCCGATCATGGGGGAATATAACTCGTCGCCGATTCGGAGGTGGCTGAATACACTGCCGCCCTTCTGCGCCATGCCTATCGTTTCGGCGCTCATGACGCTCATTCCCCGCTTCATTGCGGCAGCCGCGATGAGCCGTGATGCAAGGACCGTTCCCTGCCCCCCGACTCCGCATAGTATTATGTTTTTCTTCATATTCACTACCTTCATTTCACCATTTCACGGTGTCAGCGGCTGATGATGCTTATTGCCTTTTTGGGGCAGACCTTGACGCAGAGACCGCAGCCAGTGCACTGGGCGCCGTCGACCTTTACCTTGCCGTCTGAAAGAACAATCGCCGGACAGCCGATGGTTTTGATGCAGGCTTTGCAGTTGATGCAGGCTTCGCTGTCAATAACCGCCGCCGATACAGGCTTGAAAAGGACAATACAGGGAGAGCGGAACACAATTGCGCGCACGCCCTTCATGTCCGCCATGCGCTTCACGCAGTCCACCGCCGCTGTCTGATCCAACGGGTCGACCGTTTCAACAGCGTCGACGCCTATTCCCCGCAATACTCCTTCGATGCTTATCTTGCCGCCATGCTCTCCGCCCGCCGCAGGGGTCATGCGCACACCGGTACCGGGATGGGGCTGATGGCCGGTCATTGCCGTGGTGGAGTTGTCCAGCACCACGAGTATCATATCGGCACGGTTGTAAACTGCATTCACAACGCCTGTCAGCGCCGAAGCGAAGAAGGTGGAGTCGCCAACGAAAGCGAAACAGATGGTGTCCGGCTCCACGCGCCATATTCCCTGGGCGATATTCACGCCCGCGCCCATGCAGAGGCAGGTGTCAACCATATCCAGCGGTTTGGCGTTGCCGAGTGTGTAGCAGCCGATGTCGCCGCAGAAAACCGACTTGCGCCCTCTCATCGCCGTCTTCACCGCGTAGAAAGAGGCGCGATGCGGACAGCCGGCGCATAGCACCGGCGGACGTGCCGGCAAGGGGGGAGGTGAATCTGTAACTTCGGGGGCTTTGCTGTTTCGCTCGATGCCGAGGAAGTTCGTCACGGCTGCGTCAACCACGGCACGGGAGTTCTCACCTGCCGGGGGGATATCGCCGGTCAGTTTGCCGCGAATCTTGGTCTTAAGATTGTATTTGCCGCAGACATATGTCAGTCCGCGCTCTATGACCGGGTCGAGTTCCTCGACACAGAGCACCTCGTCAAGACCTCTGAGCAGTTCAAGCGCCTTTTCCTCGGGGAACGGAAACGGGGTAGTAACTCTAAACAGCGCGGGTTTAACATCTGATATAGCCGTCAGAGTTTCCCTCACTTGGGCATAGCTGATACCGCCCGCCGCGATACCGAGCCGGCTGCCTTCGGGCTTGTGTAGTGTATTCAGCCCGCTGTCAGAAAAGACTTTTGACAGACGGGCGTTGCGCTCCTCGATTTTTCCGTGATTGATGTAGGAAAGACGGGGGAATATGACCCATCGGGATGTGTCCCGAACAAATCCCTCAGGATTGTTGCGCTTCCACTCTGACTCATCCTTCACGCTGATCGAGGCGTAGGCGTGACAGACCCGGGTTGTGGGACGGAAGATAACCGGGGTGCCGTATCTCTCGGAGTATTCGAAGGCTTCGCCGATGAGCGAATAGGCATCCGATACGCCGTCGGGGTCAAAGCAGGGCAGTTTGGAGAATGCCGCGAAACTGCGGGTGTCCTGTTCGGTCTGTGAGGATATGGGGCCGGGGTCGTCGGCTACCATTATCACCATACCGCCCTTTACGCCTATATACGCCAGACTCATAAGCGGGTCGGAGGCTACGTTCAGTCCCACCTGCTTCATTGTAACCATGGTGCGGGCGCCTGAATATGCCGCGCCGGCTGCTACCTCTAAGGCTGCCTTTTCGTTTGCCGACCACTCGACATAAACGCCCTCGCAGCGGCGCTTTGCCACTGTTTCAAGCACCTCGGTTGACGGTGTGCCGGGATAGCCTGCGACGAGATTTACCCCGGCCGCCAGCGCTCCCAGGGCTATCGCCTCGTTGCCCATCAGAAATTCTTCATGCATATAATATACCTTCCTTGTATAACGGTCGCCGCCGGAAAACAAAAAGCCTGTCCCGAAACAATGCCGGGACAGGACAAAATCCTGCGGTGCCACCCTGCTTGACGGCAATAACCGTCCGCTCAAAAACAAATTGACAAATACCGAAACCCCATTCACGGGCATAACCGCGCCGCCCTCTCACCTTCGGCGGCTCTCTGTGCCGGATATTCGCACGCTACTATCTCTTCGGCATACGGCGGAACGGGGAAAATAAAAACTATGCCATACCCCGCCGATATGCGAGAAAGTATAGCATAGTTTGTGTGGATTGTCAAGGGTTTACGCGTTTATTTGTTATATTCGTCACATTTATTTAAGCTGCTCAACCGTCTTCCCGATAGCCGCAGTAAGAACGGGTTCAGCCGAGATGTACGTCAAGAGGAAGTTGGCGCACAATTTACAACCGGGAATATCTGTAAATTACCCGTTCGCCCTTTTTGAGGAAGCGTCCGTTTTCCTCGAGCAATCGTCCCTCTGGGTCGACAAACGCCATGGGCAGGGTCACTGGCGCCTCAAGGGTTATACCCTCATCTGTGTCGGAAACGATGACCGGTTCGCCCTCCTCCCACATCATATCGGCATAGCGCAGTGGCAGAAGGTATGCGCGGTCGCTGCCGGTATTGGTCTCTATGTCGGCGATCAGCAGCGTTTCGCTGTCAAGCGGAATTTTGTCGCAAGCAAAAACCACCTCGGCGCTTCCCTGTTCAAGCTCAACGACAAAGGGGAACACATAGTCCTCGGCGCCGGTGCGGATGTTATAGCGGTACAGCCTGCCGGTACCCGATGCGATTCTAAGAGACTCGTGATCTTCGCCGCAGCCGCATGCGCAATGGTTGTGCTCATAATAGCTATTGCAGCCGCAGTGCCCGTTGTAGGACAGATGGACCTCGATGCCGTCACTATCGGTGACCGAAGCCAGTATGGGCGATGCGCAGCGGCGAAACATATACATTGAGGGCTTCGGGTCACAGTAGTAATCCACCAGCGACCAGCCGTTTGCCGCCGGCCAGCAGTCGTTGAACATCCAGTAAATGATGCCCGAGGAGAACCAGGCATTGCGGCGGAAGAGTTCCATTGACAGCCTTATCCACTCGCACTGGAGCATCTGCATCTTGCGCAGACGGTCGGCGCCGTCCTTGTATTCGCCGAATATGCCCCTTGCCATCCGGTCAACATAGCCGTAGAGGGTTATGTCGCCCAATCCCGGGTTGTTTTTGGTGTGGTATTCCGAGATGTATGTGTCCTCGCCGAAGATATCCTCGTCGGTCATGAATTTCCGCAGCGATGATAGGAAGGGCATGCCGATTGCCGGCTGTTCGGCGTTGAAACGGGAGAGATAACGGTCGAAATAGCGGCGGTAATCGGTGAAATCATCTTCACGGACGAAGCCGAAGAAGTTGCCTAAGAATTGGGTGTTGTGTGTCGTTCCGCGCACCGCCGATGCGTATGGCACGCCGCCGTAGGGGCTGGATGGCAGGAAGCGTCTGCCCGGGTCCAGTTCCGAGAGCACCGGTGCTATTCCCTCCAGCGCCGAACGCCTGCCGGTGTAGGAGGGATTGTTCTCGTCGCCGCGCACCGCATTCTCGTTGTCGCCCGACCACCATGCCAGCGACGGGTGGTTGCGAAGTCTCAGCGCACCGGCTCTCGCCTCTCTTCTCAGGTGGGCGATAAAGGCGTCGTCTTCTTCGGGGTAATTGCCGCATGCCATGAGGAAGTCCTGCGTCACAAGTATGCCCTCGCGGTCGCAGGCGTAGTAAAAAGCGTCGCTGCCGAATATGCCGCCGCCCCAGACACGGAGCATGTTCGCCCCGGCGAAACGGGCGGTTTTCACCAGCCTGTCTACCTTCTCCGGAGTTTCCTCGGAGGGCAGCGGCTCGCTTGGCACCCAGTTCGCCCCCTGACAGAATATGCGCACGCCGTTGCATAGAAGTATGAAGCATGATGAGCCCTCGTTCTTATCCCATTCGACAAGGTGGGGATACTGCTTTATCTTCGCAGCCAGCGCCGCCTCGGGAGTGCCGCGAGCATCTTCGCATTCGAGTATGATAAGCTCGCGTATACCGAAGGTCACGCGTCGCTCGCCGCCGGCATCGGTTACAATGAGGGTATAAAGCGGCTGTTCGCCGTACCCTGCCGGATACCAAAGGGAGGGCGAGACTATGTCTGCGATTTCGTCAATCTCGTTTTGCAGAATCCTGCGCCGCTTGCTCCAGACGGTCACGCCCTCCGGCGATTCGATGCGAAGGTCTGCCCAGCCGTCACCGGTGATATTCTCGAAGTTCAGCTTTATGCCCACCTGCGCCGAATAGGGGTTGATATTGAGTGTGCGGACATGGATTCCCTCGCCGGCATGGGGGAGGATGTCGGGCAATATGCGTTCAAGCCTCACCGGACGCCATATACCCATGGTGACGAAGCGGGCGACCCAGTCCCAGCCGTAGGTACACTGAATTCGGCGGGTGTAGAGCCGTTCGGTGGTGAAGGCTCCGCCCCGGCGGGGCAGACCTTTGACCCGGCGAATCGGCGAGTCGAAGCGGACGGTCAGGCTGTTTTCTCCGGTACGCAGACAGTGGGATACATCGTAGCTCCAGGGCACGAACATATTGTCTGTTTCGCCCAGTTTCACGCCGTTGAGGGTGATTTCGGCGTAGACATCCAGTCCTTCGAAGGTCAGGCGCATGTCGGGCTCCACGCGGTCAAGCGTGAAGGAGGTGGAGTAGATCACGTCGCAGTTCTCTATCCACTGCACCTTGTCCGCCGAATCACGCCGGAACATGTCGCCGATTATCCCGGCCCGCGCAAGGTCGGCGTGCAGGCAGCCGGGCACCCGGGCGTCAATCGAGAAATCATGCGAGACATCACCCGGGATGCCGCCCGAGCAGCGCCAGTTGCCATGCAGATACATGTTTCCTATTTCCTCCCGGCAAGCAGCCAGAAACGTCCCTCTCCGGGGCGTATTGTGATATCAAGCGACAGCTTACCGTCAATCGAAAGCTTCTTCATCTCACCCGTAAAGGCATCACACTCCGCCGCCTCGGTGCAGCAGCCGTCAACAGTCAGCCTGCCGATAAAGGGTGCGCTGTCCATGTTGGCAAGGTAAACCACCCGCTCTCCGTCTTCGGTGACGCGGCAGTGGGAGAGGAGCATTGGATGATAGGAGCCTTTTTCGTTTTCGATTTTCATTGTGCGGCAGGCTTCGGGCAGCCTTGTGTCAAGCAGTTTTCCGAAGTCCTCCGTGGGAGCCTGTGCCATACGTCCCTTTTCTATGGCATCGGCGATATCAAGGGCAGCCTGCGGTGTGCCGCCGGTCTCGCGGGAGAGTTTCGGTGTTTCGCCGCAGAAGAGCACGGCTATTCCCGCCGCCTCACATTCAAGGAGCTTCGCCATCGACGCTTCCTCAAGCACCCGCGCACAGGGGAATATCAAAGCCGAATATACCCGGTCGCGGTAGACAAGCTTTCCGTCTTTAATTTCGCCGTCCAGCAGCAGCGCGCAGTCGATATAGTCAAAGTCCACCTGCCGGTGAATCAGATCCCAGGATGCCCGGGTAAAGGCGGTTTCAAGCGCCTTTGTCGGCTCCGAGGTATCTATAGCCATGGCGGTGGTGCTGGGTATATAGCTCTCCCACATGGCCGCCTCGGGATAGAACACTGCAGCCCGGCTGTCACGGCTGCCAAGTTTGAGCAGTCCGCTTGAACGCGCCGTGTAGCGATTAAGTTCGCGGGTCTCATCCTCGGTTATGCCGTCCCAGGAATAATAACTTGTAAAGTTATTAACGCCCATTGCGAGATGCCAGTTGACCGAACCGTAGTAGCAGTCAAGACCTGCCTTGTCTCCCCGTTCCCTGACACAGTGATCGGAGAACTCGGTAAACACCTCTTTCTCTCCACTTATGTCGGCAAATGACGCCACGAAGCGGGCGATCGGTATGGCGCCGTCATACATAAGCGCACCGGTCTCGGTCTGAAGCTGGTCTATGCCCGGCCAGTCGAAGCGCTTCATAGAGCGGTAGAAGGAGCCGTAGCTGTAAACATGCGACTGCAGCCGTTCCTCCAGCAGTATATGACCCGAGGATTTGATATTATTCGCCCAGCACCAGTCCTGAATCTGCCCAAAGAAACTGTCGGCAACCGTATCGGCGATGAATTCCCAGAAGTCACAGCGGCGCTTGACCGCATCGTTCCCCCGGCGCACCACAACCGAAGTACAGGCCTTGTAAAACTCGTAGCCGTATTTTGCCTCAAAGTCGGCGGGATAACTGTCAAGCCAGGGTAGGATCGGGAAAACGCCCGTCCGTATATTCCAGGAGACAAGAGAGGGTTCGTCGGTGAACATGGCGAGAACGCCCTTGCCGAATTCATCGCCCAGCACCTTTTTGTAGTTCTCGTGGGTGCAGTTTATAAACTCGCGCACCGCATTTCGGTCGGACAGGCTTATGTAGTTGCGCGGCTCGGAGTAGCTCTCGGTAAGGTGGGTGCCGTCAAACAACCGGCGTATGCTCATCATGAAAAGGTAATACTGCCCGGCGGGGACCTTTACATACAGCGTCCCGCGCTCATTGAGACAGTAGGTGACATCGATGGGGTCTCCGCCCTCCACCGGCAGCAGCAGCGCCTTCCAGAGTTTATCCCCCGGCACGTCTGCGCGGTAGATGCCGGGACCTCCGATCTTGCGCCAGTGATTGTAGCAATAGAGTCCTTTTGCCACATAATCGGGGTTTAACTCTGTGACATACCCGCCGGCGGTACCCGAGGGGTAGCCCTTTTCGTCGTAAAGCCAGGTATACATGCCCCGCTTAATATACTCGCGTATACCCTCAGCGGTGACATTCCACTCATCCTCGGAGTTGGGGAAATCCTGTGTATAAGGCACATTGCCCACGATGCCGCCGAACCAACGCGAGTCGTAATACTCCGCCCTGTCTTTATTTACCGCTGCGCCGTGGATAATCTGATATATGGCGTTCCGTCTGTCGGGATTCGCGAAGCTCTTGCCGTATTTCTCGATAATGCTCATATTCTCTCCTCCTGTCAGAAGAATATAGCCGGGATTTCATCGGCTTTACGCTCGGTCGGAGCCAGTTCGCCGTGAAGCACTCTGTATATCTCCCGGTGGGTTTCCATAATGCCCCGCTCGAACTCCGCATAGGGCTTCTGGGTTACGTCGATAATGCCTATCTGGTAGTTTTCGCCGTCGAAACGGCCCAGGTATGCCTGGTCGTTCAGCGTGAAGTAGTGGGCGCCCAGGCACATGGGATGAGCCGCCGCTCTGTGCATGTAGTAGCGGTAGGCGGCTCCCCGCTCCTCCTGGGTGGTAACGCCGCGGATGCCGGTGGCGTCAAGTCCTCTGTCCAGCGCTCCGAAGTGGAACTCGCCTATGATAACCGGCTTGCCGACAAGCTCGGTAAAGCCGCGTATCGAATCGGTAGGGTCCATCTGGTAGCAGTTGAATGAGAAGATATCGGTGTATTCCGAACCGGCTGCCAGCGTCTTTGAGGACAGCCAGGCATAGCGGATGCCCAGGTTAAGATGATTGCTGTCGTATTTGCGTATAGCTGCGGAGGGGATGCGGATATACTCGCGTATCAGCCGCTCCGAGAACTCGTCCAGCACCGCCAGTCCCGCCGGGGCTATGGTGTGAGGAGGTATCCCGCCGGCTGACAGTTCGTCAAAGGAGCCGAAGCTCTTGCCCCAGTCGGCATTTAGTGCGCCGATTGAGGGATAGCGTCCCTTCAGCCATTCGACCAGCGCCGCCCGGCAGTAGGTGGGCTCGGCATTGCCGAGGGTCATTGCCGCCACGTTGAGGTTGTTGACGAATGCCCAGGCGGGTTCGTTGCCTAAGAAGTACCCGAGCATAGCCGCACTGTCGGCGTAGGGCTTTATCTGCTCAGCCCATCTGTCGGCGTCTGCGGCGAACGCCGGATCAAGCACGTCGGGGAAGTCGCGGAAAATGTACTTTTCGGTGCGCGGATAGCCATGCATAATATAGGTGTAGGGCAGATTGCGGCTGCGGGCGAAGTCGATGTCGCTCCAGCACGCCACGGTATTGAAACCCCACTTGCGCATGCGCGCGGCGGTCAGCGAACGCCAGCTTTCGTTTGCATCCTTCCCGAAGGCGCGATATAGATTGTAGGCGTGCCAGCTGAAATAATGCTCGCGCCGCCAGCCGCCGATCCAGCCGATAGAGCGGTCGGGAAGCTCTCCCGCCAGGTTGTATATGCCTTCAAGATTGCAGTCGCCGTCCACACCTACGCAGTCGAGTCCGGTCGAGAAGAATTCATAGCCGTCCGGGTCCACCAGAACATAGCGGTCACGGTATTTCGCCAGAGAGAAATACCCGCTGCCCTCGTTCACCCGTCCGGCGGTATTTCCGCCCCAGCGCGAACGTCCGCCGGCATCAAGCGGCTCGGGGGGACATGCCAGCTCGCCGCGGATGCGGGCTATCATCTCATCTGCGGTTTTCGTCTTGCCCGGCCAGTCGGTCAGCGCCTTCTGACCCATTTCGTCCACCAGCGCCCGCTTCGGCAGGTTATGGGTTACCGGTCCGCGGGATATGCCGACGCTGTGTATCTCAAGTTTTACCGGCTCACGGGAGCGCATCGCAGACAGACGGAAGCTGACGACCTCCTCCCTGCTTATCGGCACGCCGTTGTATACACTTTTTAGCCGTCCGGGGGTGCGGGGCAGGAAGAGGGTATTCCCCGACAGAGCCTCCACCGGGAAGGTGATCTTTGTGCGGATGCCCGGCAGGACGCCCATCATCAGCGCCGCTTTCCTGCCGTCCGCCGTTGAGAAACGGAAATAGAAGCCGGCGCATGCGTTGTTGAGCAGAGTCGCTTCAAGGACTATCCAGTCGCCCTTGTTCATGGGCAGACCGCAGAAGGTGCCGACAGCGGCATCGCAATACAGCCCCGAACTGCCGTCCGCCGCGAAAGTATATATGCTGCCATTAACTGTCACACCGTCATTCTGCAGCGTACCGGGTTTCAGGGCTTCAAATAAAACCTCATTCATAATATCATATCACCTCGTTTTCATGTTTTTTTGATTCCATGCATGAATTATACCACAGCGCCGCTTCCGATTCAACAAGGAGATTTACTGATTATCGCCCGGGCACATGGAGCGCATGAGAACATCGGACGCCAAAGTCGCATTCGGTATTGAAATCCAATTATGTTTATGCTATACTGTCGCCACTGGATGTTGAATCCGAAACCGACAGACGGAGACAGAAAATGCTCGGAACCTCTTTACCTTTCAAATACCTGCTTAGCGGCGAAGGTTACGGACTGCCGCCGCGGGATGAACTGCTCATAAGATTGCGCGATGCCGGCTGTTCAAGTATAGAACTGCGCTCGGTATCGCCCTCCACGCCGCCGACCGAAGTGATTGCCGCAGCCTCACATGTGTGGGACGCCGGAATGAAGATCACTTTACACGGCTCGGTAAAGTCTGCTTCAAGCGCGGTCAGTGATATATTCGACCCGATATCGCTGCTTCTCAAAGAGCTGCACCGCAACCGCAACGAACTGATTGTTGTAATACATCCCATTGCCGGCGGTGCCGGCGATGACACTGTGGCTGTGAATGTGGAAATGCTCAAAGCTCTTGCGGCTCACATATCCGAAAACCGCCTTCGCGTCCGCATTGCCCTCGAAAATAACCGCAGACTGCCCGACGGCAGTGAGGGCGACAGCATGTCGCTTGTGCTCGACGCGGTCAACGGAACCGACAACCGTGCGATCGGGATATGCTTCGACATGGGGCACTGGTTTTACCGTGTCAAAGCCACAAACTCCGGCATACCCGATATGATGCCCCCCAAAGCCTTCCGCCGCCGCATCATTCACACCCACATTCACGCTCTTGACGGGCTAAATACCCACTTCCCGCTGATAAGCCCATATGAGCTGCCGCTGAAGCGCTACATCGAGCTGATGGCATACGGTTATTTCGGGCTTTACAATCTGGAACTTGACTTCCCGCGGTTTGAAGGACGATGCGACCCCGCAAAGGCTCTCCTCGGCAGTCTGAAAGCTATCGATGCCGTCCTTCCCCGCTGTGCGCGGCTCTATGACGATGTGCGCCGGAACTTCATCGACCGTCTGAAAAACGCATGTTCGATATTCGGTATGCATGGCAGCGGCACACATATGGCGGTGCTGCAGTCCTCGGCTTATGTGTTCAATACTAACGGCTACGGCTGGGCGATGGATATTTCGCTTCGCTCCGCCGCAATCCTCACTAATGCCGCATCGCTGCTGCCCGAACTCTTCGCCAAATGCCGGCTGATGATTATATCCCACAGTCACGCCGACCACTTTGAGGAAATCACCGTGCGCCGCCTCGCTTCGCTGCCGATGAAATGGCTCATTCCCGACTTTATGGTGCGGCAAGCGAAGGAATACGGAATAAGCTCTGACCGCATTATTGCAGCCCGGGCAGGCCGCGCTCTGGTCATCGGTCCTTTGCGAATTACCCCCTTCGAGAGCCACCATTTCCGAGCAGACACCGGGAAGGGTGTCCGTGAATACGGCTATCGTGTCCGCGCCGCCCGCTCTCCCAGTATGCTTTTCCCGGCAGATGTGCGCGACTATTCCACCCGGGGGATGGAACAGTTAGGCTATACCGACGCCATTGTCGGTCACGTCTGGCTCGGTGACGGAAACGGCACAGCCGACAGCTTCGCTCCCTACGACAGTGACATGGCTGACTTCCTGCTTTACTTCGACGCCCGCAAGATAATTCTCGGTCATCTGTACGAAATCGGCAGAGAGGACAGCGGCATGTGGCGCCGTGAGCATGCGGAGCATGTAAAACGCATAATTCAAAAGCGCTCACCCGATACCGAGGTGATAATTCCCTCGCCGGGAGAGATATTCAGAGTATAGGTATAATAGAAGCATCCCCGATCGTTTCAATCGGGGATGCTGCATTTATTGCGTTCTTTTTTCTGCTGCTTACTCGCCGTAGCCCTCAACAAGCTTGAACATCTTCTCAACGGCAACATCCAGCGGATCCACATGGCCGCACTCAAGGGCACAGAAACCGGTGTAGCCCGATTCACATATTGCCTTAAAGACATTGCGGTAGTTGATCTCTCCGGTACCCGGCTCCTTGCGGCCCGGTACGTCGCCGAGGTGAATATGACCGATGAGGTCAACATTGTTCTTGATGTTGTTGATGACGTTGCCCTCGGAAATTTGCTGATGGTATACGTCAAACAGCAGCTTTACGTTGGGAGAACCAACCGAGCGGATGATGTCGAAGCCTTCGGTTGAGGTAACAAGGAAGTAGCCCTTATGGTCTACCAGAATGTTCAGCGGCTCAAGAACGATGGTAACGCCAGCCTTCTCGGCTATGGGAGCTACTCTTGACAAAGTTTTGATGACATTATGGTGCTGAGTGTAGCGCGGAACATCGGAACGCTCGTTGCCGGTTACGGCTACAACATTCTTGCAGTTCAGCTTTACGGCAGCCTCAACCGTCTCGGTCATGGCGGTCACATAATCGTCGTACAGATCCTCCCATACGATGCCGTGGGTGTTGTTCAGCTTCGCCTGAATGTCGGGGTTCTTCGACTGGGTAAGAATGGCGGACAGCTCAACCCCCGACTCGTCGATGGCGGCGCGGGCGGTCTCAAAGTTTACGCCTGTCCAGCCGAGAATTTCTATTGCCTTGAATCCGTACTTCTTCGCGTTGAAGAATCTCTCCTCGTAGGAGCCCGGCATCCAGCCGCCGGAACAAGAAAATTTAAACATGGCATTATCTCCTTTGTAGTATTAATGTTAACCGTTTTAAAATCCCGGAAAAATGTACGGCAAGTGGCTTTCCGGGAATAATAACTACTGATTTTTCTCCGCTTTTGTGGTATACTTGAAGAGACAAACAACAAACACACCGACAAAAGAGGAAAAAATCATGCGAAAGAAATTGGTGCAGATGTCATTATCATACATCTACGACGATTTGTCACATGAAGCGATCCACGCTATCTAAAGCAGCAAGCACTCTGCTTATAGTAATCTCTTTTATTTTGAACCCTTCACATATCTGACGAATAAGTTTTATATTACATCCACACATATCGGATCATATAGTATAAAACATATCCCCAACTGAAAATCCCATGCAGAATTGCCCATCCCACAGATTTCCATGTTACAAAGGAAATAACCATAGCTAAGCATGTTCCAAAGGAAACGCCGATCTTTACTGCATTCCCCACATTGAAACCCTTAGTTTCAACAGTAACCTTGTTTTCATTATTACTCATAATAGTTCTCCTCTTTAATAATTAGTTAGCCGTTTGTAAAACCCCGGAAAAACATACGGCAAGTGGCTTTCCAGGAATAATAACTACTGATTTTTTCTCCGCTTTTATGGTATAATTGAAGTGACAAACAACAAACACACCGACAAAAGAGGAAAAAATCATGCGAAAGAAATTGGTGCAGATGTCATTATCATACATCTACAACGATTTGTCACAAGCAATCGAAGAAAAGAAGCCGAAGCTCATCTCACTTTTTGAAAAACACATCGATTTTGAAAAGAAAATTCCTGCAAGCTTCTACCATGCGTTTTATTTGCAATGCGGCAGAAGCCACATACATCATCTTGAAAACCACATTCGGGCTTTGATTCTGCAAAAGATTCTCGGTATTCCGACCGATAAGCTTTTGCTTGACATTCTCAGATGCTCTTCCGATTCTCGTCCTATTTTTTCGTCTTCAGGGAGTTTTTCCTTTTTCGACAGAGCTCTTGGGGGGTTCAGACGGCGGTTGAGCAGTTTCTATGTCTTTTTCTTCGGAGTTTTACAATCGGCTAATCGGCTTAAGTAGAATGGTTTTTCCGAATTCATTGTACTCTATGGAGCGGCAATATATGTTAACACCATATTAAATTATTGTGAAGCATAATGCGCTTGAAGGACAGCCGCGTATATGGTATAATCTTTCTTGGTACAAAAACTCATGTGAACAAGGAGTATAGTTATGGCTAACATTCCGCGCATCGAATATCCGCGTCCTCAGCTTAGGCGCGGCAACTGGATGAATCTCAACGGCAAATGGATGTTTGAGATAGACAACGGCAAGTCGGGCCGCGCCCGCGGGCTTGTCGGAGCCGAGACCCTTTCCGGCGAGATCATTCTGCCCTTCTGTCCCGAAAGCGAGCTGTCGGGCGTGGGCAACAAGGATTTCATGGCATCCGTATGGTACAAGCGCAGCGTGACCCTGAAGAAGGAGGAAGGCAGGCGAATTATCCTCCACATAGACGCCTGTGACTATGCCTGCGAAGTCTGGGTCAACGGCAGATCCTGCGGCATACACTACGGCGGTTCCTCGCCGGTCACCCATGATATCACCGATTTCGCCGTCGACGGCGCAAACCTTATCACCGTCTGCGCCGAGGACGACCAGCGCTCGGGCTGCCAGCCCGTGGGCAAGCAGTGCAATGAATACCACTCCCGCGGCTGCTCCTATACCCGCACTACCGGTATCTGGCAAACCGTGTGGGTGGAGACCGTTCCCGCTTCCTACATAAAGAGCATGAAGCTGACTCCAAACGCGGCTGCCGGCGAGCTGCTCTGCGAAATCGAGTGTGAGAACGCAGCGGGTATGATGCTTATCGCCTGCGCCTCTTTCGGCGGCAAACTGATGGGGCGCACCGAGAGCAATGTCAACGGCTCGGTAGCACGCTTTATAATCAAATTGGCTGAGCGTCACCTCTGGAACGTGGGCGACGGAAAACTTTACGACCTCGAGTTCGTTCTCGGCGAGGACAAGGTTGACTCCTACTTCGGACTTCGCGATGTTTATTATGACGGCCGTAAAATGATACTCAACGGCAAGCCGGTGTTCCAGCGTCTGGTACTGGATCAGGGTTTCTATCCCGACGGCATCTGGACGGCTCCCTGCGACAGTGAGCTTGAGGGGGATATTCTCCGTTCCATGGCCTGCGGATTCAACGGCGCCCGTCTGCATCAGAAGGTATTTGAACCCCGCTTCCTCTACCACTGCGACCGTCTCGGCTACATCGTTTGGAGCGAACATGGCAACTGGGGTCTCGACCTCTCTCGTCCAACCTGCTGGGCAGGCTTCCTCCCGGAATGGCTTGAGCTGCTGCGCCGCGACTACAACCACCCCGCCATCGTGGGCTGGTGTCCGCTGAATGAAACCCAGGGCAATCAGGATCGCCGCTTTGTCGCCATGCTCTACGACATCACCAAGGCCTACGACCCGTCCAGAATGTTCATCGACTGCTCCGGCTGGCATCACGTCAAGACCGAGGTCTGGGATCAGCACAACTACTGCGGCGATCCCCAGGTCTTCCGCGAGAACTACGCACCGCTGCTTGAGGGAAAGGCGCCGCTGAACAAAGATCATGTCGGCGTTATGGCGCCGCCCGAGCTGTCATTTATCTCGGAATACGGCGGAATCGGCTGGTCTGTCGGCGCTGCCGCATGGAGCTACGGTTCGGCTCCCAAGACCGAGGAGGAGTTTGTGGCGCGCTTCAAGGGTCTGACCGACGTGCTGCTTGACAATCCCATGATCTCGGGCTGCTGCTACACCCAGCTCACCGATATCGAGCAGGAGCAGAACGGTCTCTACTACTACGACCGCACCCCCAAGTTCGATCCCGCCATCTTCAAGGCAATCTTCGACCGCAAAGCTGCATGCGAAGAATAGTCGAATATTAAACCCTTTGCCGGCACGTTGGAACGGTGTTGTCTCATATATCATATTTGCTGCCGGCTGAAATCACAATACAAAAGAGAGAGACTGTCGATTTGACATCTCTCTCTTTTTCTCGTTATTCTGTTATTTCGACTCGGTCAGTCCCTTTTCTATAGCGAGGGATAACTGATCGGGACAGGAGGTGGACTTGAAGCCGCACTTTATGCCCTTCATGCGGGCTATTGCCTCATCAGCAGGCATACCCTCCACAAGATGCGCAATACCCTGAGCATTGCCGCTGCAGCCGCCTGTGAATTTTACATTCTTTACTATCCCGTCCTCCAGGTCAAAGTCGATTATCCGTGAGCATGTGCCGCGGGTTTTATATGTAAAATGCATTATATCAACCTGTTTCGTGTATTCCGCCGAATTTTCGGCTCTATGACTGTCCTTTGTTTATCTCTTTGCGTAGAAGTTGGCGTGGAGCTTAGCAACCTTCTTGATAACCGACTGGATATACTCGTTTATCTCCTTGCCGCCCTCCTCCATGTCGGTGAGGACAACGACAACATAGGGGTTTTCGTCATATACTATTCCCATATCGTGGTAGGTTCCGGCATCCCAGCCGTATTTATGAGCCACCTTTTTAGGGTATACGCTCATAGTTATCATTACGGTATGCGCCGAGTTGATCATGCTGTCATACATAAGCTCAGAGTATTCGCCCTCGCTCTGAATATACTCGTATATGGCGCGCATTACCTTGCCGCCGTCAGAAGCCGAAATATCGGATAGGCTCTTGCGCATGGCTTTTGTGCCGATACGGCTCGCCAGACTGCGAAACTCCCTTATGTCATACTCCTTTTTCAGCTGCTCGTATGCCACATTATCGCTGTAAAGCAGGAGATACTCAATGAGTTCCCTGTAAGTGTAGGTTTTCCCCTCCGGCTCGTCCTTTATCTTGCCGGAGCCGCTCTGATAATCCGCCTTTGTGTATGTGTAAATTTTATCGAAGTTATACTTTGGCTCGGGCAGAACCGCCGTGGGGTTCGCCTCAAGCTGAGCCTTGCGGTCTGTAAACTCCTTCTCGGCCGCCTCAAGAATTGACAGCGCAAAGGGCGCCTTCAGCAGGCTTGCCGAGCTGTATACCTCGTCCGCGAGATAGGAATACTTGTAGCCCTTCTGCATATCTTCATAGTATATCGATATCTTGGGTATGCGGTAGTCTATGATTTTCTCAACCGTACCGTCGTCTTTGGTTACCTCCCGCTCGAACTCGATGGGAGGCACATTGACAAGCAGTTCGTTCAGCTCTGTAATTATGTCGAACTGTTTGTTGATATCCACCGAATATACGCTTTCAAGGTTCTTGATGTTCGCTTTGAGTTTATCGATTTCGGCATCCTTTGCGTTGAGCTGACCCTTAAGATCGTCAAGCTGGGCATCAAGCGAGCTGTAATGCTTTGCCGAGTCGGCTGCCGATGAGGTCAGGTTTGCGACATCACCCTGCAGCGCCAGGCTCTGTGAATAGATAAGATCCCGTTCCGCCTGAAGCAGCTTAAGTTTTTCTCTCTCATCGAGCAGCTGTGTGTCAAGCTCGTTGATGCGGCGGGCGGTACTTTCGCGGTACTCCGCCTGCTCTGACTTAACCAATCCCAGCTGCACCGCAAGCAGAACCGCCGCGGTCAAAGCCAGTGCCAGCATAAAGCCAAGGAGTGTTGCCAGCCGTCTGTTTCGTTTTATCTGTGTTCTTGTTATTCTTGTCATGAGTCCGCTCGTTCCCGTCATTGCTTTACTCTGCACACCCGTAGCCGCAACCGTACGCCTGTACGCCCGCAGCCGGATCGCTGCCGGTAAGCAGAGTACGGGCATGACGCATTACATGGCAGTTGATGTTTACGGCAACCGGAAGCCCGGCTATGTGGGTCGGGCTGTATTCGATATTTACCGCCAGCGCTGTGACATCGCCTCCGAAGCCCTGGGCGCCTACACCGGTTTTGTTAACCGCCTCAAGTATATTTTGTTCCAGTTCAGCGTATCGGCTGTCGGGATTGCGAATTGACACATCCCTTACCACCGCCCGCTTGGCAAGCAGTGCGCAGCCCTCGAAGGTGCCGCCGATACCCACGCCGATCATTATCGGGGGACAGGGGTTGCCGCCGGCGCGTTTCACCGTCTCCACCACGAAGTCAACGATATCCGAGGGCTTCGCGGCGGGGGTCATCATCTTAAGGGCGCTCATATTCTCGGAACCGAAGCCCTTGGGAGCGGCTGTAAAACATATGGAGTCGCCGGGCACGATACGGGTATGAATCAGCGACGGGGTGTTGTCCCCGGTGTTTTTGCGCTCGAACAGCGGCTCGTTCACCACCGAACAGCGCAGAAAGCCCTCAAGGTATGCGCGGCGCACACCCTCGTTCACGGCATCCTCAAAATAGCCGCCTGTTATATGCACATCCTGCCCCACATCGGCGAAAAGCACCGCCATGCCGGTATCCTGGCAAATGGGAAGTTTGAGTTCGGCTGCAGCATCAAGATTCTCGGCAATGCGGCAGAGCACCGCTTTTGCAAGGGGAACGCTTTCCTTTTCGGGAGCCGACCGAACAAGACATTCTGCATCGGGCGGCAGTTCATAATTCGCTTTGATAAACAGTCCGCGAACCGTTTCGGTTATCGCGGCACAGGTGATTTCCTTCATAATAACATATCCGCCTTTCAGCCGGCAGATACATCGGCGCCGTTAATCCATATGCCGGTGACATTGGTCATCAGATTCAGCGGGTCTCCGTCAAAGAGAACTAAATCCGCATCCATGCCGGTACGGATTGAGCCGACTCTGTCCGCAATACCGAGAATTTCAGCCGGATTGACGGTGATCGCCCGCAGCGCCTCGAAATAGTCCATACCGCTCTTCACCGCCAAAGCGGCACAGAGGGAAAGGTATTGAATCGGCGTCACGGTGTGGTCGGTAGTCAGCGCCACCTTTACCCCAGCCTCGCTGAGTATGCGGGGATTGTCGAAGCTCAGTGAACGCAGCTCGGGTTTTGCCCGGTCGCAGATATTGGGACCGACAAAAGCCTTCACGCCCTCTTCGGCTAACTCTTTAGCTATTAAATGTCCCTCGGTGCAGTGTATCAGCACCGGGTCAAGTCCGAATTCCTTCGAAATGCGAAGGGCTGTGAATATGTCGTCCGTACGGTGGGCATGAAAATGTACCGGGATCTTTCCGCCGACAGCTGCGGTCAGCGACTCGTTTTTGATATCGTATTCCGGCTCATCCGGCGGCTCGCTGTCCGGGTCATCGGTGGTTTCGTGGGCGCGCGCCATCGCCTCGCCGTATTTCTTCGCCTTCATCAGCGCCTCGCGAATGAGAGCCGCTGTCGCCATTCGGGTCTCGGGCGCCTGTTCTCTGGCATGGTGCTCGCTTTTGGGATTCTCACCCAATGCAAACTTTACAGCAGCAGTCGCTTTTACAGCCATTCTGTCGACGCAGCGCCCCGCGGTTTTGAGTACGCAGATCTGCCCGCCTATGGGATCGGCACTGCCCGGAGACACCGCCACGCAGGTGACACCCGCACGCCTTGCGTCCTCAAAGCAGCGGTCAAAGGGATTCACCCCGTCGATCGCCCGCAGCTGCGGACTTATAGGGTCGTCGGTGTCGTTGCAGTCATTGCCCTCGAAATTCAGTGAATCCTCGATAATACCCAGGTGGGTATGACCGTCGATAAACCCGGGCATGAGGATACCGCCCCGACCGTCAACCATTCCGTCCTCACAAAGCCCGGCAGGCGGCTCGCCCTCTCCGACGGCGGTAATCAAACCGCCGCTGAAAGCGACATAACCGGGTTCGATCACTCCGTCAGCTGCGGGACAGGCGGTGTCCATTGTATATACTCTTACATTTTTAATAATCATGGAAAAAGCTGTTTACTTTACAACAGACCGTACAGATTGAGCTGCACGGTCTGCGAATGTTGTTGTTAAGTATAAGTATGCCGCCGCGTCACCGCTGGAGGTCGTTGTAGAATATTATCTCGTCGGGCATGCGGTAATTGAGTTTCTCGCGCGCCACGCTTTTGACATATTCATCGTCGAACGGGCGCGCAAGCTGGTCACTTAACTGCTCGATACTGTCATTGCAGTCGTCGATTTTCTCCCGCAGCTCGTTTTGCTCGCCCACCATGCCGTTATACTGTACGCTTATCTGAATAAGCGATACCGCACAGAAGCATATGAACGCCAGCGTAGCCAGCTTGACAAACAGACTGATGCGTTTTCCGCTCATACTCAATCGATAATCTCGTACATTGACGAGGCTTCCGCTTTCAGCGCATGCTCCTTGACATCCACCACACGGGCTTTCAGGGTGCGTTCTCCGAAGGTTATCTCGATTATGTCGCCCTCCCTGACCTCATATGAGGCTTTGGCGCGCTTGCCGTTTACCATAACACGCTCGGTGTCGCAGGCTTCGTTGGCAACCGTTCTGCGCTTGATAATACGGGAAACCTTCAGATACTTGTCAAGTCTCATTACTTCTCCTCGGAGGCAGCCTCCTGACCGTTGAAGAAATCTCTCAGCTTTTTGCTTGCAGTAAATGTCATGTGCTTGCGGGCGCCTATTTTGATAACCTCACCGGTGCGGGGATTTCTGCCGATGTGTCCTGCACGCTCGGTAATTTCAAAGGTACCGAAACCGATAAGCTGAACTTTGCCGTCCTCTGCGAGTTTCTCCTGAACGATCTTAAGGAATTCGTTGACGATCTCCTCGGCTTCCTTCTTCTTGAGGTTCTTTCTCGCTGCCAGTTCGTTTACAATGTCTGCCTTCTTGCTCATAGTGGAAATTCTCCTGTATAAAGTTAAGGGCATCTCTAAAAACCTCATGCAATATTCGCCCAAATATGATATAATATACCTATGAAACAGATAAATTTTTTTGCCGAAGATAATCGCCTTGACAGGCTCAGTAAAATGGGTGACCCACT